>NZ_JBARYI010000001.1:0-43251 GCF_049647785.1 Gordonia sp. (in: high G+C Gram-positive bacteria)
ATTCCCGCACTATGTCAGACATAGTGCGGGAATCGACGCATCATGCGCGAACGGCACGGGAGAGGTTGACGAGGAGGGCGGGGTCCGCCTGGTACGGGGTGTTGAAGCCGAGGCGATCGACGAGGGGACCGTAGCGGCGCAGCAGTTCGGCGGCACCGGCGACGGGGTCGGCGGCGTTAACGGCGATCGCGTCAACTAACTGATCGCCAACCAGTTTCGTCATCTCCGACCATCCGCCCGTCCGGGACAATTCGTGCAGGCGCGGCCCGAGATCGCCGTAACCGACAGAGTCGAGAACCGGGCGGTAGGCGGGCGTCGAACCGTAGAACGCGATCTGCTTCCGAACGCCCTCTCGTGCCACCTTCAACTCGGCGTCATCGTGTCCGACGATCACCATCGCCGAATGATGAATCGCCGGGACCGGCCGACCAGCCTTGGCCGCACCGGCCATCAACGACGGCACCGTGGTCTCCCGCAGAAACTCCGGCGGACACAGCGGATGCGACAAAAAGCCGTCCGCCACCTCGCCGGCGACTTCCGTCATCCGTGGACCGACGCCAGCCAGCCAGATCGGCGGTGTGCCGAAATCCTGCACCTCATCGGGGTTGGGCCGAAAAAGTGGCGGCATCAGCGTGTGCGTATAGAACTCGCCCCGGTGATCGAGGCGCCCGCCCGTCTCCCACGACTGCCAGATCTCGCGGATCGCCGAAATCATGTCGTGCATGCGGGCGGCTGGGCGACTCCACGGCATCGAGTAGCGTCGCTCGATGTGCGGCTTGATCTGAGTGCCGAGCCCCAGAATAAAGCGGCCCCGCGAGTACGACTGCAAGTCCCACCCGATGCTCGCCAGCAGTAGCGGGTTGCGGGCGAACGCCACCGCGATCGAGGTGCCGATCTCCACCTTCGTGGTGTGCTCGGCGGCCAACATCAGCGGCAAGAACGGATCGTGCGACGACTCAAAGGTCCAGACCCCGTCGTAGCCGGCTTCCTCGGCGGCAACTGCCGCGTCGGCCATGTTGCTCAGATGGGTGACGATCGTCGTGTCGACGAGCATCGTCACTTCCGGCCGAAGAGGGCGGCGGCGTTGTTGTAGAAGACGCCGCGGAGCCAGTCATCACCAAGGTCAAGGCGAGCGCAGGCAGTTAGCGCTTCGGGATAGCCGTACGGGATATTCGGGAAATCGCTGCCGAACAGCACCTTTCCGCCGAGGTTCCGGAGACGGGGCTTCAACGATTCCTGCAAGGGCGACAGATTCTCCACGAAATCGGTGAAGGCCATCGTCGTATCGAGACGCACCTCCGGGTACTTCTCGGCGAGCGTCATGAACTGCTCATACTCGGGCATGCCCATGTGCGCGATGATCAGCGGCAGATTCGGGAAGCGGCCCAGCAACTCGGCGATGGGTTCCGGCCCGGTGTAGGTGCCAGGTGCCGGGCCCGAACCGCAGTGAATAACGACGGGGACCTGCGTTTCGGACAGCAATCCCCACACATCGTCGAGTAGGGGATCGTTGGGAGCGTACTCGCCGACCTGAATGTGCGACTTGAAGACTTCGGCACCGGCCTCGATCGCGCTGGCCACGTACCCTCCGACCCCCGACTCCGGGTAAAACGTGGCCGTCTGCAAGCAATCGGGGTGGGCGGTGGCGAATTCGATACCCCACCCGTTGAGCCATTGCGCCATGTCGGGCTTGTGGGGATAGATCATCGACGAGTAGGCCCGAACACCGAAGCCGCGGAGCGTCTCGACGCGCTTGTCTTCGTCAGTGCGGTAGGTGATGGGCCACTCGACGCCAGCCTTTGCGCCGAACTCGTCAAAGTAGCCCCACACCTTGTTCATCACGTTCTGCGGCATGAAATGGGTATGGACATCGATGATGCCGGGGAGCCCCAGGTCGCGCCAGATTTTTTGCACGGCGTCAGTCTCCGCGGCGGAGAACGGCGCGGCACGTTGCTCGTCACACATGGCCTCGACGCTACCCAACGCCTCAACCCCCGTCCGCGAAAGGGCCAAGCGAGTGCTTACTCGGGGCGGCGGTTGAGGTTTTCCGAGCGGCAGTCGTACATGGGTGGACGGGTCTAAACTCCTGACCACAGCTAGCCGGGGCTCACCCCCGGTGACGGAGGGAGTTCCGCAGTGGCCGAAGGCAATCCCGCATCGCCCGGGGCCGAAGAATTTCGCTCTCCGGTCGGACGGATGATCGCGTTAACACCGGTGGCCATCGCGGCGGGGGTGCTGTGTGCACTCGGTCTGGCGGGTCTTTCGGCGGTCGCTGACTTCGTCCAGAAACTGGTGTGGGACGACCTGAGTTCGGCGGTCGGCGCATCCACGGACGACTGGTGGTGGATCATGGTGGTCCTCACCATGGCGGGACTGATCACAGGTCTCGTGATCCGTTGGATGCCCGGGCATGCCGGTGACGATCCCGCCACCATCGAACTGCTCAGCGAGCCGCTGCCATTGAAAGTGCTACCGGGGCTGATCATCGCCACCATCGTTACCCTGGCCGGCGGCGTGAGCCTCGGCCCGGAGAACCCCATCATGGCCATCAACGCGGCGGTTATCGTCGTTCTCGGTGCGCGACTCATTCCGAAAGTTCCGCACAAGGACTGGGCCGGACTCGCGAGCGCCGCCACCATTGGCGCACTGTTTGGGACGCCGGTCGCCGCAGCGCTGATGCTGTCGGAGCTCAACAGCGGAGACACCCGGATTCCCCTCTGGAACAGGCTTTACCTGCCGTTGGTTGCGGCGGCGACCGGGTCATTTGTGATCCTGCATTTCACCGACTTGACCATGTCGATGGGGCTACCCGAGGAGACGGTCGGCGGTCTGGGCGACCTGCTCCGAGCGGTGGGCGTAGGCGTGGCAGCTGCCGCCGTCGGCATCGTGGGTGCGATGGTGTTCGACCCCCTGCACCGACTGCTGCATCGATCGATGCGCAATCCGGTCCTTCTGCTGACTGCCGCAGGCGCGGCACTGGGTGCACTGGGGGTGCTCGGCGGGTCGATCACCCTGTTCAAAGGGCTCGAGCAGATGAAAGAGCTCCCTGCGCAACTCTCGACGACGACCGCGGTCGGCTTCTTCGTGTTCGCCGGCGTCAAACTGTGCGCGATGCTGCTGGCGAGCGCGGCCGGGTTCCGCGGCGGTCGAATCTTCCCGGCGGTGTTCATCGGTGCGGCACTCGGGTTCGGCACCCACGTCCTGATTCCGTCGATACCGCTCGTTATTGCGGTGACTGCGGCCGTGGTGGGGATCTCTGTCGCCGCGACCCGCAACGGCTGGATCAGCCTGTTTCTTGCATTGGCGATGGTGCCGCAATTCGATCTGATGATCCCGCTGCTCTTCGCGACCCTCGCCGCATGGCTCCTGGTGGCCAATGCCCCCGAGTTAAAGGCTGCGCCGCTCGAGACGATCGAGTCAGCTGGGTCGAGCGAGCGGACCTAGCCGAGATTCGGCAGGTTGGCTGGTGCCACCATGATTCCCTCGGCGGTCACGGTGACGGTACCGTCGGTCGTCGCGATATGCCCGCGGACAAAGGTTTTGCGGCCTTCGCGATTGACGATCTCCGCGTGCAGGCGCACGGGGCCGAGCGGTGTCGGTGCCACGTACTTCACGTTGAGCGTCCCGGTAAACGACGGCATTTTGTCGTTCACACTGACCACCTCGCCGAGGAGTTGATCAAGTAGCAACGCCGAGACGCCGCCGTGGACGAGTCCGCTAGGACCCTCGTACGCGGCACCGAGGTCGACCTCGCACGTCGCAGTCTTGTCCTCGTGATGAACGATCCGCATGGGCGGGGCAATCGCGTTGCGCGCCCCGACCGCTGCGTTGCCCCAAGGCAGACCGTGCAAGTCGCTGGTGAACTCGAGACCAAAACTGCCCGGCTTTTGCTCGGCCCGCAGATCGGCGACGATCGCATCGATTTTCTCGCGCGCCGCGTGCAACTGATCGTCGTCGACCTCGGTGCGGATCACCGCGTCGATCAGCGAGCGCACCGAATCGGTCAACGGCTCGACGACGCCGAGTCGTTCAGCGATCTGCTCGGGGGTGAGATCAACCAGGCGAAAGTTCAATGCACCGACACTCTTCATACGTTGACACTAAGCAATCAGTTGCTTGGTTAGCGAATGCGATTCCGGTCACCGGGCCGCTTTCTTGTGCTTGTTGATGACCCCACCGAACATCATCGCCATGCTGGTTCCCATCGGCCAACCCACGTAGTAGCAGAGGAATAAGCCAATCTCGTTGAGTTCCTCCGGCGTCAACTCGCCGTTACCGAGGGCGGCCCCGGCCTGAATCTCGGCAATATCCACGTGGCCATTGGCTGCGAGCGCGCCCAGTAGGAGCAGTCGGCGGTCACGATTGGTCAGGCCTTCTCGGCTCCACACTTCACCGAACAACTGGTCTGCCGTGTGGGCGAAAACGTCGCCGGGACCGTCGGCCATCTCCCAGCCATAGACTTCCGACATTTTCGCCAAACCTTTGCGGCGCTGCTCGGTCATTTCGGGTGCGGGCGTTTGGTTGTCGGTCATGATGCTCCTTCTGCAGGGGTGGGCAACGGGGTGTGAGGGACGCCGAGTCCGGCGGCCAGGTCGGTACGCGCGACGCGACCCATCGGGAGGTCGACGCCGAGTTGGTCGGCGAGATTCAGGGCCAGGCCCAAATCCTTTTCACCGAGGTCGCGGACGTGAGTAAAGACGCTGAACCAGAAATCATCGGGTTCAATCGGTGCGGTCGAATCGCGCAGCATAATGGCCCCGGCGCCGCCGGTGATCGCATCAGTGTGGCGGACCACCCTGCCGAGTTTCGCGATGTCGATGCCCGCAGCTTCGGCCAATCGTGCCGCTTCGGTGGTCGCGGCAAACGAGATGAAATGCAGTAGGTTGCGGGCCAATTTCATCTTGGTGCCATCCCCGGCGGCAGGTCCGGCATGCACGATCATGTCGCCCGCCGGAGCGAGCGCAGCCTTCACCGCTTCGTAGGCGGCGCGGTCGCCGCCGACCATAATCGCGAGCCTGCCCTGCTGGGCGCCAGCCGCACCACCGGAGATCGGTGCGTCCAAGAGGGCAATGTCCCGTTCGGCGCATCGTGCGGCCTGCGCCGCCGCCGTCTCCGGAGAAATCGTCGAATGCACGACAATCGTCGACCCAGCGGCGAGGTGACCGAGAAGGCCGGTCACGACCTCGACGACCTGAGCGTCGTCGCGCACGCACAGGCTAACCAGATCGCTGGCGGTGGCCAGGTCGGCAAGGCTGTCGGCGGCGGTCGCACCGGCTTCGACGAGCTTGGCGACCGGTTCCGGTGAGACGTCGAAGACGGTCAGCGGGGAGGACTCCGCAAGTCGGACCGCCATGGGGCCGCCGATATTGCCCAGGCCCACGTATCCGAGCCGCGTGGTTTCGGGGCGGGAAGCTTCGGTCATGCGCGCATGACCTGTCCGCCGTCGACGTTGAAGATCTGACCGGTGACCCACGACGCCTCGTCGGAGAGCAGGAACAGGCACATGCCGACAAGGTCGTCGGGGGTGCCGACCCGGCCCATCGGCAGCTTCGAGACCATATCGTTGACGATTTCCTGCGGCGTGCTGGTCAGGGTCGCTTCGGTGTTGATGGGGCCCGGGGCGATGGCGTTGATCCGGATCCGCTGCCCACCGAGTTCGACGGCGAGTTGCTGCGTGAGGCCGTTGACGCCGACCTTCGCCAGTCCGTAGAAGCCGCTGTACATCCACGCAGCCGTCGACGACTGGTTGACGATGGCACCGCCGTGACGCATGTGCTGGTAGCAGGCGCGCGTCACGTTGAGTGCGCCGTCCATGTTCACGGACATGAACTTTTTGTAGTAGTCCCAGGGAACGGTGGTGAGGAAGTCGAGTTTCATGCCGCCGTAGATCGCGGCATTGTTGATGAGGGCGTCGATCTTGCCGCGCTCGTCAACGGTGGCCTTGGCGAGGGCTGCTGCCGACTCGGGGTCGGCCACGTCGGTGTGCACGTACATACCGCCGATCGAGTCGGCAACAGCCTGCCCGGCGTCGTCGTTGATGTCGGCAATCACCACGTAAGCGCCCTCGGCGGCCAAGGCGCGGGCATAGGCTTCGCCGATTCCGCCGGCCGCTCCGGTGACGATCGCAGTCTTATCGGTAAATCGATTACTCATGATTCCTCGTTTCGATGGGGTTGAGAGGTGCGTGGGTGCGTGGTGCGTGGGGGCGTGGGTGTGTGCCGTCGTGCCGCTTGCGTGCCCCCCGGATTTCCCCTTTTCTGTCACAAAACGGAATCTCGACGCGCCCAGACCGTCACCGATTGCGGTGTGTTGTGACGGTCTGGTCGAAACGTGACAGAAAAGGGAGGAGGCGGAGCCGGAGAACTGCCGAAAAAGCGGGGTTAGACGGGGGTGGCGACGGCTTTGGTTTCTAGGTATTCGGCGAAGCCCTGCTGGCCCATTTCGCGGCCGATGCCGGATGCTTTGTAGCCGCCGAAGGGGACGTCGGCGGAATACCAGATGCCGCCGTTGACGCCCATGGTTCCGGTGCGGACACCGTCGACGACGGCGTTGATGCGTTCCGGGTCGGTGCCCCAAACGGCACCCGAGAGTCCGTATGGGGAATCGTTGGCGATGTCGATGGCATTCTGGTCGCCGTCGTGGGGGATCACCACCAGGACGGGCCCGAAGATCTCCTCCTGCGCCACGCGAGCGGAGTTCTCCACACCGGAAATCAACGTCGGTTCGACGAAGAAGCCGCGCGGCTGATCGGCGGGACGACCGCCACCCGTCTCGATCACGCCGCCCTCTTCGCGAGCCAACTCCAAGTAGCCCTCCACGCGTTGGCGCTGACGCTCGGAGATCAGCGGGCCGCAGATGGTTCCCGGCTTAGTTGGATCGTTGGCCCCCAAACCCGCCATCGCGTTCTTGGTCGCGCTGATGGCTTCGTCGAGCTGGGCGCGCGGAACGACGAGTCGCGTGGTGATAGCACAGCCCTGACCGGCATGGGTGACGACGTTGAAAGCCGCCATCGAGCAGGCGGCCGAGAGGTCGGCGTCGTCGAGCACAATGAAGGCCGACTTGCCGCCCAACTCCAGGAACACCTTCTTTAGCGTTGCCGCAGCCGAGGTCATGACGGCACGACCGGTGGCGGTGGAACCGGTGAAAGAAATGAGGTCGACGCGGGGATCCGTGCACAGCTGCTCGCCGAGACGATGATCGGTCGACGTGACGATGTTGATCACGCCCGCCGGGATGTCAGTCTCCTCGGCGATAACCTTCCCGACCAGCGCCGCACACCACGGGGTGTCGGGTGCGGGTTTCAGCACCACGGTGCAGCCGGCGGCGAGGGCGGGCCCGATCTTTGCGAAGTTGATCTGGTGGGGGAAGTTCCACGGCGTGATGGCCCCGACGACGCCAATCGCCTCCGACCGCAGCTCGCGGCGGTTCTTGATGCCCATTGGGCTGGCTTCGCCGAGATCGACTCGCCAGATGTGGTTCTCAGCGAGGTCGGCGAAGTAGCCGAGGTCGGTGATGGGGCCGACCAATTGCGGCCCGTGCGTCAGAAACACTGGGCAACCAACCTCGGCAACGGTCAGTTCGCGCAGTTCGTGGGTGTGGGCGAGAAGGGCGTCGCGCAATTGACGCAAGCACCGGGCACGGAAGGCGTGGTCGCGGGACCACGAGGTGTTGTCGAAGGCGTTGCGGGCCGCGGCGATCGCGGCGTCCATGTCGTCGGCGGTGGCCTCGGCAGCCTGCCCGATGACTTCTTCGGTGGCGGGATTGACGACGTCGAAGACGCCGCCGGACCCGGGGACGAGGCCGCCGTCGATCAGCAGATCGCTCGCGATGTGGGGCTTCAGGGTGGTAGCCGCTTGAGTCATGTGGTCGGTAACTCCAAACAGTGTTTCGGAACTCCATCTGGACAGGTGTCTAGACTTCGTTTCAACATTAGAGTAACGTCCCTCACATGTCCACCCCCGTCGAAGTTGAATCCACGCGCAGACGCTTGAACCCCCAGCAAGCCGAAAAGATCGCCAAAATGGCCGACGCGGCCGTCGAAATTCTGGTCGCCGAAGGTTTCGACGCGCTCTCGGTTCGCGATGTCGCGAAGCGTGCAGGCGTCGCCCCCGCCACCGCGTACACCTACTTCAGTTCTAAGTCGCACCTGGTCGCGGAGGTCTTTTGGCGTCGCCTCGCGGCAGGTGTCCCCGAATCCGACCCGTCACTACCGCCAACCGAGCGCGTGGCGCAGGTACTGCGCGGCGTCTCGATGGTGGTGGCAGGCGAAGGCCAACTCGGCGGGGCCGTCACCGTCGCGCTCCTCGGCGGAGACCCCGACTCCCAGCACCTACGACTGCGGATCGGCGGGTTTATTCACGAGCGACTCAACGCCGCCGTCGGCGACGACTTCCCCAACCGCGACGAGGTCGTCGACGCGCTGCAAATGCTGTACGCGGGAGGTTTGGTGACCGCGGGGATGGGTCACCTGAGTTACGAAGCTACGTCCGAGCGGCTAGTTGCCGCCGCCGCACTACTGATGGGATAAGACGTTGACCGTCATCACCACTGGCATGCAGGGATCGATTCCCTTCGACCCCTACGACTACGACTTTCACGAAGATCCGTATCCCACTTATGCGCGTCTGCGCGCAGAGGCACCGGTCTACCGCAACACCGATGGCGACTTCTGGGCGCTGGCCCGACACGCGGATGTTTCTGACGCCTTCCGCGACAACATCCGACTCTCCAATAGTTGGGGTGTCTCGATGGATCCGATGGCGTACAACGAGCACGCCGAACATGCGATGAGCTTCCTGGCGATGGACGATCCGCGGCACCTACGGCTGCGGAAACTCGTTTCCAAGGGCTTTACGCCCAACCGGGTGGCCGAGTTGGCCCCGCGCATCGGGGAATTGGCACACCAGCATTGGGACCGCTGCCTGCAGTTGGGCGAGTTCGACTTCGTCCACGACTTTGCCGGCTTGCTACCGATGGATGTGGTGTCCGAACTCCTCGACGTTGGCCAGCAAGATCGCGCCTATCTGCGGAAACAATCGGATCTGCTGATCCATCGGGAAGAGGGTGTCACCGATGTGCCGCCCGCCGCGATCACCGCGTACCTGGAACTTCACCAGTTCTACGCGGAATTGGTGCGGGAGCGTCGCGGCAATCTGGGTGACGACATGATCTCCGACCTCATCCGCGCCGAGATCGTCGGCGAGGACGGCGAAGTCACCACGATGTCCGAAGAAGAAATCATCGGCTTCATGATGCTGATGGTGGTTGCGGGCAATGAGACCACCACCAAGCTGCTCGCGAACTCGGTCTACTGGGGCTATCGCAGCGGGCAGGTCGCACCAGTCTTCGACGCGGTCGGTGCCGGCGCAGAGCCGGTTGAAGCGGTTGAAGATTGGGTGCAGGAAACTCTCCGCTACGACACGTCGACGCAAATGCTGCTGCGCCGCGTCCTCGAGGACGTGGAGTATGGCGGTTTCACGATCCCCGCGGGCGATCGGGTTCTCCTGCTGATCGGGTCGGCTAACCGGGACGAGGAAGCCTTCGGCCCCGATGCTGGCGAGTTCCGGATTGGGCGTGACTCGGCCCGCACCATTCGCTCGTTTGGTCTGGGTACGCACTTTTGTCTCGGCGCGCACCTGGCCCGTTTGGAAACCAACGTCGGCCTCGGCGAAATTGTCCGGACCACAACCAGGTTCGACCTGGACCTCGATGCTGCGGCCCGCGTGCACTCGGTGAACGTCCGCGGCTTCGAAACCCTCCCGATGACGGTGAAGGCGCGTTGATGAGATTTCAACCCCACCCGGAACGACGACCGGTCCTCGTCGCCGGAGCATCGTCGGGCATTGGTGAAGCGACGGCGCGCATGCTCGCGGAAGCGGGCTACCCGGTGGCTCTCGGGGCCCGCCGCGTCGACAAATGCGCCGAGATTGCCACGCAGATTGTCGCGGGCGGCGGCGAGGCGGTGGCCGTCTCGCTCGACGTAACCAACGACGACTCGGTCGCTGCCGCCGTCGCCGAAGCCGAGCGACTCCTCGGACCCCTCGAAGTGGTCGTTACCGGTGCCGGTGACCTGCAGATCGGTCGTGCGCACGAGATGCCGGTCGACGACTGGGCCGCCCAGATCGATGTTCACCTCGTCGGTGCCTACCGCATGTACCGGGCCGTCGCGCCCGCCATGATGCAACGTCGCCGCGGTGACATTGTGTTCATCAGCTCCGACGTCGTTGCCCATCCACGACCGTGGTCGTCGGCGTACGTCGCCGCCAAGTACGGCGTCGAAGGTCTGGTCACCACGATCCAAATGGAACTCGAGGGCAGTGGCGTTCGCGCTGGCCTGGTCCGGCCCGGCCAGACGCTAACCGGTATGGGCATGAACCTTGAACAAAAGCAGACCGAAGCCATGCTGAACGACTGGATCGCCTTCGGGCTCGCCAGGCATGGCAACTTCTTGAAACCGGAAAACCTCGCGTCGGCGGTGGCGGCAATGATCGCCCTCGCTCCGGGCGCGCACATGAAGGCCATCGACGTCGAAGCCGAAGGAAAACTCTCATGACCAGTACTCACACCACAGCCCCGCGCGTCTCCGGCGGGGAAACCGAACACGGCCACCTCGACGAACTCGCGAGTGATCCCATCGGCTTGTTCAAGCGGGTCCGCGACGAGCACGGCGATGTCGGCATGTTCCAACTCGCCGACCGCGAAGTGGTTCTCGTCAGCGGCGCGGTCGCGAACGAGGAATTCTTCCGCGCGCCCGACGAGGTGCTCGACCAAGCTGCCGCCTATCCGTTCATGACGCCGATCTTCGGGGAGGGCGTCGTCTTCGATACCAGCCCCGAGCGGCGGTCGGAGATGCTGCACAACCAGGCCCTCAAGGGCTCGCACATGAAGCAGCATGCAGTCACGATCCCCGACGAGGTGGAGCGGATGATCGCCGACTGGGGCGACGCGGGTGAGATTGATCTGCTCGACTTCTTCGCCGAGCTCACGCTGTACACGTCGTCGTCGTGCCTGATCGGACGCAAGTTCAGGGAAGAACTGTCCGGGCATATCGCGCACCTGTACCACGAGTTGGAGAAGGGGACTGACCCCATCGCCTACGTCGATATGCACGCCGATATCGAGAGTTTCCGCCGTCGCGATGCGGCGCGCGAAGAGCTCGTCGAGTTCATCGGCGGCGTCCTGGAAGGGCGGATGGCGAACCCGCCCGCCGACAAGGACGACCGCGATCTCCTCGACGTGCTGGTGTCGTTGAAGAACGAAGATGGCTCGCAGATGTTCAGCGCTGACACCGTCACCGGCATCTTCATTTCGATGATGTTCGCCGGCCACCACACCACCTCGGGGACGGCCGCATGGACGTTGATCGAACTGTTGAAACACCCCGACTACCTCGCGGAGGTGACCGCCGAACTCGACGGGATCTACGACGACGGCACCGAGTACAGCTTTGCCGCGATGCGGCAGATTCCGGCGCTCGAAGGGGCGATCAAGGAAGCGCTGCGGCTGCATCCGCCGCTGATTATTCTGATGCGCCTGGTGCAGGAAGACTTCGAGATTGAGGGCGTCACTGTCCGCGCCGGACAGTCGATCGCCGTCTCGCCAGCAGTCTCGAACCGGCTGCCCGAAGACTTCCCGAACCCCGACGATTTTGATCCCGCACGCTACGCCGAACCCCGCCAGGAAGACCTCGTCAACCGGTGGACGTGGATCCCGTTCGGCGCGGGAAGGCACCGCTGCGTTGGCGCGCAATTCGCGATGATGCAGCTCAAGGCCATCTTTTCCGTGTTGCTCCGCAACTACGAGTTCAGCCTCGTCCAAGACCCGGATAGCTACCGCAACGACCACTCGAAGATGGTCGTGCAATTGCAGCAGCCGTGCCGCGTGGCCTACCGCAAGCGAGGCGCGTAGTGCGCGTCGAAGTGGACCGCGACCTGTGCCAAGGCCACGGCATGTGTGAGATGGAAGCCCCCGACGTCTTTGAAGCTGGCCGTGACACCGTGACCATCCTCAACCCAACCCCCGATGAATCCCGGCGCGCCGCAGTTGAGGCCGCCGTCCGCTATTGCCCAACCCAAGCTCTCAAGATTGTGGAGGACTAACCCATGGCTTTCGACCGCGCCGAGCTCGACGAAATGAAGCGCCGCTGGCTGGAGGCGAACGTGGTCGCCGAGAAGGCTGGCGACTGGAAACCGCTCGCCGACTTCTACACCGAAGACGCCACCTACGGCTGGAATTACGGTCCGGAGAAGGACTTCATGGCTGTCGGACGCGACGAGATCCGCGACATCGCCCTGGGCCAGGAAATGGAGGGCCTCGAGGGCTGGGAGTACCCGTACCAGGCGTGGGTGATCGACGAGCAGACCGGCGACATGATCGGGCTGTGGCGGCAGATAAACGAGGGCGTGCGTGCCGATGGCTCAAATTATGCGGTGCACGGGATTGGCGGTAGTTGGTTCCGGTACGCGGGGAACTACCAGTTCAGTTGGCAGCGTGACTTCTTCGATTTCGGCAACGTGACCGCCCTGTTCATCGAAATGCTGACCGACAAGGCGTGCAGCCCGGGGATGCTCAAGCGCATGGAGAAGTCCGCGCCGGGCACGCTTCCCGGTTGGTACCCGAAGGGCACGTCGCCCGTCGGCCTGTGGGACTTGCCGTGAGCTTGAGCCACGATCAATTGGCGACTCTGGTTCCGGAGTCGTTGCTGTCGGGGCAGCTCATCGACCGTTCGGGCATGGCTCACCTGATTGCCGAGTTTGGTCGCGAGGGTATGACGCAGGTCGCGATCGAGGAGTGGATGGCGGCCAGCCCGGTCTATACCGGCCGCATGCGCGAAGCCCTCGGGATCGACGGTGATGGCGTCGAAGACATGTTCAAATGTCTGCAACTCGACATCGGCGCGCCGCCGCAGTTCATGGACTTCCGGTATCGGATCGTCGACAAGTATCACGGCTCGTTTGTGCTCGACAGTTGTGGAGCGCTCCTTGACGTCGAGCCCATGGGCGATGAGTACGTGACGGCCATGTGCCACGACATTGAAGATCCGACGTTCGATGCGACGGCTATTGCCACCAACCGTCGCGCACGGATCCGTCCGGTCCATCGGCCGCCGCGTATGCCCGCAGACCGGACGCCGCACTGCGAGTGGACGGTGACGATCGAACCCGACCGCGAGGAGTTGCCGCTCCCCAAGGTCACCGAACCGATGCTGGAACTGCAGGCGGCGACCATCGCGCTGAGTCCCATCGACCCGGCTGGTGTTGACGGTCGTAGTGACTACCGCGGACCGCTCGTCGAAGACTTGGCGTTCGGTGAGTTCTCGACGTCGGCGCTGGTGCGGATCGCGGAGGAGACGGCGCTGCAGCATCAACTCCTGGCGCTGGGGTTCCTAGCGTCGGTGTGCCGGCGCACCGATCCGGAGACGGCCGACAACATCCTCGACAAGCAGTTCATCGGGATCGCGGGCATTACCGCCGAACGACTGAAGGCCAGCTTGTTCGACGGTCGTGCCGATGCGGAGACCCTCGCCAACGTGCTGAATGTGCATCCGGTGTTTGGGCCGACGCAGTACACGGGCGTTGTTGCCGAGGCCGTCGGCGGCGAGGTGCGGGTTCGGATTCCGCGCGGTTCGGCTGCAGTAGACGACGGCGCGTGGATGCGACTGCTCGTCGAAGGGCGGTTGGGTGCGCTGCAGGCGGCCGCTCGGGCCGTCGATGAAACGTGGGTTGTCGGCGCGAGCGAGTCCGACGACGACGCCGTGGTCGTCACGATCGCGCGCGGCGAGGCCCAACGAGAGTCCGGCGAGGTCGCCATCGTGCGCTTCTCGGCGGGGTCGTCGTTCACCTTCGACGACCGTGGACCATCTAAAGCCCTGCCACTAACGGTGCTTTAGATAACCGGAAGGGAGTGAAGCGCCGTCGGGGGCGCTTCACTCCCTTCCCGCTTTTCGGGGGCTATGTGTATCCGACACCCTGCCGCAGTTCCCGGAGTGGCCAGCCCGTGCGGGTAGGCCTCACCCAACGTTGCTACAGATCGAACCTGGCATCGGCGGTGGCACGGCCGAGGAGGACGTCGCCGTCGTACATGCGGGCATCGAACAAGCTCAGGCGGCGGCCCAGCTTCACCGGGCTTACCTCGACACGCACGCTACGACCGTCGACGCTGGGGGAGCGGTGGAATTCGCAGGCGAAGTCGACCAACTGGTAATTGGCACCGGGGCGCACGTGGAATTGCGCACCGAACGAACATGCCTGCGCCAGCATCGCGCCGATGACGCCACCATGCATGGTGCCCATCATGTTGCTCATCCACGCCTTCGTCGCGAAGTGCGCGGTAATAGAGCCGTCCTCATGGCTGCCGCTGACGCCACCGCCGAGCAGGTCGGAAATTGGGCCCATCGGGAACGAACCGTCGATGAGACCGGCAACCACCTCGGCACCCGACAGCGCCGGATCCAATGGTGCCGGTGCGGGGACCTGGTTCGGGGCCTCCGGATCGACATCCCAAATAGCCTGCGCATCCTCACCGTCGAGGCCACCGCCCTCGCGGATGGCACGACCAACGCGCACATTGCGGGCCGTCCCGACGCAGAGCGTGCCATCGCGACCGGAGATGGTGACCGCGGTGGAACCGAAAGCGTCGTCGTGAATCTGCAGGTCGCCGCGGGCGATGAGCACATCGTCGACGGCGGGGCGATGCACCATCGCCATCGTCAGTCGCGCCTGCATGGACGACGTGGTGGGATCGAGCAAATAGAACGGGATGCCGCCGATGTCGTCGAACAGTACGGCCAGCGCGGGCAACTCGATCAGACCGCGATGGTCGGTGACGCTGGTCCCGAGCTTCTGCCGCATCAGCACCTCGTCGAGGTCACCCGTGCGGCCAATGGCGAACTTCTGGAACGGGTCGGATGCCTGCGTCGGGGTAGAGGTCATGGCTACACCCCTACCAGGCCGGTGATGCAACGAGCCAACCGAAGGTCTCCCGGTTCCTGGACTCTTCGTCGCGTTCGCGTACTTCGCTGATTCTCGCTCCGTCTGTGCGGGAACGAGAATCAGCGAACTACGCGGATAGCTACAGGGCTGCGCCCCAACGCGACGAAATTTCAATAAACAATCATGCGTGCTTGATTTATTTGAGGAGTCGTGTGACTCTGGTCGCATGTCGATTGTGGACGAACTAGTGCAGGCATTGCAGGCCGAATCGGATTCTTTGGACGACCTTGTCGCGGCGCTGCCCGCGGAAGGTTGGGCCGCGCCGACTCCCGCAGAAGGGTGGACCATCGCCCACCAGATCGGTCACCTGCTGTGGACTGACCGCGCTTCACTGCTCTCGGCAACGGACCCCGAAGGCTTCGCCCAGGCGCTCGCCGAGGCGACGGCAGACCCGCTCGGCTTCGTCGACGACGCCGCCGCCGTGGAAGCGGCACGACCGCCCGCTGAGATCCTCGACGACTGGCGCAAAACGCGGGCCAAGCTGGCCGGTGCGCTGCTCGCAGTTCCGTCGGGGACCAAGCTGACGTGGTTCGGTCCGCCGATGTCGGCAGCGTCGATGGCTACCGCGCGGCTGATGGAGACATGGGCGCACGGACTGGACGTTGCCGATGCTCTCGGTGCCGAGCGCGTGTCCGACGACAGCATCAAGAACATCGTCCACCTGGGCGTTCGTACTCGGAACTACTCGTACATGGTGAACGGCATCGAAGCCCCGGCCACGGAGTTCCGGTACGAGATCACCGCGCCGTCGGGCGAAGTGTGGACGTGGGGATCCGAGGACGCGACCGACATTGTGCGCGGCTCGGCCGTCGACTTCTGCGAGCTCATCACCCAGAGACGCAACCTGGCCGACCTCAACTTGGAGATCATCGGCGACAACGCCACGCAGTGGGCGTCCATCGCGCAGGTTTTCGCGGGCCCTCCCGGCAGCGGCCGCGAACCCAGCCAGTCCTGAACAACTTCCACCAAACCCACATGAACCTGCAGGAGGCATGATGTCTGACGCTCCGCGTCCCATTCGGATCGGCAACGTTTCCGGTTTTTACGGCGACCGCTTCAGCGCGATGCGCGAGATGTTGGAAGGCGGCGACCTCGACTTCATCGTCGGTGACTACCTCGCCGAACTGACCATGCTCATCTTGGGGCGCGACCGCCTCAAGGACCCGAACCTCGGCTACGCCAAGACCTTCCTTCGTCAGATGGAAGAGAACCTTGAGCTGATCGCCGAGAAGGACGTGAAGGTGGTCGTCAACGCGGGCGGCCTCAACCCGCATGGCTTGGCTGTGGACCTCCGCGAAGTGATTGAGAAGCTCGGCGTGGACCGTCGTGTGGCGTTTGTGGCTGGCGACGACATCGTTGCCCGCGCGGACGAACTAGGCCTGGGCACGCCCATCGCCGCCAATGCCTACCTCGGTGCATTCGGTATCAAGGCCGCGCTCGACGCGGGTGCGGACATCGTGGTGACCGGACGCGTCACCGACGCCTCACTGGTGGTCGGATCGGCTGCGTCGGCCTTCGGGTGGGGCTACGACGACATCGATCAGTTGGCTGGCGCCGTGGTTGCCGGGCACGTCATCGAATGCAGCGCGCAGGCGACGGGCGGGAACTACTCGTTCTTCACCGAGATCCCGAAGATGGGTCGCCTCGGCTTCCCGATCGCGGAAGTCGCCGCCGACGGCACGTCGGTCATCACAAAGCATGAAGGCACCGGCGGTGCGGTCCTGGTCGGGACCATCACGGCCCAGTTGCTGTACGAAATCGCCGGTCCGCGCTACTACAACCCGGACGCCACGGCACGGATGGACACCATCACCCTCGCACAGGTTGGGGCCGACCGCGTCAGCATCAGCGGCGTGAAGGGGGAGGCTCCGCCCAAGGATCTCAAGGTGTCCCTGAACCATCTCGGCGGTATTCGTAACGAATTCGAGGTGGTTGTCACCGGCCTCGACATTGAAGCGAAAGCGGCGCTGTTCCAGGAGCAGTTCGAGGATGCGCTGGCCGAACGCCCCGCGGAACTGTCGTGGGATCTGGTCCGCCACGACCGCGCCAACGCCGACACCGAAGAGACCGCCAGCGCGATCCTCCGGTGCGTCGCCCGCGACGCGGACCCGCGCAAGGCTGGCCGCAAATTCTCCAGCACCGCCGTCGAACTCGCGCTCGCCAGCTACCCGGGGTTCACGCTGACCGCGCCCCCCGCCAACGGCGCGCCGTACGGTGTGTTTGAGCCCGCCTACGTCGATGCCGCACTGGTCCCGCACCAGGTAAACCTGCCCGACGGCGTCACCGTGAAGGTGGAACCGTCGCCGCTGCGCACCGACGCGATCGTCGACCAGAGCGTGGATGCCCCGGCGGCCACCGACTGGGGGGAGACGTTCACCGCGCCGCTCGGCACCATTGTCGGCGCGCGCTCCGGCGATAAGGGTGGCAGCGCCAACATCGGTGTGTGGGTCCGCAGTGCGGAGGAGTTCGCCTGGCTCGACCAGACGCTCAGCGTCAACCGACTCAAGGAACTCCTGCCGGAGATCGCCGATCTCACGGTGCACCGCTACCCGCTGCCCAACATGTGGGCCGTCAACTTCGTCATTGAAGAAGTGCTGGGTCGTGGCGTCGCCGAGAACGTGCGATTCGATCCGCAAGCCAAGGGGCTTGGTGAGTGGCTGCGGTCGCGGACCGTCGCCATTCCGACCCGTTTCCGCAAGACCGAGGAGAGCTAGCCAGTGCCGATTGCCAGTGACGTTTGGGATTCCCCGGAACGACGAGAACTCCGCGCCACCGTGCGCGGCTTCGTCAACCGGCACATCCTGCCCTACCAGGGCGACTGGGAGCGCGACGGGTTGATCCCGCGCGACGTTCACCGCGAAGCTGCCGCCCTCGGCCTGTTTGGGCTGGGGATTCCGGAAGAGATCGGCGGCAGCGGTGGCGACCTCATCGACACGTCGATCCTCGCCGAAGAACTGCACTACGCCGGCGCAGCGGGCGGCGTGTTCGCCTCGCTGTTCACGCACGGCATCGCGCTCCCGCATCTGATTGCGGCGGGCGACCCCGACCAGATCGACAAGTGGGTCCGCCCCACGCTTGCCGGGGAGAAGATCGGCAGCTTGGCGATCACCGAACCGAGCGGCGGCAGCGACGTGGGACACCTGCGGACCAGTGCCGTCCGCGACGGTGACCACTACGTCGTCAACGGTTCGAAGACCTTCATCACCTCGGCCGTTCGTGCCGATTTCGTTGTCACGGCGGTGCGCACCGGCGGTCCCGGAGCGGCGGGCGTGTCGCTGCTGGTGATTGAGAAGGGAACGCCCGGCTTCGAGGTGGCGCGCAAGCTCGACAAGATGGGCTGGCGCAGCTCGGACACCGCGGAACTGTCGTTCACCGATGTGCGCGTGCCGGTCGCCAACCTGGTGGGTGCGGAGAACTCGGGCTTTGCGCAGATCGCGCAAGCCTTCGTCTCTGAACGCGCGGGACTGGCCGTGCAGGCGTACGCGAGCGCCCAGCGCTGTCTGGACCTGACCTTGGAGTGGGTCCGCAACCGCGAGACCTTCGGGAAGCCGTTGATTGCCCGCCAGTCGGTGCAAGACACGGTCACCGAGATGGCGCGAAAGATCGACATTGCCCGCACGTACACGCGGGCCGTCGTGGATCGTCGTCTCACGTCGGGTGACGACATGATCGCCGAAATCTGCTTCGCGAAGAACACCGCCGTCGAAACCGGCGAGTGGGTGGCGAACCAAGCGGTCCAACTCCATGGCGGCATGGGCTACATGAGCGAATCGGAAGTCGAACGCCAATACCGCGATATGCGCATCATCGGTATCGGCGGCGGCACCAACGAAATCTTGACCGGTCTGGCAGCAAAACGATTGGGGTACCAGGCATGACCATCCTCCGCAGCACCGTCGATGCATCTTCGGCGGACTTCATCGCGAATGTCGAGGCGATGAACAGCAAGCTCACCGAACTCGACCTTGAGTTCCGCAAGGTCCTTGCGGGCGGCGGCGAGAAATACGTCGAGCGGCACCGCAAGCGCGGAAAGATGACGGCCCGCGAGCGAATCGAACTCCTCATTGACGAGGATTCCCCGTTCATGGAACTGTGCCCGCTGGCGGCCTACGGTTCCAACTTCACCGTTGGTGCTTCGGTGGTTGTCGGTATCGGCGTCATTGAGGGCACCGAGTGCTTGATTGTGGCGAACGATCCGACCGTCAAGGGCGGCACGTCGAACCCGTGGACTCTGCGGAAGATTTTGCGTAGCAACGACATTGCCCGTCAGAACCGTCTGCCGGTGGTGTCGCTGGTGGAGTCGGGCGGCGCGGACCTGCCGACGCAGAAGGAAGTTTTTGTGCCGGGCGGAGCGATGTTCCGCGACCTCACGCAACTGTCGGCGGCAGGCATTCCGACGATCGCGCTCGTCTTCGGCAACTCGACCGCCGGCGGCGCGTACGTGCCGGGCATGAGCGATCACGTGGTGATGATTGAGGACCGCTCCAAGGTGTTCCTCGGTGGTCCGCCGCTGGTCAAGATGGCCACGGGCGAGGAGAGCGACGACGAAGAGCTCGGCGGTGCCAAGATGCATGCCCGCGTCTCCGGTCTCGCCGATTACCTGGCTGCCGATGAGCAGGACGCAATCCGCCTTGGTCGCGGTATCGTTTCCCGCCTCAACTGGCAAAAGCAGGGCCCCGGACCGGTCGCGGAGATTATCGAACCGCGGTACAGCCAGGAGGAACTTCTCGGCATTGTGCCGCCGGATCTGAAGATCCCGTTCGACCCGCGCGAGGTGATTGCCCGCGTTGTCGACGATTCGGATTTCGACGAGTTCAAGCCCGAGTACGGCAGCTCGCTGTGCACCGGTTGGGCGCGTATTCACGGCCGCCCGGTCGGCATCCTCGCGAACGCGCAGGGTGTTCTGTTCTCCGCGGAATCGCAGAAGGCCACGCAGTTCATTCAGCTCGCCAACCGCAGCAATACGCCACTGCTGTTCCTGCACAACACCACCGGCTACATGGTCGGTAAGGAGTACGAGCAGGGCGGCATTATCAAGCACGGTTCGATGATGATTAACGCGGTCGCCAACTCGACGGTCCCGCACATCTCGCTACTCATCGGTGCCAGCTACGGCGCTGGTCACTACGGCATGTGTGGCCGGGCGTACAACCCGCGCTTCCTGTTCGCCTGGCCGAGTGCCAAGTCGGCCGTCATGGGGGCCGCCCAGTTGGCCGGCGTCATCTCGATCGTTAACCGTGCGGCCACCGAAGCCCGTGGCGGCACCGTCGACGAGGAAGCCGATGCCGGTATGCGCGCCATGATCGAAGCGCAGATTGAAGCCGAGTCGGTCCCGATGTTCTTGTCCGGGATGCTCTACGACGACGGCGTGATTGACCCGCGCGATACGCGGGCGATTCTCGGTCAAGCCCTATCGGCGGTCGCGACTGCCCCGGTGGAGGGCACCAGTAACTTCGGCGTCTTCCGGATGTGAGGAACCATCACATGACTTCTGCAATTACCAGTGTGCTCGTCGCCAACCGCGGCGAGATCGCCAGCCGCGTGTTCGCCACCTGCGTGTCGATGGGCTTGAGTACGGTCGCCGTCTACTCCGACCCGGACGCCGATGCGCCGCATGTGCGCGCCGCCGATTCTGCGGTCCGACTGCCGGGTTCGACGTCGGCCGAAACCTACCTGCGGGGCGACAAGATCATCGCTGCAGCCAAGGCCGCCGGTGCCGACGCCATTCACCCCGGCTACGGCTTCCTCTCGGAGAACGCCGAGTTCGCGCAGGCCGTGATCGACGCCGGCCTGGTGTGGATTGGCCCGCCGCCCGCCGCGATTACCGCGATGGGCTCAAAGGTCAATGCCAAGGCGCTGATGGATTCCGCCGGGGTTCCGGTCCTCAAGGACATCGACCCCGAATCGGTCACCGAAGCGGACTTGCCGCTGCTCATCAAGGCCTCGGCCGGTGGTGGCGGACGCGGCATGCGCATTGTGCGGGAACTCGGCGAACTCGCCGACGCCGTCGCCGGTGCCCGTCGTGAAGCCGAGTCGGCCTTCGGTGATGCGACTGTGTTCTGCGAACCGTACGTGGAACGCGGGCACCACATCGAGGTGCAGGTGATGGCCGACGACCACGGCCAGGTCTGGACCGTCGGCGAGCGCGAGTGCTCCATTCAGCGTCGCCACCAGAAGGTCGTTGAAGAAGCACCCGCCCCGCTGGTGGAACGCGTCGGCGGCGACATGCGCGACCGACTGTTCGCCGCGGCACGCACGGCTGTCGAATCGATTGGCTACCGCGGTGCGGGCACCGTGGAATTCCTGGCGGACGAGAACGGGAAGTTCTTCTTCCTCGAAACCAACACGCGCCTGCAGGTGGAGCATCCGGTCACGGAGCTCACGACCGGCGTCGACCTCGTCGAGTGGCAGTTGCGCGTGGCGATGGGTGAGCCGCTGGGTGAGGCACCCGTGGCTGCCGAGGCGGGTGGTCCTGGGCGAGCGCAGCGACGGGGGATTAGCACGGGGCACGCGATCGAGGTGCGGTTGTATGCGGAGGATCCCGCTAACGACTGGCAGCCGCAGTCGGGAACCGTTGTCCGGATCGACGTTCCGGCCACGGTCCGCTTCGGCCTGCTGGAGCGTCCGGGTATCCGCGTCGACTCCGGTATCGCCGACGGCAGCGAGATCTCGACGTTCTACGACCCGATGCTCGCCAAGGTGATCTCGTGGGCACCGGACCGCACCCAGGCCGCCGCGATCTTGGCGCGCGCCCTGGCCGACGCAAAGATCCACGGCGTCGTCACCAACCGCGACATGCTGGTGAACACCTTGCGGGAGAAGGACTTCCTCGCCGGTGCCACCGACACCAGCTACCTCAGCGAAGAGCGCATCGCCGCACTTTCCAAGCCCCTTGCGGGCGACGGTGCCGACCTCCTGGCCGCGACCGTCGCAGCCCTCGCGGCATCGGTTCGTAACCGTGCGGCCGCGACGGCCGTACCGGGAGCACCGTCGGGGTGGCGCAACATCCCCTCCGACTACCAGCGCAAAACGTACCTCGCGGCCGACGGCACCGAGATCGTCGCGCGATACCGCTTTGGGCGTGACGGCAGCGTGGAACTGCCGGATCTGGAAGGCGTGAGCGTCGAATCGGTGTCCGGTGACACCGTGGTCCTCACCCGCGACGGCGTCTCCCGCCGTTACGAGGCCAGCATCGCTGGCGACCAGGTATTCGTCGACTGGCCCGGAGCCTCCGTGTCCCTGACTCGTGCCCCCCGCTTCATTGACCCGGCGGCTGTGCAGCGTCCAGGCTCGCTGCTGGCGCCGATGCCGGGTTCGGTGATTCGCGTGGCCGTAGCCGAAGGTGATCGCGTGGTGGCTGGCCAGCCACTGCTGTGGCTGGAGGCCATGAAGATGGAGCACACCGTTTCGGCACCAGCCGACGGCATCGTGTCGGTGCTGGGGGTCGAAGCCGGTCAGCAACTCTCGGTGGGCGAGGTCCTGGCCGTGATCGCCGACGAGGACGAAGCCACCGCAGAGTAATTATTCACATGCGTAGGAAACTCGTTTACGGTAGATCACGCACGCACACACCCGTTTCGGAAATCAGAGGGAATCGCACATGAGTTTTGTTGAATCACCCGAACGCGTCGCACTTCGCGAGTCGGTAGCCGGACTTGTCAACAAGTACGGCCACAAGTACTTCACCGACTGCGCCCGGCAAGGCCGCAAGACCGACGAACTGTGGAAGGAAGCCGGCGAACTCGGCTTCATCGGCGTCAACCTGCCGGAGGAATACGGCGGTGGCGGCGCAGGCATGTACGAACTGGCGATCGTGATGGAAGAACTCGCAGCCGCGGGCACCGGCCTGCTCATGTTGGTCGTCTCGCCCGCCATCTGCGGCAACATCATCGCCCGTTTCGGCACCGACGATCAGAAGCAGCGGTGGATCCCGGGCCTGGCCGATGGCTCCATCACCATGGCATTCGGCATCACCGAACCCGATGCGGGTTCCAACTCGCATCAGATCACGACCACCGCGGCACGCGACGGTGACGAGTGGGTCCTCAATGGCCGCAAGGTCTTCATCTCGGGCGTCGATCAAGCCGAGGCGGTTCTGATTGTCGCGCGCACCGAAGACTCGAAGACCGGACGCCTTAAGCCTGCACTGTTCATCGTGCCGACCGATGCGAAGGGCTTTGAAGCCCAGGTCATTGAGATGGAAATGGTGAACCCAGAAAAGCAGTTCACCCTGTTCCTCGACGACGTGCGCCTGCCAGCAGATGCACTCGTCGGCTCGGAAGATGCGGCACTCAGCCAGCTCTTTGCCGGCCTCAACCCGGAGCGCATCATGGCCTCCGCCTCGGCCATCGGCATGGGCCGCTACGCGCTCGACCGCGCCGTCGAATACGCCAACGACCGCACCGTCTGGAAAACGCCCATCGGCGCGCACCAGGCCATCGCGCACCCCCTCGCGCAGGGAAAGATCGAGCTCGACATGGCCAAGCTGATGATGCAGAAGGCCGCCACCCTGTACGACGACGGCGATGACTGGGGTGCTGCCGTTCCGGCAAACATGGCGAAGTACGCGGCCGGTGAAGCAACCGCGCGCATCGTCGATGCCGCGGTCCAGACGCTCGGCGGCAACGGTCTGACCGTCGAATACGGCATGGCCGCCATGCTGCCGCTGTCGCGACTGACCCGTATCGCGCCTGTCAGCCGCGAAATGATTCTCAACTTTGTCGCACAGACCAGCCTCGGTCTGCCGAAGTCGTACTAATTCGAGCCGACGAACAACGGCCGCCAAGTAACCCACCCCAAGAGGAGATCCCTGTGACAGATGTCCTGGTCCGTACGTCCGTCGATGCTGCGGTGCTGACGGTGACGTTGGATTCGCCTGCGAACCGCAACGCGCTCAGTTCGGCACTCGTCGCGCAACTGCAGACCGCATTCGACGCCGCGACCGACGACGATGTGCGCGCAGTGGTCCTCACGCACACCGGCGGCACCTTTTGTGCCGGTGCCGACCTCGGGGAGGCGTTAACGCGGGGCTTGAGTCCCGAAGAGGCGACGGCCGAAGGCGGTAAGGCGATGGTCGGGCTCATCCGGACGATTCTGGAACTGGACAAGCCTGTGATCGTCGTGGCCGACGGCCATGTTCGCGCCGGAGGTCTGGGTCTGGTCGGCGCGGCCGACATCGCGCTCGTCGGACCAGCCGCAACGTTTGCGTTGACTGAGTCGCGGCTGGGGTTGGCGGCGTCGATCATTTCCATTCCGTTGCTGGCCAAGATGACTGCGCGCTCGGCCGGACGGTATTTCCTGACGGGCGAGAAATTCGGTGGGGACATTGCCCAGCAGGTCGGTCTGGTGACGGCGGCGTCGGACACCGCAGACGGCCTCGCGGCCGAACTCGACAGCGTGCTCGAAGGGATCCGCAAGGCGTCGCCGCAAGGGTTATCGGTGAGCAAGAAGCTCACGACCGCATCGCTGCTTGACGGCTTCGATGAGGCGGCCACGGCGCGGGCGGAGGAGTCGATGAGGCTCTTCGCCTCCGACCAGGCCCGCGAGGGAATGACGGCCTTCCTCGGTAAGCGTCGGCCAGAGTGGGATACTTCTCGATCGTGAGCACACCGGGCCGTGAACCGCAGCAAGACCGCTCCCGAGCTACCCGGGAGCGGTTGCTGGCCGCGGCCGTGGAACTCCTCGCCGCCCGCGGGTGGGCGGCGACGACGGTCGCGAGGGTCGCCGAGGACGCTGGCGTCTCACGTGGTGCCGCACAGCATCATTTCCCGACGAGAGAAGCGCTGTTCACCGCGGTCATCGAGGAAATGTACGAGACGATGATTGCCCAGGCCGCCCAGTTGATCGAAGATCTGCCGGAGGGCCCCGATCGCGTGGGTGTGGTGGTGAATCAGGCGGTTTCGATCTATACGGGCACACCGTTCAAGGCGGCCTTGCAGGTGTGGTCAGCGGCCGCATCCGACGAGGCCCTCGGCGACGTGATTCGTCCGCTGGAGGCCAAGCTCGGGCGGGCTGCACACAAATTGGTCGTCGCGGGTCTGGATCCGGACGGCACCCGCCCGCAGGCCTACCGTCTGGCGCAGATCACGTTGGACCTCGCTCGCGGTTTCGGCCTTGCCGACACCCTGACCGACGATTCTCGTCGCCGTGCCGGGGTTCAGGCGGCATGGGTGGAGCAGTTGGCCGTGGCACTGAGCACCGGCTAGTCGACGAGGATGTCGGCGGCAGCCGGGTGCTCCTCACGGGACGGTTTCGGCCGGGAGGCCTCAGGCATGCGCCGACCGTAATCAACTCACCCCTCGATTTTGACGGCTCGACCAGACTCGAAGTGCTGGTTGGAGCGGTAGCGTCAAGAGCATGGGTGAGAACGGGAACTGCTCGGCCTTCGACGAGATGATGGCCACTGTCGAGTCGCCGGTTTACCTCGTGACGGTGACGGCGAACGGGGAGAAGGCGGGATGCCTCGTTGGCTTCGCCACTCAGATGAGTATCGATCCGCTGCGTTTCGTGGTCGGACTTTCCCGAACCAACGAAACCTATCGGGTTGCCGAGGCCGCTCGGTATCTCGCGGTACACGTGGTGGGCGTAGAGCACCTGGATCTGGTCCAGCTGTTCGGTGGCGAGACTGGCGATGAGATCGACAAGTTTGAGCGTTGTGTGTGGAGCGAGGGCCCCTTCGGGCAACCGATCTTGCGCGACGCGGGTATTTGGTTCGTCGGCGAGGTGCTTGAGCGCCTCGATGTCGGCGGTGATCACTCCTGCTATGTCCTCGAGCCGCTCGAGGGCGGAAGCGCTGGTGACGGCGCCGCGGAACGGGGTGCCTGGATTGCCGCCAGTCAAGTCCAAGACCTTCACCCCGGGCACGAGGCCTGAACGTCGCACACCCTTGTGATTGGCTAATTCGGCTACCGATACCGTGTCCGTATGCGTGTGGCGACCTGGAATGTGAACTCAGTGAAGCAGCGGACGGCACGTCTGCTGCCCTGGCTCGACGACCGTCAACCCGACGTGGTGTGCCTGCAAGAGACCAAAGTCTCCGACGAAGTGTTCGCCGATGACCTCGGCCCCGAGTTGGCCGCTCGCGGTTACGAGTTCGCCCACGCGGGGCAGGGACAGTGGAACGGCGTTGCGCTGCTCAGCAAGGTCGGACTCGACGACGTCCAGATCGCCTTCCCGGGTGCACCGGGGTTCCCCGAAGCCGACGGCGCACCCGAAGGTCGTGCGATCTCCGCAGTCTGCGACGGGGTGCGGATCTACTCGGTCTATGTGCCCAATGGCCGCGAGGTGGACTCCGACCACTACAACTACAAGCTCGCCTGGCTGGAAAAGCTGCGCGAAGCCGTCGCCCCCGATGCCGATTCGACGATGATCTGCGGCGACTACAACATCATTCCGACCGATGCCGATTCGTTTGACCCGACGGCGTTCATCGGCCACACGCACGTCACCGGGCCGGAGCGGGCGGCGTTTGAGGGGTTGAAGGCTCTCGGGATGAACGACGTCGTTCGGGACCGCTGGCCCAACGAACAGATCTACACCTACTGGGATTACCGGGCTGGGATGTTCCACAAGGACCTCGGGATGCGGATCGACTTCATCCTCGCTGGCGCTCCGGTGGCCGCGCGTGCGGAGGCCGCGTGGGTCGATCGTCAGGCCCGCAAGGGTACAAAGCCGAGTGATCACGCACCGGTGATCGTCGATCTCGACATGGCGCCCGACGGCGACATCGGGCCCGTCGTGCCGCCGCCGTCGCGTCCGGCGAAGGTGAAGCCGGGGTCCATCAAGCAACCGCACTCGCCCGGCGAGTAAGCAACCTTAAAGGTTCCGCGAACGGAGCCCGTCGATCATCATCGTGGTGAGGCTCGTTGCCAGATTGTCGCGGTCGACGACACGACCCGTCTAAGCCCGTCCGTCGATTGGTCGACGACGCGCCCACGAAAGGTCAAAGCGCCCTAATGTCTAATCATGGGACTCTTCGACAAGCTCACCGGAACCAAGAAACCCGACAGTGACATTCCCCCGGCACCGCCGCCGGAAGTCGCGAACGCCATCCTCGCCGTGAACCGGCCAACCGCACCTTTCCAGGTGCGGCCAGCCAACCCCGGCGAGGATGGCGATTTCATAGCCGAATGGCGAATTGTCGACGCTCGCTGGTGCGAGATCTTCGCCAAGGCCAGTTTGACGTCGGTGTTTCAGATCCAGATGCGACTCGACCCGGAGAAGGCCGAGGTGCGCGCCGTCGACCGCGAATGGACGCTCGAGTGGCGGGCCGGGGTGCCGTCACTGTCGATGAGCGGGGAAGCTTTCCGCGGGCAAAAGAAGGAAGTTTCCTTTGGCTCGGCATATGCCTTCACCGAGCAGGGCCAGTACGGCGAGGTCTACAACTATCGTTTCCGCACCTCGGAGATGAAGGACCCCATCGCAGCCGCCGTCAACGGCAAAGGCTGGACGTACCGCGCGGTGTCGTTCGGCAAGCTCTAGCCGTAGGTAAACGAAAACACCTGGACCCCGGGGGAGGGCGTCACTGTGATGCGCCCGCGCTGGTTGCTCGGTGCCTCGACGATCTGATGCAAAGTCGGTGGGCCGCCAATCGCGATCGTTGACGTGGAACCGCCGTTCTGAACGGTCAGGGTTCCGGTACCGCCCGCAACGATGAAGACATTCTTGGCCTGGTAATTGAGACCGATCGTTCCCCCGCTGTCGGTGCTCGCACCCTGGTAGTCGAGGGTCCAACGCCCGCGCAGTGCAAAGGAATCGGGTCGCTGGGTGGCCGGGAAATCGAAGTCGGCCGCACCTGCGCGGTAGGGCGTGGCACCGTCGTAATTCACCATCTTGCCGACCCCGAAATACGTCTCCGCCGTGGTGGGTTCCGTCGGCGTGGTATCGGCTTCTTCCGTCGGTTTCGGGAGGGCGACCCCAGGCTGGGCTTCGGTCAGGAGTTCGCGAATCAAGCGTTCGGACTGGGCATAGCCACCCTCGCCGAACTCAATGTGTCGCACCGTCCCTGACGCATCGATGAGGTACTGGGCTGGCCAATAACTGTTGCGGTAGTTGGTCCACGTGGAGAAGTTCTGATCGAGCGCGATGGGGTACGTGATACCGAGTCGGCGGGCCGCCGCCGTGACATTCGCAGGCACTTTCTCGAAGGCATACTCCGGTGTGTGGACACCGATTACTTCCAGCCCGCTGGCGCGGTACGTGCGATCCCAATCGACGACATGGGGGATCGCTCGTTGGCAATTGATGCAGGAGTACGCCCAGAAGTCGACGAGCACCACCTTGCCGCGCAGGTTCGACAATGCCAGCGGTGAATTGTTCGGGGTGTTGAACCATTCGGCGATGCCGGTGAGTCGTGGTGCTTGGCCGCACGACTGCAGTTGTGCGGCACCGTCGGTGCAGTTCGAGAGCTCACGATTTTCGTCGGTCACGATACCGCCCAGGTCGAGGCGGTTGTTGAGGTCGTTGCCGCCCACCGACTCCTGCAGGCTCGAGGTGTAGTCGGGAATGGCCCGCTGCAACGCGCCGGGCACGTCGAACACGAGGCCAACGGCGAGGGCAATCATCACCAGACCGCCGACAACCCGAATCTGCCGTTGCCTGCGCCGGAAGGCGGCGACCCGTTCGGCGACGCGGCGGCCAGCCAACGCAAAGATCAACAGTGGCAGGGCCGCTCCGACGGCGAACGACAACGTCAAAGCGACCGTGGAGAGGCCGATGTCACCGGTCGCGCCAGCGACAACGATGGCCGCGAGGACCGGTCCCGCGCACGGCACGTACAGCACGCCCAGGGCCAATCCGAGGCCGAATCCGGAACGCCGCTGCCCGACGGGTCGTTGAGGAAGTCGCGAGAAGGGCTTCTCGAGGAGCTCCTCGAACTTCGGGAAAATCAAGCCCAGGCCGATCGTGGTCAGTGCCACCAAACCGATCCACCGGATGCTGTCTTGCGGAAGGTGCACCAGTGACAGCAGCGTCGAGCCGATGAGGGTGACGATGGAGAAGCTGACAATCAGGCCGCCGATCACCTGATAGGGGCGTGAACTCTCGGCCAGTCGGGCCCGCCACGACTTCGGTGCCGGATCGGCCCCCGGTGGCTGGTCAACAGCATCGTCGGTGGCGGACCCCCGATCTCGGGCACTGTCTGCGCCGGACAGGAACAACACCGGCAGTACGGGGAGGATGCACGGCGAAATTCCGGTAATCAGTCCGCCGATAAAGCCGATTGCGATGACTGTATTCATGCCGGGTATTCGACGCCGGGCCAACCCAGGATGGGTGTCGGCGTGACTCTGCGCGCGCCGCCCTCGAAACTTTCCTCGCAAGCGAACCCATCCGGAGCCGCGAGCATTCCGAATGACCTATGTCACTGCTGACGACCTCCGGCGACCGCCGGAAGTCCACGACAAGGGAGAGCAGCCTGATGAGAACGAGCAAAACGATGGGTGCCAAGGTAGTCGCGATGGGATTCGCGGTCGCTATCGCCGCAACGATGACCGCGTGCTCAAGCGACAACTCGACCACCACGGCATCCAGCGAAGCCGTACCCACAACCATGATGAGTTCACCGGCCATGACGGCGGACCCGGCAGCGGATCTGGTTGGATCCGGATGCAAGGCCTACGCGGAGAAAGTCCCGACCGGCCCTGGTTCGGTGACTGGCATGTCCACCGAACCGGTCGCCGTCGCTGCGGCCAACAACCCGTTGCTCACCACGCTCACCGCAGCGCTTTCGGGCAAGCTCAATCCGCAGGTCAACCTCGTCGACACCCTCAACGGTGGCCAGTTCACCGTGTTCGCCCCGGTCGATGACGCATTCGCAAAGGTTCCAGCTACCACCATCGACTCGTTGAAGACCGATGCGCCCGCGTTGACTTCGCTGCTGACCTACCACGTGGTACCCGGCCAGTTGAGTCCCGACCAGGTGGCGGGAAAGCACACCACCGTCGAAGGTCAGACCGTTGAGGTAACCGGCAGCGGCGACGACCTGAAGGTCAACGGGGCCAGCGTGATCTGCGGCGGCGTCCACACGGCCAACGCGACCGTGTACCTGATCGACCAGGTGCTGATGCCTCCGGCCAAGCCCTAACAGTCGCCGCGCAAGGCGGTACACCGCGGGTTACAACTGTCGATATCGATGCAGGGCGACTTCTCGCTCGGCAGCGTGATCGACGATCGGATCGGGATACATCGGGACGTCGGGGCCGATGTCGCCGAACAATTCCGGATCGAGTAGCCACGGGTGGTGTACCGCCTTGCCTGCGATGCCAGCAAGTTCGGGCACCCATCGACGTACGTAATCTCCGGTCGGGTCGAACTTCTGGCCTTGAGTGATTGGATTGAACACCCGGAAGTACGGTGCGGCATCGGTGCCGCAGCCCGCCGTCCATTGCCAGCCGTGCTGGTTGGAGGCGAGATCGCCGTCGATCAAGTGCGTCATGAAATGACGCGCTCCACGCCACCACGGTAGATGGAGATCTTTGGTCAGAAACGAGGCGACGATCATCCGAACCCGATTGTGCATCCAGCCCTCGGCCCGGAGCTGCCTCATCCCCGCGTCGACGATCGGAAAGCCGGTACGGCCGGCGCACCAGGCCTCGAACGCTGCATCGGCGTCCGGGCCAACGTCGTATTCCATTCCATCGAAGGTCGGGTTGTAGTTGCCGCGAGCGGTGTCGGGACGCCGGTACAGCACGTCAGCGTAAAAGTCGCGCCAGGCCAGCTCACTGCGCAGAACCATGGCTCCGGGGTCGCTGCGACCGCGGAGGTCGTGCAGGAGGGTCCGCGGATGCACGCAGCCGAACTTGAGGTACGGCGACAGCCGGGATGTCGCGTCAAGGTCGGGGCGGTCGCGATCATCGGCGTAGCGGTCCAGTTCGCTGACCGGACCGTCGCGGAAGGCAGCCCAACGGCGCAGGGCAGCAGCCTCACCCGCGGCCGGCAACTCGACGGGCCCGGCGAGCGAAAAGGTGTCGGGGAAAAGCGCCTCAAGCTGCACTCGACCGGACAGTCCTTCGGGGTCGAGCCAGTCGATAGTGTCCGCATTCGTTGCGGCCGGGGTATGCCAACCGCGGTCGAGCCAGGCGCGCTTGAACGGGGTAAAAACCTGGTACGAACCACCGCTCTTCGTGTGGATCTGACCGGGTGAGACGGCATACGGCGACCCGCTCCGCACCAGAGGTACCGATCCGAGGGCGGCGTCGACGGCGTCGTCGCGCGCCGACCCATACGGACCGAAGTCCGCAGTGACGTGCACCGACTGCGCACCGATGTCCACTGCCAGTCGTCTGATTACCTCGACTGGATCGCCGCGGGTCACCATCAGTCGTCCGTCGAGGCTGTCGTTGAGCGCACGCAAACAGCCCGCAAGAAATGCCAGCCGCGGTGCACCGGCAGGCCTTATCAGCGCGTCGTCGAGAACGAAGACCGCGAGCGCGGACTTAGCGCTGTCGGCGGCCGTAAGCAGGGCAGGCAAATCTGCCAATCGTAAGTCTCGACGGAACCAGAGGATCGCGGGAGCAGACATCTCTCCAGTGTGCGTGACCGACCCATCCAATCGCGGAGCGGTGCCGAATAACCGGTGTGACTGATTTTGATTCTCTCGCGCAGCCCGCCCGCATTGCCGTGATCGGCAGCGGCGTCGCCGGGCTCACCGCCGCGTACGCACTTTCTACCCGGCACACGGTGACTCTTCTGGAAGCGGACAACCGTCTCGGTGGCCACGCGCACACGCACCATCTCCGGGCACCAGACGGAACCGAAGTTGCCGTCGATTCCGGGTTTATTGTCCATAACGACCGCACCTATCCGACACTGTTGAGGCTGTTCGACGAACTCGGCATCGCAACCCAGCCCACCGAAATGTCAATGTCGGTGCGGTCAGAACTCAGCGGCCTGGAGTACGCGGGCGCACGCGGCTTCTCCGGACTATTCCCCACCTGGCGCACGGTGTTGCGAGGCCGCTACCTGGTGATGCTCGGCGAGATCACCCGATTTCATCGTCTTGCGCGCCGGGTCCTCGACGACCCGAGCGACGACGAGACCCTCGACGCTTTTATTGACCGGTCAGGGCTGTCGCAGTATTTCCGCGACAATTTTCTGCTGCCGTTGGTTGCCGCGGTGTGGTCGTGTGATGCGACGCAGGCGGCGGCCTACCCGGCGCGCTACCTTTTCACCTTCCTCGACCACCACGGGATGCTGTCGGTGTTCGGGTCACCGACCTGGCGCACCGTGACCGGTGGCTCGGCAACCTACGTACAGGCCGTTGCCGACGCCGTGACCGCACGAGGCGGCGTCGTGAGGTGCAACACCCCGGTTACCTCGATTGTGGAGAACGGCGACGGCGCGGTCGTCGAATCGGCAGGCTTCCAGGAGCAGTTCGACGGAGTGGTGATTGCGACGCACCCTCACCAAGCGCTACAGATGCTCGGCGAGGGGACCGCACTGCAGCGAGAGGTCCTCGGTGCCATCGGCTACGCGAGCAAACCGGCAGTCTTGCACACCGACCAGCAACTGTTGCCGACTGCGCCGCGTGCGCGTGCCGCCTGGAATTACCAGATCAGCGCGGACAACTCCGATATCGCGGTCACGTACGACCTCACCCGGCTGATGCGCTTACCGCGCGCCGCGGGGCAGCCGCGCTACCTGGTCACGATGGGCCGAACGGACCTCGTCGAACCGTCGAGCATCCTGGCGACGATGACCTACGAACATCCGATCTACCACACCGCGTCGGTGGCGGCACAACAGCGGCTACCCGAACTCAATTCGCGTGCAATTGCTTTCGCCGGGGCCTACCACGGCTGGGGATTCCACGAAGATGGTGCCGCGTCGGGTGCCAGGGCTGCGGCGCACTTCGGATCCACCTGGCCCGAAGCAGTAGTCGTCGATGACGACGATGTTGTTCCCTTCACTTCGGGGCTTCCCGTTGGCAGCGACAGGCGGGTGCGCAAATGATTTCGACACCAGCAATCGTCCACACCCGAATCGCCCACACGCGACGGGAACCGGTCAATCATGCGTTTACCCATCGCAGCCTCAGTTGGCTGATTGACATCGACCATCTACCGCGCCTGCCGCGCGGCTTGCGGTGGGCGGCACGATTCCGCGCCGACGACCACTTCGCTGAAACCGACCTGCCCGCACGGACGCTGCGCGAACGGATCGAAGCCTTCGCCGCAGCGGCCGGCGTGGAGGCACCAACCGGGACCGTCACGGCGCTACTGTCCCCGCGGGTGGCGGGATACGTTTTCAATCCGCTGAGCGTGTTCTGGTGCCATGACCGGACCGGAGCACTCCAATACGTCATTGCTGAAGTCCACAACACCTACGGGCAGCGGCACTGCTATCTGGTGCACACTGATGCCGATGGCCGCGCCAAGGTCGACAAGGAGTTCTACGTTTCACCGTTCAACGATGTCAGCGGCGAATATCGGCTCGTGTTGCCCGAACCCACCGGAGATGGCCGGGTCCGCCTGGCGGTGGTGCTGGAAAGGCCCGGTCAGGCACCATTCACCGCAACCCTGAGCGGGCGGGCCCAGCCGGCAAGCACCTCCGCCCTGGTACGCGCACAACTGCGCACGCCAATGGCCCCGTGGCTTGTGGCGTCGCGTATCCGCATCCACGGTGTTTGGCTGTGGGCGCGCGGGCTGCGCATCCAACCGCGCCCCGTCACCCAGGCGCCGAACACCTTCGACGGTTGGCCGGACCTTGCGCAACCTCCTTCGTCACCGGTGCGGGCGTTTGCCGCCGAACGGATCTTTGTACATGCGGTACGGAGACTGCCCGTGAGCGTTGAGTTCCCGGATGGTCGTCGCCTTGGTGCGCCAGCCGGGAACGGGGTGCCGCACATGCAGATCACCCATCCCGAAGCGTTCTTTCGGCGTATCGGATCTTCCGGTCTCATCGGCTTCGGCGAGGCGTACATGGCCGGGGAGTGGACCGCCGACGACCTCGTTGGCGTCCTCACCCCGTTTGCCGAACGCATCGCCGATCTGGTGCCTGCGCCACTTCAGCGACTGCGATCGCTGGTGCTGCCGCGTCATCCGGTCGACGAAGCCAACACCGTAGCCAATACGCAGTCGAACATTTCGCGACACTACGACCTTTCGAATCAGCTATTTGCGGCTTTTCTCGACCCGACACTTAGTTACTCAAGCGCCGATTTTGGGTCCGACGAGGCCGCGTCTCGCGCCACGTGGTCCGACCTGGAGGCAGCGCAGAAGGCCAAGATTGATCGGCTGCTCGACGCAGCGGGCGTGCGCGAAGGTACGCGACTTCTGGAGATCGGAACAGGCTGGGGTGAGTTGTGCTTGCGCGCCGCGGAACGGGGTGCGGTGGTGCGGTCGGTCACGCTATCGACCGAGCAACGCGAACTGGCGTTGCAACGGATCGCCGAGGCGGGACTGTCGGATCGGGCGAGCGTGGATCTCCTCGACTACCGACTGGTCGACGGGGAGTACGACGCAGTGGTCTCGGTCGAAATGTTGGAGGCGGTGGGCCGCGAGTATTGGCCCGAGTACTTCGCGACCCTCGACCGCGTCCTGGTGCCCGGCGGTCGTGCGGCCCTGCAAGTCATCACGATGCCGCACCCTCGCATGGTGGCGTCGGAAGGCACGTACACCTGGGTGCACAAATACATTTTCCCGGGCGGTCAACTTCCGTCGTTGCAGGCCTTACGTGAGGTTCCCGCCGAGCACAGTCGGCTCCGGCTCGTCGACGAGCTCCCGCTCGGTGCGCACTATGCCCAGACCTTGCAACTGTGGCGGGAACGGTTTGTTGCCAACTCGGAGGCGGTCCGCGGTCTCGGTTTCGACGAGGTCTTCCAGCGGATGTGGACCTTCTACCTCGCCTACTCCGAAGCTGGATTCCGCGCGCGTTACCTCGACGTGTTCCAGCTTCGGTACGACAAGCCGCATTAGTCACGGGTGATCTCATGAACACTGCACCAGCTCCGACTAGGCTTGCGGGCGATGACGAATTCATATCCGCAGCCGAGTTGTCGATGACGGCGGGCACGCAACCGTTGGCTGATCTCCTCGACCTCGTCGCAGAGGGAGACCGGACGGCCTTTGGCGAGTTCTACGACCAGACCAGCCACCGCGTGTACGGAATGGTGCTGCGCGTACTCCAGGATCGCGGGTACAGCGAAGAAGTGACCCAAGAGGTCTACCTGCAGGTGTGGCGAGACGCCGACCGCTTTCGGGCCGACCAGGGTAGCCCGCTGTCGTGGGTGCTGACGATCGCCCATCGGCGGGCCGTTGACCGCGTGCGGTCGGAGTCGTCGGCATCCGACCGGGAATCCCGCTACGGTATGCGCGAACTCGTCGAGATCACCGCGGGGGTCGAGGAAGAAGCACTCACCCGTGATGCAGGCCGGCGAGCCAGGGAATGCCTCGCCACGCTGACCGCGCTCCAAGCGCAGGCAGTGAGCCTGGCGTACTACGAAGGGTTCACCTACCGCGAGGTCGCCGACCGCCTCGCCGTGGCTTTGCCAACGGTGAAGAGCCGCATACGAGATGGCCTCAAGCGGCTGCGGGGGTGTTTGGGCGATGGCTGAATACAACTACAACGACGACGAACTTCGTGAACTGGCGACGGTCGTGGCCCTCGATGCCGTCGATGACCTGGAACGCGCGCGGATCATGCGGGTTGTGGAGAGTGCGGACGAGGCTGAACGCAGCGTCTTTAACGCCGAACTCAAAGCCGTCCGTGCCACCCTCGCTTCCATCAGCGAAGCGACCGCGGTCGCCCCAGCCGAGGAACTGCGTGGCCGAATCCTCGACGAGGTCGGGCGAAGTGAGCCAGCAAAGCCCGTTGAGCGGACGGTCGATGAGCCGACCGCACAGATCGATGGCAAGCCCCGCTGGGCGCGCTTTGCTGCGGTCGCTGCAGCGGCAGCAGTGGTGCTGGGTATTGGCGGCGGCGTGATCGGGTACACGGTCGCGAATCGTTCCGAACCTCAGCAGCCCTCGCAGGCCGAACAGATCTTCGCCGCATCCGACGTGCGAACCACCACCGGAACCGTCGCCGGGGGCAAAGCGTCCGTCACGTATTCGCCGACGAAAGGCGAAGGAATTCTGGTGATGAACGATGTGCCGAGCCCGTCCCCGGGCACGATCTACCAGATGTGGCTGGTGGGTCCGGACGGTGCCAGGCTCGCCGGGACCATGTCGCCGGCCGACGTTGCGCCGTCGACCACCGCGGTCATCACCGATATGACGGGTGCGACGGCGGTCGCCTTCACCGTCGGCGATGCGGCGACTCCGGAAAAGATGATCGCCCCACCTGTCGCCGAACTGCGCCTGGGGTGACCGCTCGAGAGGTCAAGCTAATTGATCCTCAAGGTAGCGCGGCTTGCAGATCACCCAGGCACCGGAAAGCATCACCACGACCACCGCGATGAGGAAGCCGAACGGCGCGGCCCACGAACCGGTCGCGTCGTGCAGGACTCCGAACAGAATTGGCCCGGCGCACGCCAACAGATAGCCAACGCCCTGACTGAAGCCAGAAAGCGACGCCGACGCCGCACTTGTCCGGGTGCGCAGGTTGATCAGGGTGAGGGCCATCGGGAACGTAGTGGGACCGATGCCAAGCATGATGGCCCACAGCCATGGCACGGTCAGTGGTGCCCACAGGAGTCCGCCGAAGCCAACGAGCCAGCAGGCTGCGAAGGCCAGTGCAAAGGGGAAAGGGTTGGCGAACCTGGCGCACAGGACCGGTGCAACGAGAGTGCCAGCGAAACCGACGCCGGAAAACACTGCGACCATGCCGCCGCCGAGGGCTTCGCTGCCGCCAGCGTCGCGGTAGATGGACGGCAGCCACGTGAACAGCGAATAGGTCATCAGCGACGTCATCCCGAACATCAACGTCAGGCCCCACGCCATCGTCGACCCCCATAGCGACGTTCGGGCGGAATCGGACAGGCTGGCTGAATCGTCAGATCTCGGTCGGGCTTCTGCGGGTAGGTCACGCTCGGCGCGGACCGTGGCGCGACGTTCGCGCACCACCCACACCCAGGGGAGGAGGGCCGCCAGCGGCACCAGGGCCCACACGCCAAGAGACAACCGCCAACCGCCAGCGTCCGCGAGGGGAATCGCGAGTGCTGCCGGAATGGCCGTGCCCAGTTGGACAAACGTGATGTAAACCGTGCTGATGAGTGCGATGCGGTCGCTGAAGTAGCGCTTCACCAGTGGCGGGATCAAGATATTGCCGACGCCCATGCCGAACAGGGCGGCACAAGACAAGATCAGCAGGGTGGGGACGTCGTTCGCCAGGGACCGACTGGCGATGCCGATGCCTGTCAGCACGACGGCCGCGAGAGTGACTTGCTCGATGCCGAATCGGCGACCGAGGGCGGGAGCGCTAATGCCGGCGAGGCCAAACATCAGGGTGGGCAGCATGCCGATGATGCCGCTGGTCGTGTTGCCGAAGCCGATGTCGTCGGAGATCCGAGCGAGCAGCGGCGTAATTGAGGTGACGGCCGTGCGCAGGCTGAGTGAGAACAGGACGATGGCCAGCAAAACGATCGCCCGGCCGCGCCAGCGTCCCGTTGCTGTCAGGCGGGTAAATGCGCTGGTCCCGGGCGTCGTTGTCATTCGCAAATCGTAGGATGAATGGTTGTATCGAGGCAATGTGATTTATCCTGAGTGGGTGCAAACGGTAAAGCGGGAGAGCCTCATCGCGCAGGTGACAGCCCAATTGCGCGCCGAAATTTCCGCAGGACGTTGGGCGGTTGGCGAGCGTGTACCCACTGAGCCGGAACTCCAGGAACTCACCGGGACTTCGCGCAATACGGTCCGCGAAGCGGTTCAATCACTCGTGCACGCCGGCCTCCTGGAACGACGCCAAGGGTCGGGTACCTATGTGATCGCGACCGATGAGACCGCTGTCGCAATCGGTGACTTCTTTGCTGCGGCACGTCGCCAAGACCTGCTCGAGTTGCGCGAAGGCCTCGAGGTGACCGCGGCGGGTTTGGCCGCACGCAGACGCACCGACGACGACATCGCCCGATTGCGTGCGTTGCTGGCCGAGACAAAGCGGCTGTGGGTGGTCCAGCGCGAAGCGGGGGCAACCAGTGCCGCTGCCGTGGACAGTGATGCCGAACTGCATCGGGCGATAGTGGCGGCCAGTCACAACGCCATCTATCTAGAGTTTTACGACATCCTCCTGCCATCGCTGCGTGAAGCGATTGCCGACCATCAAGACCGAGTGGCGGACTCGTACGATGACCTGCACACTGGACTGGTGGAGGCCGTCATCGAAGGGGACGAAGCTGCCGCACGTGCAGCGGCCAGGGCCCTACTTGTTCAAGTCGGACAATCGTGAGCATCGGCGCCGGTAGTTGAGTGTTTCGTAGGTGTTGGTCACCACATAGCAAAGATTTTGACCGTGGGAAATCTGGGCGGTAAAGTATTCCGTCGGCGCCTTGCCATGCTTGGCGCTGCTCACCTACCGGTTCCCCTAGCGGTTCTGATGGGCGGAGGGTCGTGATCAAGGTGAAGGCGTGCGACACGCCCGACGCCGGGTGCACGATTCAAACCTGACCTGCACGTTAGTGCGGGTGGGGCGAGTTGCGGAGGTTGCCATATCGCACGAGAGTGCGGCGTGATGACTTGCCCGGAGCACCAACTGCAACACCGAAAATGAAAGGCCCGGCGGGAGCCGGTCCTCAAAGAGAAAAGAACTCAGTGCCAACGATTAACCAGCTGGTCCGCAAGGGCCGCAAGGACAAGACGTCCGCCAAGAAGACGGCCGCCCTGAAGGGCAGCCCCCAGCGTCGTGGCGTGTGCACCCGCGTGTACACCACCACCCCGAAGAAGCCGAACTCCGCACTTCGTAAGGTCGCCCGTGTGCGCCTCACCAGTGGCGTCGAGGTCACCGCATACATCCCCGGTGAAGGTCACAACCTTCAGGAGCACTCGATGGTGCTCGTCCGTGGCGGTCGTGTGAAGGACCTTCCGGGTGTTCGCTACCGCATCATCCGCGGCTCGCTCGACACCCAGGGTGTCAAGGACCGCAAGCAGGCTCGCAGCCGTTACGGCGCAAAGAAGGGAAGCTAGTCATGCCACGTAAAGGACCCGCTCCCAAGCGCCCGCTGATCAGCGACCCCGTTTACGGTTCGCCGCTGGTCACCCAGCTCGTCAACAAGATTCTCCTTGACGGCAAGAAGTCGACCGCCGAGCGCATCGTGTACGAAGCCCTCGAGCAGGCACGCGAGAAGACCGGCACCGACCCGGTCGTCACCCTCAAGCGTGCACTTGACAACGTCAAGCCCACCCTCGAGGTCAAGAGCCGCCGCGTCGGCGGTGCCACCTACCAGGTGCCGATCGAGGTCAAGCCCGGTCGTGCGAACACCCTCGCCCTGCGTTGGTTGGTTACCTTCAGTCGTCAGCGTCGTGAGAAGACCATGGTTGAGCGTCTCGCCAACGAGCTGCTCGACGCGTCGAACGGTCTCGGAGCATCGGTGAAGCGTCGCGAAGACACTCACAAGATGGCCGAAGCCAACCGCGCATTCGCTCACTACCGCTGGTAAGAGTGCCGCGCAAGGCTGCTTCCGCAGGGGGTGGCTTAGCGCCAGACGGTACGTGCCGGGCCGGGAATTTTTCGCGGTTCGGCGCACCGCCCCCCACACAGTCTTTCGAACTACACGAATCCCGGAGGGATTAGATGGCACAGGAAGTGCTCAACGACCTCACCAAGGTCCGCAACATCGGCATCATGGCTCACATCGATGCGGGTAAGACCACCACCACCGAGCGCATCCTTTACTACACCGGTGTGAACTACAAGATCGGTGAAACGCACGACGGTGCCTCGACCACCGACTGGATGGAGCAGGAGAAGGAGCGAGGTATCACCATTACCTCGGCCGCCGTCACTTGCTTCTGGCACGACAACCAGATCAACGTCATCGATACGCCCGGCCACGTCGACTTCACCGTCGAGGTTGAGCGCGCCCTTCGCGTGCTCGACGGCGCCGTTGCAGTCTTCGACGGCAAGGAAGGTGTCGAGCCGCAGTCGGAGCAGGTTTGGCGTCAGGCCACCAAGTACGACGTCCCCCGCATCTGCTTCGTCAACAAGATGGACAAGATGGGCGCGGACTTCTACTACACCGTGCAGACGATCATCGATCGTCTTGGTGCAAAGCCGCTCGTCATGCAGCTTCCGATCGGTTCCGAGGATGCCTTCGACGGCGTCGTCGACCTCATCGAGATGCGTGCGCTGACCTGGCGTGGAACCACTGAAATCGGCACCGAGGCCACCATCGAAGAGATCCCTGCGGACCTCGTCGAGAAGGCTGCCGAGTACCGCGAAAAGCTTCTCGAAACCGTCGCAGAGTCGGACGAGGCGCTCATGGAGAAGTACTTCGGTGGCGAAGAACTCACCATCGAGGAGATCAAGGGCGCGATCCGCAAGCTCACGATCAACTCCGAGATCTACCCGATCCTGTGCGGTACCGCATTCAAGAACAAGGGCATCCAGCCGGTTCTCGACGCTGTCGTTGACTACCTTCCGAACCCGCTCGACATTGGCGAGATCGAGGGCCACGTTGTCGGTAACGAAGAAGAGATCATCACGCGCCACCCGAGCAAGGATGAGCCGTTCTCGGCTCTGGCGTTCAAGATCGCCGCTCACCCCTTCTTCGGCAAGCTGACCTTCGTCCGCGTTTACTCGGGCAAGGTTGATCCGGGCACCCAGGTCCTCAATGCGACCAAGGGTAAGAAGGAGCGCATCGGCAAGCTCTTCCAGATGCACGCCAACAAGGAAAACCCCGTCGACGACGCGGTGGCCGGCCACATCTACGCCATGATCGGACTGAAGGACACCACCACCGGTGACACCCTTTGCGATCCGCAGGCCCCCATCGTTCTCGAATCGATGAGCTTCCCGGCACCGGTCATCAACGTCTCGATTGAGCCGAAGACCAAGTCGGACCAGGAGAAGCTGGGAACGGCTATCCAGAAGCTCGCCGAAGAGGATCCGACGTTCTCAGTTCAGCTCGACGAGGAGACCGGCCAGACCGTCATCGGCGGCATGGGCGAACTCCACCTCGACATCCTCGTCGACCGTATGCGTCGCGAGTTCAAGGTTGAGGCCAACGTTGGCAAGCCGCAGGTTGCGTACCGTGAGACCATTCGCAACACGGTCGAAAAGCACGAGTTCACCCACAAGAAGCAGACGGGTGGCTCGGGCCAGTTCGCGAAGGTCATTATTAAGCTCGAACCGTTGGTCGACGCCGAAGACGGCGCCACCTACGAGTTCAAGAACGCCGTTACCGGTGGTCGTGTCCCGCGTGAATACATCCCCTCGGTGGATCACGGCGCGCAGGATGCGATGCAGTACGGCGTCCTGGCCGGCTACCCGCTGGTTAACCTGAAGGTCACTCTGCTCGACGGTCAGTACCATGACGTCGACTCGTCAGAAATGGCCTTCAAGATCGCTGGCTCGCAGGCCCTCAAGGAGGCCGCGAGGTTGGCAAAGCCCGTCATTCTGGAACCGATCATGGCCGTTGAGGTCACGACTCCGGAAGACTACATGGGCGATGTCATTGGCGACCTGAACTCCCGCCGTGGTCAGATCCAGGCCATGGAGGAGCGCAGTGGTGCTCGAGTCGTCAAGGCTCAGGTGCCGCTGTCGGAGATGTTCGGCTACATCGGAGACCTTCGGTCGAAGACTCAGGGCCGAGCGAACTACTCCATGGTGTTCGACTCGTACGCTGAAGTTCCGGCGAACGTGTCGAAGGAGATCATCGCGAAGGCGACGGGCGAGTAAAATCGTCTGCCACCTTGGCGGAACCCACGCCTCGGCGTGAACAAACGAATACCCCGGTCGGCGGCTTCCGCCGCCGTTCGGGGACCATTTCCACCAGCCTCTCCGCATATTGCGGAGAACCCATACCAACTGTCGGGAAACTCCCGACAGAATTGACAGTCCAGGAGGACATCAAGTGGCGAAGGCGAAGTTCGAGCGGACCAAGCCGCACGTGAACATCGGCACCATCGGTCACGTCGACCACGGCAAGACCACGACGACGGCTGCCATCACCAAGGTTCTGGCCGACCAGTACCCCGACCTGAACGAGAGCTTCGCTTTCGATCAGATCGATAAGGCACCTGAGGAGAAGGCTCGTGGTATCACGATCAACATCTCCCACGTTGAGTACCAGACGGAGAAGCGTCACTACGCTCACGTCGATGCTCCGGGTCACGCCGACTACATCAAGAACATGATCACCGGTGCTGCCCAGATGGACGGCGCAATCCTGGTCGTGGCTGCTACTGACGGCCCGATGCCGCAGACCCGTGAGCACGTCCTCCTGGCTCGCCAGGTTGGCGTTCCTTACATCCTCGTCGCCCTGAACAAGGCCGACATGGTTGATGATGAGGAAATCATGGAGCTCGTCGAGATGGAGGTCCGCGAACTGCTGGCCGCTCAGGAATTCGACGAGGATGCCCCCGTCGTTCCGATCTCGGCGCTCAAGGCACTCGAGGGTGACCCCAAGTGGGTTGAGTCGGTCCAGAAGCTCATGCAGGCTGTGGACGATTCGATCCCGGACCCGGTCCGCGAGACCGACAAGCCCTTCCTCATGCCTGTTGAGGACGTTTTCACGATCACCGGTCGTGGCACCGTCGTCACCGGTCGCGTGGAGCGTGGCGAGGTCAACGTGAACGAGGAAGTCGAGATCGTCGGCATCCGCGAGAAGAGCACCAAGACCACCGTCACCGGTATCGAGATGTTCCACAAGCTCCTCGACTCGGCTCAGGCTGGCGACAACGCCGGTCTGCTGCTGCGCGGCCTCAAGCGTGAGGACGTGGAGCGTGGCCAGGTTATCGTCAAGCCGGGTACCACCACCCCGCACACCGATTTCGAGGGCCAGGCATACATCCTGTCGAAGGATGAGGGTGGCCGTCACACCCCGTTCTTCAACAACTACCGCCCGCAGTTCTACTTCCGTACCACGGACGTGACCGGCGTCGTTACCCTCCCTGAGGGCACCGAGATGGTCATGCCCGGCGACAACACTGAGATGACCGTCAAGCTCATCCAGCCCGTCGCTATGGACGAAGGCCTGCGCTTCGCTATCCGCGAGGGTGGCCGCACCGTCGGTGCCGGCCGCGTCACCAAGATCATCGCCTGATGATCTAGCCTGACGGCTTTTCTAGAACGCCCGCCCCGCTTCCGCGGGGCGGGCGTTCTGCTTTCCCCCGGTCGTCGTTCCTCCTCCCGTTCTCGCATGATGCGTCGATTCCCGCACTACGTCAGACGT
>NZ_JBARYI010000002.1:0-2346 GCF_049647785.1 Gordonia sp. (in: high G+C Gram-positive bacteria)
GACTTGAACCCTCACGTCCGAAGACACTGGAACCTAAATCCAGCGCGTCTGCCAGTTCCGCCACTCGCGCGTGCACTGCCACTCTACCGGTACGCTCAGGCGGTGAATCGCTACCCTCTGGACTCGCCGGAATTCGTTGACGCGCTGGGCGCTGGCCTGCGTGCCGCAGGCTATTCCTCGGACGGGATTGACGCCTTGCTCGGCGACGACGCCAGTCGTGCGCTCGTATCCGGCGTGTGGTGGCCAGCCCTGCGTCAGACACGTCGGGCAGTTGCGGATCAGGCTCGGCTCGCGACGCTGATCCGACTGTTCCTGCTGGGGGCCACCGAGACCTCGGACGATGTGGCGGCGGCGCTACCCGAGGTCGACGTCGAGGCACTCCTAGACCAGCAGGTCATTGAGTCCACCGAGGGCGGTGTCCGTGCGGTGCTCGATATTCGGCCGCATGGCAGCGACTCGGGCGATTACCTCGTCGTTGCCGACCAGGATGCCTCGATGCGGCCGGGGCCGGTCGCGCACGACCACGTCCTCGGAATTGGAGGCGCTTCGATGTCGTTGGCGCAAGCGGTGATTCGCACTCCGTTCGGGTCGGCCCTCGATCTCGGAACCGGGTGTGGAGTGCAGGCGCTGCACATGTCGTCGCATTGCGACCGCATCGTCGCCACCGACACCAACGAGCGAGCTTTGGCGCTCGCCGCTGCCACCGCTCGCCTCAACGGGTTCGACTGGGACCTGCGGAACGGGAGCCTGTTTGATCCGGTGGCCGGTGACACCTTCGACCTCATCGTCTCCAACCCGCCCTTCGTGGTGGGTACCGGTGCGCAGGATTACATTTACCGCGACTCCGGCATGGTCGGCGACGACATCAGCCGCCAGCTCATCGAGCAGATCGGCGACCACCTAAACCCCGGCGGTATCGCTCAGATTCTCGCGAACTGGGTGGTGCGCGACGTCGACGCATGGGACGAACGCGTGCGGTCGTGGGTGGAGTCGACCGGTCTGGATGCATGGGTGGTGCAGCGTGAGCTGGCCGATCCGATCAGTTATGTGTCGCTGTGGGTTTCCGACGCCGGGGAGTCGGTCGTCGACGCCGCCGAGCGCGGTGCGCGTTGGCTCGACTGGTTTGAGGCAGAGGGCATCGTCGCGATCGGGATGGGGTCGATTATGTTCCGCAAGCCCATCGAGAGCCGCCCTGCCGATGTCGTTATCGAAGAGATCACGGCGGCCGGTCAGGAGGTGACCGGCTTCGAGGCCCAAGCGTTCTTTGCTCGCCGCGACTTTCTGCGCATCAACTCCGATGCCGACCTTCTCGCGGCGCGACTGTCGACGTCGCCGGTGTTCCTCGAAACTCAAGCCTTGCCGGGGGATGAGGGTTGGCAGCAAGTCGGTGCCGCTGTTACTCGCCCCGGCGGTCCGGGCGCGGTGTTGCCCGTCGACGAGGTTTTGACCTCGCTACTCGCTGGCTGTCGTGGGGTAGTGCCACTCGCCGCATTGATTTCCTTGCTTGCCGACTTCCACGGCGTCGCACCGGAGGCGCTCGCCGAAGCTGCGATGCCGTCGATCCGCGAGGCGATCGGCCGCGGAATTCTGTACCGCGCCGACTGACGCGGGCCCCGCTACTCGGTGGCCAACCGAATGCCGAAGCCGATTAGGACGCTGCCGGTCACCAGGTCAATGCGTCGACGGATTCGGGGCGCGGCCATCCAGGTACTGATCTGGTTAGCGGCAAGAACTAGCGCCGCGAAGTAGATGGCGGTGAGGGCAAGGAAGATGACGCCAAAGGCCAGCGTGGTCCAGGTCGCGGAGTAGCCCGACGGTACAAAGCCCGGCAGAAGCGTAATGAACATGACACCGATCTTCGGATTCAAGATGTCGGTCAGGAAGCCGGTGAGGAAACCTGCCGGGCGTGTCGCGCCGGTGTCCGCATTGGTGGCCTCGTCGGTGGCGTCGTTCCGGATTTTGCGGATGGACCGCAGTGTCTGGACACCGAGAAGCACGAGGTAGCAGGCTCCGACGACCTTGAGGATTTCGTAGCCGATCTCGCTCATCTGCAGAATCGCGGACAGGCCGAGTGCGGCGGCGACGATCCAAACGAGCAGTCCGCAGAGCACACCGAGTGAGGTCCGGATCCCGCCAGCCTTGCCGCCCTTGGCAATCCCGCGCATCACGACCAGCGAGTCAGGTCCCGGAAGGAGAACCAACAGCGCGGATGCGACGGTAAACGACGCGACAGACGACAACATTCGGCCATCGTAAGTGGTGCGACAGCATCGTCGAAATTCGTCCCTCGCACCCCAGTTTTCGCGTTCTCGCATGATGCGTCGATTCCCGCACTACGTCTGACAT
>NZ_JBARYI010000003.1:0-16636 GCF_049647785.1 Gordonia sp. (in: high G+C Gram-positive bacteria)
TGTCAGACATAGTGCGGGAATCGACGCATCATGCGAGAACGGGTTCGGGCGGTGGGCGAGACCCGCGCTCAACTACCGTCGACTTATGGTTTCTAGGGTGCAGCGCCTGATTGGGCCGGTGCGGATGCGGCTGACGTTGATCGCTACAGCACTGGTGTTGGTGGCGCTGCTGGTCGCTGGGGGCGTGATGGTTCTCGTCGCGCGGAACCTGCTGTACGGCGCGGCGGATCAGGCGACGTCGACGCGTGCCAACGAAATCGCGACCGAAGTTGCCCTCGATGGCGTCGACGGCCTCGACAAAGCGCTGCTCAACCTGAACCAGTACGTCGACATCATCCAGATCTACGACCCCGCGGGCACACTCCTCATCTCCACCTTCCACGGGAGCACAAAACCTCTCGGACCGTCGCTGGCCCCCGGCTCGGAAACCGTCAACGACGACGTCACCCCCGCCGCCGACGCCCCCGAATTCCGGGCCAGCTTTGTCGGCGTCATCTCCCCCGACCACGGGAAGGTGACGGTCGTCGTCGGGACGTCAGAGAAGCCGCTGCACTGGCTGATCGCGGTCATCGCGCTGCTGTGCGGCCTGACGTTCCCGCTGATAGTGGTATTGATCGGGGTTCTGACCTACTACTTTGTTGGCCGCGCGCTGGAACCCGTCGAAGCCATTCGACGCCAGGTCGACGAGATTTCCGTCGGCGACCTCAACCAGCGGGTGCCCGTGCCCGCGACCCGAGACGAGATCGGCACTTTGGCTGTCACGATGAACCAGATGCTCGACCGCCTCGAGGAGGCCCGCAGCCGCGAACTGCGGTTTGTCGGTGATGCCTCTCACGAACTCAATAGCCCGCTGACGACGCTCGTCGGCCTGTTCGATCTCGCCGAACTGAAAGGTGAAGGCATTGACCGGGAGACGGCCCGCGACGTGATGGCACCGGAGGCGCGTCGCCTGCAATACATGGTGGCCGACATGCTGCTCCTGGCACGCGCCGACGAGAGCGGCGTAGCGTTGCGGTTCGGCTCTGTGGACCTCGACGACCTGGTGGAGTCCGAAGTTCGGCGGCTCACCGCCCTCAGCGACTTTCAGATCAGCGCCACCATTCTGCCAATCCAGGTGGACGGCGACGGTGAGAAGCTCGGCCGCGCCCTCCGCAACCTCACCGACAATGCGATGCGCCATGCGGCCAGCCACATTTCCATCGACATGGCCACCGACGACGAGCATGTCCAGATCACGGTGTCCGACGACGGCCCCGGCGTCTCCGACGACGACAAAGACCGTATCTTGCAGCGCTTCGTCCGCCTCGATTCCGCGCGTACCCGCACCGTCGGCGGTGCCGGGTTGGGCTTGGCGATTGTTTCCGAGATTGTTCGCGCCCACGACGGCACCATGATCGTCGCTGACGCCGAGGCGGGCGGAGCGAGGATCGGATTTTCGTTGCCGTTGGGGGAGTAAGTGACGTGATTGTCGGTGAGGTTGGCCGACGCCGAAGCCGACGCGTTGACGACGTTGCGGGCGTCGGGGATCGATAGAGTGCTTTCCGGGAGGTTGGAGAGAACCATGGACGATCCGCGCAACGCTGATCTCACGGCCAAGGCCAAGATTCGGAACGCCGCACTCGACTTGTATGCCGAGCGGGGCGAGGATGGCGCTTCGATGCGGGCCGTCGCAGCTGCGGCAGGGGTAACGGTGAGCCTGGTGCAGCATCACTTCACCACCAAAGATGGCCTGCGCAGCGCCGTGGAGCAGCTGATCATCGACTATCACAAGGCGGCCATTGCCTCGGCCGCAGCCGAGGGCACCCCGGGCGAGATCGCCGCAGCCCGTGACGAAGCTGTGCGACAAATGCTGGCCGACCATCCCTCGGTGGTGAACTACATGCGCCGGGTTTTGTTGGAGCCAGCCTCCGGCGGTGGAACCATGCTTGCTCGCCTTACGGAACTGTCACGCACGGAGGTCGTGGGCCTTCGCGAAGCTGGCATCGCGTCTACCCGCAGCAGCGTTGCCGAGCAGACGGTCGCGCTGATGGTCCGACAGGTGGGCGAACTCTTTCTGCAGCCACTGGTCGACTCGATGTGGGAGCAGCTCGGGGGCGAGGACAATGCGAGCAAGCCGGTGCTGAGTGTCAGGGCCCAACCTGCGAGCGAATAGACCCGCGCAGCACGGCCTTGTCGATCTTGCCAACCGACGTCACCGGCAGCGATGTGGCCGCATGGATCTGGTCGGGGAGTTTGAAAGCGGCGAGGCCCCGTGCGGTGAGGAAGGCTCGAACTTCCCGCAACGTCGGGGCCGCAGCTTCGCGCACAGGCACGACGACCGCGCAGATCAGCTCGCCGAGGGCATCGTCAGCTAGTCCGACCACCGCGGTGTGTGCGATCGCCGGGTGTGCCAGGAGGTGTTCTTCGACGTCGTCGGCGGCGACGTTTTCTCCGGCGCGCACGATGGTGTCTTTGATCCGGCCGGTCACCGCGAGGTGTCCGGACCGGGTTTGGCGGACGAGGTCGCCGGACCGGTAGAAACCGTCGGGGGTGAAGGCTCGGGCGTTGTGTTCGGGTGCCCGGTAGTAGCCGCGCAACGTGTAGGGGCCGCGGACCAGGAGTTCACCTTCGGTGCCTGCGGGGACTTCGTGTCCGTCGGTGTCGACGACCCGAATCTCGTCGTGGGGGCTCATCGGTGATCCTTGGCTGGCGTGGACGAGTTCACGCGGATCGTCGATGCGGGTGTAGCAAATGAGCCCCTCGGCCATGCCGAATACCTGCTGCACCACGGGGCCCATTGCGGCGTCGATTGCGGCGGCGTTGGGTTCGGCCAACTTGGACCCGCCGACTTGCAGCAGTCGCAGGGTCGAAATGTTTGCGGGCTCCCATTCGGTTGCCGCACACCAGAGTTGGGCCAATGCCGGAACCAGTGCCGTGACGGTGACGCGATACTTTTCGATTGCGTCGAACGCGGACTCTGGACTGGGGTTGCCGGTGAAGACGGTGTGTCCGCCGACGGCGACGGTGCCGAGTAGTCCCGGGCAGCACAGCGGAAAGTTGTGGGCGGCGGGCAGCGCCGCCAGGTAGACGTCGTCGGCGGTGAGGTGGGCGATGTCTGCGGAGCTTGCCGCGTTGAACGCGTAGTCGTTGTGGGTTCGCGGGATCAGTTTCGGTAGCCCGGTGGTGCCGCCGGAAACGAGGAATAGGGCGGGCAAGTCGGGGTCGATGATCGGCGGCGTCCACGGAAGTTCGGATTCGGGGAGTGTCGCAAATTCGCCAGCCTCCCCGGCGACGAAAACGTGGTGGATGGCGGGTACTTGCTTGCGGAGTTCGCTGGCCAAGATTCGGTAGTCGTACCCGTCGGCGACGGCGTCGCACACGTAGCCGCGGGCTCCCGACCCGACGGCAAGGTGCGAGATCTCGCTGATGCGGTGGGCGGGCAAGGTCATTACCGGGACCAGCCCGGCGCGCAGCAAGCCGTAGAAGGTGATGGCGAACTCGGCAGAGTTGTTGAGCTGCAGCACAATCCGATCGCCGGTCGCGAGTCCGGCCGCGATGAATCCGGCGGCACGACTGTCGGCTGCGTGGAGTAGTTCGGCGTAGGTGAGTGTGGTGCCGGTGGCGGCGTCTGTGACGGCGGGGGCGTCGGGCGTGGTGGCGGTTTGGTCGGCGAGTGGCTGCCAGAGTGGCTGGCCTGCGAAAAGCTTTGCTTCTCGGTAGCAGTCGGCGAGTTCTGTGCGGTGTGCGACGAAGCCGGTGGCGAGGGTGTTGGGGGTGGAGGTCATACGCGAGTCCTTGACTAGGTGAGGCTAGGGCAGCCTAACCTACTCCGGTGGCCTGATGTAGATTAGCCTCACCTAATTTCTTAGCAGTCGATGATGGGACATACGAATGGCGCTGGCACCAGCTTCCGAAGCAGTGGACACCCACCCGAATGACGACTTCGCCGCCCATGCCGCGGCAGTCTGCGGCACCTGGGCGGCGTCGGGAGAGTTCGGTGATTATGTCGTCTACGAACGTGACGGGCGTTGGGTTTTTGCCGCTCGCCCGCAGGCCCGAATCGTCCTCACGAAGAATCGGGTGATCGTCGACCAGCACGACGGCCAGCATCTCGACTTCGGCTGGCAGGGCCAACCCGCCGATGCCCTTCGAGAAGCTTTCGCCGGATTGAGCCAGCCGAACTGGCGGCTCTACGGTTGGGTCGGATTCGACTACTGCGCACCGCATCACGGACTGTTAGATCACGTTCCCGACGACGTGGTTCTCGCTCAATTTATTGTTCCGGGGCTTGAAGCCTTCATTGATGAAGCGGGCATCGGCATGGAAAATGCCGACGAAGAAACACTCGCTCGCCTGCGGGAGTTGGCCGAACACCCGATGGTGCCCGGCAGCGGGGACGAGATCAATGTGACCGTCGATCATGACAATTACCGCGGGCGCGTCGCGACCGCGGTCCGGGAAATCAACGACGGCCGCTACCAGAAGGTGATTCTCTCGCGCGCCGTCGATATCGACTACGACGTCGACATCCCGGCGACTTATGTCCGCGGCCGCGCGGGAAACAACCCGGCGCGGTCGTACCTGCTGCGACTCGGGGGTTTGGCGGCGGCGGGCTTTAGCCCCGAACTGGTGGTGGCGGCAGACGGTTTCGGGACAGTTGTGACCGAACCGCTGGCGGGTACTCGAGCCTTTGGGCGGTCACCGGATATCGACTTGGCGGCCCGCGAGGATCTGCTGTCGGACGAGAAGGAGATCGCCGAGCACGCCATGTCGGTACGTGCATGCTTCACGGAGATCGAGTCGGTGGCGCTCCCGGGGACCACCGCCGTCGACGAGTTCATGGTGGTCCGTGAACGCGGTAGCGTTCAGCATCTCGCTTCCACGGTGTCCGGACGGTTGGATCCGGAAGCGGGGCCGTGGCGCGCGCTCGGCGTGCTATTTCCGTCAATCACAGCGTCCGGGATTCCGAAAGCGCCTGCGTTGGAAGCGATCTATCGATTGGAGCCGCAGCGTCGCGAACTCTATTCCGGTGCGGTCCTGATGGCCGATTCCGGTGGCGCTCTAGAGGCTGCCCTCGCCCTGCGGAGCATCTTCGCCGAGGGCGACCGCGCCTGGATTCGCGCTGGCGCTGGCATCGTGGGGCAGTCGCGCCCCGACCGGGAGTTTGAAGAAACCTGTGAGAAGCTCGCCAGTGTGGCCCCGTTTGTCGTGCGGGCCGCTCGATGAATCCAACAGCAATCAAACCCGAAGCAATCAACCCCAAAGCGATCCGTGACGATATCGCGGCGCTTCTCGGGATCGACGCCGCGACGATCGACGATGCCGACGATCTGATCGGCGTCGGGCTCGATTCCATCCGAATGATGCGGCTCGCCGGTGGGTGGCGCAAGCGCGGGCACGACATCAGCTTCGCCGATCTGGCAGCTACCCCGACGGTCGCCGCGTGGGCCGCGCTCCTGGCGCCGACAAGCACTCCCGACGCACCCGCGCCCATCACCTGGGACGAAACCGACTGGCAGGGAGACGATTTCCCGCTCGCCCCGATGCAGCACGCGTACTGGGTTGGTCGAACCGGCAGCACGGAACTTGGCGGGGTGGCCGCGCACCTGTACGTGGAGTTCGATGGTGCGAACCTGGATGCTGAGCGCCTCGCTGCGGCCGCCGAGACACTGGCTCAACGCCATCACATGCTGCGCGCTCGCTTCACCGCAGACGGTAGGCAGATCATCGATCCGAGCCTGCGTCGCCCGGCACTGGTGGTTGACGATCAACGCGGTGCAGCCGCCGATGAGTTGGCCACGCTGCTCGCGGATCGCCGATCCGGCAAAAGTCACCAGGTGCTCGACGTCGCGAGCGGCGAGGTCTTTGATCTCACCCTGACCTTGCTCCCCGGCGGCCAGCATCGGCTGCACTTCGACATCGACATGCTCGCGGCGGACGCCATGAGCTATCGGATGCTGCTGAGCGATCTCGTCGCCCTCTACGACGGCAGAACTCCCGCTCCGATCGCCGTTTCCTATCGGGACTACCTGAAAGACCGTGCGCAACATCCAGATTCGGCGCGCGATGCCGATCGGCAATGGTGGGCCGAGCGGCTCGACGACCTTCCCGGCGGACCGGAACTCCCGTCGCGTCCAGCGGGTCAGAGCGCGCACGCTCGGCCGCAGGTGCTTCGGATGAATCACTGGCTCAGCGGTGAGGCCCGCGACACCCTGTTCGCCGCAGCCCGCGCCCGCAGTCTGACGCCAGCAGCGGTTGTCGGTGCCGTCTATGCCGCCAGTGTTGGCGCGTGGTCGGCCAGCCCACGTTTTCTGCTGAACGTTCCGCTCTTCAATCGCGCACCGATGCACCCGGAAATCGAGTTGGTGTCGGGCGACTTCAGTTCGTCAATTCTGGTCGACGTCGATCTCACCGTCCTGACCGAGCCCGGCCGCGACTGCGTTGTTGATCTTGCTCGCGATCTGCAGCGTCGCATGCACGAGGCCGGTGCCCACAGCGCCTACGGTGCTCTGGATGTGCTTCGCGACCTCAGCCGTCGTCGCGGCGAAACAATCTTGGCCCCAGTGGTTTTCACCAGTGCGCTGGGTCTTGGCGAACTGTTTGCCGACGAGGTTCTCGGTCGTTTCGGCAAACCGGTGCATCTGGTCTCGCAAGGCCCACAGGTCCTACTCGATGCCCAGGTCACCGAGTTCGGCGGCGGTCTCCTGGTGAACTGGGACGTGCGGATCGACCAGTTCCCGGATGGGGTGGTCGAGGCGATGTTCGCGCACTTTGCTGCGGCTCTCGATCGGCTGGCCGCTCCGGGCGAAGCCGGTTGGCTGGCGGAGGCACTCCCGCAATTGCCCGTTGACCAGCGGACGGTCCGCGGCGCCGTTAACGCAACGAATGCGCCGGCCAGTGGTCGAGTGCTGCACCAGGGATTCTTCGACGTCGCGGCCACCGACCCGGGGCGCTCCGCGCTGATCTGGGCTGATGACAGTGAATCTGGCAGCTCTGAACTCACCTACGGTCAACTCGCGCAGCAAGCCCTGGCGGTGGCCTCGGGCCTCCGTGCGGTCGGGGTGCGGCCGGGCGACGCCGTTGGCGTTGCGCTCCGCAAGGGCTATCGGCAGGTGATCGCGACACTCGGTGTGTACGCCGCCGGTGCGGTGTGGGTGCCCGTCTCCTACGACCAACCCACTTCGCGTCGAGCCGCCATTCTGCGAACTGGCGAAGCGCGGGTACTGCTGACCGACGACGCTGTCGCGGCGGACACGCTCGACCTGCCGGTTGTGGAACTATCCGATGCGCTGACGGCGCCACCACTGTCGGGACCACACCTGCCCGATCCGGAAGACGTTGCCTACGTGCTGTTTACCTCCGGATCCACGGGCACCCCGAAGGGGGTCGAGGTACCGCATCGTGCGGCCATGAACACCATCGACGACATCAACGGCCGCTTTGCTGTTGGCCCGGCGGACCGGTCAATCACTGTCGCAGCTTTGGAATTCGATATCTCCGTCTACGACATCTTCGGCCTCTACAGTGCGGGCGGTGCGGTCATCGCCATCGGTGCCGACGACGCGAAAGATCCGGCGGCGTGGCGGCAGCAACTCGTCGCGCACGGGGCCAGCATCCTGACCTGCGTCCCGAGCGCACTCGATATGTTACTGACCGATGCTGAGACCACCACCAAAGATCTGGGGAACAGCCTGCGGGCGGTCCTCATTGGCGGCGACTGGGTGGGCGTCGACCTACCGGTGCGCCTGGCTGCACTTTCGCCGAGTACCCGGTTCGCGGGCCTCGGCGGTGCCACCGAGATCGCCATTCACGGCACGGTCTGCGAAACCTCGCAGCCGCCCGCCGATTGGACGGCGGTGCCGTTCGGTACGCCGCTGAACAATGTGGTGTGCCGCGTAGTTAGCGAACTCGGCACCGACTGCCCCGATTGGGTGACCGGCGAGCTGTGGGTCGGCGGTGACGGGGTGGCTTGCGGCTACCGCAACGAGCCGCAACGCACGGCGGAACGGTTTGTCGAATACGCCGGTAGCCGCTGGTACCGCACCGGCGACCTCGCTCGCTACTGGCCCGACGGCACCGTTGAGTTTGTTGGTCGCGCCGACAATCAGGTCAAGATCCGCGGCTACCGGGTGGAACTCGGCGAGATCGAAGGTGTGCTGCGGAGCCTGCCCGGCGTACGTCACGCGGTCGCCATCCTCCTGACCGGCGACGGCCCGGCTGTTCTGGCGTCGGCGGTGACACCGGAGCCGGGCGTGACGCTGGAAGGCGACGACGTGCTGGCGCAGCTCGCGAATCATCTGCCGTCGTACATGGTGCCCGCGGTGTTGGACGTGCGCGACGAGCTCCCGCTGACCGGCAACGGCAAGTTTGATCGAGTCGCGCTCACCGCACTCCTCGGTGCTGCGAGCGGCTCAGTGAGTACCAGCCGCGAACCCGCCACCGATCTGGAACGGGCGCTCCTGGCCATTGTCTCCGATGTGATGCACGGTCAGCGGCTTGGCGTCGACGACGACTTTTTTGCGGCCGGCGGCGACTCCGTGCTGGCCACGACGGTGATTGCTCGCGTCCGCGACCTGCTCGACGCGCCGCAAGCGGGGGTCGCCGATATTTTTGCGGCCCGAAGTATCGCGCAGCTGGCAACCCGGCTCGCCGAGACCGATCAGGTGCCCGGCCGACTGGAACAAATCGCGGGCTTCTATCTGGAGATCGCCGCCATGGATGACGAAGAGTTGATTGCCCAATGAGCCAAACCACCACCCTCCTGTGCATCGGCGCGGGCCCGAAATCACTTGCTGTGGCAGCGAAAGCCAAGGTCCTCGCCGATCTTGGCTTGCCCGCACCGCGCGTGGTGATCGTCGACCGGTACGGGGTCGGCGGCAACTGGTTGCCGATGGGCGGCTGGACGGACGGTCGGCATCGGCTGGGAACCAGTCCGGAGAAAGACGTCGGATTCCCGTATCGCGGCGCACCGCATCGCATGCACGCCGCGGAGATTAACGCGGGAATGCTCGAGTTCAGTTGGATGGCGTTCCTGGTGGCGCATCAGACGTACACCGAATGGGTCGACCGCGGCCGCCCAAACCCGCACCATCACGTTTGGGCGCGCTACCTCGATTGGGTGGCTAGGCGGTCGGGGACGGACTTGCGCCTCGGAACGGTAAACCGAGTGCATCTGGAAGACGACGGCTGGCGACTCGACTATGTGACCGCGGATGGCGCTGTCGAAACGGTCAGCGGCGACGGACTCCTGGTGACCGGCCCGGGGTCGAGTGATGAGCCGCTCCTCGACGATCCGCGCGTCTACTCGGTGTCGAAGTTTTGGAATGCCATCTCACGCAAAGATATTCCGGTGGCGTCACGCGCCGCGGTGGTCGGCGGCGGGGAGACGGCGGCGTCGGCCCTCGACGAATTGGTGCGCCACGAGATGATGTCGATCTCGGTGATCTCACCGGCACCGACCATCTATACGCGCGGCGAAAGCTATTTCGAGAACTCGGTGTTTTCCGACCCCACCGGTTGGTCGGCGCTGCCCGCAACGGAGCGGCGCGACGTGATTCGCCGGACCGACCGCGGAGTGTTCTCCGTCAGCGTCCAAGAGAACCTGCTGACTGACGACCGCATCCACCACCTGCGGGGCCGCGTTACCGGCGCGAGACGGGTGGGCGATTCGGTGACCCTGACGCTCGACAACCCGGGAGCCATGGCGACCGATCACTCCTTCGATCTGGTCGTCGACGCGACAGGTGGCCGCCCGTTGTGGTTCCTCGATCTGTTCGACGACGAGACGCTCGACGAGCTTGAACTGGCGCTCGGCAATCGGCCGGAGCTGGGGGTTGTGGAAGCGGCGATCGGGCACGACCTCGCCGTCACCGGCCTGAGCCAACCGCTGTATCTTCCGAATCTCGCGGGCTTTGCGCAAGGCCCCGGCTTCCCCAATCTCAGTTGCTTGGGCGAACTCTCGAACCGGGTGCTGAGAAGTGCCGTCGACCGCGCGGCTACCCGAAGTGGGTTGGGCCGATGACCAACGACTACCGAATCGCCCGGGAAATCATCGGCGTTGATGACGACGTGCGGGCGGCTGGACCACCGCCGGTGCCGACCGCAGCGGGGGAGTTTGCCCTGCGCCCGGTAGATCCGGACGCCGATGCGGCCATGCTGCAGGAATGGTTCGCGCGCGAACACCTGGCGAGTACTTGGGAGCAGGAATGGTCCAGCGAACGCTGGAGCGCCGATGCCCGCTATCGGCTGTCGGGTGACTATTCGCGCCCGGTGATCTTTGCCCGCAACGGTGTGGACGTCGGATACCTGGAGATCTATCGGGTGGCACGCGACGAGATCGCCAGGCTCTACCCGGTGGACCCACACGACCTCGGCTTTCACATCGCGACTGCCGATCGTGCGCTCCTCGGCCGCGGCCTGATTTCCGGGATGCTGCGCGAGCTGGCCGACGCGCTGCTTGCGGCAGACCCCGCTTGCCGTCGCATCGTCGCGGAACCGGCGTCGTCGAATGCCCCCATCCGGCGTGCCCTCACGAAGCGTGGGTGGAGCGACGTCGGAGAGTTTCAAGTCCGCCCGGACCGTCGCGTTGCGCTGCACCTGCTGGACCGCCCCGTTGCACCCACCCTGACCGCCCCCACGAGTTTGGACGTTGACTGATGACACAAGCCCGCACCGCCCCCGCTCTCCGCGCCTTCCACAAACCGGTTCACGAGAACTCGCCACTTCTGCTCGTGTTTCCCCACGCCGGTGGCGGAGCGTCTTCGTACCGGGAACTGTCGCAACAACTTTCGGCACAGTACGAGGTCCGGGTAATGCAGTACCCGGGCAGGCAAGACCGTGCCCGCGAAGCCGCAGCCACCTCGCTGACCGAACTCGCCGCCGAGGCCTTTGCGTCGGTGGCCGCCGACGACAACCTCGCTGGCCGCCCAACGGTGGTGTTTGGTCACAGCATGGGCGCCATCGTCGCTTTCGAATTCACCAGGCTGCTTGAGTCCGCCGGAGGGCCGCCGGCGCGGTTGGTGGTTTCGGCCGCGACAGCACCCAGCCAAGTGGCGGATCTGCCTAAACACCCCGATTCCGATGAGGAACTTCTGGCGCATCTGTCGGGGCTACAGGGCACCGGGGGCCAAGTGATGTCCAACGATGCCGTTATGCGGATGGCGTTGCCCGCGCTACGCGCCGACTACCGGGCGTTCGACGCCTACGACTGTCCCACTGATGCTCGGGTGTCGGTGCCGATCCAGGTGATTGGCGGCGCCGACGACCCGGTGATCGCACCGTTTCGGCTGCATTCGTGGACCCGCCATGCCGACGATGTCGATGTCCGGATCGTCGACGGCGGGCACTTCTATCTCAACGAGCATCCCGAAACGTTGGTCGACCTTCTCCTGGCCGGGGCAGCGCGGTGATCCCGGACGATGCCATCGTTATCGTCGGGATGGGCGTGGAAGCACCGGGTGGGATTGAGACACCCGAGGACTTCTTCGACGCTCTCGCCGCCGGTGCTGACCTGATCGGGCCGCTGCCCCGTGATCGTGACTGGCCCATCGACCAGATCCTGGCGCTGGGAGCGCTCCCCGGGTGGGGCGCGGTCCCCGACGCTGGCGGTTTCCTGGACGGGGCCGCGGAATTCGACCCGCAGTTCTTTGGACTGAGCCCCCGCGAGGCGATGGCAATGGATCCGCAGCAGCGAGTCGCGATGCGTGTGGCGTGGCGGGCCTTGGAAAACGCCGGGGTACGGCCCGACAGCCTCACCGGCGCCGAGATGGGCGTCTACTTCGGGGCATCGGCAATGGAGTATGGGCCCCGGGCGGCAAGCGTCAACAGCTACTCGGGGCACCGGATCGCCGGTGCCGCAATGGGATCGGTATCCGGCCGCATCTCGCACACCCTCGGCATCGCCGGTCCATCGATGACGATCGACACCGCATGCGCCTCCTCACTGACGGCCATCCACCAGGCTGCCGCCGCCATCCGCGCGGGTGAATGCGACAGCGCGATCGCCGGTGGTGTGTGCGTGATGGGTTCACCCGGGGCGTTCTTCGAGTTCTCCCGAAACAATGCACTCGCCGCAGATGGACGCTGCCGGTCGTATTCGGCGAAAGCCGACGGCACCGCGTGGGGCGAAGGTGCGGGTGCGGTGATCCTCGAAACGGCGGCCACAGCGCGCGCCGCCGGGCACCGCATCTACGGTGCCATCGCCGGATCGCGGGTCAATCACAACGGAGCGGGTGCCCCGATCGTGGTGCCGAGCGCGCAAGCGCAGCGTCAGGTCATCGAAGCCACCTTGCGGATCTCACGGGTCAACGCCGCCGACGTTGACCTGATTGAAGGGCACGGGACCGGAACCCTCGGGGATGCGTTAGAACTGGAAGCCCTCGCCGCCACCTACGGCGCGGCCAGCGGTGCGGCGACTCCGGCCGCGGTCGGGTCGGTGAAGTCGAACGCGGGGCACGCCCAGGCCGCGTCGGGCGTCCTCGGCCTCATCAAAGTGCTGCAGTGCGGACGCAACGGACAGATCGTCGCCAGTCGGTTCGCCGACGAACCCACCACCGACATCGACTGGGACACAGCTGGATTGCGCATCCCGTCAGTAACACAGGAGTGGCCCGCGCGCCACGGTCACCGACTGGCGGCCGTCTCCAGTTTTGGTGTCTCCGGAACCAACACCCACCTGATCGTCGACATGCCGGAGGCCAACCGTGCCTGAGCCCACCGTGAACCACCATTCTGCACACAAGTATGTGCTGCCCGACGGTCGTATCCCCGTCGTCATCTCCGCCGATGCAGAAGCGGGCGTGGGGCGTTTCGCCGCCGCAATCGCCACCTTCCTGCGCGCGAATCCGGGCCTCGACGCTCAGCGCGTCGCCGACTACCTCCTCGATGCCCGACCGGTGCGTCGTCATCGGGCGATCGCTGCGGTGTCCGATCGCACGGAACTTTTGGAAGCACTCGACGCCCTGACCGACGGACGGTCGTACCCGTGCGTGGTTCGGGGCACCGCGTCGTCGCACAGGTTTGCCTACGTCTACCCCGGCCAGGGTGGCCAGCGCCCCGGAATGGGTGCCGTCGACTATGCGCACTCGGCGGCCTATCGCGCGGCCGTCGACGAATGCCATGCCGAGTCCATGGCGCTGTTCGGTACCTCGCCAATCGACTACGTTTTGGGTCGCCGCGGCACCACTCAAACCGACGACGTGCGCGTGGTGCAACCGGCGCTATTCATGCACATGTTGGGTCTCACCGCCATGTGGGACGACGCCGGCGTGCGCCCGGAGATGACCGTCGGACACTCGCAGGGCGAGATCGCCGCCGCGGTACGCAGTGGAATCGCCACCCTCCGCGACGGGTTAGTCGTGGTCACGGTGCGTGCGCGGGCTGTCGATGCGGTGGCCCCGCGTGGCTACACGATGGCCGTCCTCGGTATTGATATCGACGAGGCCGAGGCCCTCCTGGCGCGAAACTCCGGGTGGATGGAACTGTCGGTGGTGAACTCCGCGCACATCCTGTGCGTGTCGGGTGAACGCGATGCCGTCGTCTCGCTGGTGGAGACGTTGACGGCAGAAGGCAAGTTCGCCAAGGAGATTCGCGTCGCCTATCCCGCACACACCAGCATTGTCAGTAAGTTCCGCGATGAACTGGCACCCAACTTTGACCGGTACGGGCTGGGCGAACTGTTCGGCCCGGCCAAGATCCCGTGCGTCGGTGCCACCTTGGGTGAGGCCATCGCCGAGACGATGCCGATCCGCGACTACTGGTTCTGGAACCTGCGCAATCGAGTGCGATTCGACCGCGCCGTCACCACCGCCGTCGACTCCGGTGCCGACCGATTCATTGAGATTGCCGAGCATCCGACGCTGGTATTGGCAATGTCGGAAACCCTCGCCGATCACCCGAACACCGAGATCATCGCAACGCGCCGTCGAGAATGCACCGACCTGGAACTCTTCACCCGAAACGTGCTGACCGTGGCCGTCAGCGATCAACGGTTTCACTGGACCGCATGGGCCACCGAGGACTCCGGTGCGTCACCGGCCCGCGCGCTCCCACTCGAGGGATTTCCCAACTCGCCGATGCGCCGCGTCCACCACTGGGCACCGTTCATCGACGGGATCGACGATGCAGCGAACCAGCCCGGTTGGGCATCACCGCGGGTGGACCATGACGTGCGCGCATTGCGAACGGCGTGGGAGCGTCCGGCCAGTCGTAAGCTCGTTGCACCCCAAAAGATTGCACTCCTGACGATGGACGATGCTGATCATCGTGCGGCCGAGGAGATCTGTCTGCGCGCCCCGGATCACGGAGCTCGCGCGTGGCAGGGATCCGGCGCGGGAGCCGATGCCGCGCTCCTGTTGCTTCCTGTCGGGCGGGGCGTCGGCTTGCTGAGCGACGTCCTCACCGAACTCGACCTCGTCGAACTCCCGGCGATGCTGTGGGTTGCGACGACCGGCGCCGAAACGGTGGCGCCGACGGAGATTGCCGATGCCGGGCATGCGGCCGTGATGGCTGGGCTTCGGTGCTTGGCGGCCGAACGGCCAGGATTGCGTATCGCTCAGCTCGATCTGCCCATCGGCGGGGCATCGGCAGACGACATTTTGTCGGCGATCCACGTCGGTGGGGAGTCGGCCGTGGTGCTTCGTGACGGTGCGACGTTGGTCAAACGACTTGTCCCAGTTGATGTTTCGGATCAACAGGTGCCAGCGGTGACGCACGCCGTCATCACCGGCGGTACCGGTCGGGTCGGATTGGCGATGGCCGAGCGGATCGCGCACGACGGTGCCCGGCGTATCATCCTGCTCAGCCGGTCTGGTGGCAACAAGGAGGCGCGGCGAACGGCGCGGCGGATTGCTCATCGATTCGGCGTCGTCGTCGACCTGCGGCGCTGCGACCTCACCGACGAGACGTCTGTGGTCGCGGCCGTCGGTGACCTTGGCAAGGTAGATCTGCTGGTGCACGCCGCACTCGACTACGTGGCCGGACCGCTGACGTCGTTCACCCCGGCCGATGTGGCCCGAGCTTTCGGCGCGAAAGTTGATGGGCTGTCGCGAATCATGGCGGCACTGAACGGATTTGGGAAAGATGGCGGTGGGCGGGTGCTGATCTGCTCGTCGCTGGCGGCGACGATCGGCGGACGCGACCAAGCGCTGTATGCCGCGGCCAACCGACTCTTGGAAGTTGAGGCGGCGCACCTCCGAGCCAACGGGATCGACGCCGTCGCGATCGGGTGGGGCCTGTGGGCGGTGCAAGGGCCACTCGACGCTGACGGCGTGGAGCGGGTCACCTCAACGGGGGTGGTGCCGATGGCGCCGACTGCCGCCCTTGACGTTGGACTCCGCGTCACCGAGGATGCGCAGGTTCTTGCCGCCACCTGGCCGGATCTGCGGGATCTGCTCTCGGTGCTGGGAATGTCGTCGTTGATCGCCGAAGTTCCGGACCTGCGGGTGTCGGTGCCCGAAGTTGGCCAGCCTGAGCCATCCCCGGAGAGTGTTGCCGCTGAAGCGATTCCGATGACGCTGTCGACTGACATCCCGCTGGCGGGCATTCCGTCTTCAGATGTCCCGTCGGAGGATTTGACCGCAGGCCTGGTTGAGGAGCTAGCCGTGGCGATGGGGCTGGCGGCGAGTGATATTGACCTGACGACCCCGTTGGTGGCGTTGGGGGTGGATTCCTTGCAGGCGTTGGACTTCCGCAAACGCGTCCAGGGCCGGCTATCACGCGACCTGCCGGTGGAAGCAATCCTCGGCGGCGCGAGCTTGGCCGATGTCGTCGAAATTCTGGACGTCGCATGACCGTGACCAGGGCAACCTTACTAAGGCTAGACTTACCTTCCTTATGTTTGGTTGAATTGCCGCATGTATGAGGACGAGCGATACGTGGTCGAGGAACAATCGAAGGCTGCGGCCAACGAATCCGGCTCGAAGGTCAACTGGCCGACGGTGATGATGTCCGCGGGTATTGCCGCGATGATTTCGGCGATTGTGCTGGCGATCGGTATGGCCGGGCTCATGGTTAGCGGTGTGACTACCAAGGCGGCCGTGGCGGAGGCGCCAGCGACTGTCGTGAATCTGGGGGCGCAGCAGCAAGCGCCGGGTGCGCCCGCGGCACCCGCGGCAGCGCCGTCGTCGGATGTGGCACCTGCTCCGGTTGCGGAGGTTCCGGCCGATGTCCCGGCCCCCGCGCCGGTCCCTGAGGCCACCACTGCCGCGCAGCCGACTGCCGCGCAGGCGAGTGGCCCCACTACGCCGACCGCTGCGCAGTTGCAGGCGGATCTGGATTTTCTCGGTTCGGGTGCCTCGGGCGCACAGAAGGCGCAGCGGCTTGAGGGTGGGTCTCGCGCGGTGAATCAGGCGCAGGGCATTCTTGGTCTCGCTAAACGGTTCAAGGCGATGGGTCTGACGTACCGGATCGTCGACCCGGTTACCGTGAACGGCAATACGGCGTCGGCGCGCATGAAGCTCGCGTCTCCCGGCTACGACCCGACTTACATGACCCTCAAGTGGGTGTGGCAAGACGGCCGTTGGAAGCTCACCAACGCCTCCGTCTGCGACCTCGGCTCCTACGCCTCCATTCCCTGCAATCTCTAGTCGTCGTCGCTCCGCTCCTCCCGTTCTCGCATGATGCGTCGATTCCCGCACTATGTCTGACGTAGTGCGGGAAT
>NZ_JBARYI010000004.1:0-10385 GCF_049647785.1 Gordonia sp. (in: high G+C Gram-positive bacteria)
GGGCTCGGCGGCGTGCCACCCGGGGCCATGGCAGCTCCGCCGGCCGCGCTGCCACCGGCCATCGGCGTGCCGGATCGCCTTCGGCCGCGGTCGGAAGAGGTCGTGATGATGTTGGTGGGAGCGTCAATGGGATTCGGTGTCGGACGAATGATGCTGGCACCTGCGCTCGAATGGGCAGGGCTCGGTGTCGCGGGCATCGTCTTGGCATTGTTGGCCGGGCTGGCGCTGGCTGCATGGCTGGTGTCGGTGCGCCGCTCGACCGCCAATCGGGCGCGAATGCAACGCTGGGCCACCGAACTCATTACGACCCGACGGGCAGAGTTAGAGAATCGAATCGGGGCGCAACTCGGTGCCGCCGAAGCGCAGTTCAGTCGCGAAATATGGAACAGGACCGGCTAGATGGATGCGATGGGCAGTTGGGGTGAGGACCCCGAGCTAAATTCGGGTGATCCGGATAGTGAAGATGGTCTCATTCAGCCGTTCGATGGGGTGGCCCACTGCACAGCGGATGCTGTGTCGGCCGACACGATTGGCAGCCTCGAGTCGGACCCTCACAGCAATCTGTGGTGGTACTCCGACGGATCACTGTGGGACCTCGGTCCCGCCGACCTCGACTCCACCGGTGACGGTGTTGCCGACTCGCTGACCAGCGATGTCGGCGGTTCTATGGCAGTCCTCACCGACTCCACCGGCGATGGTCGGATCGATCAACTTACCGTCCTGCACGATGACGGTCGCGTCGTCAGGACCACCTTCGACGGTTCCGGGGACGGATGGAGTCCCACGACGCTCGGCCGATTGGACTGATAGGCAGGTATAAGACGTGGCTTAGAAAGCTGAGGGCATTCCGCGTATCCTGGGGCAAGTATGCGTTTGCACAGCCGCTGCACGCAGGCACCCGTGAGTTTCGATGAGGAGATCCGCATGACCGCTGCGACTATTCCGGGCATCGAGCCCGGGAGTGCCCCAACTAACCACCCCGGGCTGATCGCCTGGGTGGCCGAGGTTGCCGAATTGATGCAGCCCGACCGCGTGGTTTGGTCGGATGGCAGCGATGAAGAGTGGGACCGCCTGACGGCTGAACTCGTCGAGGCTGGCACCATCACCAAGCTCAACGAAGAGAAGAAGTCGAACTCCTTCCTGGCGCTGTCGGATCCCGCCGACGTCGCTCGCGTCGAGTCGCGCACCTTCATCTGCAGCGCCACCGAAGAGGCTGCGGGCCCCACGAACAATTGGGTTGACCCGGCCGAGATGCGCGCCACCATGACCGACCTGTACCGCGGTGCCATGCGCGGCCGCACCATGTACGTCATTCCGTTCTGCATGGGTCCGCTCGGCTCCGACGATCCCAAGCTCGGCATCGAAATCACCGACTCGGCATACGTCGTCTTGTCGATGCGCGTCATGACTCGGGTCGGCCCCAAGGTCCTCGAGGCACTCGGCGACGACGGCTTCTTCGTTCAGGGTCTGCACTCGGTTGGTGCGCCCCTGGAAGACGGCCAGGCCGATGTTCCGTGGCCGTGCAACACCGAGAAGTACATCGTTCACTTCCCCGAAGACCGTGTGATCTGGTCGTACGGTTCGGGCTACGGCGGCAACGCCCTGCTCGGCAAGAAGTGCTACGCGCTGCGTATCGCTTCGGCCATGGCGCACGACGAAGGCTGGCTGGCCGAGCACATGCTCATCCTCAAGCTCACCAGCCCGGAGAACAAGGTTTACTTCGTCGCCGCGGCCTTCCCGTCGGCTTGCGGTAAGACCAACCTCGCCATGATCGACCCGACGCTGGACGGCTGGAAGGCCGAAACCGTTGGTGACGACATCGCGTGGATGCGCTTCGGCCCAGACGGCCAGCTGTACGCGGTGAACCCGGAGTTCGGTTTCTTCGGCGTCGCACCGGGCACCAGCTACGACTCGAACCCGACCGCGATGAAGACCATCGACGCTGGCAACACCATCTACACCAACGTCGCGCGCACCGACGACGGTGACGTCTGGTGGGAAGGCATCGACGGCGATGCTCCGGACCACCTGATCGACTGGCACGGGAACGACTGGACTCCAGAGTCGGAGACCAAGGCCGCGCACCCGAACTCGCGTTACTGCACCCCGATGTCGCAGTGCCCGACCCTCGCCGCCGAGTGGGACGACCCGCAGGGTGTGCCGATCTCGGCGATCCTGTTCGGCGGACGTCGCAAGACCACCGTTCCGCTCGTTACCCAGGCCCGCGACTGGGAGCACGCCGTGTTCATGGGTGCCACCGTCGGCTCCGAGCAGACCGCCGCCGCCGAGGGCAAGGTCGGCACCGTCCGCCGCGACCCGATGGCAATGCTGCCGTTCCTCGGCTACCACGTTGGTGACTACTTCCAGCACTGGCTGAACATCGGCCGCAAGGAAGGCGCACAGCTTCCGGCAGTGTTCTACGTCAACTGGTTCCGCCGTGGCGAAGACGGCCGCTTCCTGTGGCCCGGATTCGGCGAGAACAGCCGCGTCCTGAAGTGGATGGTCGACCGCATCGAGGGCAACGTCGAGGGCGTCGAGACGCCGATCGGTACCGTCGCTGCTCCGGGCGAGCTCGACCTCACCGGACTGGACGTGGCAGAGGCAGATCTCGCTGAGGCACTCGCCGTGAACAACGACGAATGGCGCAACGAACTCCCGACGATCGACGAGTGGTTCGACTTCGTCGACGACGGCAAGGGCAAGTTGCCAGCCGAACTGAAGGCACAGCTTGAGGTGCTCCGCGAGCGTCTCGGCTAGCAGCCGCAGAGTTTTGGCCACTGGGCCCGACCGGAAACGGTCGGGCCCAGTGTTTTTATTTCTACTTTTGGGGGCCCTCCCTGATGCGCCTGCGGCCAACATCTGGGACCGTTGATCCCATGACTGAGACAGCAGCAGCAGGCAAGCACGGGTTGGTGGCGGCCCGCGCCGACAATGTGGTGAAGACTTACGGCAGCGGTGACACCACGGTTCAGGCACTCCGGGGAGTGTCGATTGGGTTCCGTGCCGGTGAGTTCACCGCCATCATGGGACCGTCGGGCTCGGGCAAGTCGACGCTAATGCATTGCTTGGCTGGCCTCGACACGGTGACGAGCGGCAACGTGCAGATCGGCGACGTGCAGCTCATCGGGCTGTCGGACAAGAATATGACCAAGCTGCGTCGCGACCGCATCGGTTTCGTGTTTCAGGCGTTTAACCTGGTGCCGACGCTCACCGCCGAGGAGAACATCACGCTGCCCCAGGGCATCGCTGGCCGCGAGGTGGATCGCGAATGGTTCGACGTCGTCGTCGACCGCCTCGGCATCCGCAATCGGCTGGGCCACCGTCCAAGCGAGCTGTCAGGCGGCCAGCAGCAGCGCGTGGCCTGCGCGCGTGCCCTCGTGGGACGACCTGACATTATTTTCGGGGACGAGCCGACCGGCAACCTAGATTCCCGGTCGTCAGGCGAAGTGCTCGAGATCCTTCGCGCGGCAACCGACGAGTTCAATCAGACCGTCGTCATCGTCACCCACGACCCCCGCGCGGCATCGTACGCCGACCGAGTGGTGTTCCTGGCCGACGGCCAAATCGTGCGGGAACTGCACAATCGACCGTCGGCCGACGATGTCTTCGAAGTGATGAAAAACCTCGACAACACCGCAGCTGCGCAGGAGCTGCCTGCTGGCGAGGAGAACTGACGAGATGGCGTCCAACGTTATGCGCAAGGTTTCCTTGAGAAGCCTCGCCGCACACAAACTCCGCCTGGTACTGACGGTCTTTTCCGTCGTCCTGGGTACCAGCTTCGTCGCCGGTGCGGTCATCTTTACCTCGACCGTATCGAGCGCATTCAACTCCATCTTCGACAACGTCGCCAAGGGCGTCTCGGTGGAAGTCAGCGCCGTCGAAGAGAACTCGCCGGGCATTCCGATCGCCCTCGTGAACGACCTCCGCGCCAACGAGGCCAAGCTGGGGATCGAACGACTGGCCGTCGTTAATCAGGGGTCGGTGACGATCGCCGACGCGTCTGGTCGCGCCCTTCAGTCCGGCGGTGCGCCCAGCGTCGGCATGAGCTACTTGCCGCCGGACCAGGCGGTCGGCGAACAGATGAGCATCGTGGAGGGTCGGGCCCCGACGAAGGCCGGCGAGATCGCGCTCAATGCCAGCGCGGCCGAAAAGGGCAATCTGAAAATCGGCAGCAAGACGAAGGTTGTCGTCGGTGCCGGACTGGCAGCACCATTGGACGTGACGATCGTCGGTATCGCCGACATGCCGACCTCAACGGGCGGCTACGTCGGTGTGATCTTCGACGAAGCCACCGCGACGAAACTGTTCTCCGACGGTCAGTACGTATCCGCCGTCGACCTCGCCGCACGCAACGGCGTCACCGATACACAGTTGCGCGACGCGGTCAACGCCCACTTGAAGGCCACCGTTGCGAAGCAGGGCAAGGCCGCCGAGTACGACAAGCTGTACCAGGTGCGGACCGGGCAGGAAGTCCGTGACGACCAGAAGCAGACCATAGATCAGTTCCTGACGATCTTCCAGTATGTGCTGCTTGCCTTTGCCGCGATCGGCCTGCTGGTCGGCACATTCATCATTTACAACACCTTCTCGATGATCGTGGCACAGCGGAACCGTGAGCTCGCGCTACTGCGGGCCATCGGTGCAAGTCGCCAGAACGTCTCGCGCGCAGTGCTTTTGGAAGCGCTCGTCGTCGGCATTATCGGTGGGCTGCTCGGTCTGGCACTCGGTATCGGTATCGCCGCCGCCCTGCTGGCCTTCACCAAATCGCAGGGTGTGCCGTCGAACGGAATCGAGGTCGGACTGGGGGCCATCCTTGCCGCCATCTTTGTCGGCGTCATCGTCACCATGCTCAGCGCATGGATTCCGGCGCGTCGTGCTTCGCGGATTCCGCCGGTCGAAGCAATGCGCGACAACACCGTCGAAGCCGGTTCCGGTTCACTGCGCGTCCGCACCCTGATTGGTGCCGTGCTCGGGGTACTCGGCGCCTTGGCACTTGGGATCGGTGCCGCGGGCGAGGGCGGCGGTGCCGCCGCGCTGGTGGCCATTGGTGCGCTCCTGGCGGTGATCGCCGTGGTCTTCGCGGCCCCCGCCATTTCCCAGCCGGTGGTCGGACTGTTCGGGGCCATTTTCCAGAAGCCGTTCGGCACCGTCGGACGACTGGCCCGCACCAACGCGGTCCGCAACCCACGACGATCGGCCGCGACGGCTTTCGCCCTCACCCTCGGACTGATGCTGGTGGTCGTGATTGGCACCCTCGGGTGGTCGTTCAAGGGGACCATCGACTCGTCGGTGGACAACGGCCTGCGGTCGGACTTTGTGGTCACCGGCAATAACAACATGCCGCTGCCGCTGTCGGTGGTCGACGCCGTTAAAGCGGTACCGGGTGCCAAGACAGTGGTTGCACAGGCCTACGGTGTCGCCAAGTACACGCCGCCGAACGGCACTGAACGCGACGAGTTCATTTCCGCTCCGTACGGCGGACAGATCGACCAGGTTGCCAACATCGACATGGTCGAAGGCACCGCCAACCTGACCGGTGACGGCATGCTCATCAGTGATGCGATGGTGCGCGACAACGGTTGGAAGCTTGGGCAACAAGTCACCTTCACCAGCACCGCTGGCGACGATGTCACCACCACTGTGACCGGTGTGTTTACCGCAAACCAGGCGATCTCGTCGCTGATGGTGGGATGGCCAGCCTACGAGAAGCTGATGCCCGTCGCGATGAAACGTATTAGCGGCCCGGTACTGGTGGTAGCGAAACCCGGGGTGAGCTCCGGGGAACTGCGCACCCAATTGGAAGATGCGACGGCGGAGTACCTCACCGCCCAGGTGCAGGATCGGGAACAGTTCAAGAACTCGATCTCGTCGACCATCGATCAGATGATGGTGACCCTGTACGCGTTGCTGGGGTTGTCGTTGGTGATCGCCGTCCTCGGCATTATCAACACCCTCGCGCTATCGGTGGTGGAGCGTAAACAGGAGATCGGCATGCTCCGGGCCGTCGGCATGAGCCGAGCCCAAGTACGACGAACCATCTACCTGGAATCGACGTACATTGCGGTCTTCGGAGCGTTGCTCGGCACCATCCTTGGCCTGGCCATCGGTGTGCCGCTGGTGCGGACGCTGGCCTACTGGGGCCTGGAAGGCGTCGTCATTCCGTGGTCGCTGATCGGTATTACGCTGGTGGGCGCGGCGGTCGTGGGCGTGGTAGCGGCCCTGTGGCCCGCGATCATGGCGGCCCGGACCAAACCTTTGGAGGCGATTACCTCTGAGTAGGCAAGCCCGCGGGGATTCCGGCCCGACCGGTCGCACTCGCACCATAATGCTGTCGATTGTCGTGATTCTGGCGGTGATCGTCTTGGGACTGATTGGGTACCTCGTGTTCGGGGCGAGTTCAGCTCCCAAACCCGACTCCGCGCCGGCATCACGGACAACCGGCACGACAACGGAGGCCACGTCAGCGTCGTCGACCACCACCTCGTCGCCGGCCTCGACGCGTCCGTCGCCGACGGTCGCGCCGGGTTCGGTTACGTATCAGCTGACAGGCAACGGCGAAGCGGTGGCGTTGGCCTATCGGGATTCGTCCGGGCGAGTGCTGGTTACCGCAACCGGTTCGCCCTGGTCGCAGCACACCAGCGTGTCGGACCGGTTCGTGGAAATGACGGCGGTCGTGGTGCGAGGTCCCTTGACCTGCACCATCCTGCACGGCGACAAGCTGATTTCGTCGAGCACCAGTCACGGCGGCCCGCTGCGCTGCTCGGGAAAACTGCCGAACTAGGTGATGGGTGCTGTCGGGCATTGCTCGGCAGCACCCACAACGTTGTCCACAGGAGTTATCCCCAGCTGTTGATGAATTACACGCATGTAATTCGACTTCATGCCGGATCCATGTGTTCCGACCAGGGATCTTCGGTCGGAAATGGGTATCGCCGGAGCATTCACAACTCTGTCCACAGGGTTATCCACATGTGTGCATGAATTACACACATGTAATTTGATCGCTCGGCAGCGTCGTCGGAGGCACCGAATTGCCCCTTTTCTGTCACATTAACGGGCCAAAGTCCGACTTTTTCGACACGAATCACGGGGTTTTGTGATGGAACGTCCGAATTGTGACAGAAAAGGGGCGGACGGGCGGTGGGGAGCCGGGGGGACGCGGAAAGTTGTCCACAGGGGTTATCCCCAGGTGTGTATGAATTACACAGTTGTAATTTCGATCATCAAACCAGGTCAGCGTTTTCTTAGCACCATGACCAGGTTGGTGGCCGCGATCTCACGGACGATCGGCACGTGTACGACGGGCCACGCGAAGCTCGGAAGGTAGCGGGGGATCGCGGTCACCAGGTCGGCGTCGGGCACCTCGCGTGCCCAGCGCAGACCGGCGGCGGCGGTGATCGGGAACAGGGACACCCCGAACAGGTTTTTCGGTAGATGCCCGGTGCGGCGGGTGTATCTGCGGGCGGCGCGATGGCCACCCAAGTAGTGGGTGAGGCCCATCTCGTGCCCGCCGAACGGGCCCCACCACAGGGTGTAGCTGAGAATGATGGTGCCGCCCGGCCGAGTCACCCGCACCATTTCGTCGGCCATCTGCCACGGTGTTGGCGTGTGCTCGGCGACGTTCGACGAGTAACACACATCCACGCTGCCGGTACGGAACGGCAGATGCTCGCCTTGTGCGCGCACCGCTGTCCGCTGATCGATGCTGGCCGCGGCCATCTCACCCGCATCGGGCTCCACCGACAGGTACCGGGCACCGCGGGCGGCAAATGCATCGGCAAAAAAGCCCGGCCCGCCACCAACGTCTAGGACGACGGCACCGGCGAGTGGTTCCGGGCACAGGCCGGCGAGCATCAACGCGGTGTCGTCGGCCAAGGCGGAGTAGAAGCGGGCCGGATCGGGCTGCTCGTAGCGGAACTCCCGCAACAGGTGCACCGATCGCGCAAGCGTGGCCTCCCGGCGGAACGTGCTGGGCATCCGAAACGAAGGCATGCAGTCAGGTTCGCATACCCTGGATCGAGTGAGTGCCCCGACCGACGTGCTGCTGCTGTGCTGGCGCGACACCGGCCATCCGCAAGGCGGAGGCAGCGAGCGCTACCTGGAGCGGGTCGGTGCCGAGTTCGCCGCGCGCGGCTCCCGCGTCACCCTCCTAACCGCGCGCTACCCGGGCGCGCCCCGCACTCAAATGCTCCACGGGATGCGCGTGATCCGCGCGGGCGGCAGACTCACCGTGTACCCGCGCGCCCTCGCCACCATCGCTGCTGCCAGGTTTGGTCGCGGCAGACTCGCCGGGTACCGGCCCGACGTCGTTGTTGATACCCAGAACGGAGTTCCGTTTTTTGCCCGCCTGGTGACGTCCGCGCCGACGGTCGTGCTGGTCCACCACTGCCATCGCGAGCAGTGGCCGGTCGCTGGAAAGTTGCTGGCCAAGGTCGGATGGCGGATCGAATCGCGGTTGTCCCCGCGCGTGCACCGCGACAACCGCTATGTGACGGTGTCGGTGCCGTCGAAAGCCGAACTCGTCGACCTCGGCGTCGACGCCGAACGAATCACGGTGGTGCGCGGCGGCATCGACCCCGTCCCGGAAGGCATCGTTCCCGAACCAAACCCGGGTGGCTTCCGGCTGATCGCCGTGTCGCGGCTGGTGCCGCACAAGCAGGTCGAAGATGCCCTCGCCGTGGTTGCACGGCTTTCCGATTCCGGAGTGGACAGCACCCTTGACGTGGTTGGCGACGGTTGGTGGGCCGACCGCCTGCGCACGCGCGTGCAGGCCCTCGGCGTGGAAGATCGGGTCCGCTTTCACGGGCATGTCAGCGAACGCCGCAAGCACGAACTCCTCGCAGGTGCCGACCTGCACCTGATGCCGTCGCGGAAGGAAGGATGGGGGCTGGCGGTAATTGAGGCCGCGCAGCACGGGGTGCCAACGGTCGGTTACGCGAGTTCGGCGGGATTGACTGATTCCATCGTCGACGGTGCTACCGGGGTGTTAGTTGACGATGTCGACGAACTTGCCGAAGTGGCGGCCGACTTGGCGAAAGACGCCGAGCGGCGTCGTGAATTAGGTGCCGCGGCACGTGCGCGGTCCGTCCAGTTTTTGTGGTCGGAGACGGCCGACGGTTTCGCTCGCGTCTTTGAGTTGTAGCGACTAGGGGAGTCGGGCACCGAGAAGATCTGGGCGTGCCGCGACCTGCTCGGCGGTCATCAGTGACCAGATCAAGTTGTCAGCCAAATTATCGATCCGCTCGGCTAGATCCTCGTGCCCGGTCACCGCATACGAGAGCACGTGAGCGCCGACGAAGGCTTCGGCAATGAAGATGGCAGCCTGCTCGGGGTCGACGCCCTCCCGGACATCGCCCTGTTCGATTCCGCACGCCACCAGATACTTGAGCGCTTCGATCCATCCGAGGTAGGCGGGGATCGGCTCTTTCCCGGATTTTAGTTCGATGACCAGGCGAATCCCTGCGCTAACTACCGGGTCGTCGACCAGGAGGCGACCCATTTCGCGACACAGCATCCCGATTTGGCGCATCGCATAGTCGCCCGTCTCCGCTACGGCGGCGACGGCCTCCAGGGAGCTTGCCGCAAGCTCGTCGACCACGACGTCGGCAATCTCGTCTTTCGACTTGAAGTGAAAGTAGATGGCGCCGCGGGTGAGGCCGGATTCCTCGACGATGTCGTTGAGCCGCGTGCGGTCGAAGCCGACGCGCCGGAAGACGTGTGCTGCGGTGATGAGGATCTGGCGCCGTGTTTCGAGCGCTCTTGCCTGCTGTGCCATTCGGGTCACCTCCTCACGGGACGTTACGGGCTAATCGCCAAAAAAGCTTGCAGGCGGTTAACTGACAGGATAGCGTTACATACCGGTGAACCGGTTTATCCGGATAGATCGCCGAAGGCCTTCAGTATTGGTTGGAATCACTGGGAGGGAGTTCCAACCGACGGGCCGAGGGTGTGTCAGGGTAGCGTTCTCATCCCGGCACCAACGCCAGTGCGCGACCCCCGCGCCATAACTATTCGCGAGGGTGGCGCACTGGCGTTTTCCTTTTCCCGATCCCCGACTCCTGTCCCGAAACAGCATGTTTCGTGTCCCGTAGCGGTAAGAATCGTTCTGCTCGGCTTCATAGCATGAGAGGCATCACATCGAGCGGTTGGGTGTGGCACACACCTCCCTTGATCTCGATTCCCCTCGGCAAGGAGTTCCACAATGCATTTCCACGACGACGCCCTGTTCCCTGAGCTTCAGGACAAGTTGGTCATCACCGCTGCCCCGTATGGTCCGGAGTGGGAGCTTGATGACTTCCGCGAAGATCTTCCGTTGACGATGGAAGAGCACATCCAGAAGGCTGTGGACTGCTACGAGGCCGGCGCTACCGTCCTGCACATTCACG
>NZ_JBARYI010000005.1:0-23673 GCF_049647785.1 Gordonia sp. (in: high G+C Gram-positive bacteria)
GGCGGCCCCACTGGTTTTTCTGTCTTATGTCGTCGTGGGTCTCGGGGATCAATCTGGCGGTCGACTGCTATCCCGACCGCGGCGGTGCAAGTGTGCCCCCACTTCGCCCCACCGGAGTTCCCCACTTCGCCCCACGATCGGCAAAATGTAGACCTCAGCAGCCCGTTTAGTCTCTTTTTGAACCATCAATCACGGAAGACACGCCGGAATGGTCGGCGAGTTTCCTGAGAGTTTGCTGGGCTGTATACCCCGTGACCTGCAGGTCTATGAGCGGGTGGGCGACGAGTGGGTGTCGAGGGTGGAATGTGGTGGAAAGTGGGGTAATATGGGCATCACTGAGCGAGGGGGACACCGGAATCCTCCGAACTTGGAGGGTGAGGAGGCGTCGACATGGCTCGTTTTGTCGGCACCTACACGCCCAAGCTCGATGACAAAGGGCGGCTCACGTTGCCCGCAAAGTTCCGCGATGCACTGGCAGGAGGGGTCATGGTCACACGAAGCCAAGACCGCAGCTTGTCGGTGTACCGAACTGAAGAATTCGACGCCATTGCCGATCGGGCAATGACGGCCTCGCGAAACGATCCGGAAGCTCGTGCGTTCGTGCGGTACTTCTTCGCCGGAGCTGACGAGCAGCGAGTGGATGGCCAGGGGCGAGTGAACCTCTCGGCCGAGCACCGAGCCTATGCGGGGCTCACAAAGGAATGCGTGGTCATCGGCTCGTACGACCACCTCGAGATCTGGGACGCACCAAGCTGGCGCGAATACCAGGCCGCGCACGAGGAAGCGTTCTCGGCCGCAGGGTCGGAAGCGTTGAACGCAATCCTCTAAGTGGGAAGCGCTACAGCTCAACTAAATATCGGTGATTACGCACCTGCGGTGAGTCGAGGCCTCGGCCCGATGATGACCCTGACGTACTTCCCCAACGCCAGGTTCGCCTCGGGCGGGGACCCCGCCTCATCGCACTGTTTTCTCCGACCTTGATCGCAAAGTCGATCAACAAAATTTTCTGATAGCAGGCAATGGTTATCCGCGCGGTTCGGGGGGACGCGCAGCACGACAGCATCGACTCAAGGCACGGTCACAGCGGCAGGGAGGGCAGCAGGTGAACGCACAGCAAGGCGAACACGGTCACGTTCCAGTGATGGCCGATCGGATGTTCGCACTGCTCGAGCCCGCACTCACCCGCGCGTCGTCCGATGGAACCGGTGCTGTCCTGGTCGATGGGACCCTTGGTGCCGGTGGCCACACAGAATACTTTCTCGAGCGGCTAGCTGGGCTTCACGTGGTTGCGATCGACCGTGACACCTACGCCATCGAATCGGCATCGGAGCGGCTCGGTCGCTTCGGTGGCCGCGTCGAATTCCACCACAACCGGTACGACGAGATTGCCGAGGTGGTAGCCGCGACGGGCCGGGCTGCCGTTGACGGCATCCTTCTCGATCTGGGCGTTTCGTCGATGCAACTCGATCAAGCAGGTCGCGGTTTCGCGTACTCGGTCGACGCGCCGTTGGACATGCGGATGAATCCGGACGACACCCTGACCGCTGCCGACATCCTTAACACCTACGACCACGGTGCCCTCGCACGGATCCTCAGCGAGTACGGCGAAGAACGCTTCGCAGGCAAGATCGCATCCGCCGTGCTCCGTGAACGCGCCATAGAGCCTTTCACCAACAGTGGTCGACTCGTGGAGTTGCTGTACGCCACGATTCCGGCGGCAACACGACGCACCGGGGGACACCCGGCCAAGCGGACCTTTCAAGCCTTGCGGATCGAGGTCAACCATGAGCTTGATTCGTTGCGCGGCGTGATTCCCGCGTCACTCGACGTGCTCAGCGTAGGTGGTCGGCTCGCCGTCATGAGTTACCAGTCGCTCGAGGACAGGATTGTGAAGCGCGACTTCGCTCGCGCGGTTGCTAACACCACGCCGGCCGGGCTCCCGGTGGATCTGCCGGGAACTGCGCCGCGGTTCTCGTTGATCACTCGCGGCGCGGAACAGGCCAATGAACAAGAGCGAGAAGCGAACCCGCGTTCGGCCCCGGTTCGTATCCGAGCGATCGAACGAATTGCTGAAGGCAGATTCACCACCGGCGTCGGAGGGAAAGCACTGTGACGATCTTGGCACCGCGCACGGACTCCGCTACTCGTGAAGGGGGCAGTCGACGACGTGGCACCGGCACGGCAGTCAGCGATCGCGCCTCGCGGTCGAAGGCTGCACAGCGGGCGCTCGATCGTCGGACCCGTCGTGAGGGGGGCGGGAGCAAACTCCCCATCACCGGACGCCGAATCGCAGGTATGCCAATCGTGGTACCGATCCTCGCTTTGGTGCTTGGTGCGCTTGCCCTCACGCTCTTTCTTACGACTAAGGCCGCACAGGACTCGTACGCCATCGATGCGCTGCGCAGCGAGAATCAGGAACTCCAGGCTCGGCACGACGCCCTCAAAGCTGACGTCGACGCTGGTGATCAGGCTCCGGCCTTGGCCGCTGCGGCCGCGCGCCAAGGAATGGTGCCCGCCGCGAATGCGGCCGAGATCATTGTCGGACCGGACGGCAAGGCCCGTCTGCGCGGAACTCCGGCAGCAGCGACGGGTAAAGCCCTGCCTGACCTAAATCCGACACCCGACCCAGTCGACAAGATTGATAAGAACAAGGTCGATGACTCCGTTGGACTCGGTGGAGACCAGGCACCCGGTTCAACGGCCGACCCCGCACCTGCGCCGCAACCTCAGGTGCCTGCGCCGGCAGCACCGTCGAATGAAGCGCCCGCGACGTCGACCCCGGCGCCCAATCCGCGACCGTCGGTCGCTCCCGCACCAACCGCCAACCCGAAGCCTGCCCGTCCGGACAGCCGTTCGCGCGTGAGTCAGAACACCAACGTTCTCCCGACGGGCCCCGCCACGCCGCGCGGCAATACCGCACCCGCACGCTAGCGCGAGGGACAATCGATAAATCATGACCCGAACCCGTTCACCCCGCGCTAGCGAGCCGAGGTCGGGTGGCCGTAGCTCTGGAGTATCAGGAAATGGTCCCGGCACGCCGCCACCCAAACCTCCTCGCGCCTTCGATGCCTCCGCGGGTGGGGCATCGAAGTTCGTTGGGCGACAACGGATGCTGGCGGCATTCATCGTAGTCATTGCCCTGCTCATCTCCGGTCGCATGTTGTACGTGCACGTGATCGCCGCTGACTCGATCGCGGCCCAGGCGTCCGAACAGCGATCGGTGACGCAAGAGTTGGCTGCCGTCCGCGGCAGCATCGTTGACCGCGACGGTCGGCCCCTGGCCCACACAGATGACGCGCGCAAACTGACCTTCCAACCGAAAGCCGTGCGCAAACAGATAAGCGAAGCGCACAAGAGCGACCCCGGCGTGCCCGACGTTGATACCAGGCTCAACCAGATCGCGACCGGAGTGTCGTCGGCGCTGGGCGGCAGCATTCCCGCCGATGAGATCCTGACGAAACTAAAGTCGGACAAAGATTTCGTCTACTTGGCGAGCCTGGTGTCGCTGGACGTGACGAAGAAAATCCAAGACGAGTTCCCGGAGGTCGGTGCCGAACGGCAAAGTAACCGGTTATACCCGGGCGGCTCGCTCGCGGCGAACATCATTGGCGGCGTCAACTTCGACGGCAACGGCAGCGGCGGCCTCGAATCATCGCTCGATTCGATCCTCGCGGGGACGAACGGCACTGAGACGTTTGACCGCGGGCGAGATGGCGCGGTGATCCCGGGAAGCAAGCGCAATGTGCACCCGGCAGTAAACGGACCAACAATCCATCTCACCATCGACTCCGATCTTCAGTGGTACGTGCAAAGCCAAGTGAATTTGGCCAAGCAACTCTCCGGCGCGCACAACGTTTCGGCTGTCGTGCAAGACGTGAAGACCGGCCAGGTGCTCGCCATGGCCAACGACAGCACCTTCGATCCGTCGCGCCCCGATTCCGATGGTGACCGCGGCAACCGGTCGGTGACCTCGCCGTTTGAGCCAGGCTCGGTGAACAAAATCGTGACCGCGGCTGCAGCGATCGAATATGGGATCACAACGCCGCAGGAAGTGCACCAAGTACCGGGCTCTATCCGGATGTCGGGCATCACCGTCAACGATGCTTGGACACACGGAACAGCTCCCTATACGACCACCGGAATTTTTGGAAAGTCCTCGAACGTCGGGACTCTGATGCTGGCCCAGAAAGTCGGGGAGCGGCGCTTCGCTGAAATGCTCGGGCGCTTTGGGTTGGGCCAGCGGACCGGAGTCGGCCTGCCCGCTGAGTCCGGTGGCGCGGTGCCTGCACTGAGTCAGTGGTCCGGCGGTTCCTTCGCGAACTTGCCAATCGGACAGGGCCTGTCGACGACGTTGCTTCAAATGACGTCGATGTACCAGGCGATCGCCAACGACGGCGTCCGCATTCAACCGCGGATTATTGCGCCGGAAGATGACGGCGTGACAGGCGTCAGCGAGCCGGAGTCGATCCGCGTCGTGAGCCCGGCAACGGCAACGACGGTCCGCGACATGTTCCGCGCGGTCATGCAGAAGGACCCGAATAATAGCGACCAGAACGGCACGGGTTCGTCAGGTGCTATCCCCGGCTACCAAACGTCGGGTAAGACGGGTACGGCGCAGCAGGTCGATCCGTCCTGTAACTGCTACTCCAAGTCGAGCTACAACATCACGTTTGCGGGGATCGCACCTGCGGACAACCCGCGTTTCGTTATCGGGATCATGATGGACAATCCGGTCCGCAGTTCCGACGGCAGTGGCGGACAGTCGGCCGCGCCACTGTTCGGCACGATCGGATCGTGGCTGCTTCGCCACGACCAGGTTCCGTTTTCCGATCGCCCGACCCCGTTCCTTCGTCTAGTGGCGTAAGCCCGCCAAGGTGATCCACGGTAGATTCATAGCGGCGTGACCGGCGGTCGAACGCCAAACGCCCGTTAGCTTGGAAAACAACTTGCCCGGAGGTCTACAGACTGTGGTTAACGATGTGGTGGAATCCGGGTCCGGGCACGACGACGTGAACCGGAAAAACCCGGACGGCCCCATCCGACCGACCAATGTTCGACCGGTGCCGCTGAGCGGGCTTGCCTCGAAGTTGGACTTGCGACTCGACGGCCCGGACGTTGACGTCTCGGGAGCCACCCTCCGCGCACAGGAAGCCGGACCCGGCTACCTGTTCGCGGCACTGCCAGGCGACCGCACGCACGGTGCCAACTACGCCAGCCAAGCGCTCGCGGCCGGAGCCGGGGCGGTTCTCACCGATGAGGCGGGGTTGACGACCATTCGCGGTGATCGAGCGCTTGACGGGCTGTCGGTTCTGGTCAGCGACAACCCACGAGCCGTCCTTGGTCAGGTGTCCTCACAGATCTACGGCGATCCGTCCTCGCGGCTGACGCTAATCGGGATCACCGGAACTTCAGGGAAGACCACCACCGCCTATCTGACCGAGGCCGCGCTACGTGCCGCTGGCCGCACCGTAGGCCTCGTTGGGACTGTGGAAATCCGGGTCGACGGTACCGTGGTCCCAAGTTCGCTGACCACGCCGGAAGCCCCGGACCTGCAACGACTCTTCGCCGTGATGGCGGAGCGCGGAGTCGACACCGTTGTCATGGAAGTTTCAAGCCACGCATTGTCGCTCGGTCGCGTAGACGGCACCGACTTTGCGGTCGGCGGGTTCACGAACCTTTCGCAAGACCACCTCGACTATCACCACACGATGGACGAATACTTCGACGCTAAGGCGCGCCTCTTCGCGAGCGGGTCGCCAGTCCGGGCCCACCGGTCGGTGATCTGCGTCGATGACGACTGGGGCATGCGGATGGCAGAGGTCGCCTCGGCGGACGCGGAACCGGCGACCACTGTGTCGACGAGCAGGGGGTCAACGAGCAGGGTGTCAACGAGCAGGGGGTCAACGTCAGGGGCCACGACGTGGTCGGTGCTCGGTCCGGTTAGCGCCGACGCGGGATCGCAGACAGTTCGGATCGCCACCCCCGACGGCCGTGAGCTTGAGATGACGGTTCCGCTGCCCGGTGCCTACAACGTGGCGAATGCGCTGCTGGCGGTCGCGCTGGCGACCGCGGCTGGTGCAGACACCGGGGTGGCGATCGCCGGCCTGGCGCAAGTTGCCGTGCCCGGTCGGCTCGAGAAGGTCGATCGCGGGCAGGACTTCTTGGCCGTCGTCGACTACGCGCATAAGCCAGCCGCCGTCGAGGCTGTCCTCGCGACTCTTCGTGGGCACGAAGGCGCCGGGCGACTCGCGGTCGTGCTGGGGGCCGGTGGGGACCGCGACACCGAAAAGCGTCCCTTGATGGGGGCGGCTGCCGCGCGGGGCGCGGACCTGGTAATCGTGACCGACGACAATCCGCGGTCGGAGCAACCGGCAGCGATTCGCGCTGCCGTCGTCGCTGGTGCCCGCGAGGTGGATCCGGCGACTGCCGCGGAGATCCGTGAAATTGGCGATCGGCGCACCGCCATTGCGGCAGCCGTCGACTGGGCTCAGCCCGGCGACATCGTGCTGGTCGCGGGCAAAGGCCACGAAACCGGGCAGGAGATCAACGGCGTGAAGCATCCCTTCGACGACCGACTTGTCGTCGGTGAACTCATTGAGGCACGAGAGCAGCGCACGTTGCGGGTGCTCGTGGCCGATCCCAAAGCCGGCATCGACGAAGCACGACGACTGGTTCGCGAACTCGTCGGCCTGGCTGCTGACACGGGGGTCGGCAGTGCCCACCGCGGCGGCGAATCAGCGCACCGAACCTGGGCCATCCTTGGCGAATTCGCCGACCTGGACGGCCGCGACGAAAACGTTCGATGCATCGATCACGATGCCCTCGGTCGGCAGCTCGTCCGCCTCGCGGTCGATAAGGTGATGGCCGTCGGCGACACGACCCGCGTGGTGCGTGCCCTGCATCAGGGTGCGGTGATGGAAGGCTCATGGGGCGACGAGGCGATTCTGGTCGCCGATTCCGACGCCGCCGTCAGCCACCTGCGCACCGATCCGTTGGACGCCCCGGCATCCGGGGATATCGTTTTGCTTTCCGGAGGCGAACTCGGCGACAAGCTCCTGGACTACTGGCGGAGCGAGGCCTCGCTGAACGTCGAGGTTGTTACCCGCTGAGCGATGGCGAGCACCCTTCGCGCTAAATTCATTGTTCACAGATTTCCCATGAGTGAGGACATGCAGTGACCCAGATCCTGATCGCGGGCGCGATCTCGCTGGCGGTATCGATCCTGCTGACGCCCGTACTGATCAAGCTGTTCTCGCGTCAAGGCTTTGGCCAAGAGATCCGCGTTGAGGGCCCGCAGAGTCACCAGGCCAAGCGTGGCACCCCATCAATGGGTGGCGTCGCGATCGTGGTGGCGCTGTGGCTCGGCTACCTCGGTGCGCACCTGTTCGGATATTTCGATGAGGGCAGCGGACCTTCGGCGTCCGGGCTCCTTGTCCTCGGCTTGGCCACGGCACTTGCGGCCGTCGGCTTCCTCGACGACTTCATCAAGATTTACAAAGCTCGCAACCTCGGCCTCAACAAGACGGCGAAATCCATCGGGCAGATGGTTGCCGCCATCATCTTCGGCGTGCTGCTGCTGCAGTTCCCGAACTCGAATGGGCTCACGCCCGCCAGCGAGTACCTCTCGTACACCCGCGACATCAACGTCATCTCGCTGACAGCGGTTGGCTTTGTACTGTTCTGCTGGCTGGTGGTGGCGGCATGGTCGAACGCGGTGAACTTCACCGATGGGCTCGACGGACTGGCCGCCGGGTCAGCTGCGATGGTGATGGGTGCCTACGTCCTGATCACGTTCTGGCAGTACCGCAATGCCTGTGTCAGCGACGGCGGCGCCGCCGTGAACGGTAACGGCTGCTACAACGTTCGCGACCCACTCGACTTGGCAATTGTGGCTGTCGCCGCGGGCGGCGCCTGCCTCGGGTTCCTGTGGTGGAATGCCGCACCCGCGAAGATCTTCATGGGTGACACGGGGTCGCTTGCCCTCGGCGGGCTTGTTGCCGGACTGTCGCTGACCACCCGTACCGAACTACTGATGGTCGTTATCGGTGCGCTCTTCGTCGCCGAAATGGTGTCGGTCGTGGTGCAGATTCTGGTGTTCCGGACCACCGGTAAGCGAGTCTTCCGCATGGCACCGTTCCATCATCACTTTGAGCTCGGTGGATGGGCCGAAACCACGGTCATCATCAGGTTCTGGCTGCTGACTGCGATCTCGTGTGCGCTGGGTCTCTCGCTGTTCTACGGCGAATTCATCTCGCACGCCGGATAGTTACGGTCGCTTTCGGCGGGTTGGGATGTGCTCCAGCGTAGGTTCCCCGCCGGTCGGACCCGAAATGTGGGCAGCGTCGCAATGGGCGTTGACAGCCGGATCAATTCTCCATGCCGATTGTGCGACACGCCCCGCAAGTCCCAACAGTCACAGTATTAACAAGGGACGATGTGTCTGTGATGACTCAGCGGATTGGTGAAGTACCACAAGCCGTCTCCGCGACCGGATCAACGGACGCGGTGATGAGCCAGGCGGTGAAGCCCGCATGGCAGTTGGCGCAAATCAGGTGCCCTCGTCGACCTCGCGCAATCCGATGAATGACGATCAGCAAGTGTCCGCAGATCCCACCGGCAGCGACGACAGCGGGGCAGTGACTGTCGACGCAGATTCGACACCGGCAGTCTCGACCCCAACAGGTGCAGACACCGCTACCGCCAATGATCCGGCGGCTGGGGATTCGGCGGCAGGGGATTCGACAGCAGGGGATTCGGTGGCGACTTCTGCCGCAACCGACAATCCCGCAGCAGAGCGTCGCACGCGGTCGGCGCGGGCCGGACGCGCGAAGCGGTCCGACGTGCGTCGCAAGTCGGGGAGGGGCGGATCCCAGAGTTCTGGGTCACAGAGTTCTGGGTCACGGAGATCTGTATCAAGTAGTTCTGGAGCGAGCACAACCGCCGCACCCGATCCGCTGCGACGACTCCGATTGATGCGAGCATCCGATATCAAGGGTGGCGCCAAGTTTCTCGTCAGCGGTGTCCGGAATCTCATGGCGCGGCCGCTAACGTCGTTCCACCTCATCGTCTCCATCATGGTGATCCTTGTCGGCATCGGCCTCATGATGGTGTTGTCCGCATCGGCCGTCGAAGGCTATGCGAAAGACGGGTCGGCCTACGGCATGTTCACCACACAGGTGATGTTCGTGAGCCTCGGCCTCGTGCTGTTTTACCTGGCGATGCGCATGCCCGTCAGAACTCTGCAGCAGATGTCACTGCCCTTTCTGCTGATCTCGGTGGTCTTGTTGATCCTCGTCATGGTGCCGGGTTTGGGTGTCGCAGGCGGCGGTGCGCGCCGCTGGCTGTCGTTCGGTGGACTCACCCTGCAGCCATCCGAACTTGCGAAGGCAGCGTTGTGCATGTGGGGTGCGGCGGTGCTCTCCACCCGCGATCCGCGGACCGCATCGACCAAAGAGATGTTGGTCCCGTTGGTGCCGGTCGCGGCAATTGTGGCCTTCCTCGTCATCATTGAGCCCAACCAGTCGACGACGATGATCCTCGGAATGATCGTCATGACCCTGCTGTGGCTTGCCGGCCTACCCGGTCGGTACTTCGCGGCGTTCGGTGGGATTTTGGTCGTGGGCTTTATCGGCTTGGCATTCGCCGAGTCGTACCGTGCCACGCGCATCCTGAGCTTCTTCGGCGGTGGTTCCGATCCGCTCGGTGCCGACTATCAGCCCAACCAAGCCAAGTTCGCGCTGGCCGATGGCGGCCTGTTCGGTAAGGGGTTGGGGCAAAGTACGGCTAAGTGGAATTATCTGCCCAACGCGCACAACGACTTCATTTTCGCGATCATTGGCGAGGAGCTCGGCTTGATCGGCGGCCTGATCGTCGTGGGTCTATACCTGTTGCTGGGCTACGTCGGCATGCGGATCGCTCAGCGTTCCGTCGACCCATTCTTGCGGTTGATGTCGGCGACCATCACCGTGTTGTTTCTGGTGCAAGCGTTCATCAACATCGGCTACGTCGTGGGAATTTTGCCCGTCACCGGTATCCAGTTGCCGATCCTTTCCTACGGTGGCACATCGGCGTTGACCATGCTGATGATGCTCGGACTCCTCGCGAATGCCGCCCGGCACGAGCCGGCAGCCATCGCGGCGATGATGGGCCCGCAGCCGAAGGGCCTGGCGCGCTGGCTGCGACTGCCTCGTCCCGAGTCTTATCGGGGGCCAGAACGACAGGCGGCAACCCGTGGCGGCAGCAATCGGTCACGGACTCGCCGTCCGGCGCCGGTTCGCGGGACCGTTCCACGCGGTCGTGCGGACGTCGCGCCCCCGCGGGGTCGACGGTCGCCCGGTTCGACGTCGAGTGAGATCCACTATCCTGCTAGGCGGACACGATCGAGTCGGTCGTGGCCACAATCGACACCTTCGACGCCGCGCGACCGTTCGCGCAGGACCGGCCGAAGTGAATGGGAGAACGGTCGCTGGTGAGCAAGCAAAGTCAGTCGGGCGAGGGCGGTTCGGGTTTATCGGTCGTCGTCGCCGGCGGTGGCACCGCGGGCCACATTGAGCCCGCGCTGGCAGTCGCCGATGCCATCAGGGACCTCGACCCGACGGCACGCATCACGGCCCTCGGCACGCACCGTGGCCTCGAGACCACTATCGTGCCCGAACGCGGCTACGACCTGCGCTTGATCCCGCCGGTTCCGCTGCCTCGCAAGCTCGGTGTCGAACTCGCGAAGACTCCGTGGCGCGTCGCACGGTCCGTCTCCGCCACCCGCAAGGTCTTTGCTGACGTTAACGCCGATGTGGTGATCGGGTTCGGCGGCTACGTGGCGCTGCCCGCCTATATGGCGGCGCGGAGCTATATCCGCGGTGGACACCGAGTACCGGTAATCCTGCACGAGGCCAATGCCAGCGCTGGCATCGCCAATAAGGTCGGCGCCAAGCTCGCCGACAAGGTTTTTGCGGCCGTCCCCGGCTCGGGGCTCGCGGACGCGACCGTCGTCGGAATTCCGGTCCGCGGGGCCATCACTCACCTTGACCGTGCCGAAAGCCGCGCTGCGGCCCGCACGTTTTTCGGCCTTGATCAGGACGCACCGACCCTCCTGGTGTTCGGCGGATCGCAGGGTGCGCAACGACTCAACGAAGCCGTGGCACCGGCGGCGAACGCGCTCGGGGCCGCAGGGATCGGCGTCCTGCACGCCTACGGCCCCAAAAACACGATAGAACCGGTTTCTCCTCCCGGTGCTCCGCCATATGTGGGAGTCAGCTATCTGAATCGGATGGACCTGGCTTATGCGGCCGCTGATCTGGTGATGTGCCGGTCGGGTGCGATGACCGTGGCGGAGATTTCGGCGACCGGGCTTCCCGCCGTCTACGTGCCGCTGCCGCACGGCAACGGCGAACAGCGACTCAACGCCGTACCCGCCGAGCAGGCCGGGGGAGCGATCATTGTGGACGACTCCCTCGTAACCGCAGAGTGGGTGGGCCGCGAAATCCCCGCGCTGATCACCGACACCGACCGACTTGCCAGCATGAACGCGGCCACCGCGACCCTTGGGCACCGCGACGCGGCCCTCGCCGTGGCCACCGCAGCACTCGAATCGGCCGCTGCACACCGTGGACGGAACCGGACATGACAATCTCAGCAATCGACAATCCGCTGCCCGCCGAACTGCAGCGCGTACACATGGTCGGCATCGGCGGCGCGGGGATGTCGGGTCTCGCCCGCATCTTGTTGGCGCGAGGCGGCGACGTCTCAGGGTCCGACGCCAAGGACTCACGCAGCGTGTTGGCGTTGCGAACCCGTGGCGCGCAAGTCCGCGTCGGTCACGCGCCCGAAGCCCTCGATCTCCTCGAAGGGGGACCAACTGTCGTCGTGACGACCCGCGCGGCAGTGCCCGACGACAACCCGGAATTGGTCGAAGCCCGCAGGCGCGGTATCCCGGTGATCTATCGGCCAGAGGTCCTCGCCTTGCTGATGCAGGGACATCGGACCGTGCTGATTACCGGGACTCACGGAAAGACGTCGACGACGTCGATGACGGTCGTGGCATTGCAGCATTGCGGCGCGGATCCGTCGTTCGCGATCGGCGGTGAACTCAACGAATCGGGAACCAACGCCCACCACGGCAGCGGCGATGTTTTTGTCGCCGAAGCCGACGAGAGCGATGGTTCATTGCTGCAATACACGCCGGACATCGTGGTGATCACCAACATCGAGGCAGATCACCTGGACTTCTTCGGATCCGAAGCCGCCTACGTTGAGGTCTTCGACAACTTCACTGAACTAATCAAGCCCGGCGGCACCTTGATCTTGTGCCTCGACGACCCGGGCGCCGCCGCTCTTGGTGCTCGCGCTGTCGAGGCCGTCACCGCCCGCGGAGTCACGGTCCTCGGCTACGGTAGCGACGACCATCTCACGGTGCCGGGCATCCCGATGGTCGCGGTGCTGCGCGCGGCCGTCCCGCGTGGTGCCGGTAGCAGTGTGACGATCGAACTGAACGCACCGCTCGTCGAGGAGTCGCTGACCCGAAAGCTGGAGGTGACGCTGCCCGGCAGGCACATGGCGCTCAACGCGCTCGGTGCGCTAATCGCGACGGTCCGTGCGGGGCAGGAGGCGAACGCTGCGGCCGACGGCATCGAAAGTTTTGGCGGGGTGCACCGTCGATTTGAACTGCGTGGCCGATCCGGTGAGATCGACGTGTACGACGACTATGCCCACCACCCGACCGAGGTCCGGGCAGTGCTCAGTGCGGCCCGCGGCGTAGTCGCTGCCGGGTCGGGCCGCATCATCGCGGTTTTCCAGCCTCACCTGTACTCGCGCACCGTCGAATTTGCTACGCAGTTCGCCGAGGCCCTCTCGATGGCCGATGAGGTCATCGTTGCCGATGTCTATGGTGCCCGCGAGGATCCGCAACCGGGTGTGACCGGTGCGCTGATCAGTGACCAGGTCACGGCTCCGGCGGAGTTTGTGCCCGGCGTGTCTGGAATTGCCGATGCGGTGGCTCGTCGTGCACGGCGAGGTGACCTGGTCCTGCTGATCGGCGCGGGCGACATCACCGTGCAAGCGCCAGCAATCCTGGACGCTCTGGAGGAGTCGCGCGCTCGATGAGCAGGCGAGAGAGCAAGCGGCAGGCCAACCACGCTCAGGTCAGAGAGCCATCCCCGGAGGCTGGCGGATTCCGGAGCCGGTGGCGGTTGGTCGCGGCGCTCGTCGCGCTGATTGCGGTAGTCGGCGGACTGGTCGCTGCCGCGTACTTCACGCCGCTCATTTCGGCCCGGAATGTAGAGGTCACCGGTGCCACGACGGTGCCGTCGCAAGAGGTCCTCGCTGCGGCGCAAGTGACGATGGGGCAGCCGCTCCTACAGGTTGATACGGCAGCTATTGCCGAGCGGGTGGCCTTGCTGCCCGCCGTGGAATCGGTTCACGTGGTCCGGAACTATCCGTCGACGCTGACCATCGCCGTCACTGAGCGGACACCCGTCGTGACCGTGCCGAATCAGGGCAAGATTGGTGTCATGGATCGGCTCGGCGTGGTCTATCTGACTTTCGAATCCGCGAAGGCATTGCCGAAGCAGTTCCGTGGCCTCCCGGAACTTCAAATGGACGATCCCGGTCCGGCAAATCCGACGACCCTGGCCGTACTGGCCGTCGTCCGCGAGTTACCCGCGTGGCTCGGGTCGAAAGTGGTCACCGTGTCTGCAGATTCGCCTTCCGATGTGACGCTAAAGCTGCGCAGTGGCAAGACGGTCAAATGGGGCGACGCTGAACGCACCAACGACAAAGCAGAGGCATTCCGGCATTTGGTGATGGTCGACGGCACGGAGTACAACGTGTCAAGTCCGGAGTACGCGTCCGTGCGTTGACCGTCCGGCGGAGGCGCGGGTGAGACCTCGGGTTGCTCGATTCGAGTAGAAATCTGTGGCTTCAACATGAATTAACGCACTGATTTCGCGACACGCCGAGCGCCTACTGGCACCGTGGCGTCGGGGTCAATAGCGTCTGACTCAACACAAGTACTTGACATAACTATAACCCTATGGTTGAGCTTTAGGGTCAATCGTTCGAACTAGGAAGGCATCATGACGCCACCCCACAATTACTTGGCCGTCATCAAAGTCGTCGGCATCGGCGGCGGCGGCGTCAACGCTGTCAACCGCATGATCGAGCAGGGTTTGAAGGGTGTTGAGTTCATTGCGATCAACACCGACGCACAAGCGCTGCTGATCTCCGATGCCGACGTGAAACTCGACATCGGTCGGGACTCGACCCGTGGCCTCGGCGCGGGTGCCAACCCCGATGTGGGACGGATGGCCGCGGAAGATGCCAAGGACGAGATCGAGGAACTCCTCAAGGGAGCTGACATGGTCTTCGTTACCGCCGGGGAGGGTGGTGGCACCGGCACCGGTGGCGCTCCCGTCGTTGCGGCGATTGCCCGCAAACTGGGCGCACTGACCGTCGGTGTGGTGACGCGTCCGTTCTCCTTCGAGGGCAAGCGCCGCGGAAACCAGGCCGAGGCCGGAATCGCCTCACTCCGCGAATCGTGCGACACCCTGATCGTGATCCCGAACGACCGCCTGCTGCACCTCGGTGACGCACAGGTCAGCCTCATGGACGCCTTCCGCAGCGCCGATGAAGTCTTGCTAAATGGTGTGCAGGGCATCACCGACCTCATCACCACACCCGGCCTGATCAACGTCGACTTTGCCGACGTTAAGGGCGTCATGAGCGACGCTGGCAGCGCGCTGATGGGCATCGGCGCCGCACGCGGCGAAGGTCGTGCACGCAAGGCCGCCGAGTCGGCCATCAATTCGCCGCTTCTGGAAGCGTCGATGGAGGGCGCGCGCGGCGTGCTGCTGTCAATCGCGGGCGGCAGCGATCTGGGCCTCTTCGAGATCAACGACGCGGCGTCGCAGGTTCAGGAAGCCGCACACGAAGACGCCAACATCATTTTCGGCACCGTCATTGACGACAATCTCGGCGACGAAGTCCGCGTGACTGTTATCGCTGCCGGCTTCGACAACTCCGGGTCGTCGCAGAAGGCCGCGCCGCCGGTCGGACAGCACGCCGCCGCGAGCAACGCCAACATCAGCAATGCGACCGCTGGTGAAACCTCACGGCCCAGTGTCAACGACCCGCTGTTTAATCGGGACAGCAACCAGGCCAATCCGTTCAGTGAACCCGCGCCGCGTCGCAATGCGATCCGCCTCGACGACGATGACGTCGACGTTCCCGATTTCATGAAGTGAGCCGGCACAGCAGCGGAGAACGTACTTAAGCGGAGAACGTACTTAACCAGTGGAAAAGCCTTTCAAAATCCGGCGCGCGGTCACCTCGCGCGCCGGAGGCGTGTCTGTCGCGCCCTATGATTCCTTTAATCTTGGCGATCACGTCGGTGACGATCCGACGGCGGTAGCCGCAAATCGGGACCGCCTGGCGCAGGGCCTCGGCGTCGCGCCGGAGCGGGTGGTGTGGATGGAGCAACTCCACACTCGAACGATCACCGTCGTCGATGGTCCGGTCGCCGAACCTGTGCCCGCCACGGACGGACTGGTGACCAACCAGAAGGATTTGGTCCTCGCGGTTTTGACCGCGGATTGCGTCCCTGTGCTGCTCAGCGATGAGGAAGCCGGGGTAATTGCCGCGGTTCACGCCGGTCGGGTGGGCGCACGCGTCGGCATTGTGCCCGCGGCGCTGCGAACCATGGTCCAACTCGGTGCGCGGATGGACCGGATTGGGGCCTTCCTTGGACCTGCTGCCGGCGGCGACCGCTACGAAGTTCCGCCAGCCATGGCCGCCGATGTGGAAAAGCATCTGCCAGGCAGTATGAGTCGCACCAAGAAGGGCACCACGGGTCTCGATCTGCGCGCAGGCATTCGAAGGCAACTCCTCGAGGCTGGCGTTTCCGGGGTAGCAATGGATCCGCGCGAGACCATTGGCGACCCGATGCTTTTTAGCCACCGACGCGGGGCTCCGACAGGGCGCATGGCGTCCGTGATTTGGATGGATACCTCCGAGGCGCGGAAATGACCGTGCGGTCAGCCGCCGAAGGCGCCGACGATCCGCGCACGCAAGACCTGAAAAACGCTCTGGTTCGCACGCGGGAGCGTATTGCCGCGGCGGCGGAAGCAGCGGGCCGCGAGGCGGACGAGGTAGAACTGCTCGTCGTCACAAAATACTTTCCCGCCGATGATGTCGTGCGACTGATCGATTTAGGGGAACGGGAATTTGGTGAGTCGCGCGAGCCCGAGGCCAGTCGGAAAGTGGCTGCGGTTCGCGCCGAGCGGAGTGACATTTCCTTCACGACCGACATGATCGGGAGCGTGCAGCGCAAGAAGGCCGGGTCCGTAGCTCGGTGGGCGCGCCGCGTCCATTCAGTGGACTCGCTCAAATTGGTCGAAGCCTTTGATGGTGCGGCGACGCGCGCGCTTGACGCGGGTGAGCGCAGCACGGCTCTCGGCGTCTTGTTGCAGGTCAGCTTGGACGGCGATCCGGGTCGGGGCGGTCTGCCCGCCGTTGAGTTGGCCGCTGCTGCCGACCGAGTTCTTGCCTGTCCGTCATCGTTGCGTTTGGACGGACTCATGCTGATTGCACCGCTCGGCATGGAGCCCGACGCTGCGATGTCACGGCTCGCACATATCCATTCTGACTTTGTGCGCCGCTATCCCGGTGCCGTCGAGTTGTCGGCGGGGATGAGTGGCGACATGGAATCAGCTATTGCGCACGGATCCACATGTGTGCGTGTCGGAACCGCAATCATGGGCCCGCGGCCGATACTCTCGCTTTAGTCACACTGGTCACAACAGAACCACTGGCCATCAGGCGTAGCACTAAACACACCAATCGCAGGACCGTTCAGGAAGGCTCGTAATGACGACGATGCAGAAGTTCAAGGCATATTTCGGCATGGTGCCTCCGAGCGAGTTCGAGGACGACTACCTGGCCGATCCTGAAGATCAGCAAGCTTTGTCGGCGCGAGAGCGCGCCTACATGGACAAGTACCGCAGCGATGCCACCCGCGACGACGCCTATTACGGCAACGGCGCGTTCCGCGAGGACGCTGACCGCGACTACCGCGAGTCAGAGTTCCGTGAGCCAGAATTTCGGGAGCACGACTACCGGGAGCAGGGTTACCGAGACGCTCGGGTTCGCGGCGAGGCTGAGCAGCGGTTCCGTGAATCGTCGTACCGTGAATCGGAATTCATCCGTTCGGGCGACGAGCGCGGATTTTCCCCGCGCGTCGAGACTGATCGTCCTTACGTCGGCAGTCGGCGAGCATCTGAGCCCGACTCGGTTCGACGCCTCGCGCCGCTCAACCGATCGTCGAACGTATCCGTCCGCGGTGCCAACGCGGTCGCGCTTGATTCGCAAACCGATCTCGATCCCCAGTCGGAGAGTGTGATGAAGAAGATCTCGACGCTCCGTCCCAGCGACTACTCCGAGGCGCGCACCATCGGCGAGCGGTTCCGCGACGGTAGCCCAGTCATTATTGATCTCGCCGACATGAGCAACGACGAAGCTAAGCGTCTCGTTGACTTCGCCGCCGGCCTGGTCTTCGCGCTGCGCGGCTCGTTCGACAAGGTCGCGACTAAGGTCTTCCTGCTTTCGCCCGTCGGCGTCGATGTCTCGCCCGAGGAGCGTCGCCGAATCGCAGAGAGCGGCTTCTACAGCCCGTCCTGACCTCTTTCCAGCATGCTTCCTTGCTGCGCCGCTCCGGATTACCGGGGCGGCGCGGCGCATTCCGGGTAGATCAGGCACTCTTGTGTAGTGAGTACCTTTCTGTGGATCTTGTACCTGGCACTGTTCTGTTACGTCGTGCTGATGCTGAGTCGGTTCGTCATCGAGATGGTGCAGTCGTTTGCGCACCGCTGGCGCCCGTCCGGGGCCGCGGTGGTGGTGATTGAAGTGATCTTTACGGTCACCGATCCGCCGGTGAAGCTGCTCCGCAAGCTGATTCCGCCACTGTCCCTGGGGCCAGTGAGACTGGATTTGTCATTGATGATCGTGATGATTGTGATGATGATCCTGATGAACGTCGTCGGCGGGTTTGCTCGCAGCGTCTCGTAAATCACCTTATTGTCATTAAGGTGATGTCGCTGGTGAGGGTCAAAGATGGCCAAGTTGGCTGTTCGACACGGCTAGTTGCCTCCGAACGAACGATTTCGACGATTTGGCCTAGATTTGATTGCGAACAGGACGCGGGGAGGAAACACTACTTGGTCCTGAAGTGACAAGATGACACGCTAGTTACGCAGTGGTACTGGTATTAATAGAAATGCGATAAAGATTGGGACGTGTTCGTGCTTGTTTGGGCGGCACGGTTTCCTCTCTGACCGCGACAGAATACGACGTGTCGGGAACGGCACGCGGAAATCACCAAGGGGAGAGGCGAAATGCGGCTCACACCAGCTGATGTGCATAACGTCGCGTTCAGCAAACCGCCGATCGGTAAGCGCGGTTACAACGAAGATGAAGTCGATCAGTTCCTCGACTTCGCTGAAGCTGAACTCGCACGTCTGATCGACGAGAACGCGGATCTGCGGCAGCGCGTTAGCGAACTCGAGACCGAGCTCGCAGATGCACGCGCCAACGCTGCGGGCGGACACACCCAAGCGTTCGCGGCAGTGCCCGAGCCTCAGGCTGCGCCTCCGGCCCCGGAGCCGGTCGCTGCGCCCGCCATGCCCGACGAAGAAGCCAGTATTCGTGCAGCACGCGTCCTCGCCTTGGCGCAGGACACCGCAGACCGGGTCACCGGTACCGCCCGCGGTGAAGCCGAAAGCATGATGTCTGAGGCTCGCAATCGCTCGGACGCGATGGTCAGCGAAGCGCAGGCCAACGCCGACGCCACGCTTGCCGATGCTCGTCAGCGGAGCGAAGCGCTGCTGGCCGACGCACAGACCCGCGCGGAGACGCAGGTGCGTCAGGCACAGGAACGCGCCGACTTCCTGCAGCGCGATGCGGAGCAGAAGCACACCGAAATCATGACCACGATCAACCAGCAGCGTTCGGTGCTGGAAGGTCGTATCGAGCAGCTCAAGACCTTCGAGCGCGAATACCGCACCCGACTCAAGACCTACCTCGAATCGCAGCTCGAAGAACTGCAGCAGCGCGGTAGTGCCGCGCCCGTCGAGAACGGTCAAGCCGGGTATGCGCCGGAAAATGGTCAGGCCGGGTACGCGCCCGAGAGCGGTTACCCGCAGGGCTAACCGGGCTAAACTCGACGTGAAAATGAATTCCTACACCGATCCGACGAGGGTGACATGCTGAGCATTGCATTGGCGGCCACCCTCGTCGGTTTCGCCCTGCTCGTGGTCGCACTGGTGACTGCCAATCTTGGATTGGCAATCGCCTGTGTAGCGGTCTGCGTCGTGGGCTTGATCCTCCTGCTCGTCGACACCATCCGCGCCAACCGGCGCGGACACGGCAACGTCGACGACGATCCACTCTTCACCATTCGCGGGCGGGAATCCGTGGCTCGCGAAGAACCGCTGGAGGCCAGCCTCGCCGAAGACGATGTCGCCGGTGATGACCTCGCTGACGACGCTGGCGACAACGGCTTCGATGAGGCCGATACCGAAAACCCGCAGTCCGGATATTCCCGGGATCCCGGCTATCCACGGATCGGTCAGTCTGATGGTCTCGGATCGGTCGTGGTCCCCGCTGACGAGCAAGTGCTCGGTGACGGCACACCCACCGGCCCAAATCTGATGGATCCCGACACGACCGAAAGCAATCCGGGCGGCGGTGACGTGAACGACTACCTGCGGTCGACCGGATCTTTCCCGGTGCAACCGCCAGCAACTGCTGCCGCTCCGGTGGTGCCGCAAGCACCCGCACCGGCCGCACCGCGATTTACGCCCGGACCGCCAGTCGGATCCGAGTCGGGTCAGCAACCCGCCGTTCAGGACCCGATCAGCGGACCGCACCCGACGATTCCGGACCAGTATGTCGGACGCCGACGGCTCGCGGACGATCCGACCGACGACATCGTCGTGCGGTCTTCGGACCCGGATCTGCCCGCAATGCAGTTTGTGTGGGAAGACCCGTCGACGACGAACCCACCCAACAACCAGGGCTAAGCACCTCGTAGCGATTGCGCCCCCGGGAATATCCCGGGGGCGCAATCGCTTGACAGGGGCACATCGTGGTTGCAGTACAATCAACAATCGAAACAGAATCTCGACAGCGTTGACCCGGCTATCACCGGCGAGCTCCCGGAAGAACCGATCACGCAACCGCGGTTGCCGATCTCAGTAGAACCGGGCGGGTTCGGCCCGACACAGCCGTCCAATGAGAGGCATGTCCAGCAGGGCATGCAAGCGGGGTGGTACCGCGCGCAGCCACTGACCCACACCGGGTCTGGGCCAGGCGTCCCCGTGCCGACAGAGCTGAAGAACATCAGCACGCACCAGGCACGAGGAGTAGCGCGTGAGCGACCACCACCCAGATCCAGTAGAGAACGCAACAGGCCGTGCCTACCCGATCGTCGACTTGACCGACGGCACCGGGCGGGGTGCGCCGTCATTCCCGAAGGTCGAAGAGACCGTCCTGTCGTACTGGGACACCGACGACACCTTCAAAGCATCGATCGCGAACCGCGAGGGTGCCGAAGAGTTTGTTTTCTACGACGGTCCTCCCTTCGCCAACGGACTGCCGCACTACGGGCACCTCCTCACTGGCTACGTCAAAGACGTCGTGCCGCGGTACCAGACCATGCGCGGTAAGAAGGTCGAGCGCCGATTTGGTTGGGACACGCACGGTTTGCCCGCAGAACTCGAAGCAGAGCGGCAGTTGGGGATCACCGACAAGTCGGAGATCGAAAAGATGGGCGTCGACAAGTTCAACGCCTACTGCCGCGACTCGGTGCTCCGGTACACGGGCGAGTGGCGCGACTACGTGACCCGCCAGGCACGCTGGGTCGACTTTGACAACGACTACAAAACCCTCGACGTGGATTTCATGGAGTCGGTGATGTGGGCGTTCAAGAGCCTGTACGACAAGGGTCTCGTGTACCAGGGCTACCGCGTCCTGCCGTACTCCTGGTATGAGCAAACGCCGTTGAGTAACCAGGAGTCCAAGCTGGACGACGCCTACCGCATGCGGCAGGACCCAGCCGTCACCGTCACGATGCCGCTGTCGGTACCGGGCAGCCCGCTCGACGGCGTCAACGCGCTGATCTGGACGACCACTCCGTGGACGCTGCCGTCGAACTTAGCGATCGCCGTGCACCCCACCACCGAATACTCGCATGTGCGGGCCGAAAACGGTCGGGAGTACCTACTGGCGACCGCACTCGTCGGGGCGTACGCGAAGGAACTCGGCGACGTGGAACCCGTCGCGACTTACCAGGGCAGTGACCTGGCGGGACTGTCGTACCAGCCGCCGTTTGACTTCTTCCTCGGACACGAAAACGGTCACCAAGTCCTGCTTGCCGACTACGTGACGACCGACAGCGGAACCGGCGTTGTGCACTTGGCGCCGGCTTTCGGTGAAGAGGATATGGATGTTGCGACCGCCAACGGCATCGAGGTGGTTCAGCCACTCGACCCGGGTGGCCGCTTCACCGAGATGGTTCCGCCGTACCAGGGGCAGATGGTCTTCGATGCCAACCCGGCGATCATCAAGGACCTCAAGGCCGCCGGGCGGATCCTGCGACACGAGACGATCGAGCACTCGTACCCGCACTCGTGGCGGTCGGGTCAGCCCCTGATCTACATGGCGGTTCCGTCGTGGTTCGTCGCCGTCACTCAGATCAAGGAGCGGATGCTGGAACTCAACCAGCAGATGACGTGGTCGCCATCGCATATCCGCGACGGCCAGTTTGGCAAGTGGCTTGAGGGTGCGCGCGACTGGAACATCAGCCGCAACCGCTACTGGGGTGCGCCGATCCCCGTGTGGGTCTCGGACAACCCCGAATACCCGCGCGTTGACGTCTACGGCAGCCTCGATCAGCTGGAACAGGATTTCGGAGCCCGGCCCGACGATATGCACCGACCGTTCATCGACGAGCTGACGCGCCCAAACCCGGACGATCCGACAGGCAAGTCGACAATGCGTCGTGTCCCCGAGGTGTTGGACTGCTGGTTTGAGTCGGGTTCCATGCCGTTCGCGCAGGTCCACTATCCTTTCGAGAACACCGACTGGTTCGACGGCAACCCGGCTACGGGCGAGGTCGCCCACAATCCGGGTGACTTCATCGTCGAATACAACGGTCAGACACGCGGATGGTTCTACAACCTGCACGTGCTGGCGACTGCACTCTTCGATCGGCCAGCTGTCCGGACGGTCGCCGCGCACGGCATCGTCCTCGGCGACGACGGTCAAAAGATGAGCAAGTCGAAGCGCAACTACCCGGACGTCAACGAGGTCTTCGATCGTGACGGCTCGGATGCGATGCGGTGGTTCCTGATGGCGAGCCCGATCTTGCGTGGCGGCAACCTGGTGGTCACCGAACGCGGTATCCGCGAAGGTGTGCGTCAGGCACTGCTGCCGATGTGGAATGCCTACAGCTTCTTGCAGTTGTACGCGGACCGTCCGGCCACGTGGCGGACCGATTCAACGTCGATTCTCGATCGGTACATCCTGGCGAAGCTCGCCGTGACGCGTGACGAGATGACCGATGCCCTCGACGTTTACGACATCGCCGGTGCCTGCGAATCGTTCCGGGAGTTCTGCGAATCTCTGACCAACTGGTATGTGCGACGCTCGCGTGCACGCTTCTGGGCTGGTCAGGACGTAGATCCGGACGCCTTCGATACCTTGTACACCGTGCTTGAGGTGGCCGGGCGTCTGGCAGCACCATTGCTGCCGTTGGCGACCGAAGCTATGTGGCGTGGGCTGACCGGTGAGCGTTCGGTGCACCTGACGGATTGGCCGACGGCCGAAGAACTGCCGGCGGACCCGGATCTCGTTGGTGCGATGGACCAGGTTCAGGAAGTGTGTTCGGTCGCGTCGAGTGTCCGCAAGGCAAACCAACTGCGCGTGCGACTGCCGCTGTCGGAGTTGACGGTCGCCTCGCCGAAGGCGGCGCTCATGGCACCGTATGTCGACCTGATCGCCGAGGAAATGAACGTTAAGAACGTGGTCCTCTCCGACGACGTCGACTCGGTTGGTCGTGTCGAGGTGGCGGTGAACGCTCGTGCGGCCGGTCCGCGCATCGGTAAGGACGTGCAGCGGGTCATCAAGGCCGTGAAGTCCGGCAATTGGGAGTTTGGTGTTGATGCCGAGACCGGCGAGCAGACCGTGGTCGCCGATGGCATCGAGCTGAAGGGGGAGGAGTTCTCCCGGAAACTGGTTGCGGTGGCACCGGATTCGACGGCGGAGATGCCCGGTGGCGTCGGCCTCGTCGTCTTGAATACTGAGGTGACTCCGGAACTGGAGGCCGAGGGATGGGCCAAGGACCGGATCCGTGAACTGCAGGATGCGCGACGAAACTTCGGTTTGGAGATCTCCGACCGCATCTCGGTGCGCATGGTGGTCCCGGAGGATTGCCTCGATACCGCACAGACACACGCCGCTTTGATCGCCGGTGAAGTGTTGGCGACGTCGTTCACCGTCGAAACCGGTGCCCCCGCCTCGACTGAACTCAGTCACGGCGTCAGCGTCGATCTGGCCAAGGCTACCGACTAGCCCCGAGCGCTCCGCGCCCGCCGTTCCCGCATGATGCGTTGATTCCCGCTACACGTC
>NZ_JBARYI010000006.1:0-47697 GCF_049647785.1 Gordonia sp. (in: high G+C Gram-positive bacteria)
AAGAAACAAGAACGCGCTCAAGCGCAGGATTGCTACTCTATCCGACACCCACCAGCCGGTGCAAACCCGCTAGCCTCGAAGGAATTTCGCTGGCCGGAACGACTCGCTCCGACCTGGAATAAGTTACACACCCTTTGAGCGGAGTACCAAATCGCCAGGTCAGAGCGAGATCGACCGGATATCCCTGCGGTTTAGGACCCGATCTTCGCGCCGGCGAAGGTCTTCTTGCCCCTTCGGAGTACCAGCCACTTGCCGAACAACAGGTCGGTGTCGGCCGGCTGCCACTCGGGATCGGTCACCTTCACGTTGTTGACGTAAGCACCACCCTCGTCGATCGATCGGCGTGCCGCCTTGTTGCCAGTCGCAAGACCGGACGCCACAAGCAGGTCGACGATCGTCGGTGTGGTGCCGGCCTCGAATTCGGCGACGCCGGTTTCCGACAGCGCCGCGGCCAACGTGCCCTCATCGAGTCCCGCCAGTTCCGCGCGACCGAACAATGCCTGTGCGGCCAGTTCGGCAGCCGCAGTCTGGTCAGCTCCGTGAATCAGCGTGGTGAGTTCGGCAGCCAACCGCTTCTGCGCGGTCCGAAGGTGAGGCTTCTCCTCGGTGAGCTGTTCGAGTTCGTCGATCTCTTCACGCGAGAGGAAGGTGAACCACTTCAGGAACTTCACGACATCGGCGTCGGCCGTGTTCACGAAGTACTGGTACCAGGCGTAGGGACTGGTGAGCTCGGGATCGAGCCAGACACTGCCACCACCGGTCGACTTACCGAACTTTTTGCCGTCGGCTGAGGTGACGAGCGGGACGGTGAGCGCATGCGCGCTCCCCGACTCGACCTTGCGGATGAGGTCAACGCCGCCGAGGATGTTGCCCCACTGATCAGACCCACCGATCTGCAGAACGCATCCGTACTTGCGGAACAACTGCAGGTAGTCATTGGACTGCAACAGGAGGTAGCTGAACTCGGTGTAACTGATGCCGTCGGACTCGAGGCGACGCTTCACCGTTTCGCGAGCGAGCATCACGTTGACCGAGAAGTGCTTGCCCACATCGCGCAAGAACTCGATTGCCGTCATCGGCCCGGTCCACTCGTTGTTGTTGACGAGGACGGCTCCATTGGCCGAATCGTCGATGGTGACGAAGCGTTCCAATTGCCCAACGATCTTGTCCGCCCACTCCGAGACGGTATCGGTGGAATTCATGGTGCGCTCACCGACATCGCGGGGGTCACCGATGAGCCCGGTCGCTCCACCCGACAAGACCACCGGACGGTGACCTGCCTGCTGGAAGCGACGCAGGGTCAACAACGGAACCAGATGACCGGCGTGCAGGCTCGACGCCGTCGGATCGAATCCGGCGTACAGCGAAATTGGCGATTCCAGCGCTTCCCGGAGCGAGGCTTCGTCAGTGGTCTGGCCGATGAGGCCGCGCCAAGCCAGTTCATCGATGATGTTGTTTTCCAACTCCGACTCACGCGTCCTTTGCCGTAAAGCGCGCGTGCTCGTCGTCGGAGACTGCACGCGCATCGTCGATCAGCATGTTTGGGATGCCATGCTCGTCGATGGCATAGGCGACTCGGAGCCGCGGGTTGTAGAGCTCATCGCCCGCATTGATCAATTCGCCCAGATCCTGGGGGCACACCAGTCGGTCTCGGACCACCGGATCGATGCCCTCGGCACGTGTTGCCATCAGCTCCCACTTCGTTGTCTCGGTCGGGCCGCGCTCGCCCGCAGGAGGAATTGCCTGGCGAGGGGACGCGGCGATTAACGGATCTAAGGCTACTCGGCGATCACATCAAGGTCGTCGCGAGCAACGTCCCCGTCGGCAACGTCCTCATCTGTGGTGCCCCCGCCGATGGCATTCGGGATCTGGTGAAGATCGACTGACGATGCTGCCGTCGCGGTGAACCGGCGGTACCGACCGTCGGGGTCGCGGTACCAGATTTTGGCACCCGGCTTCGGCATCCCCTTCGCCGCGAACGACCGCGTGAGCGGCCGGAACGATTCGGAAAGCGGGATCTCGTCAACAATTCGGACCAGGTGCGGACGCTGTTCGGCGGGAAGTTCGCCAAGGGCAACGCGAATCTGGGTCGGAGTCAGCGAGGTGAATCCATGCGACAGCTGCACTACTGCCACTGCGAGTTGCTGTCCCGACTCCCCCACCGAATAGACGCCGACAGCCTTGACGCCGTTGATCTGCGACAGTGCCTGCTGCATCGGGACGGTGAAGACCGGGCCGGCAGCGCTCTGTACAACGCCTTGCGCTGAACCGACATACCAAAGGTCCCCCTCGCTGTCGGCGTGGAACAGGCTCCCGGCAACTTCCCATCGGTCGCGCGGGCGGAAGACGTCTCGGAGGACCAGGCCCGAGGCTTCGAACCGCTGGCCAGCATGCGCGACCATCATGCCGATTTCGCCAGGACCGGTCTCCCTGATGTACCCGGTTTCGCGGTCGATCTCCAGTCGTTCGGTGACCGGGTCGTAAGCGGCGATCCGCACCGGATTGGTTTCCGGGAGAGCGACGCCCATCGATCCAATCTTGTTGTCTTCGACGTTGGCGAGAATCGCTGAACCATCGGCGGTGGCGAAGAATTCGAGAACGCGAGCCTTCGGGAGTTGTTCCCGAATGCGCTTCCACAACCCCGTGGTCAGGCCCGAACCCATGAAGAGCCGGACGGAACCGAGCTGGCTGGCGTCGAACTTCGGGTCGTCGAGGATGTCGCTCAACATATTCCAGGTGTACGAAACCACGGTGACGCCATAGCGTCGCACCTCACGGCTGAACCGTTCCGGATCGACTCCTGTCGAAAGGGCAATGCGTGAGCGGCCGGCGGCGGTGGCACCGAGGGTGGTCAGCAGGCCCGATGCGTGGTGGAGTGGCGGAAGGCAGTAGACCGTGTCGCGGCTGGACAGACCCGCTGCCGCAGCGGCACCGAAGGCCGACATGGCGAATCGGTGGTTCGTGATCGACCACCGGTTCACGCGACCCTGGGTTTCGGTGAAGAGAATGAAAGCGAGGTCGCCGGCGAGGCCTGGATCGGGCCGATACCACGACGGCATGCGGACGCGTTCGGGGTCGATCTTCTCCATATCGACGATGCGTTCGCCGTCGGCGCGTTCGATAGCGCGGGCATCACTGCTGCCACCGCCGAGGACCAAGACTCGATCGCACGCGGTTGCGGCACGATCCAAGTGCACCGGGTCGGTGACGATGACTTTTGTCTCGGCGAGCGCGAGGAGCTCGGGAAGTTCATCCCACGACGGCAGAAGCACTGCGACCGCACCGAGTCGTGACAGCGCCGCGACGGTCACGAGGGCCGACGGCCGGGGATCCATCATCATCCCGACATGGACGCCCGGACGAATACCGCATTCGATGAGGCCGGCCACCACATTGTTGATCCGAGTATTGACCTGGGCGTGGGTCAGGACTCGATCCTCAAAGAGAAAGGCTTCCTCGTTCGGTGTGCGCTTAGCGTTCTCGCTCATCAATTTGCCGAGAGAGACCCGCGTGGACGGTTCAATCTGCCCCAGGCGGAAAAGTCGTGGGACAGTACGGACCGATTCGGTCGCCACTGCCTTCGTTGTTCGCTGGAGCCCACTGACGGCACCGACAAGTTCCTTCGAGACGGTATTTCCCACCCCGGCCACCTGACCAACACCGTAGGTCAGACGATTGGCCCAGCTAATACCGGTTCCGCGCTCACTTGGTGCGGTGGGACGCATCCGATCGATGGCCGCAGGGCGGTCGCCGTTGCCTTCTTGCCATTGGATCCATTCGCCGACCGTCGGCCACGTGATCTGGCCGGCCTTCGAACCGACGACCAAGCCGAAGTGTCCGACGGGCAGATCTGACTCATAGACTTCGGCGTCGGGCGCCGCCCGCACGATGCCGCGCACGGCAAGCGGTTGACCGATGTCGTCAGTTTCGCCGACGAAGGCCAGGATCGGCGAGGTGATCTCCGTCATCGAGACAACGTCCCCGTCGATGACAAAACCGCCGGACATCATGCGGTTGTGGACGACGAACTGACGCAAGAGTTCAGCCACGGCCGGGCCCGACCAGGCCACCCAGCCTTCCTGCTCGATGAAGCGACGCTGGTCTTCTCTCGGGAGAAGAGCATCTCGGTCGTGAAGTTTGCGGAGAAAGTCGATGCGGCTTCGCACGGTCTTGACGGGGTCAACAAGCTGGAATCCCGCCCGCGCCAACCAGCTGGGAATCCAGAGACGGTTGAAAACATTGTCGGCGACAAATTCGGCTCCGGGAACGGCTAGTTGCGCCGGCAGGCCGAGTGGCAGTGCGGCGAGGATATCGACCGGACTGCCAAAGGTGATCACGCTGGCGATGCCCTTGGATCGCCGGTAGGCGGCCGTTTGGTAGGCGAACATGCCACCCTGCGAATATCCGCCGAGGTGGACGTCCTGTCCGGTGACGCGCCGGACGAGATCAATGACTCGACTGATGGCGACAACGTGGTCGGTGAGGGTGCGCTCCATGCCGCCCTCTTCGTGGTCCGGCGAGCCGAAGTCGACCACCCACGGAATCACCTTGTGCCGGTACAGCACGGATGCTGCGCCGTTCTCTGGCCCGACGTCGTAGACATTGGCCGACACCATCATCGGCGGGACCAGCACAACGTGGGCGTAACCCTCCCCGGTGTCGGCCGGGAAGTAGCGTCGCAGCCGGTACATTTTTTCGGTCTCGACAACCTGGTACGGCGTCGGTTCAGTCCCGGTATCCAGGCCACCCATCCGGATGACTTCCAGTCCGTTCTGTGCGGTCGCCACGATCCGACCAACGGTTCCACCCACATCTGGCAGAAGTCTCGCCACGGTTTTTCCCCTCACCACTTCCGGTTGCCCCGTTCGCCGAGATTCAGCGCTCGCGAGCACGCCGTGAGTTTACTAGTGACACAGTCGACATGTGCATGCGGACCGCATGTGCATCACCCGGCCAGCAGAGTTTGCTAGGTCAGTGCCGCACGCAGTTCGGCGATCTTGGCCGCAGCGACCGTAATCTGCCTTTCCACCTGTACTGATGCGGTGCCACCGAGGGCATTGCGGGATTCAATGGAACCGGTGACGGTCAGCACTTCCCGGACCGCTGGTGTCAGTGCTGGGTTGATCGCGGCCATGGTTTCGTCGTCGAGTTCATCGAGTCCGACCCCGCGCAGTTCGGCTTCGCGGACGCTGGCCCCGGCGACCTCGTGTGCCACTCGGAACGGAACCCCCTGTCGGACCAGCCACTCGGCAATATCGGTAGCCAGGGTGAAACCAGCGGGTGCGAGTTCGGCCATCCGTTCCGGGTGGAAGGTCAGGGTGGCGACGAGACCGGCCATGGCGGGGAGCAGCAGTTCCAGTTGGGCCACCGAATCGAAGACCGGTTCTTTGTCTTCCTGCAGATCGCGGTTGTACGCGAGCGGTTGCGCCTTCAGCGTGGCAAGCAGCCCGGTCAGGTTACCGATGATCCGCCCGGCTTTTCCGCGCGCCAGTTCCGCGACATCGGGGTTCTTTTTCTGCGGCATGATCGAACTCCCCGTCGACCATGCATCAGCGAGGGTGACGTATCCGAACTCCGGGGTGCTCCACAGAATGACGTCCTCCCCGAGTCGGGACATGTCGACGGCGGTCATCGCGAAGACGAACGCGGCTTCGGCGGCAAAGTCGCGCGAGGAGGTGGCGTCAATGGAGTTGTCCGCGGCACTGTCGAATCCGAGGTCGGCGGCGATGGCTGCGGGGTCGAGGCCCAACGACGAACCAGCGAGCGCGCCGGAACCGTACGGCGAGACGGCGACGCGACGATCTGCGTCGACGAGTCGAGCGACGTCGCGGAGCAATGGCTGTGCGTGGGCGAGCAGGGTGTGGCCCAGTAGCACTGGTTGCGCGGCTTGCAGGTGCGTCTTGCCCGGCATCACGACGCCGGGATTTGCCGCAGCCTGGTTCACGAGGGCCTCGGCGAGATCGAGCACTCCGAGACCAACCCGGCTCATCGCATCGCGCAGCCACATGCGGAATAGCGTTGCGACCTGGTCGTTGCGCGAGCGGCCCGCACGGAGGCGGCCTCCGAGTTCGGCACCGACTCGCTCAATCAGGCCGCGTTCGAGCGCACCGTGGACGTCCTCGTCCGACTCTGCGGGACCAAAGGTGCCGTCGGCAACGTCGGCGGCGAGTTGATCCAATCCCACCTGCATCGCCGCGGCATCGGATTCGGTGAGCAAACCGGCTTTGGCAAGAACTCGGGCATGTGCCTTGGATGCCTGAACGTCGTAGGGTGCCAGCGCCCAGTCGAAGTGCGTCGACTTGCTCAACGCGGCCATCGCCGCAGCGGGACCGTCAGCGAATCGTCCGCCCCACAGTGCGCCCTCATTGGTGCCCTCGTGATCGTTTCCGGTCGCTGGTGCGTTGTTGTTCTCGGCAGTCGCCATGTCGGCACGTGCTCCTCATGAGTTCGCGGGTGGGGTCGGTAAGTTAACGCAGGGCCTGGGTTAGACCAGTCCTTCAATTCTGGCAGCAAGGTCGGCACCGGACAGCGGTCGCCTCGCCAAGACGAAGATGGTGTCGTCGCCTGCGATTGTGCCAACGACCCCGGGCAGTCGTGCCCGATCCAGGGCGCTGGCGAGGTATCCGGCGGCCCCGGGCGGGGTGCGCAGAACGGCGACGTCGCCCGAAGAGTCCGTTGATACGAGCAGTTCGGACACGAGGCGTGCCACTCGGTCGGTGCCGCCTGACACGCCAAGCATGGGGCTGCCGTCTTCCGGCACCACGTACACGCCTACCCCACCGTCGGCGGCGCGTAACTTCACGGCACCGAGTTCTTCGAGGTCTCGCGAGATCGTGGCCTGGGTGGCGTCGATACCGATCTGCGCCAGCCGTTGCTGCAGTTCTACCTGGCTCCGAATGGTTTCGGCGGCCAGGATTTCGACGATGCGCGAATGCCTACCCGCACGCGTTGCCGCGAGGCGTTCGGGTTCGCGTTCCGAGTTGGGAGCGGTCACGGTCGGTCCATGAGCCACGCAAGCAGCGCCTTTTGCGCGTGCAACCGGTTTTCCGCTTCGTCAAAGACGACGCTTGCCGGACCATCGATCACCTCATCGGTAATTTCCTCACCCCGGTGGGCGGGGAGGCAGTGCAGCACAATCGCATCGTCGGCAGCGTGGGCGAGGAGTTCGGTGTTGATCTGGTACGGCCGGAACGGTCCGACCCGGTCGAGTCCGTCTTCCTCCTGGCCCATCGACACCCAGGTGTCGGTGACGAGGACGTCAGCGCCCGTCGCGGCAGCGATCGGGTCAGTGATGAGTTCGACGCTGCCACCGGTTTCTGCGGCGCGACGGTTACTTGCCTCGACCACGGCCGGATCCGGTTGGAAGTCGCTGGGACCGCTGACCCGAACGTGCATACCCGCGGTAACGCCACCGAGCATCAGCGAGTGCGCCATATTGTTAGCGGCATCGCCGAAGTACGTCATGGTGAGGCCTGCGGCACTCCCCTTGCGTTCGATGATGGTCTGCAGATCAGCCAGGATCTGGCAGGGGTGGAAGGTGTCCGACAACGCGTTGACCACGGGAACGGTCGCGTATTCGGCGACAGCTTCCAATCGGTCTTGGCCGAATGTGCGCCACACGATGGCATCGACAAACCGCGACAGCACGCGGCCAGTGTCGGCAAACGATTCGTCGCGACCCATCTGAGTGTTGGCACCGTCGACCACGACTGCGTGGCCACCGAGTTGGCTGATGCCGACCTCAAACGAGAAGCGAGTGCGCGTCGAGTTCTTGTCGAAGATGACGCCGACGGCGCGCGGGCCCTCCAGGGGACGGAACGCGAACCGATCACGCTTCATCTCGGCGGCGAGCGCGAGGACCTCGGCCTGCTCGGCGGGGGTCAGGTCATCGTCGCGCAGAAAGTGCCGAACGGTGCCAGCGGTAGGTGCAGTCATGATTCAGGCCTTTCCGGTCTGTTCGTCGGTGGCCGCATCCAGGATGGCGGGCAGGTCGGCGACAAATTGCGCGCCTTGTTCTTCGGTCAGGATCAGCGGCGGCGCAATCCGGAGCACGTTGGGTGCGGGTGCATTAATTAGGTAGCCGGCAGTGCGGGCGGCCTTCTCTGCAGCACCGGAGATATCGGAGTTCAGCACGATGCCCAGCAGCAGGCCCTCGCCTCGGACCCCTGCGACCTGCGGATGCCCGAGCGCTTCGATACCGTCGGCGATCGTTTTACCCACCTGATCGACGTGTGCCAGCAGATCCTGCTCGTCGATGTACTTCAGGACAGCGAGGGCGGCGGCCGCACACGCGGGGTTGCCGCCGAATGTGGTGCCGTGATCGCCGGGTCCAAACAGGTCTGCGGCCGGACCGGTGGCGATGCACGCCCCGATCGGCATGCCACCGCCGAGTCCCTTGGCGAGGGTCATGACATCAGGCACGATCCCAGCCCGCTGGTGCGCGAACATCCAACCGGTGCGGCCGATACCGGTCTGCACCTCGTCGAGGATCAGTAACGCACCGTGCTCCGCGGTAATTCGACGTGCCTCGGCCAGGTATTCCGGCGGTGGAACGACGACGCCCCGCTCCCCTTGAATGGGTTCGAGGATAACGGCGGCCGTCTGCCCGGTGACGGCGGCCTCGAGGGCAGCGATGTCGCCGAAGGGAACAAAGTCGACTCCGGCGGGCATCGGCTCAAATGGCGCACGCTTGCCCGGTTGCCCAGTCATCGCAAGCGATCCCATGGTGCGACCGTGGAATCCGCCTTCGGTCGCAATGATCTGTGGCCGACCGGTCCGGCGGGCGAGCTTGAACGCCGCCTCGTTGGCTTCGGTGCCCGAGTTGCACAAAAAGACGCGACCGTCGTGCCCGAAGGCGGCGAGAAGACGCTCGGCCAGTTCCACGACGGGCGGCGAAATGTACAGGTTCGAGACATGCCCGAGGGTCGACAACTGCGCCGTGACGGCCTCAACGATGGCCGGGTTGGCGTGGCCGAGAGCATTGACCGCGATCCCCCCGAGCAGGTCTAGGTATTCGCGCCCGTCAGCGTCGTAGACCATTGCGCCGTTACCGCGAACCAGCGCAATTCCGGGGGTTCCATAGTTGTTCATGAGTGCAGCGGACCACCGCTGCTGCAAGGGTGCAGTCATGACTGCCTTCCCGATGATTGGTGAACTGAGTGATGAACTTCTGCTTGCTGACCTTCTGCGCCGCCGGGTTCGTCATCGACGACGGTCGTACCGGACGTGGATGCGGTGAGCAGCGCGGCGAGCACCGAGTGCGGGACTCGACCGTCGATCACATGAGCGGCACCGACACCGTCGCGGACCGCACGCATGCACGCTTCCATCTTCGGCACCATCCCCGCGTCGAGGCTCGGGAGCAGTGCTTCGGTCTCGTTGGCGGTGATGGTTGAAACCAGTGAGCTTCGATCGGGCCAGTCGGTGTAGAGACCTTCGACATCGGTGAGCATCACCAGGTGTTCAGCACCGAGTGCTCCGGCGACAGCGCCGGCCGCAGTGTCGGCATTGATGTTGTGAACTTGGCCCGCCACGTCGGGTGCAATGGTCGAAACGACGGGGATTCGGCCAGCGGCGATGAGATCGTCGATGGCCGAGGTGTTGACCTCGGAAATGTCGCCAACCAGACCGATGTCGGTGGGCTGCCCATCGACGAGGACGGTCCGCCGGGTGGCGGTCAGCAAGTGGGCGTCTTCGCCGGTGATACCGACCGCGTAGGGCCCGTGCGCGTTAATCAGGCCGACGAGTTCTCGTCCCACCTGACCGAACAGCACCATGCGGACCACGTCCATAACTTCGGGCGTGGTCACGCGGAAACCGCCGCGGAACTCCCCCTCCAGGCCCAACTTGCCGAGCATCGCCGAAATCTGGGGTCCGCCCCCATGGACGACCACCGGATGGATGCCACAGGCACGCAGGAGTGCCATGTCGGCGGCGAAGGCCTTCTTGAGTTCGTCGTCGACCATGGCGTTGCCGCCGTACTTGATGACGACTCGTTTGCCGTGCAAAGCCTGCAGGGCGGGCAGCGATTCGGCGATGATTCCCGCTTTTTCCAGCGGATTCAGGTCGGTCATGACGAGTACGCCGAGTTCTCTTCGACGTAGGCGTGCGACAGGTCGGTGGTCCGGATGGTGGCCTGTGCTTCCCCGAGACCAAGGTCGGCAACGACCTCGATGCGATCGCCCGACAGGTCCACGTCGCGCGCCCCGGGGACACCGGTGCCGTTCTTGGCGATCGGCGATCCGTTGAACGACACGGTGATCAAGTCCGGATTGATCCGGACGCGCGAGGCACCGATAGCGGCGAGGACTCGGCCCCAGTTGGGGTCGGATCCGAACAGTGCCGTCTTGACCAGGGAGTCCCGGCCGACGCCCCGCGCGATCTCCAGCGCATCGTCTTCGGTCACCGCCCCGGTAATGGTGATCTCGATTCGCTTGGTGACGCCTTCGGCGTCGCTCTGCAATTGCCCAGCGAGATCGTCACAGACAGCAAACACCGCGGCGTCGAGCTCTTCCTGCGGTACCTCAATCTGGCTGGCACCTGACGACATGAGCAATACGGTGTCGTTAGTTGAGATGGACCCATCGATGTCGAGGCGGTCGAAGGTACGTGCGGTCGCACGACGCAGCGCGGTATCGAGCGCTTCCGCGCTCACTTTGGCGTCGGTGGTGAGCACCACCAGCATCGTCGCGAGCGACGGTGCCATCATGCCTGCACCCTTGGCCATCCCGCCGACGTTCCAGCCGCCCGTATGGTGCAACGCCACCTGCTTGGGGATGGTGTCGGTGGTCATGATCGCGTAGGCCGCGTCGGTGCCACCTTCAATTCCGCCAGCCATCTCGTGGACGATCTCAGTGACGCCGGCCCGCACCTTGTCCATCGGTAGGCGTTCACCAATCAGGCCGGTGGAGCAGACAGCAACCTCGACGGCGCCGGTTTCGGTACCCCAATTCGACAGGTCTGTCGCGACCGCCTCGGCGGTGGCGTGCGAATCCTGGAAGCCTTCCGGACCGGTGCACGCATTCGCGCCGCCCGAATTGAGGATCACCGCGCGCAGGGCCCGACTTTGGATGACCTGTTGCGTCCAAAGGACAGGCGCGGCTTTGACCTGATTGCGGGTGAATACCCCCGCGGCACCCAGGTCGGGGCCTTCGTTGAAGACCAAGGCGAGGTCGGGGTTGCCATTAGCTTTGATACCCGCAGCCAGTCCGGCCGCCCGGAAGCCGAGGGGCGCGGTTACTCCCTGCTTGCGTGTCATGCGCGAACCAATCAGCCGCTCGAGGTCGTCGCCCTGATGGTTGGTGGGAACAGATTCGGTCACGGTTGTCTGGTCCTTTGCGATGAGGTCCGAAGGCTTACTACTGGTTGGGTCGGTACTTGCTGGGTCACGTGTCACGGGGCCACGCCCACCATCGGCAGGCCTTCAAGTTCGCCCCAACCGAGGGCGAGGTTCATCGACTGAACGGCGGCGCCGCCGGTGCCCTTGGTGAGGTTGTCGACCACACCCACGGCCACAAAGGTGCCGGAGCGTTCGTCAACCGATATGCCGATGGACACCATGTTGGTGCCAATCACGGAACCGGTCTCTGGGAACTCTCCCAACGGGAGCAGGTTCACAAACGGTTCGTTCGCGTAGGCCTTTTCGTACACCGCCCGAATTTCGTCAATGGACGCGCTGGTCTTGGCCGAGCACGTTGCGAGGATGCCTCGAGTGGTCGGCACCAGGACCGGAGTAAAGGAGACGGTGACCGGCATAGCCGCCGCAGCGGAGAGCGCCTGGGTGATTTCCGGCGTATGCCGATGCATTCCGCCGACGCCGTAGGCCCGAACCGACCCAATCACTTCGGCGGCCAGCAGGTTGACCTTCGGGGAGCGGCCGGCACCGGAAGTGCCGGACATTGCGACCACGTTGACCGACGGTTCGACGAGGCCCGAAGCCAGTGCAGGCAGCAGGGTCAAGATCGAGACCGTTGGGTAGCAGCCGGGTACCGCGATTCGGCTGGCGCCTTCAAGCTTTTCCCGGTTCCCGGGGAGCTCGGGCATTCCGTAGGGCCAGGTACCGGCATGCGTACCTCCGTAGTACGCCGCCCATTCACTGGAGTCTTCGAGCCGGAAGTCAGCACCGCAGTCGACGATCAACGTGCTCGGCGACAGAGTATTCGCGATGGCGGCCGACTGCCCGTGCGGCAACCCGAGGAAGACCACGTCATGTCCGGCGAGGACTTCCGGTGTCGTCTCCTCAAGGATGCGATCGGCCAGCGGGAACAAATTCTTGTGATGCTCGATGAGTCGAGTGCCCGCGTTGCCGCCCGCGGTCAGTGCACCGATCTCCAGTTCACCGGACGTCAGGCGCGGATGACCGCACAGCAGTCGAAGGATCTCGCCGCCCGCGTAACCGCTCGCGCCGGCTACTGCCACCTTGATACTCATACGATTATTATGCACGATCGCGGAATTTAATGCAGCCAAATATTTACGGGGTTACGGCCGCAGGGTAAGGATCGTGATTTCCGGCGGCGCTAGAACGCGCACCGGTGGCCCCCAGGCCCCGGTCCCCCGGGTCACGTAGATCGGCACGCCATCAACATTGCCCCACCCGGCGGTTACCGGTTCTTCCAGCGCCACGATGTACGTGTTGGGCCACATCTGTCCATCATGGGTGTGCCCGGACAACTGCAGATCAGCACCGTACTTGGCGGCTTCGAATGCCTGGCTCGGCTGGTGCGCCACAAAGATCACCGGCCGGTCGGCGACGCGATCGCCCAAGGCCTTCCCGTAGTCCGGAGCCTGCGGTTCCGGAGCCGTCTTGTCGTACACGCCAGCCAGGTCGATAACCCCTCCGCCGCGGTGCAATTCCACCCGCTGGTTTCGGAGTGTCTTGATCCCGAGCGTCTCCCAGAAATCGAGCCACGACCCACCGTCGACGACGTAATACTCGTGATTGCCGCTCACGGCGTAGACACCCAACGGTGCCCGCAGCTCCTTGAGCGGCAACAAATCGGGCCCCACGTGCGCCACGGTGCCATCGGTGAGGTCGCCGCCAAGGATCACCAGGTCGGGGTTCTGCGCGTTCACCTTGTCGACAACCTGACGCACAAAGTCCGCGCCACGCGCCGGTCCCGCATGCACGTCGGTCACCAGGGCCACCTTCGCGCCGTCGAACCCGGCGGGCAGATTCTTGATTGTTGCCGTCTCCGTGACGATTCGCGGCGACGAGGCCTCGACAAGGCCGTATCCCACAGCGGCAAGAGATCCGACAACCACGACTGCCGTCGCGACCGCCGTCGTGCGGATGCCGACGTCGCGACCCGCGTTCTTCCCACGCAACCGAGCGATGCCCCGTGCGATCAATCGCGCCACGGCGATCAGCAGGGTGCCAAGCATCAGGTAATAGATGACGGCCGCCCAGGTGAAGCCAAGGAAGCCAAGCGGCCGAGCCCACGATGGGTCGAGCGGTCCGCCAACCGCGAATGCCGCCACGGTGGTCGCCGTCAGGGCCGCCAATATGACGTCGGCGGCGACCGCCCAACGACCCGTCAGTCCGGGCAGCCGGATTAATCGACGGTGCAGCCACGTAAAAACGAGGACGCCCGCGACCGCGGTAAAGAGAACGCGAATCAACGCAGTCGCGCCCCGACCGCCTCAGCAGCATGAGCCACGGCCGCCATCTTGGCCTCGGAGCCTTCGTCCTCGGTGAGCGTTCGATCGGCTGCGCGGAAGGTCAACGCGAAGGTCAACGATTTGTTTCCTTCGCCAACCTGTTCCCCGCTGAAAACGTCGAATAGCGCGATTGACTCGAGGAGGTCACCTGCGCCAGCCACCAGTGCGTCTTGCACGTCTTGCGCCGCAACAGTTTCCGCGACCACAACGTTCACGTCCTGAAGGACGGCCGGGAACGGCGAGACTCGCGGCGATGCCAGATTCTCTTGCAACGGCAACGCGTCGATGTTGATCTCGACCGCGCACAGTCGGGCAGGTAGTCCCATCCGTTCAAGCACTGCCGGATGCAGTTCGCCCGCGTAGCCAACCACGGTGCCGTCAACTTCGAGGCGTGCACAGCGGCCCGGATGCCACGGGAGGTGATCGTCGGACACCAGCGAAATCTCCACGTCGGCCGCACGCCCAATTTGGCGGGCCGCCTCGAACGCGTCGTAAGCGTCGGCCGGACGACCGGCACCTAGCGCACCAGCCGGTTCACGCAGGCCCGTCAACAGGACACCGACATGCAGCGGCTGATCCGGCAGCGAGGCATCGAGGGCCGCCAGTTCCTGCTGCGTAGGTCGACGCGTGACATCGAGTGCGGGCACCGTTGGCCCCTGGTTGCCGCCGAGTACCACCTGACCGATGGTGTACAACGCCAGGTCACGACGTCCGCGGGCAATGTTGCGCGCCGCCATCTCCATGATGCCGGGCAGAAGGGTCGTATTGAGCTGCGGGCGGTCGGACTCCAGCGGATTCAGCACCGACACAGCGTTGCGGCGCGGATCATTTGCCGGCAGCCCCCAGTCATCGAATACGCCAGCGGGCATAAACGGGTACGGGAGTACTTCCACGAATCCATCCGTCGCCAAGCCGATGCCAATTGCCCGGCGACGTCGCTGCGCGGCCGTGAGGCCGGTGCCGCCGGTCGCGCGCGGCACGATTGCCGGAATGTCCTCCAGGCCCTCCAAGCGGAGCACTTCTTCCACCAGATCAGCGCGCTGACGCAGGTCCGGTCGCCACGACGGCGGCGTCACCCGCAGAGGTGCGTCACCGACAACCGTGCAACCAACTTCCCGCAGTCGCGCGGCAGTGGTTCCCGCCGGGTATTCGACACCTGCGGTCTCGTCCGGAAGGTTGGGAGCGATCTCGATGACGGGCGCGGAATCACCCTCGACGCGCACGTCAGCCAACGGGCCTGCCACCGCTCCGCCCGCAATCTCGGCGATGAGCGCCGCGGCGCGGTCGGAGGCGACGGCGGTGATTTCGAGATCGACCATCCGCTCGAATCGCTTGGCGGCTTCCGACGACAACTTGTGCCGCTTGCCGGTGCGGAAAACCCGAACCTGGTCGAAATTGGCCGACTCCAGCAGCACGTTTGTGGTGGCGTCGGAAACCTCCGTCGATGCGCCACCCATCACGCCCGCCAGCGCGATCGGGCCCGAGTCATCGGCGATGACAATATCTTCGGGATCGAGCTTGCGGGTCACACCGTCGAGGGTCTCCAGAGTCTCCCCCGCCTGCGCCGCACGGACGCGGACGGTGCCCACAACCTTGTCGGCGTCGAAGGCGTGCAACGGTTGACCGAGCTCAATCATCACGTAGTTGGTGATGTCGACAATCGCTGAGATGGGACGGATCCCCGCGACCATGAGTCGTTTAGCCATCCACCACGGCGATGAGGCAGTCGCGTCGACCCCGGTCAGTAGGCGGGCGGTGTAGCGGGTTGCCTTGCTGTCGTCGTCGATGGCGACGGGCCAGGCGTCGCCCGGGGCGGTCGCGTCGAGCGGAGCGCTTGCCAGGCCGGTGTCGACGAACGGGGCCTCGAAGGCGCTGGCGAGCTCGCGGCCCAGGCCGCGCATCGAGAAGGCGTAACCGCGGTCGGGCGTCACATTGATGTCGATGGCGGTGTCGGCAAGGCCAAGGACCTCGTGGGCAGACGCGCCGGGCTCTGCGGTTCCCGGCGTCAGGACCAGGATCCCGGAGTGGTCGTTACCGACGCCCAGTTCGCTCACCGAGCAGATCATGCCGTCGGAAGTCCGCCCATAGGTCTTGCGCGTGGCGATTGCGAAGTCTCCCGGGAGCACCGCACCCGGCAGTGCCACCACCACAAGGTCGCCTTCACCGAAGTTGCGGGCGCCGCACACAATGTCGCGCGGCGCTTCTTCGCCGACGTCGACCTGGCAGAAACGAATGGGCTTCTTAAATTCGGTGAGTTCTTCGATTGTGGCCACGCGGCCAATCACCAGTGGCCCGGTGATCTCGGGGAATGGCTCGACATCTTCGATTTCGAACCCGACGCGGACGAATCCCGCGTCGATCTCTTCGGTCGACGCGGACCAGTCCGGAGTGCCTGCGCGCAGGACCTCGGTCAGCCAGGACTGTGGGAGACGCACTTGTTCACCAACTACTTTCGGAAGATTCTTGTGGGGCCGGGCTAGCGTTTAGAGCGCGGGCCCGAAGGGCAGGGTGAAGCGGATATCGCCTTCCACCATGTCGCGCATGTCAGGCAGGTCGTTGCGGAACTGCAGCGTCCGTTCCAATCCCATCCCGAAGGCAAATCCCGTGTAAACCTCGGGGTCAATGCCGCTGGATCGGAGCACATTCGGGTTGACCATGCCGCAGCCACCCCACTCCACCCAGCCCGCGCCACCCTTCTTACCGGGGAACCACACGTCGACCTCTGCCGACGGTTCGGTAAACGGGAAATAGCTGGCCCGCATACGGGTGGTCGTCTCGGGGCCAAACAAGGCCTTCGCGAGCACTTCGAGGGTGCCCCGGAGGTTGGCCATGGTGAGCCCCTTGTCGACAGCCAGGCCCTCGATCTGATGGAAAACCGGGGTGTGCGTGGCATCGAGTTCGTCGGTCCGGAAGGTCCGGCCGGGGCAAGCAACGTAAATCGGAACGTCCCGAGTGAGCATCGACCGCACCTGGACGGGCGAAGTATGGGTGCGGAGCACCTGGCGGGAGCCTTCGGGCGCAATGTAGAACGTGTCTTGCATCGACCGCGCGGGGTGGTCGGGCAAAAAGTTCAGGGCATCGAAGTTGTGGTGTTCGGTTTCGACCTCGGGGCCTTCGGCGATCTCCCAGCCCATCCCCACGAAGACATCGGCAACTTGGTCGCCGATCACCGTGATGGGATGGCGGGCACCGCGTCCACGGCGGCCAGACGGCAACGTGACATCGATGGACTCGGCGACCAGGACTGCGGCATCACGCTCGGCAGTGAGAATTTCGGTGCGTGCATCCAGCGCCGTCTGGACCTTGCCACGGACTTCATTGACGAGCTTGCCCGCGGCCGATCGTTCTTCCTTAGGCAAACTTCCGAGCGCGCGGCGGGCGAGGGCAATCGGCGAACGATCACCAAAGTAGGCGGTTTTCGCTGCGGCCAGCGACTCGAGGTCGGTGGCACCTTCGAAGGCGGCGATCGCGTCAGCGACAGCGGCATCCAATTCGGCGCTCGTCGGGAATTCGTTGGGAGCAGTGTCGTCAGCCACCGGGCTCGCATCTCCTATTTGCCGTGTTGGGCGGTGAAAAGAACTTGCTGTCAGATTAGTCGAATCGCATTGCTTCCCTGAAATTCTCCCCGGCCTCCACCCGGATCGCCGACGGCACACCACCCGGGCACGCGACCAGGTTTGCCGACCCGCGAGGCCGGTGATCGTCGCCTGAGAACACTGAGCCAACGTGTCGTTCGCATAAGTGACGAGCGTCAGAAAATACCTCGCCCAATGCGATAGCGTCATCGACAACATAATCCGACCGTCGTATTAGACGGCCACCCGGGAGGTCTAGGGATGTCTGCAACGCCAGGAAGCCAAATTGCTGGTTATCGAGTGGTAGAACTACTCGGTTCCGGTGGCATGGGCGATGTTTATGTCGTCGAGAACGAGCAGTTGCAAAGACGCGAAGCGATGAAAGTCATTTCGGTAAGCGGGGCGTCGAATCCGGATTTCCAGCAGCGCTTCAGCAATGAGGCCCGCACCGCGGCTTCGCTGGATCATCCGAGCATCATCACCGTGCACAGCTACGGCGTCGCCGACGGTTTGCCCTGGTTCACGATGAGTTACGTGCGCGGACCGGATTTGGCTTCTACCACTCTGTCGCCAGCCGATGCGGTGTTGGTGCTCGGGCAGGTTGCCGATGGCCTTGACTATGCGCACGCACGCACGGTGATTCATCGGGACATCAAACCGGCGAACATTGTCATCACCCGAAACGATGATGGGTCCATTGCGCGCGCCATCATGTTGGATTTTGGGATTGCGAAGTTGGCCGATTCTCCGCAGTTGACCGCCGTGAATTCCGTGGTCGGCACTGCCGCCTATACCGCACCCGAAATCATCAGCGGTCAACATGCGTCGGCGCTTTCGGATCAGTATTCCCTAGCCTGCACAGCGTACGAGTTGTTCGCTGGCGGTGCGCCCTTCAAAGCAGACACCACCACCGCGTTGATGATGGCGCACATCCAAACCCCACCGCCGATGTTGGGTCAGGCACGACCGGACCTTGCGCCTTTGGGGCCGGTTCTGGCCCGTGCGATGGCGAAGGATCCGGCGGCACGGTTCAGTAATTGTCAGGCATTCACCGACGAGTTGAAGCGCGCATTTGCCCAGACCCAACTCGGGACGGCCACTGCGGTGGCGGTACCGAAGCCGTCGTATCAGACTCCCGCCCCGCAGACTCCCGCCCCGCAGCCTTTTCACCCGCAGTCCGCGCCGACGCCGACACCGCCTCCGTATGGGCGGGGCACCATGACTCCGCCGCCTGTCTCGACACCGCCACCGAGCATGCAGCAACCGGCCATGCAGCAATCGAACCCGTCGCATCCGGGAATGGTTCAGCCGGGTTTCTCGCAACCAGGAATGTCCCAGCCGGGAATGGTCCCACCTGTCGGGGCGGGTATGTACGCGCCAGGCGGCGGGCATCCCCAACAGGGCCCGAGCAACTTCAGTGGCGCGGGTTCGCCTCCACCCGTCGCGGGTGTGGCAGGGCCAGCATGGGTCGGGGGCGCGGTGCCGCCGACTAAAAAGAGCAAGAAGGGTCTTTGGGTTGCCCTGTCTCTGGCCGCAATTGTGTTGCTCGCGGTCGCGGCGACAACTCCGCTCTGGTTGTTTAAGGGCGAATCGGCTCCCGCACCCCTCGCGTTTCCGGAATCCCTGCTCGCTGTGGAATCCGGAACCGCGTGTGCCGTGCAGAACGGGGATCTGTTCTGCTGGGGCGACAACGAGTTCAGCCAGATCGGCGACGGCGGTACCGGCACGCACAACACGCCGGTCAAAGTCCCGGGACTCACCAACGTGACTGCCGTTTCGATCGGCAACTACCGGTCCAAGAACGACGGCTATCCGACCACGGCGTGCGCAATTGCGGACGGCGATGTTTATTGCTGGGGGGCCAACCGCTACGGGCAGGTCGGCGATGGGTCCACGGAGGGGCGCCAGGCTCCGGTGAAAGTCCCGGGACTTGGTAAGTCGACGGCGATTCGTACCGCTGCCGGCACAACGTGCGCGGTCAGCGTCGACAAAGAGCTGTTCTGCTGGGGCAGTGGAGAAGCCGGCATGATCGGCACTGGCAATACGGCGGAGGTCGTGGCGACACCGCAAAAGGTAACGGCATTGAAGAACGTGTCGTACGTCGCTGGTGATGGATCGACCATGTGCGCCATCGCTGGCGACGACAACTCCGCATACTGCTGGGGAGGCAACGACGACGGCCAGATCGGCAATGGCACCACGACGCAAACGAGCACCCCGGTCAAAGTCCAGAACCTGAAGAACGTGACATCGATCTCGGTGGGTGGTTCGTACGACCGCGAGAAGGATCTTTACCACCGTTCCTCCTGCGCCGTCGCTGACGGCAAGGTGTACTGCTGGGGCAACGCTGTCGATGGCCCCGGGAATCGGACCGTCCCGGTGGAGGTTTCGGGGATCGAAGACCCCAAACAGGTTTCGGTGGATGTCCAGGGTGCGTGCGTCGTTGATGGTTCCGCAGCACAATGCTGGGGCAACAACACTTTCGGTCAGCTCGGCAACGGCAACACCGAGGACCAGATGAAGCCGACACCCGTTACCGGACTGACCAACGTCAAGGCCATCACAACCGGGCAAAGCTCCACGTGTGCGATGGACGAGAGCAACGAGGTGTACTGCTGGGGCGCATCGAGTCGCGGCAACATCGGCAATTCATCTGCCGACGCCGAGAAGCAGACAACGCCACTGAAAGTGACCTTCTGATAGCCGTAGTACCTCACGCTGCCGAAAAGTCGACACTGAGAAATCGAGGCGAATGCAGTACGCACCGGGAATGACAATCGGCGGGTATCGGATTATCGACTTGCTTGGATCCGGCGGCATGGGTGATGTCTACGTGGTCGAGAACGAGCACCTGCGCCGCCGCGAGGCGATGAAAGTCATCTCGTTTGCTGGCGCGTCGAATCCCGAGTTTCAGCAACGGTTCGCGATCGAGGCACGAACCTTGGCGGCGCTCGATCACCCGAGCATCATCACTATTCACAACAACGGGGTCGACAATGACCGGCCATGGTTCACCATGAACCTTATTGATGGGCCGAGCCTGGCCGCCGCAGTCCTGACTCCCGCCGAGGTGGTGAATGCGATTGGCCAGATCGCTGACGGTCTCGATTACGCCCACCAGCACGACGTTATCCACCGAGACGTTAAAGCGGCGAATATCACGTTGGCCGGGGAGGGATCCGATTTCCGGGCTGTCCTCCTCGACTTCGGACTAGCCAAACTCGCTGACTCTCCGCGCTTGACTGCCATGAACGCGGTTGTCGGCACCTCGGCATTTACCGCGCCCGAGGTCATCAGCGGGCTTCCCGCCACGGCGGCCTCCGACCAGTATTCACTGGCGTGCACCACGTACGAGGTCCTCACCGGGACAGTGCCATTCCCCGCCGACAACCCCGCGTCCATGATGTTGGCGCATGTGCACCAACCAGTGCCGAATCTCGGCTTCCTTCGTCCAGATTTGGCTGCCTTGGGTCCGGTCCTGGCACGGGCGATGGCGAAATACCCGGCGGACCGCTTCCCGAGTTGCCGGGCCTTCACCGACGAGTGTCAGCGCGCTCTCAACCTCGGTGCTGTCGCACCGGCGGCGCCGTCTCCCGGTATTGGTTGGGCACCACCCGGGCAACTTCCCCAGGTTCCAACACCTGCGCCGCCGACGTCGACGGCTACCACGCTGGGTTGGATCATGGTGTGGCTGGCGGTGTCAGTGATGGTGGTCGTCGCGGTGACGGCTCCGCTGTGGTGGCCCTAGCTTTTCAACCCCGGCTTCTCAACGCCAGCATTTTTTGACCGGCCTTGTCCCCCAACGATTTCTCGCGTGCTGCGCACCGGCCACGCCGCAACCAGTTGATTGACTGACTACAGGGCCCAGCCTTTCGCATCTGAAACCGCACGACCGTATTGTGTGATCCGAACATGTGAGCGTGATTGCCAGCGCAGCTGGCCGCAGCATGGTGACTCTGCTGCAATCGACCGAGGAGAAGCGTGGGAATGGCCAAAGCGCCGGGAACGAAGATTGCCGGGTACCGCGTCGTCGAATTGCTCGGGGCTGGCGGCATGGGCGAGGTCTATGTCGTGGAAAACGAGCAACTGCAGCGTCGCGAAGCGGTCAAACTCATTTCCGTGGGTGCCTCTGCCGAGAACCAAGACTTTCAGCAGCGCTTCAACAATGAGGCGCGCACGATGGCCGCCCTCGATCATCCAAGCATTATCACGATTCACAACTACGGCATCGAGGACGGGCAGCCGTGGTTCTCGATGAGCTACCTCGATGGACCTAACCTGGCCACCGCGCGCCTTACTCCATCCGAGGTTGTCACAGCGATCGGGCAGGTGGCCGACGCCCTCGACTACGCACACGCTTCTTCGGTGGTTCATCGCGACATCAAGCCAGCGAACATTGTGGTCACCCGCCATTCCGACGGTCGGCTCCGTCGAGCGGTGCTGCTCGATTTCGGAATCGCGAAGCTGGCTGATTCACCACAGCTGACCGCGGTCAATTCGATCATCAGCACCGTTACGTACACCGCACCCGAAGTGATCCAGGGGATCGCCGCTGGCCCTGCCTCGGACCAGTACTCCCTCGCGTGCACCGTGTTCGAATTGTTGGCCGGACAGACCCCCTTCAAGGCAGAGACGCCGACGTCTCTGATGATGGCGCACATCCAGGAGCAGCCGCCCGCGCTCGGCACGATTCGGCCCGACCTCAATATGTTGGGCCCGGTATTGACCAAGGCGATGGCCAAGGATCCGGCCGCCCGCTATCCCGATTGTCGGGCCTTTGCCGCCGCCCTCGATGTCGCCCTCAATCAACCGGCAGCGCACCAAACGGCGACGCAGCAGCCAGCGATACCGCCATCGGTCTATCCATCGGGTCCCCAGCCGACGCCGCCGCATACTCCGGGAACCGGCGCGCTCACCCAGTTCGGGGCCACGGTCGCCGCACCGTACCCGGCAACGCTCACTCCGGGGACCACGCCACAGCCTGCTCCCCAGATGCAGCTTCCAAATTCGCCCTTCGCGGGCCAGCAGTTTTCCGGTCAGCAGTACTCGGGTCAGCAGTTCGCCGGTCAGCAGTTCTCGGGTCAGCAGTTCGCTCCGGGGCCGCCGTCGTTCCCCGGCCAGCCGTTCGGTTTCACCGGTGGCCAGTTGACCGCCCGGAAGAAGAGCAAAACACCGTGGATCATTGCTGCCGTTGTCGCCGTGCTGGCGATTGCGGTGGCAGGTACCAGTCCCCTGTGGTGGCCGTCTAGTAGCGATACAGCCACCGTCGAAGCATTCTCAACGCCACAGACGGCCGGATCTTCCGGTAGCCAGTGCATGATCGACGAGGGTGAACTCTTTTGCTGGGGTGACAACTCCAACGGTCAACTCGGAATCGGTTCCACCGCCTCGACGAAGACACCGACCAAGGTTCCCGGTCTGACGAACGTCACCGCTGTCGCCATGGGTGCTTTCACCTCGAGTTCGTCGAACTCAGTGTCGGCCACAACCTGCGCGGTCGCCAATGAGGCGCTCTACTGCTGGGGCGAAAACCTGTTCAACCAGGCCGGCGACCCCAGTTCCACCAGCGACAAGACCAGCCCGTTCAAGGTACCCGGATTGGGAAAAGTCACCACGGTCGCAACGTCGTACTCATCGACGTGCGCCGTGTCTGACGGCGACTTGTACTGCTGGGGCTTCTACGCCGGCGCTCTCGGCCAGCCAAACGATTCAGAAAGCCTGTCCGCGCCTACCAAGGTGCCCGGTTTGTCGAACGTGACGGCCGTATCGTCTCGTTCCGGTTCAGTCTGTGCGATCGCTTCAGCTGAACTGTATTGCTGGGGCCGTAACTGGAACGGCCAACTCGGCGATGGCACCACCAACGAACACGCCACGCCGACCAAGGTCTCGTCGTTGAAGAACGTGACCTCGGTGTCGGTTGGTGGCGGAAACATTGACAAGTTGCAGTTCTGGAATACGTGCGCGGTCGCGGACCGTGAGGTCTACTGCTGGGGTAACAACCAGAACAAGCAGGTCAATAGCTCGTCGGACGAATCGATCAGCACACCACTCCGGATTCAGGGTCTCACCGGCGCGTCACAGGTGACGGTCGATATCGGCTCGTTCTGTGCGGTCGTCGACGGTAAGGCCAGTTGCTGGGGCAACAACACTTACGGTCAGCTTGGGCTCGGCAGCACTTCGCGTCAGTACACACCGACCGAGATCACGACGTTGAGCGACGTTCAGCAGATTGAGACGAACTCGAGCGTCACCTGCGCGCTCACCCTCGACGCCCGCTACTGCTGGGGGATCAACAAGCTCGGGCAGGGTGGAGATCCGGCCGTCACCTCAGACAAGTTGAGTGTTCCGCAGCAGATTAAGCTGGCCGATGCGTAAGCGGGTTGTGCTCAGGACCGGCGGCCGCGGCGCCCTATCGGCACCACCATCGGTGTGCCGCTGATCGGGTCCTGCACAATCTGCGACCCGAGCCCAAAGGCCTCCCGGAGCAACGTCGGATTCAGGACTTCCTCCGGGCTGCCCTCGGCGACGATCTGGCCGGACCGCATCACGATCAGCGAATCACTGTATCGCGCAGCCAAATTCAGATCGTGAAGAACCATGACCACGGTCTTGCCGTGCTCAGTCCGCAGTTCATCGACAAGGTCGAGAACGTCAACGGCATGAGCAAGATCCAAGTACGTGGTCGGTTCGTCAAGCAACAGCAGGTCGGTTTCTTGGGCAAGGGTCAACGCGATCCACACGCGCTGGCGCTGCCCTCCCGAAAGCGAGTCCACACGGCGGTTCGCGAGGGAGTCCGTCGCGGTCATCCTCATCGCCCGCACAACGGCAGCGTCGTCCCCCGACGACGCCTGCCGGTACCACGACTGGTGCGGGTGCCTGCCGCGAGAGATCAACTCGGCAACGGTCAAGCCCTCCGGTGCCGTCGGATTCTGCGGCAAAATGCCGAGCGTGCGCGCCACCTTTTTGGGCTTGAGCGTCGCGATGTCCTTACCGTCGAGGATCACCTGCCCAGCTTTCGGGTTCAGCAATCTCGACAGGGTGCGCAACAGGGTGGATTTGCCGCAGCCATTCGGTCCGACGATGGTCGTGACCTGCCCGGTGTGAATTTTGACGTTCAGTCCGTCAATCACGGTGACGCCGTCGTAGCCCACGGTGAGAGATTCGGCTCGGAGCCTCGCCGGTGTGGGCGCAGGGCTACTTGAGGCCACGCCAACCATAGATTCTGTCCGTCGCTGGAGTTGCGTCGAATTTGCCGCCATCACACTGCCCTTCACCGGGGCCTGCGACCCCACCGGACGATAGTAGCGTTACCTAACCTAACTTAGCGAGACTCGACGTCCGTGACGCCGATCGCATCGTCGGCCGCCAAATACACCCATGCGCGCAAGCCCGAAGCCAGGGTTACCTCCACGCGACGGTAGTCATCAACTTCGTAATCGTCGGCAGCTGCCAGTCCGGCATCGTCGAGTTGCAGCCGCGCACCCGGCACTGCCAAGGCGTCTGGATCCGGTCGAAGAATCAGGTGCGTTTTTATGCCGCTGAGAGCGATCACTTCCGGATCGGTGATCGTGAGCTTGTCGATGCGGAAACCCGGTAACGCGTCAGGCGTGGTCGGCATGGGCCTGCCGAAGACTCCGTCCTGCACGGCCGGATCCATCAGGGTGCCGTAACTGAAAAGCAGATGCGTCCGAGTGACCCGGTTAGCAGCGCTGGGGTTATCAGCGCTGGGGTTATGCGCTCTGGACACGGGCACTGGCATACAGGCAGACGGCGCTAGCTGCGGCGAGGTTCAGACTTTCGGCCCGACCCCGCAAGGGGATACGAATCCGTTCACTGGCATCAGCAATCACCTCGTCCGGTAGGCCATGCGCTTCGTTTCCAAACAGCCACGCATGCGGCGAAGCCAGGACAGCGTCGGCATCGTCGAGGCTGAGGTCACCATTCATCGTGGTAGCAAGCGTGGCGATGCCAGCATTGGCCACCGCGGCAAGTCCCCCGGCGACGTCAACGCTGCGGACCACGGGAACATGGAAGATGCTGCCTGCGCTTGCCCGGACACTCTTTCCGTTGTGCGGGTCCACGGAGTCCCCGAGCAACACCACCGCGTCAGCACCCATCGCGTCGGCACAGCGGACGAGGGTTCCAAGGTTGCCAGGTTCGCGCGGTTCCACCGCGATCACCAGCAGGGTCGGTTTCTTCGCCAACACCGGAGCCAATTCGACGGTTAACAGGTCGCAGACGGCGAAGATGCCGGGCGCAGTCTTGGTCTCCGAGAGCCTGTCGGCTGCGCGATCGGAGAGCCAGTACACCGGAATGTCGGCGTCGATCGCCCGGTCAATCAGATCGGCGTGCCGCTCGGAATCCTTGTCTCGGACCAGCAACTCCGTGGCGCGGCCAGTGTGCAGCGCCGCATCGACAGAATTGGCCCCCTCCGCCAGAAAACGACCTTCACTGCGGCGGACGGGCGCACGATGCAGTTTGGCCAAAGAGACGACCCGCGACGAACGTTCGCTCAGAACATCCGTCGCGGGTCGGGAAAAGCTCACCTGTGATCTCTGGGAGATTAGGCAGCCGGCGCGTTAACGTCGGCGGGCAGCGCCTTGCGCGCGACCTCAACCAGTGCGGTGAACGCAGCCGGGTCGGTGACGGCGATATCGGCGAGCACCTTGCGGTCAACCTCGATCTCCGCGAGCTTAAGGCCCTGGATAAAGCGGTTGTACGTGATGTCGTTCGCACGCGCTGCGGCGTTGATGCGGGTAATCCACAGCTTGCGGAAGTCACCCTTGCGCGCACGACGGTCACGGTACGCGTAGGTCATCGAGTGGAGCTGCTGCTCCTTGGCCTTGCGGTACAGGCGCGAGCGCTGTCCGCGGTAGCCCTTCGAGGCCTCAAGTACGGAGCGGCGCTTCTTCTGGGCGTTTACCGCCCTTTTTACACGTGCCATTAGTCTTTACGTCCTTCTAAAAGTCTTTAAGGGGAATCAGCGGTTCAGCAGGCGCTTGATACGCGGTGCGTCGTTGTCACTGACAACTGCGGTGCCGCTCAGGCGACGGGTGACGCGCGAGGACTTGTGCTCCAGGAGGTGGCGCTTGCCAGCCTTCTCGCGGACGATCTTGCCGCTGCCGGTCACCTTGAATCGCTTCGCGGTGCCCTTGTGCGTCTTGCTCTTCGGCATTGGTTTCCTTAATTCGGGCGAAGCCGTACTCCGCCCGGAAATATCCCGGCGGTGACTTCACGTCTACTTCAGTGTGTCTGGTCCTGCGGTTATTCGCAGACCGTGCGGTCTTAACTAGGAATCTTGCGAATCCTGCTGAGCCTTGGTGCGAGTCTTCGCGCCCTTGTGTGGGGCGAGAACCATCGTCATGTTGCGGCCGTCTTGCTTAGCGGAAGTCTCGACGAAGCCGTACTCGGCGACGTCGTTGCCCAACCGCTGCAACAGGCGGAATCCCAACTCTGGGCGGGACTGCTCGCGACCGCGGAACATAATCGTGACCTTGACCTTGGAGCCCGCTTCGAGGAAGCGAACAACGTGACCCTTTTTGGTCTCGTAGTCGTGGTCGTCGATCTTGGGACGGAGCTTCTGCTCCTTCACGACGGTCATCTGCTGATTACGGCGGGACTCGCGCTGCTTCTGCGCCGCCTCGTACTTGAACTTGCCGTAGTCCATGATCTTGCACACCGGTGGGCGCGCGTCGGGCGCGACCTCTACCAGGTCCAAGTCGGCTTCGTAAGCCAGGCGGAGCGCATCTTCAACACGCACAATGCCCACCTGCTCTCCACCGGGTCCGACAAGACGGACCTCCGGGACGCGGATGCGCTCGTTGATGCGGGTATCAGTGCTGATGTGGCCTCCTCGATCAATGTTTTCCTTGTGGCCGACCATAGGACTGGCAAGCGAGAGGAGGATTCGAGGCCGAAAACACCATTGTGCCCGCCGAGAACCAACTTTCGTTGTTTCATCGACTGGCGATGGTGTGACCGGAACCGTGAAACTACGCGTCTAAGACGGTGTCGCGCGGTGGGACTCGAAAGAATCCTCTTGCTACCCCGGCGTGAGCCAAGGCGGTCATGTTGTGACACTCTATCAGGCGTGAGCCCTAACTCCTATTCCCCAGACCAGTCCGATTCGGATGACAACGTTCACGTTGCCAACCAGCCGGTAGACGATGACAACGTCCGCGACCTCATCGACATTCCCGCGGTCGAGGTCATCACCCGCTCGGCGGTCATGCTGATGAGTTCGGCAGCCGAGAAATTGGCGCTCGCCGAAGGCGCCGATCCCGATTCGGTAGACCTGCCCGAAGCCCGTGCGTTGATCAGCGCCCTCGCCGGCCTGGTTGTCGCTGCACTCGGCGACTTGGGTATGCACCGCAAGCCGCTACAGGACGGTCTCCGCGCCCTGCAACTCGCCTTCCGCGAGGCGTCGGCCTACCCCGATGAGCCCGGCGAAGGGCCAGGCGAGCAGTTCACCGGACCTGTTAAGGGTTAGCTACCGCCGTGACGGAGTCGTACGGGGGTGGCGACAATCGGCTCGGCGACTACCGCCTAGATTCGATCCTTGGCCGCGGCGGGATGGGCGTGGTGTACCGGGCAACCGACACCCGCCGGGGGCGGGTCGTCGCGCTCAAGTTGCTGCCTGCACATCTAGCGAAAGACGCCTCGTATCGGTCCCGGTTCGAGCGCGAGTCACGGATCGCGGCGGCACTCGGCGATCCGCACATTGTTCCAATTCACGATTGGGGCGAGATCGACGGCACATTGTTCCTCGATATGCGACTCGTCGACGGTGAATCGTTGGGTGATCGCTTCCGTGAAGCGCTCAGAATTGGTAGCCCGCCGTCGTTGAACGAGACGGTGGCGGTCATCGAACAAATCGCGAGCGCTCTCGACCACGCGCACGCCGCGGGTCTGGTGCATCGAGATGTAAAGCCCGACAATATTTTGATCGACAGTTCAGGCTTTGCCTACCTGACCGACTTCGGAATCGCTCAGTCCCTGGGTGATCCGCGGCTGACCGCCACTGGCACCACAATTGGTTCTATCGCCTACATGGCACCGGAACGATTCAGCAATGTGCCCATCGACGGTGGCGTCGATGTCTATTCCCTGGCCTGCATCTTGTTCGAGGGAATCACAGGTCGACCACCATTCGGTACTGGCGACTACGCACTGACCATGCGGGGACACTTGTTCGACGCCATCCCAACGACCGCGACATCACTCGACGAAGTGATCTCGCGTGGCCTCGCAAAAGCACCGGGTGACCGCTACTCGACGGCTAGAGCGTTTGCGGCCGCAGCCCGCGCTGCGATTGATGGGCAGGCACCGGAATGGCAACCGACGCAGCAAGCTCCAGCCCACTATCGCGTATCGGAACGACCCCCGAAGTTCCCGCTCGCTCCTCCGCACCAACCGACCATCCCCGCGCCATCGCCGCCACCGCCGCCGATGATGATGAGTTCTGGATCATCTCGATCACGTCGCGGTGGCCGCTTCGGTGCCATCGTGGTCGCGGCGACCATTTTCGTTGTCGCTGCAGTCGCCGGGACGATACTTGCGCTTCGGTCGAGTTACGGCCCAACCGCGGAAGACGCGCCGCTGCCGATCGCGGACGAGTCAACGTCTCCTAATTCGCCAATGGCCTCGTGTAGGTTCACGCCGGCACCGCCGACGGGGAGGTCCGTGCCCGCACCGCAGCCTGATCAGCCGACAACCGATCTCGGATCGTTGACCTTTGTGACCTCTGGCGGCAACTTGCGCGTCCAATTGAACGAGGGCGCCCCGTGCAACGCTGCGGCGCTTACCACCCTCGCAAAATCCGGATTCTTCGATGGTTCAGCTTGCAGTCGCGTCAGTAGCTACATCTTGATGTGCGGGGCTGCCCCAGCAACCCCAGGCAGCACCGACATTCAGTCCAACGTTGGAAGTCCCGGATGGACGTCCCCGGATGAATTCCCAACCGCGTTGTCTCCGGTCCCCGGGAAAGTCGATGGGATCGGTAGGCAACAGGTTGTTTACCCCGTTGGGACGGTCGCCATGGCTAACCCCAACGCTGCCGATTCGTCATCCGGCGACGGCGGTTCGGCGGCGTTCTTTATCACCGTGAAACCAGTGATTAGCGCACCCGTCTACAGCGTCGTCGGCACGATAGACGCGGACGGCCTACGCCTCGCGGAGAGTGTGTCGGACGCAGGCTTCATTCCGACCGCACCGGGTTCGTACTTCGGTCTACCCAAGCGGCTCCTAACAATTTCACAGGTCAACGTCGGTTAGGGAGCCCAGACCCCCACTAGGCTGGAGCCATGACCTCCAACAACGTTCCCGATTCGCCCAGCGAAGAGCCGCTCGATGCCGAGATTGTGCCTGCACCGGACTTCACACCGACCGTGCAAGCGCCCTCGTTTGAGGATGTCACCGGGTACACCGAGTCGGGCGTCCCGACGTTCGACCACATCCGCGACAAGATCGAAAAGCGTGCCGCCACCGCGATTGGCAGTGAAGAGCTCGCTGCGGCCACGCCAGCGGCTACCCAGATCGATGAAGCGATGGCCAAGCGCGACGAAGCTGCGAAGAAAAAACTCGACGAGATCCGAAAATCAATGCGCAACAAGTAGTTCCGCGAGGAACTTGCCGGTGTGACTACTCGACTCGGACGCCACGTGCTCGGGTGTGCCCTGTGTGACAACAGTGCCGCCGCCGTTGCCACCCTCTGGCCCCATGTCGATAACCCAATCGGCCGTCTTGATGACATCGAGGTTGTGTTCGATCACGATCACGGTGTTGCCCTTGTCGACGAGACCGTTGATGACGAGCAACAGCTTGCGAATGTCCTCGAAATGCAGGCCGGTAGTCGGCTCATCGAGAATATAGACGGTCCGACCAGTCGACCGCTTCTGCAGTTCCGCGGCCAGTTTGACGCGCTGCGCCTCACCACCGGAGAGCGTCGGTGCGGGCTGCCCGAGACGCACGTAACCGAGACCCACGTCAACCAAGGTCTTCAGGTACCGGTGGATTGAAGTAACCGGTTCAAAGAATTCGGCAGCCTCGTCGATCGGCATGTCGAGGACTTCGGAGATCGTCTTGCCCTTGTAGTGCACCTCAAGTGTTTCGCGGTTGTATCGCGCACCGTGGCACACCTCGCAGGGCACGTACACGTCGGGCAAAAAGTTCATCTCGATCTTGATGGTGCCTTCGCCCATGCACGATTCGCAGCGACCACCCTTGACGTTGAACGAGAAACGCCCCGGCTGATAGCCGCGAACCTTGGCTTCGGTAGTCGCGGCAAACAAGGTGCGAATCTTGTCGAACACTCCGGTGTAGGTAGCCGGATTAGAGCGCGGCGTCCGCCCGATCGGCGACTGATCGACCTGCACCAATTTGTCGAGATGCTCGAGTCCTTTGACGCGCTTGTGGTGACCCGGAACCTGACGCGCACCGTTGAGTTTGTTCGCCAGGACCGTGGCGAGGATGTCGTTTACGAGCGTCGACTTGCCCGACCCTGACACACCGGTGACAGCAGTCAACACACCTAGCGGGAACGACACGTCGATGTTCTTCAGATTGTTCTCGGTGGCACCGACAACGCTCACCTGTCGCTTCTTGTCAACGGGACGGCGAATCTCCGGGACCGGCAATACCTCGCGACCCGACAGATAAGCGCCGGTAATAGATTCGGAGTTCTCCAGTAGCCCCTCGTAGCTTCCACTGTGCACCACACGACCACCGTGTTCACCGGCTCGAGGGCCAATGTCGACGATCCAGTCGGCCGCCCGAATGGTGTCTTCGTCATGTTCGACGACAATCAGGGTGTTCCCGAGGTCGCGGAGACGGACAAGGGTATCGATCAGGCGGCGATTATCGCGCTGATGCAGGCCGATGGATGGCTCGTCGAGGACGTACAGGACCCCCGCCAGTCCGGCACCGATCTGCGTCGCGAGGCGGATACGTTGAGCCTCACCACCCGACAGCGAACCCGCCGCCCTCGACAGGGACAGGTACTCCAGTCCGACGTCGAGCAGAAACGTGATCCGGGCCTGCACTTCTTTCAACACGCGGCCAGCGATCGCAGCCTCGCGCTCCCCCAGCACCAAGCCGTCGAGATACTCGGCGCATTCGGCAACCGACAGCGACGTGACGTCAGCAATCGACTTGGGTCCGTGGATCGGGTGGTCGAGGGTGACCGACAAAATCTCCGGCCGCAGGCGCGCACCGTTGCACGCCGGGCACGGAACGTCGCGCATGTAGCCCTCGTACCGGTCCTTCATCTGCTCGGATTCGGTCGCATCGGCGCGACGTGACAGGAAGGCCATCACGCCCTCAAACTCGGTGTAGTACGACCGTGTACGGCCGTATCGATTGCGGAACCGGACATGAACTTGGTGTTCGGAACCCGTCAACAATGCCTTGCGGGCTTCGCGGGGGAGGTCTTCCCACGGTGTGTCGACATCGAAGCCCATCTGCTCACCGAGGCCCTCGATCAGCCGCAGGAAGTAGTCGGCGTTGTGGCCGGTCGACCACGGTGCGATGGCACCGTCACGCAGGGTGCGGTCGGGATCCGGAACAACGAGCGTCTCGTCGACTTCCTTTCGCACGCCGAGGCCGTCGCACTCCGGGCAAGCACCAAAAGGCGAATTGAACGAGAACGACCGTGGTTCCAGATCATCGATGGCGATCGGATGATTATTGGGGCAAGACATTTTTTCGGAGAACCGCCGCTGGCGGCCGGGATCGGACTCGTTGACATCAACGAAGTCGAGCACGACGATCCCGTCGGCCAGTCGCAGCGCCGTTTCGATCGAGTCGGTCAGGCGTTGACGCGCCGAAGCCTTCACGACGAGACGGTCGACCACCACGTCGATGTCGTGCTTCTCTTGCTTCTTCAGCTTGGGCGGGTCGGCGAGTTGGTGCACTTCGCCATCGACGCGGGCGCGCGCGAAACCCTGTACTTGCAGGTCGGCGAACAGATCGACGAACTCCCCCTTTCGGCTGCGGACTACGGGTGCCAGCACTTGAAAGCGCACGCCTTCGTCCATCAGGAGGACTTGGTCGACGATCTGTTGCGGGGTCTGTCGTTCGATCTTCTCGCCGCACACCGGGCAGTGAGCGGTACCTGCGCGGGCATAGAGGAGGCGGAGGTAGTCGTAGACCTCGGTGATGGTGCCGACCGTCGACCGCGGGTTCCGATTGGTCGACTTTTGGTCGATCGACACGGCGGGCGACAGTCCCTCAATGAAATCGACGTCGGGCTTGTCCATCTGCCCGAGAAACTGACGCGCGTACGCCGACAGCGACTCCACGTAGCGGCGTTGCCCCTCGGCGAAGATGGTGTCGAACGCCAACGAGGACTTACCCGAACCTGACAGTCCGGTAAAGACAATCAGTGAATCGCGCGGTAGGTCCACATCGACGCCACGCAAATTATGCTCGCGCGCGCCCCGAACGATCAGGCGATCAACCACAGACAATTCCTCACGTTTTCATCACCGAACACATCGCCGAACCATCTCGGCAAACAAATACCCGGCGTATCACAGAAATACCCGGCCATCAGCGTACGCGGACCCTCTGACAAAACCGTCTCGGTGCTGACCCGACAGCTAATCTGGAAGCTATGAGCAACCAGGTAATCCTGACCGACGACTACACCGGTGTCCTCTCGTCCGACCCGGATCATCACGGCGCCAACGCGCAACGCCGCGTGCTCGACAACGCCACCATCATCAAGATGTCCGTCGGCCCGATGGACAACAACGTGTACGTCGTCACTGATTCGGCCACCGGTACGAGCCTACTGATTGACGCGGCCAACGATGCCGAGACAATTCTGGCACTCATCGACCAGCTTCCCGGGACCGTCACCCAGATCCTCACCACCCACGGGCACTTCGACCACTGGCAGGCACTAGAGGAAGTGCACCGCGTGTTGCAGGTACCGACGCTCGTCGGCGCCGCTGACGCCGACGAACTCCCCTTGGACCCCGACCACACCTTGACCGACGGCGACACCGTGGCGGTCGGGGATCTCACGCTCGACGTGATTGGCATCCGCGGACACACCGAAGGTTCGGTGATGCTTGCGCTGACTGAATCGTCCGGACGGGTCCACCTGTTTTCCGGCGACTCCCTCTTTCCCGGCGGAGTTGGCAAAACCTGGCAGCCCGGTGATTTCGAGATCCTTCTCGACGGCGTCACCGCGAAGGTTTTCGACCGCTTCGGCGACGACACCGTGGTCTACCCCGGTCACGGCAAGGACACCGAACTCGGCATCGAGCGACCACATCTGGGCGAATGGCGCGAGCGCGGCTGGTAGCTGGATTCCGCTGGCGGCACAACGTCTCATTCGCCGGTAACATGGAACGACTGTGACCGTGCCAGACCCCGTTTCTTCGTCAGCGACCCCCGATTCCGACGCTCGAATCGTCGAGGAGCAAACCCAACTCGACGCTATCTATGCCCGACTGGATCGCATGCGCGCCAATACCCGGCGCCGTCTCGGCGAGACCTTGCGCGACTACGTCGATACCCCGCAGGCACTATCCGAGCGGGAATCGTACGAGCGGATGTACACCGAGGACCTCGCAAAGTTCGACGCCGCCGAACACAATTTGTACTTCGGCCGACTCGACCTATCCGACGAAGCTTCTAAACAGTTGCCGGATGCCGCCGATGAGGCTCCCCCGACCGACAATGCGATGTGGGACGAAGGTCTGGTTCGTCGAATCGGACGCATTGGAATCTTGAACGACGACGACCGCGACACCACGTTGCTCCTAGACTGGCGTGCACCGCTGGCCCGGCCCTTCTATCTCGCCACGCCCACCGCGCCGGAAGGTGTCGAACGTCGCAGGCATCTCCGCACCCGCTCACGCTCCGTCCGCAGCGTCTCGGACGAATATCTCCAGTCCGGACATGTCGACGGCGGATTTATCGACGGCGATCGCGCCGATATGAACGTGGTTAACGAGTCTGCGCTGGTCGACGCGCTCAACACAGCGCGCACCGGCGAAATGATCGACATCGTCGAAACCATCCAGCGCGAGCAGGACGAGATCATCCGGTCCACCCATCGCGGCGTGCTGGTGGTGCAGGGCGGTCCGGGCACCGGAAAGACGGCGGTGGCTTTGCACCGCGCCGCGTACCTGCTGTACACCCACCGTGAGGTCCTTTCTCGCAGTGGCGTTCTCATCATCGGACCGAACGATGACTTTTTGCGGTACATCGGGCAGGTTCTGCCGTCCCTCGGCGAGACCGGAGTTCTGCTCTCCACCATCGGTGACCTCTTTCCCGACGTCCACGCGGCTGGCACCGATACCCGGGCGGCAGCGGCCATCAAGGGCGATCAGCAGCGGATGCTGAACGTGCTGCGCGCCGCGGTGCGTAACCGACAGTCGCTACCCGGTGCCGAAGTGACCGTGCCGTTCGACGGCTACGAACTGCCCATCACCACCGAAGTGATTAAGGCCGCCCGCGCTGCGGCCCGCTCCACGCGAAAGGCCCACAATCTGGCCCAACGCGCATTTGTGCGGGCCGGGATCGATGAACTGGCCATCGCCCACGCTCGACACATCGGATCCAGCGACCTCGACGGTTCCCAATTGTTGACCCAAGCCGACATGGAAGACATCCGTCACGAGCTCGAAATCGACGACGCCGTAGTCCAGAGCATCAGCGCCTATTGGCCTCAGTTGACGCCGCAGCAGGTACTGCGCGACCTCTACAGCGATGCCACTTACCTGCGGAAGTCGACGCGCGGCTGGACGGATGCCGACCGCGCCGAACTCTATCGGCCAGCCAACCCCCTCCCCGACGATGCCGACTTGTCCCCCGCCGACGTGCCGTTGCTCGACGAACTCGCCGAACTACTTGGCTATCGCACCGACGAAGCAGATCGTGCCGAACGGGCTCGGTGGCGGCAGCAACTTTCGGAAGCGCAGGATGCTCTCGACATTCTGACCGGGTCGGCACCGCAAGATCTAGAAGACGATCTGGACCCGGAAATCTTGATGGCTTACGACCTCATCGACGCCGAGCAATTGGCCCAACGCCAGGAGCACACCCAGTACCGCACCACCGCTGAACGCGCCTACACCGACCGGACATGGACCTTCGGTCATGTGATTGTCGATGAGGCGCAAGAGCTTTCGTCGATGGCGTGGCGAATGGTGATGCGCCGCATCCCGAATCGGTGGATGACGATCATCGGTGACACTGCCCAGACCGGAGATGCGGCAGGCAGCACGTCGTGGGCCGATGTATTTACCCCGTACGTAGCGAATCGTTGGCGCCTAGCCGAACTGACGGTTAACTATCGGACGCCGTCGGAAATTACCGCCTACGCGAACCGACTCTTGGAGCACATTAGTCCCGACCAACAGGCCCCGACCTCGTTGCGCAGCAACGGAATCGAGCCGTATGCGGTTCGAGCAGAGGAGGGTGAGGGAGCGGCAGTGGCGGCCCGCTTAGCGCATGCCGCCGACTGGGCAGGCCTCACTACGATCATCGTTGCGGATGCGAACGCTGCGTCCGCAGCGCAAGCGGCGTCCGACGTCGATCCGCTGCTGTCCGTGCACGCGGTTACCGCGTCGAAAGGCTTAGAGTTCGACAACGTGATCGTCTTGGAACCAGCCGACCTCATCGACGGATCACCGCGGGGACTGTCGGACCTGTACGTGGCGATGACTCGCGCGACTCAGCGTGTGGTGGTCGTGCACGAAAAAGACCTGCCGGCTGATCTCGACGATCTTCCGGCAGGTCCGTGACGCGTAGCTGTCTACGTGGTGTGCACGATCAGGACGTCCGACGCAGCGCGGCGGGCGACATCGGCCGGAACCGAACCGAGAAGTCGACCGGCAATGGAGTTGAGTCCCCGGTTGCCAACGACCAGCAGGTCAGCCTGAACGTCGACGACGAGCTGCAGGAGTGCATCCACGGGAGCCCCCTGCACTGCACGGAGAACGACCTTCGTCGCACCGGCAGCCATCGCACGTTCCTTACCCTGACGCAGAATTTCTTCGGTCGGCGAGGAACCCATCACCTGGTATGCCTCGTCGCGGAGGGCATCCGATGCTGCGCTGGCCGACTTGCCGTCGTTCGGGAAGTAGGCGCAAGCGATCACGACCGTGCCGTCATTGGCGATTGCCCCGGCACGCTCGACTGCCTTCATCGACGACTCCGAGCCGTCCGTACCGACCACAACTGTGGTGTAAGCGCTCATGCCTGTGTTTCCTCCAGAGGTCAAATTGGTCTTTCTCGGGAATTACTTCCGTCTGATCATGTCCTAATCGAGCCCGAAAGTAAGCCCCCGTCCGAAAAGAACATACCTTGACACCGCGCGGGGCGACGCTACTTGATACCTGCGGCGTCCATCCCTCGCAATTCCTTCTTCAGATCGGCGATCTCGTCGCGTAGTCGACCGGCGAGTTCAAACTGCAGATCACGGGCCGCATTCATCATCTGGTCGGTCAACCGTTGAACGAGGTCAGCCAATTCGGCACGGGGCATGCCCGATGTGTCGCGGTTCTCGATAACCCCCGATGATGCGACCTTTGACACTTCGCCCTGCGCACGACGTCCGCGACTGGCATTGCGGCCCGACCCGCCAATCTCGACAGTGTCATCGGCTTCGGCATAGACCTGGTCGAGAATGTCGGCGATCTTTTTCCGCAGCGGCTGTGGATCGACGCCCATCTTCTCGTTGTAGGCGATCTGTTTGGCGCGTCGTCGATCGGTTTCCTCAATTGCATTGGCCATCGAGTCAGTGATCTTGTCGGCATACATGTGCACTTCACCGGAAACGTTTCGGGCGGCGCGCCCAATTGTCTGGATCAACGAGGTGGTGCTTCGGAGGAAGCCTTCCTTGTCGGCGTCAAGAATGGCGACCAACGAAACTTCCGGCAGGTCGAGTCCTTCGCGCAGCAGGTTGATGCCCACGAGGACGTCGTATTCGCCCGACCGCAATTGCCGCAGCAGTTCTACGCGGCGGAGGGTGTCGACTTCCGAATGCAGGTACCGCACCCGGATCCCCAATTCGAGCAGATAGTCGGTGAGATCTTCGGACATCTTCTTCGTCAACGTCGTCACGAGGACGCGCTCGTCTCGTTCGGTGCGTTCCCGGATTTCGTGAATGAGATCGTCAATCTGCCCTTTGGTAGGTTTGACGACAATCTTCGGGTCCAGGAGACCTGTCGGTCGGATGACCTGCTCGACAAATTCGCCGCCGGATTGACCGAGCTCGTACTTACCCGGCGTCGCCGATAGGTAGATGGTCTGGCCGACGCGGTCGACGAACTCGTCCCAGGTCAGGGGGCGGTTATCGACGGCGGACGGTAGTCGGAACCCGAACTCGACGAGGTTACGCTTGCGCGACATGTCGCCTTCGTACATGGCACCAATTTGCGGGACAGTGACATGCGATTCGTCGATGACGAGGAGGAAGTCGTCCGGGAAATAGTCGAGCAGGGTGGCCGGCGCGGTACCGGGGCCACGACCGTCGATGTGTCGCGAGTAGTTCTCGATGCCGGAACAGAAGCCAACCTGCCGCATCATTTCAAGGTCGTACGAGGTGCGCATCCGCAGGCGCTGCGCTTCGAGGAGCTTTCCTTTGGCTTCCAGATCGGCGAGGCGTTCTTCGAGTTCTTTCTCGATCCCTTCCATCGCTTTGGCCATGCGTTCGGGCCCTGCCACGTAGTGGGTGGCCGGGAAGATACGCAGGGTGTCGACCTTGCGGACCACGTCGCCGGTCAATGGATGCAGGTAATAGAGTGCGTCAACTTCGTCGCCGAAGAACTCGATGCGGACGGCGAGTTCTTCGTACGACGGGATGATCTCAACGGTGTCCCCTCGGACGCGGAAGCTCCCGCGGGTGAAGGCCATGTCGTTGCGGGTGTATTGCACGTCGACAAGCAGTCGCAGCAGCGCGTCACGGTCGATGGTTTCCCCGACGGACAGTTCAACGGACCGGTCCATGTACGACTGCGGCGTACCCAGACCGTAGATGCACGAAACCGAAGCCACCACCACGACGTCGCGGCGCGAGAGGAGGCTTGAGGTCGCCGAGTGCCGCAGTCGTTCAACGTCGTCGTTGACGGAGCTGTCTTTCTCGATGTAGGTATCGGTCTGCGCGATGTACGCCTCGGGTTGGTAGTAGTCGTAGTACGACACGAAGTATTCGACGGCGTTGTGCGGCAGCATTTCCCGAAGTTCGTTGGCGAGCTGCGCCGCGAGAGTTTTGTTGGGTGCCATCACGAGGGTGGGGCGCTGGACCTTTTCGATCAGCCACGCGGTCGTTGCCGACTTGCCGGTACCCGTGGCACCGAGGAGCACGATGTCGCGTTCGCCGCGGCCGAGTCGCTTCTCAAGATCGGCGATCGCTGTCGGTTGGTCGCCGGCAGGGGTGTATTCGCTGACGACCTCGAACTTGGCCTCGGTGCGTTCGATCTCTCCGATCGGCCGGAACTCCGAGTGCGCGATCACCGGTTTCTCCGCTGGAAATGCCATGCCCCCAGGGTAGCTGCGGGGTACGACAGTCGCGGTTAGCCTTTATCCATGACCGACCATCTTCCCATCACCGCGATCACTCTCGGGGTCCGCGACGTCGCCGCTTCTACTGATTTCTATGCCAATGGCCTGGGTTTTCGTGTGATCAGTTCGGTGGCAGACGAGATCACCTTCGTTCAGGCTGGGCACGGACTCATGCTGGCACTGTGGAATGTCGTTTCCATGCCTAGCGAGTACGGGGCCGTCGGCCACGGCGAGCTGGCACCACCGATGTCGCTGGGCCACAACGTTGCCGACCCTGAAACGGTGTCGCGCATGTTCGAGGAAGCACTTGCCGCCGGTGCGACCGCAGTTAATCCGCCAACCAAACAGGTCTGGGGTGGCACCAGTGCCTGTATTGCCGACCCCGACGGGTTCCGGTGGGATTTCGTGTTCAATCCGGCATTTCAGGTCGACGCCGCCGGAACCATCTTAGGGGTCTGACGCACAAGGCGTTCTACGGTCATGATGGAGATTCAACCCCGACCCAAGCGGCACCACCGCTTGCCTGACTCCCCCGAAGGGCTACGCGCATGACTTCCCACTCTGAAATTGCTGCATCGTCGGCATCGAAATCGGCCAAGCCGGTCTCCCGCCGCACATTTGTCGCTGGCGCGGGCGTCGTCGTCGGCGCGGCGGTCGTGGGTGCCACCGCGACCGCGTGTGGCACCACCGCACCGCCCGCACCTGCGCTTTCGCCACCGTCGAATGCACCGAAGGGAGCGCTCGCAGCGACCGCCGATATTCCTGTCGGCGGCGGCGGGATTGCCGACGGTGTGGTCATCACGCAGCCGGTCGCGGGCACATTCGAGGGCTTTACCGCAACGTGCACACATGCCGGGTGTGCCCTGTCGGGCGTTCGCAACGGGCTCATCGAATGCCCATGCCACGGAAGCAAGTTCCGTCTCGACGGAACGGTCGAGGCCGGGCCCGCCGAAAAGCCTCTGAAAAAAGTGCCCGTTCGGGTCGACGGCGACTCGATCGTGCGCGGCTAGCCCGACGTTGCCGCGCTCGGTTACGGACCCACACATTGTGCTCGGAGCACAGCGGCGGTCGGGAAGTCTGGTTCCGCGGGCCGTAGCCGCCCACAGAAACCCCTCCTAGTGTTGTAACTCACAGCCACTAGGAAAGGTGATTCAGTGCCCACTAACCCGTCGTACTTCCCATGGGATAACGCCGACCGAGGGAATGCGCCCTGTATCCGCGACGACGCGAGTTCATACTCGTATGCCGAGTTCGCGGTCCGGGTAGAGGCTTGCGCTGAGCAATTGGCTGCGGCGGGGATTGCACCGGGCAATGTCGTCGCAACATTCTTGCCCAACCGCGCGGAACTCATTCTGGTGATGGCAGCGGCTTGGCGACTCGGCGCCATTGCGACACCGGTGAACCCCGCATTCACCGACGACGAGGCTGGCTACCAGTTCGCCGATGCAGAAGCACGGGTCATTGTGGCCGACCGCCAACTCGGCACCGATCACCTACCATCCGGTCACACCGTGATCGATGTATCTGAACTTGCTGCTGAACCTTCTGAAACGTGGGCCGGGGCAACCGGTCCCGCAGGCGCCGACGTCGCATTGTTGGTCTATACGTCCGGATCCACCGGCCGCCCCAAAGGCGTCCAACTGACCCACGACAACCTGCGGTTCATGGCCTCGTCGATGGTCGAGGCGTTGGAACTCACACCGGACGATCATGCCCTTCTCATCCTGCCGCTATTCCACGTCAATGCGATCTGCATCAGTGTGCTGGCACCGTTCACCGCGGGGGGTCAGGTCAGCGTCACCGGCAAGTTCTCGGTGAGTCGCTTCTTCGACGACGTCGCAAACCTCCGTCCGACCTATTTCTCGGGCGTCCCCACGATCTACGCCCTCTTGGTCTCCTCGCCCCTCGCCGAAGGCGCCGACCTCTCGTCGCTTCGAGCGGCCATTTGCGGTGCCGCACCCATCTCGCGCGAGCTGCTGACGCTCGCCCAGCAGCGCTTCCCGTTTCCTATTCTCGAGGGCTACGGCCTCACCGAGGGCACCTGCGCCTCGGCGTGCAACCCGCTGCGTGGCGAACGAAAGATCGGGACGGTCGGACCAGCCCTCCCCGGCCAAACCATCACCATCGTCGGCGCTGACGGTCGAGAACTTCCACCCGGCGAACCCGGCGAAGTCGTTATCGGTGGCCCCACCGTAATGCTCGGTTACCTGGGGCGGGACGACGAAACGACGAAAACCATCGTCGACGGTCAACTCCACACCGGCGACGTGGGACAACTCGACGCTGACGGTTACCTCACGCTCGTCGACCGAATCAAGGACATGATCATCCGCGGTGGCGAGAATATTTACCCCAAGGAAATCGAGAGCGCACTCGCCAGCCATCCCGCCGTCCTCGAGTGTGCAGTCGTCGGAGCCCCCGACGAACTCTACGGTGAGGTGCCCGTCGCCTATGTGGTCCGGCACCCCGGTGCCACTGCCGACGAAACCGAACTCACCGAACACCTCCGGACTCGACTCGCCAAAGTGAAACTGCCGCAGGCCGTCCACATCCTTGACGGTCTCCCCCGCAACCCCGTCGGAAAAATTGACAAACCCGCCCTCCGTCGCGGTCGTGTAACCGGCTAACCGGCCGATTCGTCAACGCTGAAACCCACCGCACAACGCGACCTATCTGTGTGGGTACCCCCATCCCAAAAACAGGCACGGCCTCCAGGCACTGCCACCCAAAGATCGGACTCTCATCATGGGACTGACACAACCGGACTTTCCGCCGGTCGACCCAGCAACCTTCACTCAACAACCCTTCTTGGACCGCATGCGCGTCCTCGGCGCGCACTGGGCCGAGTACGGCTTTGGCACGCAGAAGATGGTGCACATCATCTACCTGCTCAAAGTGCTGGTCTTGTACATCGGTGTGGGGGTCACCATCGCCACCCTGACCACCGGTTACGGCGTCTTCGACGTCTCCGCGTGGTGGAACCAGCCGGTGATCTATCAAAAGCTGGTCCTCTGGACCCTCCTCATTGAGATCGTCGGCGTCGGCGGTTCGTGGGGCCCACTCGCCGGCCACTTCAAGCCGATGACCGGCGGTGCCCTCTTCTGGCTCCGACCGAAGACCATTCGCCTGCCACCGTGGCCCGATCAAGTGCCGTTCACCAGGGGCGATTCCCGCACCCTGTTCGACGTCGGCCTGTACGCCGCGGTGCTCATCAACCTCGTCGTCGCACTGTTTGCGCCGACGGTTCACACCGCGTCCCTGGACGCCTTGGTCCCCAACAACCACGGCCTGGTAAACCCCGCGGTGCTGTACTCATTCCTGGCGCTGATGCTGGTCCTAGGCTTACGCGACAAAGTCCCGTTCCTAGCAGCCCGCTCGGAACAGTATCTCCCAGCCATCGTCTTCTTCACGTTCCTGCCGTTCCTCGACATGATCCTGGCATTGAAGCTCATGATCGTCATCGTGTGGGTTGGTGCTGGTATCTCCAAGTTCGGCAGGCACTTCACAATGGTGATCGCGCCAATGATCTCGAATACTCCGTGGCTGGCATCCAAATGGGCCAAACGACTCAACTACCGGTCGTTCCCGAACGACATGCGCCCATCAAAGACCGCTAGCTTCCTCGGCCATGCACTCGGCACCCTCGTTGAGGTCGTGACACCGCTAATCCTGTTGTTCTCGACCAACAAAACGCTGACGGTACTGGCCGTGATCTTGATGGTGTGCTTCCACCTGTTCATCTTCTCGACCTTCCCCCTCGCCGTGCCGTTGGAGTGGAATATCCTGTTCGCCTACGCCGCAGTGTTCCTATTCCTCGGTTTCCCCGCCTGGGACGGATATGCCGTCACCGACACGACTCATCCGTGGTTGATGGTGCTGATCGTCGCCGCATTGCTGTTCTTTCCAGTTCTCGGCAATCTGCGACCCGATCTGGTCTCATTCCTGCCGTCGATGCGTCAGTATGCGGGCAACTGGGCGTCTGCCACTTGGGCCTTTGCTCCCGGTGCCGAGGAGAAGCTCAACCAGCATGTGGTTCGCGCTTCGCTGAACACGAAGACTCAGCTGATGGCGAACTTCCCCGAAGAGGTCGCGAACGTCGTCATGCATCAGATGCTGGCATGGCGGTCCATGCACAGTCAGGGACGCGGCTTGTTCTCGGTGATGCAGCGTCACCTTGGTGACGACCGGTTGAACTCCTACACGCTGCGCGAGGCCGAGTTCTCCTGTAACTCACTCATCGCGTTTAACTTCGGTGATGGCCACCTCCACAACCCGAAGATGATCGCTGCACTGCAGCGTCGCTGCAATTTTGCGCCGGGCGAGTTCACCGTCGTATGGGTCGAGTCGCAGCCCATCCACAAGGCCACACAAGAGTATCTGGTTCTCGATGCCGCACTCGGCGTGGTGGAACGCGGCACGTGGCGGGTGTTCGACGCGGTGGAAGAGCAGCCGTGGCTACCGAACGGACCGATTCCAGTCCATGTGACGTGGCGTCGCGAATTCGGTGGCTCCGAGACGGGCATTGACGCCTACACCTCGGTGGACCAGGCTGGCCCTGTGAGCAATTCCCGTGCAGCCCAGCCGAAGAAGCGTATCTCCACCGATCCCCAGGAGTCAGTCGGGAGCGCCGGATGACGACGGCCGTCATCGTCGGTGGCGGGCCCAACGGGCTCGCCGCTGGCCTCCATCTCGCCCGCAACGGTGTTGATGTTCAGGTTCTGGAAGCCGCCGACGTCGTCGGTGGCGGGGCCCGTTCCGCCGAACTGTTAGTTCCGGGTGTGGTGCACGACTTGTGCTCGGCATTCCATCCGATGGGCGTCGGTTCACCGTTCTGGAGCGACGTCGACCTAGCACAGTACGGGTTGACCTGGCGCTGGCCGGAGATCGACTGCGCTCATCCGCTCGACTCCGGTGAAACCGCACTGTTGTACCAGTCGATTGATGAGACGGTCGCCGGTTTGGGAGTCGACGGTCGTCGCTGGCGCGCGGCATTCGGCGACATTGCCCGCAACTTCGACGACTTGGGCCACGACCTTTTGCGCCCCATCGTCAATTTGCCGGCGCACCCGATAAAGCTCGCAGCCTTCGGACCCCGCGCATTGCTGCCAGTCAGCTTGATGGCCAAGGCTTTTCGCACTGACGCTGGCCGCGCCCTATACGGCGGAATCGCGGCGCACGTGTACACATCATTCGATAAGCCGCTCACCGCGTCGCTCGGACTAATGATCGCCGCAAGCGGTCACCGATACGGGTGGCCGGTTGCCGAAGGCGGTTCCGGAGCCATCACCGGCGCTGTTGCCGCCGCACTGATTGCACACGGCGGGCGCATCGAGACGGGCGTCCCGATCACCTCACGCAGTCAGATCCCCGATGCCGACATCGTCATGCTCGATCTGTCTCCCGCTCAAGCCGAGCACCTCTACGGCGACCTCATGCCGTCACGCATCCGTCGCGCATACCAGAAGTACCGAGTGGGATCGGCGGCATTTAAGGTCGACTTCGCCATTCGCGGCGATATCCCGTGGCGTGATCCGGACTGCGCGAAGGCTGGCACCGTACATTTGGGCGGCACCTTCGACGAGATCCGGCATACCGAGAATCTCCGCGCTCGCGGGGTAATGGCGGACAAACCGTTCGTCCTGGTCGGCCAGCAGTACGTCGCTGACCCGTCACGCAGTTCCGGTGGAATCAATCCGATCTGGTCGTATGCCCATGTCCCGGCCGGGTACACCGGAGACGCGACCGAAGCGGTGATCGCGCAGATTGAACGGTTTGCACCAGGCTTCCGCGACACCATCGTCGAAATGAAGACGACCACGGTGCCGCAGATGGCCGAGTACAACCTGAACTATGCTGCGGGCGACATCATGGGCGGCGCCAACGACGGCCTGCAGTTGCTCTTTCGCCCTCGCACCGCAATCGATCCGTATGCCACCGGGGTCAACGGCGTGTACCTTTGCTCGCAGTCCGCACCGCCGGGGCCCGGCATCCACGGACTGTGCGGATTCAATGCGGCGCAGTCGGCGTTGAGGCGGGACCGCCGATGACCGATGCCCTGTCGGAGCGGGTGGCAACGGTCGGACGCCAGTTGCGAACCACGCAACAGCAGTTGTCCGACGATGTCACCGCGGCACTAATGCGCGGTATTGAGCCGCTCGACAGCGACCCTGTGCTGGTCGCGATGTTGGAAGCGAGCGTGAACGCCAATGTGACGAATATCGTCGACGTGCTCGCCAACGACATCCCGCTCGCACATCTGCAGCCGCCGACTGCGGCGGTCGAATATGCACTGCGCCTGGCGCAGCGCGGAATCCCATCGAATGCGCTTGTCAGGGCCTATCACATGGGTCAGAACGTGGCACTTCGACGCTGCTACGAGATCATCGGCGAGCAAGGTCTCGCGACTCCCGAGACCGTCGCACTCACCGCCGAGGTTTCGGCGGTCCTCTACCGGTATATCGATTCGGTGACCGCAGAAGTGTTTGCCGCATACGAGGAGGAACGCGCTCGATGGATCGGCGCGCAAGGTTCGGCGTTGTCATCGACGGTGCACAATCTGCTGGCGGCACCCTCTTCCAGTGCACACCGATTTGAGCGGGAGACCGGCTACCAACTCGATCGCGATCACCGGGCGATGATCTTGTGGCTCACTGATGACACTCGGGCGAGCCTGGCCGATCTTGATCGGATTGCCCGGGATGCGGTGAACCGTACCGGTGCTGCCGGTCCGCCGCTGATCGCGCCCATGGACGGTTCTTCACTGTGGGTATGGATTCCGTCGGCCCGTCATCCGCGCGGTTCCACACCGGCCGACGTCATGCGCGAGGTATCGCTACCCGGAGGGGTACGGGTGGCCTTTGGTCTCGTGGGTTCCGGGGTTGAGGGCTTCTGCCGCAGCCACGAGCAGGCCCGGGCAGCATTCGCTGTCGCGAGTATCCCCGCTAGCCCAACCACGTCGGTGGTCAGCTACGACGACCGCGGGATCGCCGTAGCGTCGATGCTGGCGAAAGATGTTGATGTCACCCGAGTTTGGGTTCACGAGGTGCTTCGGGAACTCGCCGCCGACACACCCGGTGCCAGCCCGCTCCGCGAAACCCTGAACCGGTACTTCGCCACGGGCGAAAGTCATTTGCGGACCGCGGAACAGCTCCAGCTGCATCGAAACACTGTCAAGTATCGGATCGACAAAGCCCTGGCAGCGGTCCGCCCCGACACTGACCGACTAGATCTGGCTCTGGCACTGACCGCCTGCGAGTTTCTCGGACCACTGGTTTTGAGTACCCAGCGAGCGTAGGGAGTGCGCCTGCACTGTGGCATAGTGCCTTCGGTGGTGGGCCCTATACCGTCAAGGGTCCAGGTATATGACTTCTTTCTCGACCCGCCAAGCGACGCCCAATCCGTGTGACAAGCTTGCGGTATGGCCGCCGATCTTCACCCGCCCAAGCGGGAAATCTTTGACGTCCCCGCGATGACGAACACCGACAACAAGGGCTTTGTGCGGCCTGTTCTTGAGTATCGCCTCACCGAATACGGGTTGTACATGTCGCGGACCGCCGATCATCCCCGCTTCAATCATTTGGAGACGTGGTTGTTGCCTGCACTCGGGTTGCGCGCCAACATCTTCCATTTCGTCGATGGCTATCGCGATGGCCAACGGCTGTACGTCGATGTCGGGGAGTTCTCCGGCCCCGACGCCGACGGCCGGTGGCATGCCGTCGATTGGTACCTGGATCTCGTCGACCGTCCGGGTGAAGCGTTGGAACTCATCGACGTTGATGAACTCTTCCTCGCGCACGCTGCCGGTTTCCTCAGCCTCGCCGGTGCCGAAGATGCGGTCCGGATCGCTACGACCACCATGATTGGTGCCGCAAGCAGTGGAAACATCCAACTCTGGCTCAACGGACAGGTCGGTGAACCACTCACCTGGTTAGACGACAGCTAGCCGAAGCACCCGACACTCAACGAAGCAGAAACATACTGTCGGACCCGCTGGTTAATTGGCCGCGACGCGTGTGTCAGGATTCCTGAGAGTTTTCCTTACTGCGACCTCAGGAAGGTCCCCTCTGTGACCACGCCCCCGCCGAATCATTCCGGCAATGTTCCACCGAACCCACCGTTCCAGCCCGATCCGTTCCAGCCCGGTGCGGGTCAGCCGAACCCCGCCGCGGGACCTTACCCAAACTACGGTCAGCAGCCGCCCGCTGGCCCGTTTGGGCAGATCCCGAGTGGCTACCCGGCACCGGGTGGCCCGCTCCCCGGCAGCCCGATGGCCAGCCAACTCCCTCCTGGACCGCCGCCGAAGTCCGGGATGGGCAAGGGCGCTCGCATTGCCATCATCATCGGGGTAGTCCTGGCTATCCTCGTCGCTGCCACGCTTTTCACGATGGTAACTCGCAACAAGAACAGCGGTACGTCGGTCGAAACGAGCCCAGTCGGCTCGTGCATCACGATCTCGGAATCGGAGAAGTCGGTGCTCAATGTCGAGACCGCGGCCATCGATTGTTCGGACACCACCAAACTTTCGTTCATTGTCGGAGCCAAACTGTCGAGCGAAGACGCATGCAAGGGCGCCGATTACGAGTACTGGTACACCGAGACTGGAACGGGCGCGAGCGATCGGGCCCTCTGTCTGATTCCGAACCTGCAGGTTGGCGAGTGCTACTCGGAGTCAAGTCTTGCGCTGAGTGTGAACTTGAAGACCGTCGCCTGCACTGAAACCTCCGGCTTTTCGACGATCGCCTTTAAGGTCACCGAGCGCGTCGATTCCAAGGACGTCCCGAACTGCACCGACCCCGACAAGCAGAAGGTCCTCGCTTACGACATCGAAAAGGGGAACGCCGAGATCGGCTTCTGCGCCGAAATCCTCGGCAACTACACCTGGAAGTAGCTCCTCCCTGCAACAACTGCAACGCTGGCCGCGTTCTCGCATGATGCGTTGATTCCC
>NZ_JBARYI010000007.1:0-18918 GCF_049647785.1 Gordonia sp. (in: high G+C Gram-positive bacteria)
GCCAGCAAAGCCGAGGTGGCGCCATCGAAGCGGCGGTTGGCACGCTCGAGGACCTCGGCGGTTTCGAGGAGTTGGCCCTCGGTGGAGGCGGTGAACACCGAGCCCGCCAGGTGGGTGGCGACCGTGCTGGCCAGGGTGGCAAGCTCAGCCGGGGCGAGCTCGGCAACTGCTTGGGTTAGGTCCATCGGGGTCACCTTCTCGCACTGTTCGTAAACTAGTTGGTGGACTAGTTCACTCTTTATTCGCTTGTATGTGTGAAGACTATCGCGAGGCTCTGACAATTTTCGTCGACCGATTGCAGCGAGGGAGAGCATCGAGGAGCCACTGACCCCCAACCCCAACAACTGCGCCCCGCCCCCAGGTTGGGGACGAGGCGCAGTCGCACTTAGAGCCGCTATCCGAGGCCGACGTCACCGCCTGAACTGGTGTCGCCAGCTCCAGCACTGACAAGGTCTCCACCACCGAAGTCCGCGGTACTGACCGGATCGCTGGGTGCCTCACTGACGGATGGCAGTTCAGCAGGAGGTGCCGGAACCTCCGGGACTTCGACTGCGGCCGGGGCATCGTCGACGATGGCTTCCGGAGCGGCCGTTGCAGCAGGAACATCCGGAGCGTCCACAACGGGTGCTGCATCAGGAAGCGTCACGGCCACCGTGTTCGCTGCGGACTCCCCGGTGTCCAGGGAGAACGCACCGGCGGTCACAGCCGATCGGCCTGCGGGAGCGCCGAGAACGCCAGCAATCAAGTCCCGCGCGCCGATGATCGCCTTGATAATGCCACCGTCGGTGAGCAGGCCAGGAATACCTTCTTCGAGCGACCCGTTCAGCATTCCGTTGGCAAATACTGCTGGCGCAACAACAAGTGCTTGGAGGGCGGCCATTGGGTCGGCCGCCTTGAGCGCGTCAATGATCGGCTGCACTGAATTGCCCGTGCTGTACACGGTGCCGATACCCATGGAGATTGCTCCCAAGCCCATCGTGACCCCCAACATGGTGGCCGACTTACTGAGGCCCAGGAGGTTGGTCAACGGCTGCTGAACGGCGTTGCCCAGCGGCCCGATCAGGCCGATCATCGGGAACAGGCCGGTCATAACCACACCGTTGAAGACCTTAACAAGCGCCTCATCGACCTGACCGGCAGCAAGGGCTTCCGCCGCCTCGATAAGGTTGGGGATCGCGAAGTTGGTCAGCATCTGGGTCATGGTGGCTGCCGCCTGAGTACCACCGCTTGCCAGAGCCGTGATGGTCTCAATCTGGTTGGCGACCAATTGCTCAAGGATCGGCATCCCCGGGCCGATAGCGTCGCCGATCACGGCCCCAAGTTCGTGAACACACCTTGCAGGAGTCCGGTGTACTCACCGAGTGGGCTCAACAGGACACCGAGCCCAGCAGAGATCGGGCTTTCGGGTTCTGCGGCAAAGGCTGGCGCGGTGTTGGCCAGCGGAGTGAGTGCGATTGCGCCTGCGCCAATGAGCGCGACGCTCGTCGTCACGCATTTGCGTGTGGGTGTGATTGTGACTCGCAACGAACGGTCCCTTCGTGAGGTTTGCCCCGACGTCAGCCAGGTGGATGGCTGTCGCCGACAGGTTATCGACCAAACGATCACTCAGTGTGATGCGTCACGTTTATTACCCGGGGTGATGGTTGTCACACCGTATTACGGTTATTTCGGTCATTCGATTCGCACGAACCCGGTATATCGCCCGCGCGCGATACGCCAAGACTGAACCTCCCTGCCCGCTTTCGCAGTTAACGACCGAGCAAGCCGCCATTAAGTGCGCTCACCCAACCACTCGGAAACGGGCGTACCTCCCGCGAGGTGCTGATCTACGACCGCCGCGACGCGGTCGGCCGTGAGCCCCGAATACCAGGCGTTATCCGGATATACGACGACCACCGGAGCCTGCGCGCACGGGAAAAGGCAACCCGTCACAGTGACGAGAACGTCGTCGTCGCCCAGGCCGCGCGCCTCGAGTTCGGCGTCGAGAACACGCGCTGACTCGCCCGACCCCTGCGCCGAACAGCGCGGCCCCCGGCACACCAGGACGTGCCGACCGAACCCAGGCACCTTCTCCCACGCAGGCGAAACCAACGGCGCGACAGTCGTTTTCGCAGGCTCACCACCGTCGTCGAGCGCCGACTCCAGCACGCCAGCGTAGGCGTCACCGTCACAGAGCGACCGCCCGATACGAACGTCGGGCACATACTGGGACGCGGTTCGCGTCCGGAGCCAATGCCCAATCACCCGGCGGAACCAGGCATCCATCTTGCGGTCGACGACCGTCTGCCCGGACACCACCAGCACCCGTCGCGCACAGGCGGCAGCGGCGCGATCGAGTTCCTCGGTAATCGTCGACGCGGTGCCGCCAAGAACCGCGACGCGAAACTCCACACCCGGCCGACGCTCGCGCAGCACGCGTAGCCCCGACTGAAGCTCGGCGGCCGGATCGTTGCCGCGATCGGTGGGTGCGGTGACGATCACCCAGTCAACGCCACTCATACGCCCGCCCTTCGCGCATGCTGATCGGCGGCACCGCACACCACCACCAGCGGAGCGCCCGTGCGCGGATGCTCAATCACCTCGGCATCAATCCCGTAAACCTGCGCTAACAGTGTGGGAGTGAGGACCTCCGTCGGTGTGCCGATCGCCTGCACCACCCCCTGATCGAGGACCACCAGTCGGTCGCAGAACATCGCTGCCAGATGCAAGTCGTGGATGGCTGCGACCACCGTCAGTTCCAGTTCTCGTACCGCACTGAGCAACTGGACGCCCGCAGAAACATCGAGATGATTGGTGGGTTCGTCGAGCACCAACACTTCGGGACGCTGAGCAAGCGCACGCGCCACCTGGACTTTCTGCCGCTCACCGCCCGAAAGGGTGTGCCACGCCCGCCGACGCAGTGGTCGAAGGCCCAGGGCATCGAGGGCCCGCTCCACATCCTGCGACGCCTCCCCCAGCGGACACCCCCAACCCGCATCGTGCGGGATGGTGCCAAGTTCGACGATCTGCTCCACCGACAAATCCAGCACCGTCGCCGAATGCTGTTCCACCTCGGCAACGGTCCGGGCAAACTCGCGGCGTCGAATAGTCTGCACGTCGCGGCCACCCAGAAGGACGCGGCCAGTGTCGGGCTTCTGCCACCGCATCAGCAACGACAGCAGCGTGGACTTACCCGAACCATTGGGCCCGATGATCCCGGTGAACTCCCCGGCGCGCGCACTGCACGTCACGTCGCTCAAGATCGGGTTGCCGTCCCGGATCACGCTGGCGCCGTACACGTCGAAGTTCATTCGGTGCCCTTCTGTCGTAGCAGCCAGATAAAGGCGGGCACCCCGATCGCCGAGGTGACGAGGCCGAGCGGCAGTTCGCGGGCGGGCAGCAAACTGCGTGCCACGATGTCCGACCACACCACGATCAACGCCCCCATCACGATCGCGAGCGGCAGCACCCGCGCGTGCAACGGGCCGACGAGGAAGCGCACCGCGTGTGGAATCACCAGGCCGACAAAGCCGATGATCCCGGACATCGCCACCAGCACTGCGGTGCATAGCGACACCAGCGCATACAGAATCCATCGCGTCCGAGAAATGTCCGTACCGAGACCGGCGGCAGCCCGCTCACCGAAGGCGAAGGTGTCGAGCGTCCGGGCATAAAACAGCACCACAACCACCGTCACACCGGTCACCGCCGCACTCAGCGCGAGCGTGTTCCACCGAACCCCCGCGACCGACCCCAGCGACCAAAACATCACCCGCTCGGCCGTCCCGTGCGGACCAAAATAGATCAGCCCCGAACTGAGGGCGGCCGCCAACTGTCCCACAGCCACGCCCGCCAGGATCAGTCGGCCGGGCAGTAGGGCCCCGCCGCGGGTCACCGCGATCGCGAACACCAACAGCAGCGCCGCCATGGCCCCGATAAACGCCGCAACAGAAACAACCGGCCCGCCGGACATGATCCCCAAGCCAAGACCGGTGCTAAGCACCACCGATGCACCCAAGGCCGCGCCGCCCGACATCCCGAGAATGTACGGATCAGCCAACTGATTGCCCGTCAACGACTGCAACACTGCACCGCACACCGCCAAACCCGCACCCACCACCGCTGCCCCAACCACCCGCGGCAGTCGTAGGTCGACGACGATGTGCTCGTCGAGCACGTTGACCCCCGAGCCGCTTCCGAGGCGACCGAGGATGGCGTCGAAGACCGTCCTCAGCGATAGATCTGCCGACCCGATCACCACGCCAAAAGCCATGCTGACCAGGAGCGCAGCCAACAGTCCCCCGGTCCAGAGCATAAAGCTCGGGGCCGGACGGACTCGTTTGCGCAACATCGCTTACCCCGCGAGCGCGTCCGACAGTCGGACCGCCCCGTCGATCAGACGAGCACCCGGTGTGCTTTCGGAGAACGGAACCACCACGTACGAGGCCCTCTTTACCGCGGAAAGATCCCGCAGCGCGGGGTCGGATTCGAGGTAGGCGCGTTTGGCAGCGGCCGGGTCCCAGCTGGCGTCGATAAGAACAATGACGTCGGGATCCGCCTTCAGCACGGCCTCCCAACTGGTGTCGGCCCAGTTGCCCGAAAGCTGACCGAACACATTGGTCGCGCCGACCGCATCCATCACCAGCTGTGGTCCGCCGCCCCGCCCGCCTACGGATGGGCTGTCGGTTTTGGCGTCCCACCACATGATCGTTCTCCCTGCCCCGGCATGCTTTGCCTTGAGCTCAGCGAGGGTGGCGCGCATCGCGTCGTTGACTTTGTCGGCTTGCTCAGTCCGGCCGAAGAGCGTGCCGTAATCGCTGGTCTCGCCGGCGACAGCCGCCCACGACGGCGCCGGCCGCGCGGACTTGTCGGCACACCCAAACGGCGAGACGTAGGCCGCAATTCCCAGGTCGGCCAACGACTGTTCGCTACCGAGCGCCTTATCGGTGAAGGCCGACGCGTACGACGCCGCCACCAGATCGGGCCGCTTCTCCAGCAGCGCCTCACGTTCGGGGTACTTGTCCGAGAGCACGTCGATCCGACCGTAGGCATCCGCCCATTTCGGCGAGATGGCGTCGTCAAGATAGGCCGTCGCAACAAGCTGTTGCGCTGCGCCGATGGCGAGCGCGGATTCCGTCGCGCCCTGATTGACGGTGATGGCCGACGTTGCAGGCTTGGCCAGCGTTACCGTCCGACCACAGTTCGCCAGCCGGATGGCCGCACCTGCATCGGTGGAACTCTCCGCTGTGGTGCAGGCACTCAGCGCCAGCACCACCGACAGACCAACAGCGGCGCTCGGGCCGAACTTCCAAAGGGTACGCAAAGCGACCCCCCTTTCCAATACTCGTGGAACTACGGGGTACGCCGCGGCCGGTCTCCTGGCTTAGCAGGGCTCCCGACGTCGTACCTTCCCGGATGCGCAAACACCCAGTGGCCGGAAATTTTCACTCCAAACGACTGTCGGACCTGCTCACAGTGGCGAGTCCGCGCCGGATTTTCACCGGACTTCCCGAACACCGTGACGTATGCGATGAGTGTATCGGCAGCCGATTTGAGTAGGATTCCGGATCTGCGAGCACTTGACCCGATACGGTCAGAGCACGATCGGCCGAGGACCGCGGGCCGAGACAACGGGGGAGTTTCATGGGCCGCACCACCACCACGCGCACCGCGCTATCCGCCGTTCTCGCCTCCACCTTTCTTGCGGCCGGTATCGGTTTGGGTTCGGCAGAGGTATCGGCACGACCATCGCCCCAACCGCTGGGTTGCGTTCCGTTCATCAGCACCTTCCAGCTGGTTCCCCCGCTGCCCGGGTTGTTTACGCCGCTACCCAGCATCAAGGGCCCGTCTGAGTTCGACGGTCTTCCGCCCGCACCGCGGCAGGAGAAGCTGCCAGCGAAGGTCGAATTCCGCGACAACACGCAGGGTTTCAACTCGAGGACCGAAGCCGTCCTGCACAACGGTCACCTGTATGCGCGGGCCCGGCATTCGTCGAAGCCGTGGCGCAAGGTCGCCACCCCCGGTTGCCTTGACGGCGAAATAGTCGCAATTTCAGTCAACAACAACATGCTGGTGGCCCTGGACAAGAACGGTTTCATCTACTCCCTCGATAACCTCCTGTCCGGACCGATGCTGTGGAATTGGACGCGCATGTTCGGCGGCCCAATCTGGTTGTGGCCAGGCATGCAGGTGCCCAACAAAGCCGCGAAGCAACCCGTCGCCAACAAGTGGTCGATCAGTCACCGGATCTCGACGAGCTTCAAAGACCCCAAGGGCGTCACCCATCCCACCACTGCCGGACTGGTTGAGTTGGTGAGCTTGGCCGACGACGGTTCGCGGATCATCTATCAGGACCCGTGGCTGCCCGCCGACTTCAGCTACGAGATCGGCGGTCCCGAGCAGGGCCGATTCCAGGCGAATGCGATCTCCACATCCGGGTCGGTGACGCTGGTGCAAAACAAGTACGGCGACATGTTTACCCGTCTCTACGACCTCGACACCGCAGGTGCCAACCACATTCCGGGCCGCTATTCTTGGCAGCCGCAACCCAAGAAGCCTTCTGCGCCAAACCAATTGGCTGAACGATTCAACCCCGGCTATGCGGCGATCGACCTGCCCGGCGAGGATTGGAAGCCTCAACCGAAGATCCCGGGGACGGTTACCTCCCGGATCACTATCCACGATTCTGGCGCTACCGCCGAAGACCGCGAACTTCGAGTGGAGGGTATGAGCGGCGGCACCACCGGCTACTGGCACAAGCCAATCACGGCGTCGACGTGGGCGTTTACCCCGACGGGCCAGCCACTGCGGGGGCAGGTGTTGCACGGCGACCCGAGCACCAACCAGACGGCCCTGACCCTCGCCCCGAAGAACAAGGTGAACTTCCGTGGCAAGCTGCCCGACGGCTGGACCATGACCACCGAAAACTTCGAGTGGGCCCAAACGAAGCATCCCGTCACCCTGACGTTGCCGACCGGCCGCACGTTCAACGTCGAGCTGTACACCACCGACGGCCTGCGCCTTCTCCCCCGCGGTCCCGGCCTCGACAACAATCCCCGCACCCTGGAGGGTGCCATCGACTTCCGCAGCGCCGCGCCCTGGCGGCCCGAGAATGCGGAACTCAATCGCCTAATCCGCAAACAGTTCAACGGTGCCCACGTCTACGAAACGAACATCCAGGCAACTAAGAACTCCCTGGCCTTCGACCGCCCCGGAGTGGTGCTTGTAAGGAAGTAGCGGACCGGCCCCGAGGCCGAAGCGGGCGAACTCGTGACCTCCATCCCAATCAGCACTATCGTCAGAGCATGGCTACCGACTCCACCGGCAACAATCCCGACATCAAGCCCCGTAGCCGCGATGTGACCGACGGTCTGGAGCGAACTGCCGCGCGCGGCATGCTCCGGGCGGTCGGCATGGGCGACGACGACTGGGGGAAACCACAGATCGGGGTCGGCTCGTCGTGGAACGAGATCACACCCTGCAACCTCTCGCTCGACCGCCTCGCTAAGGCCGTTAAAGAGGGAGTCCACGAGGGCGGCGGGTTTCCGATGGAGTTCGGAACCATCTCCGTTTCCGACGGCATCTCCATGGGCCACGAGGGAATGCACTTCTCGCTGGTGTCACGCGAGGTGATTGCCGACAGCGTCGAAACTGTGATGAGCGCTGAACGCCTCGACGGGTCCGTTCTGTTGGCTGGCTGCGACAAGTCGCTGCCCGGAATGCTCATGGCCGCGGCGCGACTCGATCTCGCGTCGGTCTTTCTCTATGCCGGTTCAACCCTGCCCGGATACGCGAAACTCTCGGACGGATCCGAGCATCAAGTCACCATTATCGATGCCTTCGAAGCCGTCGGTGCCTGTGCGCGCGGACTCATGAAACGCGAAGACGTCGACACTATCGAACGCGCCATTTGCCCCGGCGAAGGCGCGTGCGGCGGCATGTACACCGCCAACACCATGGCCAGCGCCGCCGAAGCACTCGGCATGTCTCTGCCCGGAAGCGCCGCACCGCCGGCCCCCGACCGGCGCCGCGATGGCTTTGCCCGCGAATCGGGGAAGGCGGTCGTCGAAATGCTGCGCCGCGGAATCACCGCGCGCGACATCATGACGAAGGAAGCATTCGAGAACGCGATCGCCGTGGTGATGGCATTCGGCGGGTCCACCAACGCCGTGCTGCATCTGCTGGCGATCGCCTACGAAGCCCATGTTGAACTCTCGCTCGACGACTTCAAACGCGTCGGCGCCCGGGTTCCACATCTGGCTGACGTCAAGCCCTTCGGCCAGCACGTCATGACCGACGTCGACCGCATCGGCGGCGTCCCTGTGATTATGAAAGCACTGCTCGACGCCAGTCTCCTCCACGGCGACTGCCTCACCGTGACGGGCAAGACCGTCGCTGAGAATCTCGCCGACATCGCCCCACCCGACCCCGACGGCCTCGTTCTGCACGCGATGAAGAACCCCATCCACCCCACCGGCGGCATCACCATTTTGAACGGAACGCTGGCCCCGGGCGGCGCGGTCGTGAAGTCAGCGGGCTTCGATTCCGACGTCTTTGAGGGCGTCGCCAGAGTCTTCGACCGGGAACGCGCAGCCATGGATGCCCTCGAGGACGGCACCATCACGGCGGGCGACGTCGTTGTGATCTGCTACGAAGGCCCCAAGGGCGGGCCGGGCATGCGCGAAATGTTGGCGATCACCGGTGCCATCAAGGGCGCGGGCCTCGGCAAAGATGTATTGCTGCTGACCGACGGGCGCTTTTCCGGCGGAACCACCGGACTGTGCGTGGGCCACGTGGCTCCGGAAGCCGTGGATCGCGGGCCGATTTCCGTGGTCGAAGATGGCGACCGAATCCGGCTCGACGTGGCGCAGGGAACGCTCGACATCCTGGTCGACGAGGCGGTACTGGCTGAGCGAGCGAAGAGCTTTGTTCCGCTTCCGCCCCGCTACACGCGCGGGGTCCTTGCCAAGTACTCAAAGCTGGTGACGTCGGCGTCTAATGGTGCAATCTGCGAGTAGTAGTTGGCCTTGCGCCGGTGGCGGATGCTCCCCCCCAGGATTTCACCCGCCACCAGCAGACAAGCCACATGTGATTGCGCAATGCGTTCAGTCACCCGAACACCCAGTTACCTTATAGCAACCTTGCCAATGACCCCAAGGTAAGTTGCGTCACACCCCAGCATAACTATGTTTATGCAGGCCAATTGCGCCATGGTGAATTTATATCATCGCGGTGAAAATCAAATTCTGCGACCTGAGGTGATCACCGGAATACTTAACGGTTATCGAAGGTTGCTAGAATTGCCGATGAGTTAACCGACCCAGCGAAGTCATGCCAACTTCGTCATCCGCGTCACAGTACAGGCGCTGGCTTCAGGGCTTCGGGATAGGCTCAATGGGTTAAAACCGACTAATCCCCGACCGAGACGGCAAATAGACACGAGAAGGCACGATGGACGAAGGTTTTGCAGGGCGGCTCAATAAGCTGTTCGAAACGGTGCACCCGCCAGGCCGCAGGCCGCATACCAATGCGGAAGTCGCGGCCACCTTGTCGTCGGAAGGCCACCGGATCTCCAAGCCGTACCTCTCCCAGTTGCGCAACGGCCACCGTACAAATCCGTCGCCGGACACCATCGCCGCGCTCGCCCGTTTCTTCAAGGTGAAGCCCGACTACTTCTACGACGACGTCTACGCCGCCCGCATCGACCACGACCTCGAATTGCTTTCGCAATTGCGAGGGCACGGCCTGCGTCGACTTTCGAGCCGCGCGTTCGATCTGTCCGCCGAGTCTCAGGAAATGCTCGCGACCATGGCCGAAAAGCTGCGCCGCGGCGAAGGACTCCCGGAAAGCCCCGAGTAGTTGCCACGTAAACCCCTGCGTGGTGCATCTCCGCGTACCGCGCGCGCCCTCGGTGCGGCCGCCATTGCGCTCGGCACCCTCGCTGCGTCGTTGGTGTTGACCTCGACGGTGTCCGCCGAACCGGCATGTGGCTTGGCGTGTGCAGACGACGGCGGCGACGCCGCACGCCACCACCCCACGCGTACGACACACCCGACCCATCCAACTCATCCGACGCACACCCACACCACACGTCCGGAAACAACCGCAACCGATCCCACTACAACGGATCCCACGGCGACGGACACCACGACCGACACGACCGACACCACACCAACCGATCCCACAACGACGGATCCCACAGTGCCGGACACGACGTCAACCACCACTAGCCCCACAGGCCCAACCACGCAGCCCAGCACAGGCGGAGGCATCACCGGCGGTGGCGCTATCGGGGGTGGCACTACCGGGGGTTCCCAATCCAACCTCGGCGGCGGTGGAGGTGGCAGCGGATCGCCCTATCCGACCATCGAAGTTCCGGTGGCCCCCAACCTGCCCCAGGCACCAACTTCGCCCGGATCCCCCAATGCTCCCGGCAACCCAAACGCTCCCGGCAACCCGAGTTCTCCGGGGTCGTCAGCGCAGAACCAGGCCCCGAAACAAGCGCAGCGACCAAACTCCGCCGCGAACCCTGTACCGGCTAATCCCGCTAACCCCGCAAATCCGGCCCCGAACTCCGCCAACGCTGTTCGCGATAGCGCCCAAGAGTCGTCGAACACCGAGGCGCCGCAGGCCGTCGCAGCCGCCGCGTCTAACGGCCCCACCGCCGGTCAGCTCGGCGCCGCCGCGGGTGGCGTCGCCGGGATGCTGTTGGTCGGAACCGCTTCTGGCGCAGTAACTCTCCGCAGCGCCAGGGCAGCTCGAGTCCGCGTCAATGCCGCGCGTGCCGAGTTCCTGAGCCCAACGGAGCGTTAATCCCAATGGCCACACAGAATCGCTCGAACACGCCACGTCGCTCACATCGACGAGTCCACGCCGCAGTCGATGCCGTTCTCGACGTGGCCTCGCAGAAACACGCGAACTCCCTCGAAGAGGTCGTCTACGCGGTCGGCGAAAGTCGGCGCCGGGACATCAAGGTGACAGTCGACGACCTCGCCCCCGGCGTGTGGGGGCAACGCCGCGAATACGACAGTTACGACGAGATAATTCTTGCCAAGTCACTACCCAGCGAAGCCCGAACGCTGGCCCACGAGTTGGGGCACATCGTCTTTCGTCACCCTGGCAACACCACCGACTCGGCGACAGAGGCCGCCGAAGACGATCTGATCGCCTACATGCTCGGCCTCGCGTCCAGCGACTCCGACACCGAACCACTATCGGCTTCCGAGTTAGCCCTGCAGGAGTGGGAAGCCGAAGCGTTCGCCGCGCAACTCCTCCAACGACTCAGCCACCTGGACCGAAGCAATACTTGGCGGCCAATGCTGCGGTACGACGAGGCCTTCGGTTGACCGGCCTCACCTGGGTAATCGCCGCCCTGTGCGCCGCGGCAGTCGGGGCCCGGCTCGGCCGACTGACGATCCGACCGCCGTCGTTGGCCCGCAGTTCCGTCGCGGTAGCCGCAATCGCCATGACCGCTGCAGCCGCAGTCCGTACGCCCACCGTCGCCGTCGTGATTTCGCCGAACGACGGCAGCCTGGCGACCCGCGTTTTCATCGGTTGCTGGGTGGTGGTGTCCGCAGCAACCGCGCTCATTGCCGCCGCCGCGTGGCCGCGCGTGAGCCGTCGCACGCTCACGATCGCCACCGTGCTCATTCCGCTGGCAGCAATCGCCGATCTGATCGCGATCACCGTGACCGACAACATCGCCGTCGGATCGTGGTTTATCGTGGCGGTCGGCGTCTTTGCCTTGGTGGTAGGCCTGCGCTATATCGCCTGGAATCCACTGGGCCGCGCCATCGCCGGCTATCTGGCTGGCCTATTGGTGGTGGTCGCGATCCTCCTGGCAAACCCGTCCAGCACCGATCCGACAAACCCGTGGTGGGCCATCGCAATCATCATCTTGAGCCTCGCTTGCTGCTCGGTGATGATCGAATCCTGGTTCAGCGCGTCCGCAGTACTCCGCCAAACCAGCGCACTGTGGAACACACTCCTCGCCTCACACCCGGAGTTGGTCGAAGCCGATTATCAGTCGACAGTCACCGTGTTGAAGGCCGACGATCGCGTCTCACAGATCCTCGACGGCCTGTATCTGCACGCCGGAGCGGGACTGGTCCCCATGGGAAACATTGATACCGAGCTCAGCCCCCAGGCCCGCGCCCAGACGATTGCCGGCTGGCTACGCGGACCCGAAGGAACGCCGGTGGAGAGTGATCTACTGACGACGCCGCCCGGCCTCTCCGATCGTCGCTGGGTGCGAATGATCGCGAGCGAATACGACCGAGCGGCGTCGACGACGACCTAGGTGGTAGCGCTTGCCGGTACTGCTGCGCGACGCTCTGCCGAGGCGACTCCACGCCGCGGCGGCCGCTCGGTGACGAGCCCGTACATGGGACGGCCTTCCCACTCCCTGGTGTCGAAGACCATCGCGCCCCAACCGCGCACAAACCAGTCCCGCACGTGCGACGACCCCGTCCAGCAGTAGAACGGGCGATCGTTCTCGTGGCAGAAGTCCTCGACCTTTACGGTCATGTCGTAAAGCATCGGGCCGCCGCGATACTTAGGTTCGACGACGCTGAGAACGCAGCAAACCGCGTCTTCTACCGGAAGCGGGAGCGGCTGGGTGGTCCACAGGTTGGCCAGGCGCTCGCGGAGCCCCGGAGTTTGCGCGGCGACAGCTACATCGGCCGGGGTGATCGGCGGTTGCCCATCTGGCGACAAGTTGACGTCGTGGGGCTGCCACACGAGGACGCCAACCAGGCGCCCTTCCTCGCGGGCCCCGACTACACAGCCGACGCGCTGCAATGGACGCAGGAGTAGTTCCGCCAACCACTCGCACTTTTCCTCGTCGTCGACGTGTTCGCCGAGCAACCACTGGTAGAGGGGAATTTCAGCGACGCCTCTGGCGATGAGCTTCACCGCGGCATCCACGTTTGCGTCGTCGAGGGTAAAGATTTCAGGCATGGAAAGCCTCCTAAGGGGAGGTGGGAGGGTTTGCAACACAAATGAGTTTGGGCCGCCTCCGAAGTACGGAGACGGCCCAACTCAGTCTTTAACGACTGCGACTAATCGCTCGAGCCGCCGGTCAGTGCGTCGATGATCGGTCCGAGGAAGTCGATTTCCAAGCGGATGGGACCGTCAGCAATGATGTGCTTCTTTCTCTAAGGGGAGGGTACTGCGAACAAGTAGTAGAGATTTTGTTCGCACGAACAAACGAACCTTGTCGCTTGAACGCACTACTCATATTGCTCGAAGATGTAGCCCGGGTCACACCTGGATCAGCCGTTATCTAACCGTTATGTTCTAAACGTCCGATTCTGACTGTTTTGCAATGTGTCCTGTCGCTCGAAAATTACCGACACACAGGACATTTCGACCCGGAGTGGCCCGTTTGGTGTCACCCAAACTGGGGCCCTGTCGAATGAGCCGCAACCCGCGTTATCGGGACATGGGACATATCGGACAGCATGATTTAGATGTTTGCAGAGCTCGCACCAACCAGACCACCGAGGCCGGGCGCACTGTGAGTACCAGACGAGAAGCACGTCACACGACAGACGACTACTAAACTTCAGCCATGGCTTCTGAACTACCCATCGGCACGCATCTCGATTCCGACAGTCCCGCCAATCTGCGCGCGGAAAAACTCAACCGCCATACCTTCTGGTGCGGCCAGAGTGGTTCCGGCAAGACCTATTCACTAGGCGTGATGCTGGAACAGATCCTCCTCAACACGAAACTGCCGATCGTGGTTTTCGACCCCAACTCCGACTTTGTGCGTCTCGGCGAGATCCGGGACGACGCGACGCCGGCGGCGGCCGCCGAGCTCGCCCAACGGTCCGTTCACGTACTGCACTCCAAGCCCGGCGATGGCCAGCAATTGCGGGTGAGGTTCGTCGACATGGACATCCGGTCGCGGGCCGCAGTGCTCAAACTCGACCCGATCCACGACGCCGCCGAATACAACACCATGCTTCGCGTCCGCGACATTGAACTACCCGCCCGGGGGGAACCCCTGGTCGACCTCCTACGGAACAGCGACGATCCGGCCTTCCATTCCATCGCCCGTCGAATTGAGAACCTCGGCGTCGTCGAGTGGGATATGTGGGCGTACGACGACCAGGACGTCACGGCCGTGGTGCATTCCCGACCGGATGCGACGATCGTCGACCTCGGCTCGTTTGAAGTGAAAGAACAGATGCAGACCGCGGCCCTGGCCGTGCTGGACGACCTGTGGGCGCATCGGCACGACCGCATCGGACGGCTCATCGTGATCGATGAGGCCCACAATCTGTGTTCCCCCAGCCCGGGCACACCGTTGGAGCACTTGCTGACCGACCGGATCGTCCAGATTGCCGCCGAGGGCCGCAAGTACGGGCTGTGGTTGCTGCTTTCGACGCAACGACCGTCAAAGGTGCATCCGAATGCCCTTTCACAGTGCGACAACCTCGCCCTGATGCGGATGAGTTCGGCGCACGACCTCGAAGACCTCGCCCGGACCTTCGGCTACGCCCCCAGTGAACTCCTCGACCGGGCGATGACGTTTGGCCAAGGGCAGGCGTTGTTCGCTGGCGGTTTCACGGCAGAACCACAGTTAGTGCAGGTTGGCACCCGCCTGACGCACGAGGGCGGCTCGGACGTCGCGGTGCCGCTGCGCTAACGGGAGTACGGTCGACGCCATGGCTGACATCATTATTTTTGGCGGTCACGGCAAGGTCGCTCTACTGCTGGCACCGCTCCTGATTGAGCGAGGCGACACCGTCACGTCCGTGATCCGAAACCCCGCCCACGCTGATGAGGTCGCCGCCACGGGCGCGACCCCGCTTGTCCTCGACGTCGAAACGGCCACCCAGCAGCAACTGGCGGCAGCCATCGCGGGCTTCGATGCCGTGGTCTTTAGTGCGGGGGCCGGGGGCGGCAATCCCGCACGCACCTATGCCGTCGACCGAGATGCGGCCATCAGGTCGATGCGGGCGACGCTCGACGCTGGCGTCCGCCGGTACCTCATGGTGTCGTACCTGGGCGCTGGACCAGATCACGGAGTCCCCGACGACAGTTCGTTCTTCGCCTATGCCGAAGCCAAGGCCGCAGCCGACACCGCGCTGCGGGCGACCGACCTCGACTGGACCATCCTGATGCCGGGGGCACTGACCCTAGACGAGCCGTCGGGACTCATCGATCCGACAGCTCAACGCGCCCCGGGCAATGCTGGCACGTCCCGAGCCAACGTCGCCTTGGTTGCCGCGGCGGCACTCCATGCCCCCGCGACAATCCACACCGATATCCCCTTCACCGACGGGTCGGTCCCGATCGCCGACGTTGTGAAATAGAGAATGTGGTGAGGCAAAAATAACGCTCGACCCGCGGCGCGGGTCGAGCGTTATTTCCGTTGCGCTGCTACGCAGCGCGCCAGGTCGAGACCGCCCAGATGATGATGACGTCGATAGCGATGATCAGGATCGACCACCACGGGTAGTACGGCAGCCAGAGGAAGTTCGCGATGATCGAAATCGATGCGATGACGATCGCCGCGACCCGTGCCCAAGTTGCCCCGGCAATCATTCCGCATGCAATCGCGATGGCGATGGCACCGATGATGATGTGAATCCAGCCCCAGCCGGTTAGGTCCACCGAGAACACGTAGTTCAGTGTGGGGACAAACAACTCGTCTTTGGCTACGGCCGAGATGCCCTGGAGTACTCCAAGGATGCCGCCGACAAACAGCAGCATTGCCGCCGCGAAGGTGGCGCCGCCAGCGATTCCCTGCTTGACAGGGCTTAGCTCACGGTTGTCGGGAGAGGACATGACGTGCTCCGATCAGTGAGATGAACATGGTCGCCTACTATCTTCCCCTTGTGTCACTCCAGTATCGCCCGCTTCGAGTGATTTGCTCCCAAAATCTTCACTCCACCGCGGCAGCTAAGCCGACAACATTAGCCGAGGAGCTTAGCTTTTGCCGCCGCGAATTCTTCAGCGGTCAGCAGCCCCTGCGTGTGCAGTTCGCCGAGCTTCGACAATTCCGCAATCAGGTCCGACGAGCCGCCAGCCGCCGACTGCGGTGCCGGCTGCTGCTGTGCGAACTGTTGTTGCTGGGCTTGCTGTTGCGCGTACTGCTGCTCGGCAATGTACTGCTGCTGCGCTTGTTGCTGAGCCTGCTCTTGCCGACGGTTCATCTGTCGGTTTTGCACAGCCCCGGCGGTGCCGGTGACAACAGCGGTCCGGGCCGCTAGTCCAATAAGGCCAGGTCGACCATTTCTTCTAATCACGATCATTTCCCTTCAGCGACGACAATTGTCGTCGACGGCTCTTTCAGAACGGTGAGCGGTACAACCGCAGTTATTCTCCGGTCTGAAGCTCGGCTTCGTCCATCGCCACAATTTCATTCACGATGGTGGCTGGAATACGTTCGACGGCAACAACTTCCGCACCGCTTGCGGCAAGCCGATGAGCGAGGTCGCGGGCCCACACCAATTCGAACGCCACGATAGCGGCAGCGGCACCGGGTTCCAGATCCGCCGCCAGGAGGTCGATGTCCTCGTTGCTGGTGAGGCCCGGAACCACGAGTTCCACGTTGAGATCTTCAAGACCGCCCGCGTCGAGTTCGAGTTCTTGAATCTCAACAACACCGGAGTCGGTCTTCTTGACCGTCACGAAGTCGACCACCCGGATTACGCCAGCGCGCACTTGCTGCACCAATGCCGCGATCACGTCGGGTGCTGCCGCCCCGTCTGGCAGCGTGACGAGATTCAACTCGACCGGCCCCAACGTGCCCGAACCGGCAACAGACTTCTCGACCATGCTGCGTTCCCCTCGTCGTACAGAGTTTCTGTGCCACTTACACTATGACACCGAACTCCGACATTTCTGTGTCGGCGCGGAATCAACTATGAGTCCGCAGCAGAGCGCTGGCCACTAGGATTGGCCCGATGGCTTCCACCACTGCACCGCGACAGCGCGCCGAGCATCTCGGCCCGGAACGTCGTCGACCCCAAATTCTCGACGCCGCACTGGATATCGCTGTGTCAGAAGGGGTTTCGGCAGTTACTGTCGCCTCCGTCGCCGAGCGGCTGAACGTTACCAGGCCCGTCATCTATACGTGCTTCGCAAACCGTGTCGAGATGATCGCCGAGTTAGTGAAGCGCGAGGAGAACCGACTCAAATTATCGGTGATGGCCGTCTTGCATAACCGCGCCGCCGACGCCGACGCCTCGGTCTTCATCGACGGATTCCGCGCACTGTTGGAGACCGTCGCCGATCAGCCAAACACGTGGCGGCTGGTGTACGGCTCCCCAGATTCGGAGGTCGCCGAATTCTTTGGCCGCGGCCGCGCCGCCGCTTTTGAACGCTGCATGAAGCTACTGCGCCCGACACTCGTCGCTTGGGGAATGTCCGACGAAGACGTCACCAAGAAGCTGTATCCCCTCGTGGAATTGTGGGTTTCGGCCAGCGAGGCCGCCGTCCGCACCCTTCTATCCGGCCCCGAGTGGACGCCAGACGACCTCGCCGAATTCCTCGGCAACAGCGTGTACCAGGCGTTGCGGACGGCGATTTAGCGCCGCAGGGCTTTTGTGGCGTCGAACTGCTCTTCGCGCTGTCCCATGTGCCAGGCGTGCCAACGACGCCAGCGCCGCATGGACCCGCGCTGCCACCACTCGTCGACGGCGGGGCTGACGCGGCGTGCAAGTTCGACGCCCACAATAAACGGGGTGCGCAGGAACAGAATGGCCAGTCCCGGAAGTCCGCTCGGGAGGCGGTAGTCGCGGCGATTCCACGGGAGCATAAAGAGTCGCGTGTACCCGGCCTGCAGGTGCAGATGAAACTTGGCGCGCAGGCGCGCGACGCCGCGAACGCTCGGCGCTGGCTCAAACGAGGGCACAAACGATTCGACGAGTTCGGCACCGAGCGAGCCGGAATCGTGCTTGCGGGTCGCGTCGAAGTAGTAGAGCAACCGCAAGCCGTCGCGGTAGGTGGTCGGATACATGTCGTCGACGCTGCAGCCCACCAGGTGTCCGAGGTAGCGGTTGTAGTGCAGAACGGCGCGGACCTCGGCGGGGCTGGTGAGGAAACCCAGTCCCATCAGACCGAATGCCGGTCCCACACTGCCGCCGAGGAGGGTCAGCATCATTTCGCTTTGGCTGATCGGCAGTCCGTGCGCTTTCGCATCCCATTCCGGATGGGAGGCCACCCGCGCGCGAACCGACACGTGCATCACGCGGACCTTCAGCGACAGTTCACGCGCCTTGGACCCCGGCGTTAGGACGGCGCCGGGCTGGCACACTTCCAGCCACCACTTGCTGGTCTCGAGGTAGCGGTTCAGTGCACTGCTTCCGGCGTAACCGCCAGCCAACGACAGCGGGACGGCAAGGGACCCTTCGGTGTAGGTGTCCATGGTTCCGGCGTTGCCGACCGCGCCCATGTTGTAGCCCCACCGGCGCCAGACTGCCGCCCCCTGCTCAATGAGGTCGGGATCGAGCCAGTCGGGGATGGTTTCAAATTCGTTGAACAGGGCGCGCATGGATTCGGGGGCGTCGGGCACCTTGTCGATCCCGACGCGGAGCGCTTCGTCGAGCATTGCCGCTGCTGCCGCACCCCCCATCTCGCCGTGGTAGGTCTCGGCGACAAACGCTTCGGCGGTCGGATCACCGGCGGTCTGTCCCGCCTGGAACGCTGCGCGGACGTCGTCCGTCGGAAACAATTCGACGCGCGTGGCCCGCTTAACTCGATCCCGCAGCCGCTGATGCCCCGGCGATACCGTCAGTTCCATTGCCCGCTCCCCTCATCTCCCCTGAGACTACTTGACAAGATCGTCTCACTCCGCCCTTCCACGAAACCCGTCCCGGCTGTTCTCGCATGATGCGTCGATTCCCGCACTATGTCGGACATAGTGCGGGACTCGACGCATCATGCGAGAACGGGAGGAGCGGAGCGACGAACCCGGGGTTAGGC
>NZ_JBARYI010000008.1:0-22397 GCF_049647785.1 Gordonia sp. (in: high G+C Gram-positive bacteria)
GGGGCGGACGGAGCCGGTGCAGCCGCGGCCGGAGCCGGAGCCGCCGGTGCGGGCGCCGGGGCAGCGGGTGCCGGGGCAGGTGCGGGAGCGGCGGGTGCCGGGGTTGCGGGTGCGGCAGGAGCCGCGACGCTCGCATCACCGATCACGGCGAGCTTGCCGCCCACCTCGATGATGTCGTCGACATTGGCGGCGATTTCGAGCAGTACGCCAGCTGCGGGCGACGGAATCTCGGTGTCGACCTTGTCGGTGGAAACTTCAACCAACGGCTCGTCGACCTCGATGGTGTCGCCAACTTCCTTCAGCCAGTTGGTGACAGTGCCCTCGGTGACCGACTCGCCCAACTCCGGCATCACCACGTCGACGCCGGTTGCAGCGGCGGCTGGGGCGGCAGCGGCAGGCTCCGGAGCAGCGGGCTCGGGTGCGGCCTCGGGCTCGGGAGCGGCAGCGGGTTCGGGGGTGGAGGCGGGTTCGGGGGTGGAGGCGGACGCATCGTCGGCAACGGCCTCGCCAGCTTCACCGATCAGGGCCAACTGCCCACCGATCTCAACGATGTCGTCCTCGGCGGCAACGATCTTCACCAGCACACCCGCGACGGGCGACGGAATTTCCGTGTCGACCTTGTCGGTGGAGACTTCCAGCAGCGGCTCGTCGACCGCAACCGTGTCGCCTTCCTGCTTCAGCCATTGGGTGACGGTTCCCTCGGTGACGCTCTCGCCCAATGCGGGCATCTCGACAGAGAAGGCCATTTGTATGTGACTCCCTAACAAACTCGTGAACTGTACTGTTCGGTCGATCGGTCGATGCTGTGGTTGTGACGCGGGTCCGCCAGCGTGTGCGGAATCGCGCGATGTCGACCTGGTAGGCCGACGCCCGTGACTCAGCCTACTCCCAATGCTGACTGTGTCCCGGGCAGTCTGCTGAACCGTGAACGCGGACACCACTGACGGTCGTGACCGTCCATCCGCAAGCCTGGTTAAGCACGTTCTTTGCTACTTGCCTTGCTTCGCAATGTCTTCGATCACGGCGACAATGGTGCGGACTGGCGAACCCGTACCGCCCTTTCCGGTGTACCCCCACGGGCTTCCGGCGTTGAAGGCAGGTCCGGCGACATCGATGTGCGCCCAGTCAAGGTCCTTGCTGACGAACTCACGCAAGAACATCGCGGCCGACAGCATCCCGCCCCACCGATGATTGGTGACGTTCGCCAGGTCAGCGATCCGCGAGTTCAGGTCACTGCGAAGCTCTGAAGGCATCGGCATCGGCCACCCGTTGTCGCCGACCGCCTGGGAGATTTCCGCGACCCGATCTCGGAAGTCGTCGGTTCCCAGGACACCGGGTGTGCGAGTTCCGAGGGCCACCATCTGTGCCCCGGTCAACGTGGCGGTATCGATCAGGAAGTCCGGGTTGTCTTCGCAAGCGCGGACAATTGCATCGGCCAAAATCAGGCGGCCCTCGGCGTCGGTGTTGAGGACCTCGACGGTGGTGCCGCCGTACTGGGTGAGGACGTCACCGGGACGTTGTGCCGTCGAAGACGGCATATTCTCGGCCATCGGCACGGTCGCGATAACGGTGACGGGTACATCGAGGCGGGCTGCGGCGATCACCGAGCCGATCACGGCCGCTGCACCACCCATGTCGGAGGTCATCTGCTCCATTCCGGCAGCGGGCTTGATGGAGATGCCGCCGGTGTCGAATGTGATGCCCTTGCCGACGAGCGCGACCGTGCGGTCGGATCCCTTGGCCTCGTGCGTCAGGCGGACTAGACGCGGCTTGCGGGACGAACCCTGGCCTACGCCAAGAATGCCGCCGTATCCAGCCTTGGCGAGTTCGACCTCGTCGAGGATTTCCACGCGCAGGCCAGCTTTGCCGCCGAGGACTCGGGCTCGTTCGGCGAACTCGGCGGGGTAGAGGAGGTTGGGCGGCGTGTTCACGAAATCGCGGGCGATAGCTACCGAGTCGGCAACAATGACCGCGTGATCGATGTCTGCCTTGGCTTGCTTCGATTTGGCGTCGACGGCCAGCAAGACCGTGTCGGGGGCCGGCTTCGACGAGTTGGACTTGTCGGTGCGGAGTTCGTTGAAGCGGTAGGCACCGAGGTATGAGCCTTCGGCGGCGGCAGCCAGGCCGGCCGCACCGAGGGTGCTGACGACACGCGCGGAACCGTCGAGGGCGCGGATTGCTGATCCCGATGCCTGCCGAATTGCCTCGTTGTCCCATTCGGCGTCGTCGTCGGGGGCCGCGCCCAGCCCCACGGTCAGCACGAGCCCGACGGGCAGCGACTCGGGCGCCGGCAGCCGGGTAATCTCGCCCACCGATCCGGATGCGCCAACGGCCTTGAGTGCCGAACTGAGGTATTCGGCGGCCGCGTCGTCGAGGAAATCGTCGACGAGCAACAGGGTCGGTTCGGCAGCCGCGTCGGCTGCGACCTCGTTGGTGTCGTCGGTCGACGCCGCAATCAGGCCGATGATCAAGGCATCGTCGTCTGCCGAAAGTGCAGTGGTTAGGTCGATACGGGGACCGCGGACGCGGTCGGAGAAGTCGTTGGCGCTCACGCCTGTCAACTCTGCCATAGGACGGGCCTTCGCCACAGGACGGATCGACGGCGAGCGTCGGGAGAGCGTGTGGAGCGAGACGATACGCTGGACGCCATGACTGAACTGCTCGCTGGCCCGATCGCCGATCGCCACATTGCCCTTGGTGCCACCTTCGCCGAATTCGGTGGATGGGATATGCCCGTCTCGTACTCGGGAACCGTCGCCGAGCACACCGCGGTCCGTGAGGCCGTCGGGATCTTCGACGTCAGCCACCTCGGCAAGGCCCTCGTCAGCGGTCCCGGCGCAGCCGACTTCATCAACTCGACGCTCACCAACGACATTCGGAAGATTGAACCGGGCAAGGCCCAGTACACGCTGTGCTGCAACGAACGCGGTGGCGTCATCGACGACCTGATTGCCTACCTGGTGAGCGACGACGAGGTGTTCCTCGTCCCTAACGCGGCAAACACCCCCGCGGTCGTTGCCGCACTGGCAGCCGCGGCTCCCGCCGATATCACCGTGGTCGATCAGCATCGCGACTACGCGGTGTTTGCGGTGCAGGGCCCGAAGTCGACCGAGGTCCTCGCCGCGCTCGGGCTGCCCACCGAGATGGATTACATGGCCTACCGTGATGCGACGATCACCATCGACGGTCGCGAAGTTGAAACCCGCGTCTGTCGCACGGGTTACACGGGAGAGCACGGTTACGAAGTCTTGCCGCGCTGGGACGACGCCGGAGTTGTCTTCGATGCGCTGCTGGCCGAGATCACTGAGCGCGACGGACTACCCGCCGGACTCGGCGCACGAGATACGCTCCGCACCGAGATGGGCTACGCCCTCCACGGTCATGAACTGAGCGTCGACATCAGCCCGGTGCAGGCGCGGTCGTCGTGGGCCGTCGGCTGGGACAAGCCCGCCTTTTTCGGTCGCGAGGCATTGCTTGCCGAACGCGAAGCTGGGCCGTCGCGTCGCATCTATGGACTGAAGGCGACCGGCCGCGGTGTGCCTCGCGCCGACTGCACCGTGCATGCCGAAGCTGGCGGTCCGCAGATCGGGATCTGCACTTCCGGGACCTTCTCGCCGAGCCTGAAGCAGGGCATCGCGCTTGCCTTCATCGACACCGACTCCGGCATCAAGAAGGGAGCCGAGGTTGTCGTCGATGTGCGCGGTCGGGCGCTGACCTGCGAGGTTGTGCTGCCTCCGTTCGTCGAAAGTCACGTCTAGGTAGTCGTATCGGTACCGTCGACGGGCCGGGGCAAAAACCCGGTTGACCGTCGGCGGTACCATCATTTCCATGACCTTGGAGTTCACCCGTACCGAGCATCCGCATCCGGTTTCGGAGACTCGTCGCGCCGAGATTCTCGACGCGCCGGGCTTCGGAAACTACTTCACCGACAACATGGTGACCGTAGATTTTGACCGAGCACGCGGGTGGCACAGTGCGCGCGTGACTCCCTACGGCCCGCTCGCGCTGGATCCGGCGGCGATGGTCCTGCACTACGCGCAGGAAATCTTTGAAGGACTCAAGGCCTACCGGCAGCCCGATGGCTCCATCGCAGCATTCCGCCCGGAGGCGAATGCCGACCGCCTCAACAATTCAGCCCGTCGGTTGGCGATGCCAGAGATCCCCGTCGAAGACTTCATTGGGTCGTTAAAGGCCTTGCTCGAGGCCGATCACGCGTGGGTTCCGGCCGCCGGTGGCGAGGAGTCGCTGTACTTGCGTCCGTTCATGATTGCGACGGAGGCGAGCCTCGGCGTGCGCCCGGCCGATCAGTACTTGTACACGTTGATCGCCTCTCCCGCCGGTGCGTACTTTAGCGGCGGGCTCAAGCCGGTCAGCGTCTATCTCTGCACCGAGTATGTGCGGGCCTCCCCGGGTGGCACCGGTGCCGCCAAGTTTGGTGGCAACTATGCAGCGTCGCTCCTGGCGCAGGCCCAGGCCGCAGACAAGGGTGCCGACCAGGTGGTTTGGCTGGACGCGATTGAACACCGCTACATCGAAGAGATGGGTGGAATGAACCTGTTCTTCGTCTACGGGACCGGTTCGGACGCTCAACTGGTGACGCCGGAACTTAGCGGCTCGTTGCTGCCCGGCATTACGCGTGACTCGCTGCTTACCTTGGCCGCCGATGCCGGATACAAGGTCGACGAGCGTCGCATCTCGACTGACGAACTTCGCGAAGGTGTCCGCTCGGGCGATATTTCCGAGGTCTTCGCCTGCGGCACTGCTGCGGTCATCACGCCGGTCGGACGGATCCAGAGCGATACCGACGACTACTTGGTCGGCGACGGTACCACCGGTCCGGTGACCCAGGCGCTCCGCGACACCCTCACCGGACTGCAGCGCGGCACCTTCGAGGACATTCACGGATGGATGACCACGCTTCGCGAGGCTCCGTAGCTAAACCAACTCTTATCGCACCCCGGTGTTGTCGCACTATCCGACAAACACAAGGGGTGCGATAAGCGTTAGAGGAGAAGGACGACGGCGGTGAGAACCGTCGTGAGTTCCATCGTGGCACCGATGATGTCGCCAGCGAGACCACCGTTCCGCTGGATGCAGTGACGACTGAACGCCCACGCGAACACGCCAGCCACCAGCACTGCGACGACCGGCAGCAACACCGCTGACGGCCCGTCGCCGGGATTACTGATTCCGACGGCGATGGCCGCGGCTAGCGAGATCAACGACCAGACGGCGATGGAGAACCGCTGCGATCCGGCGACCATCGCGCCGAATCCATCGCCGTGTGCCGCCTTAACTCCGCGACGGCACACGAGCGGGACTACCGCGCGGCTCAGAAATACCACGAGGGCGATCGCGTAGAAGCGGTGATCAGCGATCAGCGCGCCAAACGCGAGTGCCTCACCGAGAAGCACCAAAACCAGTGTGGCCGCACCGAAGGGGCCGACGTCGCCGCTGCGCATGATCTGTCGGACACGCTCGTGATCGCCATAGCTGCCGAGACCGTCGACGGTATCGGCAAGGCCATCGAGATGCATCCCACGTGTCCCGAGACCGAGCACGGCAACGAGGATCGTCCCGATTAGCGCGCTCGGTAGCTGCGTGTACGACAATCCCCAGCCGATGACGGCGACGACGGCACCGAGCACAATCCCCACGGTGGGGACCGCCGCCATGATGGTCGCGGCGCGACGACGGTCGAACTCGCCGCGCGGTTGGGGGAGCGGGAGCACTGTCAGCCAACTGAAAGCGTCGTGAATGCCACGCAGCCCGCGCCCGGCCGTCGTGACCACCTGTGGTTGGTTACTCACTGATCGATCAGCCTGCGCTGACGCCGGCTTCGTCGAAAGTCGCCATATCGGTCAGTACATCGATCGACGATGCCACCAGGGGCAGCGCGGCGGCGGCACCGGTGCCTTCGCCAAGACGCATCGATAGGTCGACGATGGGGGTGAGGTCGAGGGCTTCGAGCGCGAACCGATGTGCCGGTTCGGTCGACACGTGGCCTGCCTGCCACCAGGCTTCTGCTCCCGGCGCCAACTGCCGTGCGACGAGGGCGGCGGCGGTCGTGATGGATCCATCGAGGAGTGCCGGGGTCTTGCGGACGGCGGCCTGCGCGAGGAAGCCAGCCATGGCTGCCAGGTCGGCTCCGGCGACCGCGGCGATCAGAGCGAGCGGTTCGTTACGGTAGCGCCGTGCGTGCCGCATGCCATCGCGGATGGCGGCGGTTTTGCGGATCCACGTCGAGTCGTCGATCCCGGTGCCGCGGCCCACCACAACCACCGGTTCGTGATCGGTTAGGGTGCCGACCAACACCGATGCGGGCGTCGTATTGCCGATACCCATATCGCCCGCGATCAGCAGGTCGACGCCCTCGTCGACCAACTGATCGGCAATCGCGCGGCCAGCGGCAACGGCCCTGCGGGCTTCAGCGATCGTCAGTGATTCACCGCGCCGAAGGTCGCCGCTGCCATTGCGCACCTTGTAGCGGGCAATGTAAGGGTCGGTGTCGGCCAGCACCGCCATGTCGAGAACATGCACCGTGGCACCCGCACGACGGGCCAGCACGTTTATGGCCGCCCCACCACCGGCGATGTTGGCGACCATCTGCGCCGTGACCTCGGGCGGATAGGCGGACACGCCGTCGGAGGCGACCGCGTGATCGCCAGCAAACACGACGATCGCGGGTGCCGTCAGTGGTCGGGGTGGACACACGCCTTGGCACGCTGACATCCACACACCGAGGTCTTCCAGTCGGCCAAGGGATCCGGCGGGCTTGGTCAACTGCAACTGCCGGGCGCGGGCTTGCTCGGCGACCTCGTGGTCGGGCATTTCGACGATCGGGAAGATCTCGGCGTCGATGCCGTCGAGGGCGCCGTGCTCAACCGCGGATGAGGGGGCAGGTTCCGGTGACTGCTCGGCCGGGGCGACCGGAGTCGCGGGTTCGGCCGGAACCGGGGTGACAGGAGCCGGGGTGACAGGAACCGGGGCGGCAACAGAAACTGAGGCAACTGCGGTAACTGCGACGGCCGCGTCAGGCTCGCCCGGCAGATCGATGGTGCGTCCAGCGACGACGAGTCGCACGGTGTCGCAGACGCGGGCCACTGCGGCGTTGAGCCGACCGAGTTCATCGGCGAACCGTCGTCCAGCAGCCGTCGCTGGAACGAGCGACAGGCCTACTTCCGGGCTGACCAGGACAAGGTCGCCGTCGAAGGCCGCGATCGCCAGGCACAACTCGTCGATCTGATCGGCCACAGCGGGGAGCTCACCGGCGGGCAGGTCCCACGCTTGCGCGCTGTCGAGAACAGCGGTGAGCCAGTTTCCGAGATCGTCGATAAGCGTCGGTTCGGCGGGTTGTTCGCGCAGCAACCCCACCAGATCGCGGGACTCGACAGTCCGATACCGCTCGCCGCGTCGTTCGAGGTGCGCGTCGAGACGAGCCTGCCATTCGGCATCGTCGCGTTGGGCTTCGCCGGTCGCGATGTATCGAACACGGGGCGCACCGCTCAGGAGTTGTTCGGCATGCGCGGACTTGCCCGAGCGGATACCGCCGAGGACCAGTGTGCGCACCCGTTAGACCTTGTCGCCGGGCTTGAACTGCGGGCGAGGCGCACGCATCATCCGCAGCTGCATCGCGCGGGTGAACGAGTACCAGCCGAGTTTGAAGCCGGTATCGGTGGTGTCGGGGTAGCGCTCACGCACCCGCTTGTTGACGGTGTAGCCGAGGTACACCGAATCAAGGACCACGAACAGGACAAACACCAGTAGCACGAGGTTTCCGATGACCGCCAACCCCGGCACCATCAGCACCACGAGCAGGAAGATCGCAAACGGCAGGAACAGGCCAGCGAAGTTGCGTCGCGAGTCAACAATGTCGCGGGCGAACTGGCGCACCGGACCCTTATCGCGGGTGGCGAGGAACTTCTCGTCGCCATCCATCATCTTTTCTCGCTGCTCAAGGCGAATACGCCGACGTTCGGCCGACAATTCCTTGCGCTCAGCCTTCGTCATCGACGACTTCAGCTCTTTTTTGCGGGCGCGTGCCTCGGCGCGGTTGGTCGGCGGCGGTGCCACCGGTCCGCGGCGGCGTTCGGCTTCGCGTCGCTTAGGCGTCGGACGACCCTTGCCGGGTGTCGTCGCTCCGCCCTTCACGGTGGCTGATGCGTCGGACTCCTTGTCGGTGCCGTTCGACGAATCGGTCGCGGCAGCGGCTGAATCAGACTCGGAACTGTTGTCGGCGTCGGATTTCCAGGGCAACTTCACGACTACGAGACTATTCGATCAACGGCGAGACGTGGACATCGGGCGAGCCCAGCTCCACCAGCACAGCCGATACTGTGACCGGTAATGACTGGCCATGTGCGACGCATCGTGATTGCCCCGGACGAGTTCGGTGGCACGCTGAGTGCTGCCATCGCGGCGCGGGCGATTGCCAGTGGATGGCATCGAGCCCGTCCGGACGATGTCCTGACGCTGCTACCGCAGTCGGATGGGGGTCCGGGCTTTGTCGATGTGCTCAGTGCAGCCATGGGTGAACGTGGGCGCCGCGAGCAGGTGAGCGTGCCAGGGCCACTGGGTACTGCGACCACCGCGGAGATCCTCGTGGTCGACGGCACCGCATACCTCGAGACCGCGCAAGCCTGCGGATTGCACCTGGTGCGCGCCGACGGCCGACAAGCTGACACTGACACGGCCCGTCGGGCCAGTACGGCCGGGGTAGGCAGCCTCTTGCGTGTGGCCGCGGAGTCCGGCGTGTCGCGGATCGTCGTCGGACTTGGTGGGAGTGCCACCACAGACGGTGGTCGTGGGGCGGTGGAGGCGATCGGCGGATTGGCGCGCGCCAAGACACTGCTGCGAGGGATCGAGCTGATCGCGGCAACCGATGTCACGAATCCACTCCTCGGAGATGCCGGTGCCGCCGCTGTCTTCGGGCCGCAGAAAGGTGCCGACGCGGCCGCGATCGTCGAACTGGAGGCACGATTGGCGGCGTGGGCAGACGAACTGGAAGCGGACGGGCCATCAGTTCGCGAACTGCCGGGTGCCGGAGCCGCAGGCGGACTCGGCGCGTTGCTCTTTGCCCTTGGTGGCCGGCGGGAAGCGGGGGCCGACGTGGTGGGCAACGCCACTGATCGCGCCCGGCGCATCGCCGCCGCCGACCTCGTGATTACTGGTGAAGGTCGCTTTGACCAGCAGACTGCCTTCGGCAAAGTCGTGGCTTCGGTGACCTCGGATGCCCACTCGGCCGACGTGCCGGTGGTCGTCATCGCCGGCCAAGTGTCGCCGGGTACCCACGTTGCCGGGGTGCGTGCGGCGTACTCGATGTCCGACGCCGCGGGGTCGGTGCAACGATCGATGGACGAGCCGGAGAAGGTGCTTACCGAGTTAGCGACTCAGGTCGCAAAACTTGAGGGGCAGATGCGGGAATAGGCCGATGGCGAGTACCGTTGACTCAGTTGGTGTGCACCGGGTCGTCTCAATCCAGTGCTCTTGCCGATTACTACGTATCTGGTCGCCGAGGACATCTGCGACCGGCGACATGAGGAGCGCCCATGACCGTTGAGAACGAAACCGACACCGGTGTGCTGTTGACCGACACCGCCGCCGCCAAGGCCAAGGCCCTGTTGGACCAAGAAGGCCGCGACGACCTCGCGCTGCGCATTGCCGTTCAGCCCGGTGGCTGCGCTGGCCTTCGCTACCAGTTGTTCTTCGACGATCGCAGCCTTGACGGCGACGTGATCTCGAATTTTGGTGGCGTCAAGCTCGCCGTCGACCGGATGAGTGCTCCCTACGTTCAGGGTGCGACCATCGACTTCGTCGACAGCATCGAGAAGCAGGGCTTCACAATCGACAACCCCCAGGCCACTGGTAGCTGCGCCTGCGGCGACTCGTTTAACTAGATCGCTGGATCGACCGACACAGGTCGCGACTCCACCGACTTCCCAGTCGGGTGGGGCCGCGACCTTTGTTGTTTTGTGGACGCAGTAGCGTTGGATGAATGTTTATTGCTGTTTGCGGGTCGGTCGCGTCCGACCATTTGATGAAGTTCCCGGGAAAGTTCTCTGAACAGCTGGTCGCCGACCAACTCGAGCACATCTCGCTGAGCTTCCTCGTCGAAGAACTCGTCATTCACCGGGGTGGAGTCGGCGGCAACATTGCGTACGCGATTGGTGAGCTCGGCGAACACCCGCTGCTGGTGGCTGCCGCGGGCGGCGATTTTGGTGACTACGAGAAGTTCCTCGCTGAGCACGGTGTCGACTGCCGTGGCGTCTCCCGCTCAGCCACCAAGCACACCGCGCGCTTCATGTGCACCACCGACGAGACGATGGCTCAACTCGCCACCTTCTACGCCGGTGCCATGAGCGAAGCTCGCGACATTGATCTCGCCAGCGTCTTCGCCACCACCGGTCGTCCCGACCTTGTCCTCGTCGGCGCAGACGATCCGGACGCCATGGTCCGCCACACGCGCTCGTGCCGTGAACAGGGTATCGATTTCGCCGCCGACCCGTCGCAGCAGTTGGCCCGACTCGACGGCGAGACCGCGAAAGATCTCATCGACGGTGCGCGCTACCTGTTCACAAACGAGTACGAGTGGGGCCTGCTGCAGCAGAAGACCGGGCTGGGCGCCGACCAGGTTGCGCAAATGGTCGGAACTCGGATCACCACCCTCGGTAGCGGGGGAGTCGACATCATTGAGCGCGACGGAACCCGCACCCACGTCGGTGTTGTGCCCGTCAACGAGCAGGTTGATCCGACCGGTGTCGGCGACGGCTTCCGCGCCGGTTTCCTCACCGGACTTTCGCGAGGCCTGGGATACGAGCGCGCCGCGCAACTCGGTGCGATGGTCGCCACCTTGGTCCTGGAGTCAGAGTCGACGCAGGGATGGTCCTGGGACGTCGATGTGGCCGTCGACCGCCTGACCGCTGCTTACGGCGCAGACGCAGCGTCAGAGATCAAGAGCGTCCTGTAAGTCAGTTCAGCGAAGCAAGCCCGGATCCTCACTTGAGAATCCGGGCTTGCCCCATTTAGAACCTGTCGGTGTCGGAAGCGGTCGGTGTCGGAAGCTAGAGACGAACCGGGTACGTGTGGTCTTCGATCTCCGGGACCACGGAGCCGTCGACGAAGATGCCGTACCAGATCATGAAGCACAGCACGGTCCAGATACGGCGACTGTTGTCGACCGTTCCCGCCCGATGCTCGCGCAGCATCTCCAAAACAAATGCCTTGTTGAAAATGTGGTCGGTGTCGGAGGCGGTGATCGTCTCGTAAGCCCAGTCGTACATTTCCGGACCGGCCAGCCAATGCCGCAGCGGCACCGGGAACCCCAACTTTTTCCGGTGCAGCACGTGCGCGGGCACAATCTGCTCCAGGGCCTTGCGGAGGGCGTACTTGGTGGTGCCGTGACTGACCTTCTCGTCGAACGGCAATTGTTCGGCAACCGCGAAGACTTCCTTGTCGAGGAAGGGAACGCGCAACTCGAGGGAGTTTGCCATCGTGATCTTGTCGGCCTTGACGAGGATGTCGCCGCGCAGCCACGTGAACAAATCCAGGTGCTGCATGCGGGCCACCGGGTCGAGGCCTTCGCTCATCGCATAGATCGGTGCGGTGACGTCCTGGTGCATCCATTCCTCACGGAAGTTCCGCAGCACGGCCCGCAAGCGGGCGTCGTCGAAGCTGCGGGCGTTACCGTAGTACCGCTCCTCAAGCGTCAGCGAGCCGCGATGGAGCAGGCTCTTGCCGCGTGTGCCCTCGGGGATACGTTCGGACAGTTTGCCTGCCATCCGGCGGACACCGCGGGGGAGCTTGTCGAAGGACTTCAGCGACAACGGCTCCTTGTAGATGGTGTAGCCGCCGAACAACTCGTCTGCGCCCTCACCCGACAGCACCACCTTCACGTGCTTGCGCGCTTCCGCCGCAATGAAATACAACGGCACCAAAGCCGGGTCCGCGACGGGGTCGTCCAGATACCAGATGATCTTCGGGAGGGCTTCGATGTACTCCTGCGGGGTCACAACCTTCGTGATGTGACGGGCACCGATGGCCTCGGCCGACTCTGCTGCCACGTCGATCTCGGAATACCCGCCACGCTCAAAGCCGGTGGTAAACGTGATCAAGTTCGGATTGTGCTGAATTGCCAGCGCCGCGATCGCCGTCGAGTCGATACCGCCCGACAGGAACGAACCGACGGTCACATCGGCACGCATGTGCTTGGCCACGGAATCGCGCATCACGTCCGCGATCTCGTCGTATCGCTTCTGGTCGCCGGCCGAGGCGAACGGTCGAACGTTAAAGCGGGGGATAAAGTAGCGGGTCGTTTCCGGGGCGGTGCCGGGACGCAGTCGTGCATAGCTGCCCGACTCCAGTCGCGTGATCGACTTGTGAAGCGACTCGGGCTCCGGGACGTACTGCAGAACCGTGTAGTGCTCAATTGCTCGATCGTCGAGGTCCTTTGACAACTCGAGGCGGTCGAGCAATTCCAGAACGCTCTTCTTTTCGCTGCCGAAAGCGGTGCCCTTGGGGCTGGTCGCCAGGTACAGCGGTTTGATGCCGAACGGGTCGCGTGCCAAGAACAGCTCGCGGTTCTGGGTATCCCAGATTGCGAACCCGAACATGCCGCGGAGCTTCTTGACCACCTCGGTGCCCCAGTAGTGGAACCCCGCGACGATCGGCTCACCGTCACCCTCGGTCTCAAAGACGGCACCGTGATCGCGCTCAAGTTCGGCGCGCAACTCCAAGTAGTTGTAGATCTCGCCGTTAAAAACGAGCGCATATCGCCCGGGACTCTCCGGCGGGCCCCACCGCAACGGCTGGTGCGAGTGCTCGATATCGATGATCGACAGACGGTTGAAACCGAACACCAGGTCGTCGTCGTTCCAGGTGCCCAAATCGTCGGGACCCCGGTGCCGCATACAAGTTGCCGCTGAAGCGACAAGGTCGGTCGTAGTCGACGCCGAACCGTCGCTGGTCAGAATTCCGAGCAAGCCACACACGGTGTTAGGGCCTCATTTCACAGGTACGGACGTCACGCGCGAAGGCGCGGGCCGTTCCACTATGCCGCAGATGCCCTACCGGCCGCGACCCCGGCGCACCGCGATGAGTGACGAAACACGTCCCGCATTGCCGCGAATGTGCAGGTCGCCAAAAAATGTCTGCAAAACAACGAACCCCAATCATGAACAGTTCCCCGTCTTGGTCTACGCTGCGTAGTACTAGGTGCAAGAATTGCTGCGAGGAGTGTCTGCTCGTCGTGGCAGACCTTGATGAACAGCTCCCTGCCAGCAGGAAGGCGTGAAATTGACGAACGGTGTACAGCCGTCGCCGCGACGAAAGGGCTCTCGATCTCGCATGATCAAGAGGCTAGGTGGACTTGCGGTTCTCGGCGTCGGTGTCCTGATGACATCCGGTTGCAGTGCTGAAGAAGCATTGCGATTCGGATGGCCCGAAGGCATCACCCCAGAGGGCCAGGAAATGCGTAACTTCTGGACTTGGTCGGTAATTGCCGCCTTGGCCATGGGCGCGATGGTGTGGGGCCTGATTTTCTGGACCATCACCTTCCACCGCCGCAAGAAGAACACCACTGCCGAAGAGGAGATCCCGCGGCAGACTGGTTACAACGTTCCGCTCGAACTGGCCTACACGGCCATTCCGTTCGTGCTGATCGCCGTGATGTTCTACTTCACTGTCGTCGTGCAAAACACGGTCGAAAAGAAGGAAGATAACCCGGCCGTCGCCGTTGACGTGACCGCCTTCCAGTGGAACTGGAAGTTCGGCTACAACTCGGTCACCATCGACGGAAACCAGCTGGTTAATCCGAAGACCGACTCGGTCAAGGGTGCTCCGTTCGAGGATCAGATCAAGAAGTACCGCGAAGCTGACGGTAAGCAGGAGGAAGTCCTCGGCGCCGCTGGCGGTCGTTCCGCTGACATCCGCAACTACCTTGCCTACGACAAGATCGAGACCCTCGGTACCTCTTCGGAGATCCCGATTCTGGTTCTGCCGACCAACACGCGCATTCAGTTCAATCTGGCTGCCGCCGACGTCGTGCACTCGTTCTGGGTTCCGGAGTTCCTGTTCAAGCGCGACGTGATGCCGTTCCCGGAGCAGAACCACCAGGATCCGTCGTTCCAGGTTTCCAAGATCGATCGTGAAGGCGCCTTCGTTGGACGCTGTGCAGAAATGTGCGGCACGTTCCACGCGATGATGAACTTCGAGATCCGTGCGGTTAGCCCGGAAACCTTCGTGAACTACATCAAGTTCCGTCAAGGCCACCCGGACGCCAGCAACGCCCAGGCGCTGCAGGCAGTGTGCCAGGTTCCTGATTCGGTGACCACGGTGCCGTTCGATACTCGCCGTGTCCACAACGGGACCACCCCGGAGAACCTCGGCGATAAGAGCAACACCACTATTGCTGGCTGCACCCCGGAGGTTTAGGACGCTATGAAGGTCGAAGCTCGAATCTTTGAAGTAATCGCTCTCTTCTTCTTCGTGGTCGGCGTGGTGTACACGATCGCTACGTTCTACTACCGGACCGGTGTTGAGTGGGCAGGCGCTACGGCGATGTTCTTCTCCGGTGGGCTCGCCCTCCTTGCCGGTACGTACTTCCGGTTTGTCGCTCGACGGGTGGAGATCCGCCCGGAGGACTTCGACGACGCGGAGATTGAAGACGGCGCTGGCGAACTTGGTTTCTTCTCGCCGCACAGCTACTGGCCCATCCTGATCGCCGGTGCGGCCGCGCTGTTCGCCATCGGTTTTGCATCCGCCAACTGGTGGTTCGCGGTCGGTGTGGTGCCGATCATCGTGGCCTGTGTTGCTGGCCTGGTCTTCGAGTACCACGTCGGACCCGAGAAGCACTGACGCAACTGCACTGAGATCCGCCAAAGCCGCCCCTGGGAGCCCCAGGGGCGGCTTTGTTTTGCGTATCTGTATTTTCCCCTCTCGGGTGGGTGCGCGCATTGCCCGGCTGCCGTCGCACCGTTTGTCACTACCGCACCCACTCTGGTTGTGGGCAACAGGTTGCGACATAGTGTCATAATCCAAAGAGGTGCGATAACCACAACAGACAGTCACTGATATCGACCTGATCGGTGACTGTCCGTCGGGGAGAGCCTCAGTTGGTGATGTTGCTGGCTTGGTTAGCCCAGTCTTTGTAGCTGTAGAACTCGCCCGTGTTGGAGGTAAATGCCGACAATGCACGTGCATTGCCCGCCAACACACCCATATTCCATGCGGTGAGCAGTCCCAGATACGGTTTCACGCCGACGACGCACTCAAAATTGTCCGGTGTGCAGCTCGGCTGCCCCTGAATGTCGTTGTGCTTGAGGCCGACGGCGGTGGCCATCGCCTTGTTCACCGAATGTGGAGTCATGTCGAAATAGGCGCGCAGCGAGGCGATACCAATCTCGCGAACCGGCTTCGCCTGGTTCGCCGGCGGCATGGAGCTCTTCGTTCCGTTGATGTACAGCATCGAGACGTCGGTGATCTTGTCCGGTTCGGAGCACAGCGCGCCCGCTTGCTTCGGTCCGCAGCCGATCTGACCTGGCGGCTCAATGGGGATAGCAGACTTGATGAGCCCGTTCGATTTCGCAGCCGCATTGATAGCGCCCACCGCTCCGAGCGAGTGGCCCATCGCACCAACGTTGTCGGTGTCGAGACGCTTGTAGAAGATGCTCGACGGCTTCGCGTTCTGCGTCCGCGCAAACCGTGCGCCGTCGAGAAGCTCCTGGCCCGATCCAGTGTTCCTATTGTGGGCGGCAACCACCACGAAGCCCCACGAGGCTAGGTGGGTGAGCAGGTAGTCGTACTGCTGCGGAACGGCATTAGCGCCGTCGCCCCAGGTGATGACCGGCCGCGGAGTGCCGTTACCCGCGAGGTCCTTCGGGTACCACACGTCGAACTTCTGGCCCGCCGCGTCGCAGCATCCGGCGCCCTCGCGTGTGGAGACCTCCCAAGGCCCAGCCTTGCCGTACTTGGCCTGGATGGTCTCTGGCTGAGCTCGTGGACTCGACTGCGGCTGCGCCTGCGCAATACCGGAGAGCGAAGGCCCTGTGAGTGCCACGATTATCGCGGCTCGTCACAAACCGTCAGCGCGCGTCAACTTTTCTGTCACGAATCGTCGTCGTGCCCCTACCAGACCGTCACCAAACGGGGTGATCGGTGATGGTCTGGTCGAATCGTGACAGAAAAGGGGGAAAGGGGGCAGGGGTGGTTCTGTGGGGGAGGGGAGCGGTACGGGCGAAGATACGAAAGAGCCCGCCTCGCGAATGCGAGGCGGGCTCTTTCGTTAGATCTGCAGACCTTAGGCGAACGGGTCGCCGCCCTTTTCCTGAAGCTGGATGAGAGCCTTCTTCTCTTCCAGGTGACGCTCGTGAGCGAGCTGCTCGTTGAGTGCCTGTTCTTCGGGGCTGTCCGGGATAAGCGCGGAGCCGGTACCGGGCGAGCCGGCCGATCCGAGCTTGTTCATCCGCTTCGGCAGCGGAGCACCCTCGTAAGGCAGCGGGATCGGGTGACCATGCTCGTCAACCGGGCCGAGCGGCTGGTGGATCTCGATGTACTCGCCCTTCGGCTGACGGCGGATGATGCCCGTCTCGATGCCGTGCTCCAGCACCTCGCGGTCGCTGCGCTGCAACGAGAGCGCCCAACGGTAAGCGATGAAGTACACCAGCGGCGGAATCACGAGGAGACCAATGCGGCCCATCCACGTTGTCGCGTTCAGCGAGATGTGGAACTTCAGCGCGATCACGTCGTTCATACAGCTGATCGTCAAGATGGCGTAGAAAGCGACGGCCATGGCACCGACAGCGGTACGAACCGGAGTGTCACGAGGACGCTGCAGCAGATTGTGGTGCGCGTTGTCGCCGGTGAGCTTCTTCTCGATCCACGGGTAGGTGAACAGCAACCCGAAGATGACACCGATAACAACGACAACCCAGAAGATCGCGGGGATCGTGTAGTTACCGAGGTAGAGCTCCCACGGCGGCATCAGTCGGGCGAAGCCGTCCGTCCACATCATGTAAATATCTGGCTGCGAACCCGCCGACACCTGACCCGGGTTGTACGGGCCAATGTTCCACACGGCATTGATCTGGAAGACACCCGCCATCAGCGCCAGCAATCCGGTGATGATCGCGAAGAACGCGCCACCCTTAGCGGCAAACACCGGGAGAATACGAACGCCAACGACGTTCTTCTCGGTGCGGCCGGGGCCGGGGAACTGCGTGTGCTTCTGGTACCAAACCAAAGCCAAGTGCGCGCCGATCAGACCCAGGATGATTGCCGGGAAGATCAGAATGTGCAGCACGTACAGCCGCGGGATGATGATGTCGCCCGGGAAGTCGCCGTTGAAGAGCGCGAACTGAATCCACGTACCGATGACCGGAATGCCCAGGACGATGCCCGACATTGCGGCACGAACACCGGTACCCGAGAGCAGATCGTCAGGCAGCGAGTATCCGAAGAAGCCCTCGAACATGGCCAGCAGAAGCAAGAAGCAACCGATAACCCAGTTCGCCTCACGTGGGCGCCGGAACGCACCGGTGAAGAAGATGCGCATCATGTGGATGATGATCGACGCAGCGAACAGCAGTGCTGCCCAGTGGTGGATCTGGCGTACGAACAGCCCGCCGCGAACCTCAAATGAAAGGTTCAGGGTGGTCTCGTAGGCGCGACTCATCGTGACGCCATTGAGCGGCTGGTAAGCGCCGTCGTAAACGACGTGCGCCATCGACGGGTCGAAGAAGAAGGTCAAGTACGTGCCCGACACCAAAAGGATGATGAAGCTGTACAGCGCGACCTCACCCAAAAGGAACGACCAGTGGGTGGGGAAGACCTTATTGATCTGGCGGCGAAGACCCGGCGCTAGGTGGTACCGCGAGTCGACGCCCTCTGCCTGCGTGGCGAGGCGGTCAGCGATCGTCATGACTTACGCTCCCAGAATGCCGGTCCGACGGGCTCAAGGAAGTCGCCACCGGCGACCATGTAGCCCTGGTTGTTTACAGTGATGGGCAGCTGTGCCAACGCACGTGCCGCCGGTCCGAAGATCGCCTTGCCGTACTGCAGCGCATCGAACTGCGACTGGTGGCACGGGCAAAGGATTCGGTTGGTCTGCTGCTCGTACAGCGACGTCGGGCAACCGAGGTGGCTGCAGACCTTCGTGTACGCGTAGTAGTCGCCGTAGTTGAAGCTCTCCTGGCCGCGACGCTTGATGACGCGCTGGCCATCGGACGGGCGCAGGCGAATCAGCATGACGGGGTTGTGGACGTTGCGCAGGCCTTCGAGCAGCTTGTGACGTGACTCTTCGGTCTCGCCGTAGCCGTCCGATACGCGCCACGGGAACACCGTTTCCATGGCGCCGGCGTCGAGGTCCTCGGGCCGGACGAGAGCAACCTGGTACGGGTTGCCGGTGTCGCGACGCATGAAGACGGTTTCGCCCTTGGTCTCGTTGTAGATCGGGGACCAACCGGTGTGCCACAGTTCGGAGTCATCGCCCTTGGCCCAGGGATTCTTGATGAAGCCTCCGAGTGCGGCGACGCCACCAGCAACCGACAATGCGCCGATGCCGAAGACTGCCGAGCCAATAAGCATCTTGCGACGGGGGAGAGTGGTGGTCTCCAACGTCTCGTCGAGCTCAGCGACGATCGTCTGCTTGTCGACCTCCGACGAACCGCCGTCGTGGCGTTCCTGGACCGAGATCTCAGCCGGGATGAAACGCTTGGTCAGCTGAACGACGCCGAAACCGAATGCCAGAATCGACAGTCCGAAGGTGACGCCCAGCAGCGGGGTGTAGAACGTGTACGCCCAGTAGCCTGCCTCGTCTGGCATCCGGAATTCCCACTCGTTCCAGATGAACAGGACCAGGCCTGCGATGGCGAAGATTCCGGAGAGCACGAACCAGATCGCGACAGCGAACTCGGCGCGCTTCTCAGCCTTGGTACCGGGCTCGGGGAACCGCTCGGCGCGGTGGATGATCTCCACCCCGTCCAAGTTGGTCCCAAGCCTGACCTTCTCGTCGCGAGACATAGCGGCGAGCTGGTCGTCGGACGGGACGTCCTTACTCGAGTCGCTCAATTTCGTGATCCAATCCACATTGCGCCGGCGACAACCGCGGTCACGCCGACGACCCACATGACGATGCCCTCAGAAACCGGGCCGAATCCGCCTAGTCCATAGCCACCGCTGGGGTTAGCGGAGTCAACGTAGCGGACGTAGCCGATGATGTCCTTTTTCTCTTCAACCGACAGCTGGCGGTTCGAGAACTTAGGCATGTTCTGCGGACCGGTCAGCATGGCTGTGTAAAGCTGCTGCGGGTTGACGTCCGTCAGCGGGGGAGCGTACTTACCGCTCGAGAGTGCGCCACCACGACCGGTGAAGTTGTGGCACGAAGCGCAGTTGAGGCGGAACAGCTCCGAGCCGCGACCGATGTTGTCGCCGCGGAGCGAGTCCATCGCCAGGACGGGGAAGCCGTCCTTGTACACGATGTTGCCGCTCTCGTCCTTCTCGTACATGACGCTGGGGCCGCCACCCATAGCCTGGATGTAGCTGCCGAGCTGGTCGATCTGAGCCTCGGTGAACTTCGCGGGTTTGCGGGCAGCCTGTGCTTCGTTGCGCGCGGCAGGCATACGGCCGGAAGAGACCTGGAAGTAGACGGCCGCGTCGCCGACACCGATAAGCGACGGACCGCGGTCCTTGACGCCTTCGAGGTTGGCACCGTGGCAGGTGATGCATGACGTGTCGTACAGCTGCTTGCCTGCCGCGACGGAGCTGACGCTCTTATCGTCTGCGGTGGCAACCTGCGGCTTGGGCGAAATCAGGGCGGCGATGAGGCCGGCAGCAAGAAGGCCGAGGAGCAGGAAGATCGTGCCGCTTGCGCGACGACGCAGCTTGCGACGCGACTTGGCGCGTGCGCCTGCGGTCTTGTCTGATCCGACGGTCGAGCTTCGCTGTTCGGAGTTGTCGGCGGCGTCAGAGCCTTCCGGCGAACTCGGTGGAGATGATCTCATCTGTGACTCTCTACTAAGCGGTTTGGACTGGTTGTTTTTGAACCGGTGGGCTATGACCGGATCTTCGGCCGCCGGGGGCTACCGGATGAAGTAAATGACGACGAACAGGGCGATCCACACGACGTCAACGAAGTGCCAGTAGTAAGACACGACGATGGCGGCGGTCGCCTGAGCAGGAGTGAACTTCGACAGGCGGGTACGGATCAGCAGGAACACGAAGGCCAGAAGACCGCCGATGACGTGCAGTCCGTGGAATCCGGTCGCCATGTAGAAGACGGAACCGTAGGCGCTCGACGAGAGCGTGGTGCCCTCGCTGACCATCGCGACGTACTCGCTGGCCTGGCCGATTACGAAAATGGTGCCCATCACCAGTGTCAGCGTGTACCAACGACGAAGCCCGAAGACGTCACCGCGTTCGGCGGCGAAGACGCCAGCCTGGCAGGTGAACGACGAAAGAATCAGGATTGTTGTCACCGGTACGGCGAGCCAAAGGTTCAAATGCGTCGGTGGCTGAGGCCAACCGTCCGCAGCGTTGGCCCGCGCGACGAAATACATCGCGAAGAGGCCAGCGAAGAACATCAATTCGCTCGACAACCACACGATGGTGCCGACGCTGACCATATTCGGACGGTTCAGCGAGTGCACGCGTGAGGTGATGGCGGTTTCTGAGTTACCCACAGCGCTAGTCACAAGAGAAGTATGACGGTTCGTAGTAACCAATGACCACTCGGGTCGGAAAATTGATGGAACTCGTCGGATATCCGCAGGTGGGAGACGACGATTTCAAGGATACCGGCGTGTCCTGAGACTCCGATGAGCGTTATTGTGTGGCCCATGATGACTTTGCGGGAGGTGTCTTGATGATTTCTCTGCGGCTTCCGTGGCGTGGACGGGCGATGGCGCCCCCGTTACCGGCGATTGGGGATCCGACGTTGGTTGTCACGGTGTCGAGTACCGATGAGACCTCTGCAAGTTCGACGGTGTTGACCGAGGCCGGGTTCACCGAGCAGGTTCCGGTGGTGTTGCGGATGGTGCTGTCGTTGCCGGAGTCCGCAGTCGATGGGGTCGTCGCACGGTGTGCGGGCGACGACTACCGCGTCGATGACAGCGCTCGGAGCCCGCTCGGAGTCGAAACGGTAGCTGACGCTGGGCACGCCGTGGTTGTTCTGGCCCGGGTGATGGGTGTCGATGCCTTGAGTCTGTCGCGGGAACGCGCCTGGATGGGCAGCGTCGCTTCGCGAGCGGCCGGACGCGTTCTGGGGTGGGCTGTACTGCAAGCAGATTCGTCGGCTGGACCCGACGCGGATACTCCGGTGACGAAGAAGAGGCGTGCCCGTTAGTCTGGTTCGCGTGACTGCAGTCAACGCAACCGGTTCTGATTCCGCCTACACCTGGCCGTACGTGCTGGGCAAAGTTACCGACGGGATTGATCTCAGCGTCGACGAAGCGTCGTGGGCGATGCGCGAGATCATGTCCGATGCGGCCACGGGCGCTCAGATCGCCGCATTTGGCGTCGGCGTCAAGATGAAGGGCGCATCGGCGGCAGAGTTGCGCGGTCTGTCGGAGGCGATGCTGGCCCTCGCTAACCGCGTTCGCGTCGATGGCGCGGCTATCGACATCGTCGGTACCGGTGGCGACCGATCGCACACGGTGAATATTTCGACGATGACCTCGGTGGTTGTTGCGGCGGCAGGGATCCCCGTGGTGAAGCATGGCAACCGTGCGGCATCGTCGAAGAGCGGCGGTGCCGACGTATTGGAAGCACTGGGCGTTGCCATCACGTTGAAGCCAGCAGCGGTGGAAGCATGCGTCGCCGAGGTTGGGATCGGCTTCTGCTTTGCGCCGGTGTTCCATCCGGCCTTCCGTTTTACCGGGCCGCCACGCAGTCAGATTGGCATCCCCACCGTCTTTAATGTTCTGGGGCCGTTGACGAATCCGGCCGCGCCCGAAGCCGGGCTTATCGGATGCGCGTTTAGTGACCTGGCACCGGTCCTGGCAGCAGCATTCGCCGAACGTGGAAACCGGGTGCTGCTGGTGCGCGGCGATGACGGGCTCGATGAGCTAACAACGACGACCACTTCGACGGTGTGGCAGGTGGTGAACGGTGAGGTCGGCAATCTGAAACTTGACCCGCGCGACCTGGGAATCGGACTCGTCGAACTGTCGGCGCTTCAAGGTGGTGACGCGGTCGTTAATGCCCAGGTGGCGCGTGACCTCTTCGCCGGCACCGCGGGCCCCGTTCGGGATTCGGTGCTGCTGAACGCGGCGGCGGCAGTCGTGGCTTTTGAACAGCAGGCATTGATGTCGCAGGAGGAGTTCAACGAGGCAATGCGAGACGGCTTGGTGCGCGTTGCGGACGTGATCGATTCCGGTCGCGCCAGCGAATTGCTCGACCGGTGGAGCGCC
>NZ_JBARYI010000009.1:0-26033 GCF_049647785.1 Gordonia sp. (in: high G+C Gram-positive bacteria)
TCCTCGCGGCGTTAGTGAAGTAGCTGCACTGACGTAGCTGCGCTAAAGAACCTGTAGTGAAGCACTTCACTCTGTGTTCGTTTATTTGTGTGAACACTATCGCGAGGGTCTGACAATTTTCGTCACCCGACGGGCGGACGCTCAGGTACCAACTGGTTACCCGCGGCGGCGGCCCGGCAGGTGGGCTTGCTCGCTGTCGTGGTCGAAGATGGTGAGGATCTCAGCGGGACCTTCGTGGGCTTCAATCACGTGCGGGGTCATGGTTGAGAACTCGGCAGCCTGGCCGGGGTGCACCAGGATGGTTCTGGTTCCTAGCCGGAGTTTGATGATCCCGCTAAGGACGGTGAACCACTCGTAACCCGGGTGCACCCGCGCCTCGGTGGTATCGAGTTCATCAGTGATGCGCATTTTGCCGATGGTGACGCCACGTCGATCGCGTTCGCGAGAGAGAAGCCAGAAGGTAGTGCCGCCAACTGCTTCCGGCTCGGGGCGAATCACCACGTCCTCTTCCCCTTCTGGTTCAACAAGTTGATCAAGGGAGGTGCCGAGCGCCTTGGCGATCGCCACAAGTTGCTCCACCGCGATCCGCTGATTTCCAGTCTCGATACGACTCAGCGTCGAAGGCGAGAGGAAGCAGCGTGCGGCGAGCACATCGAGGGTCCAGCCGCGTGCGACACGCAGCCCTCGGACTCGTTGCCGAATGATGGACTCCGTCGATTCTTGCGTCATACGCAAGATTGTATGCGCATATAGGAAATCCACCTACGGTTGTCGCTATGGAACCCCACTCACATCAACCACCACGACAGCCCTGGCGCGATCTACCAGATGGCTTAGCCTCACACCTAGATTTAGAAGCGAAGTTGAGCGAGTCGATAAGAACAACTTCCCTCGAGCGGGCGGCGGTCGCCTTGACCGAAACCCCCACACAGATCCTCGATCTCGGGTCGGGCACCGGCGCAGACGTGATCGCCCTAGCGCGGCGCTTCCCGGCCTCACGCATTCACGCCGTCGACGTCTCTGGGGAGCTCCTTGGCCGCGTTGCTGATGTGGCGGCAACTGCAGGCGTAGGAGACCGCGTTGAGCAACACCTGGTCGACCTGGACGGCGATTGGACCTCGAAGGTTCCCCACGGCGTCGACTTGGTCTGGGCTGCACTGTCTTTGCATCACGTCAGTGATCCGCGTGCCGCACTTCAACAGGCGTATGCAGCGTTGCGCCCAGGCGGGGTGCTCATCGTGACCGAGCTGACCGGCCAACCTCGGCTCGAACCTGACGATCTGGGCACCGGTAGCGCCGGGCTGCGTCATCGCATCGCCGAGGCCCTGCCGCGTCACGAGCACGCGAGCAACGACTGGACCCGGCTGCTGAGCCAGGTTGGTTTCACCAAGATTGAACGAAACGACCACACGGTGAGCGCCCATGTGGATACGCCGCACGGCGCCCAGTATTTGCAGCAAATGCTGCGCGCGCAACGCGAACATCTCCAGCCGGGCGTCACTGACAAGGACGTCGCTGCCCTCGATACCGTGATCGAGTCAGTCAATGCCCGGAACTCAATGGTCTCGTCGCATTCGGACCGAGCGGTGTGGATGGCGGTTCGCCCAGAATTCGACGGAACCGGCAATCCGCCCGAGGTGATCACGCCCGAGGTGATCGAGGTGGACGTGGCTGTCCTCGGTGGCGGCTCTGCGGGGCTTGCGGCAGCGATCGCTCTGGCCCGCTCCCGCCGCCCAGTGGTGGTCGTCGATGCCGGACAACCACGCAATGCCCCCTCCGATGGCGCTCACAACGTACTTGGCAGCGAAGGCATCGCACCCAACGAACTGCTTGCCCGCGGACGTGCGGAAGCGCAGTCGTACGGGGTGCGCATTGTGAAGGGCGAAGCGACGGGGGTCTCCGGCACCGTCGACGATTTCACCGTCGACGTGTCAACTGGCACCCAGCGTATTCACGCGCGCCGGATCATTCTGGCAACCGGGCTCGTCGATGACCTCCCCGATGTCCCGGGCGTGAAGGCCGGGTGGGGGCGCTCAGTTCTGCATTGCGCTTTCTGCCATGGGTGGGAGGTCCGCGATCAACGTATCGCGGTCTTAAGCCGCGACGAAGTAGCTATCCACCAGGCATTGCTATTCAGCCAGCTCAGCGCGCACGTCACCGTACTGCTCCACGAAGCCCCTGACCCTACGGCGGAGCAATGGGAACAATTGAAATCCCTCAACGTCTCCGTCGTCCGCTCTCGGGTCGAACGCCTCGTCGTCGACGGCACTCAGGTGCGTAGCGTTGAACTCGAAGGTGGCGAATCATTCGATGTGGACGCGGTCGTCGTAGTCCCCCGGTTCAATGCCCGGACCGACATCTACGAATCTCTCGGCGGCACTGCGGAAGCAAACCCGTTCGGCCATCAGATTCCGACGGACCCGCGCGGCATGACGCCCGTGCCTGGAGTCTGGGCCGCAGGCAATGCAAGCCAGTCGATGGCGATGATCGTCGCGTCTGCCGCATCCGGAGTTGCCACCGGCGCCGCGGTACACGGTGACCTGGCGTTCGCGGACCTCACTCTCGCCGTGTCACACGCTCACAGCTAACGGGGAAAGACTCGTCGCCGCAGCGAGCCAGTCATGAAGCCGACGGCACCAAGGAATGGCGGTTCCGCGGAAACCGTTTACGGGCACAACGCATCTGGGCTCCCGAATCGCCTTGCGGCGTTCGGGAGCCCAGAGTCAGCGTTACTGCGTCAGCGTTACTGCGTCAGATTAGCGAGTTTCACGCGGGGGCTTGTTGGGGCTCCAGCGAACATCGGCGTTGTTGAACGGGTTGTCCATCGGGTTGCTGAGTGCGTAACCAGCAATGGCCCACGGGCCGGTGCAGCCGCGGACGACGTGCCAGGTCTTGATCGACTCGCCCGGTGCCAGCTCGCCTGCACGGCGAACGCCGGTCGCCGAGTAGTAGCGCATGCCGTTGCTGCGGGGGCCGATTTCCTGGTCGGCGGCCAGCCGCGGGATCGAAGCCTCGGGGCCGTCGAGTTCGCCGACGCGCACATGCTTGACGGTGGTGTTGCCGACGTTGCGAACGAACACGACACGGTCAGTGCCGGGGCGGTCGTGGCTGGTCACACATTTGGTGTACGCGGAGACGGCGAGGTCGCCAGCGGCGGCTGCAGTTCCGGTACCGGCAACGAGCCCTGCGGCAACGGTGCCGGTCGATGCCACCACAATTGCGGCACGGATGAGGTTCTTCTTCATTTCTCCCCTTCAAATAGTGGTTCTCCCGGCGGCGCGCCGACTGTCTTCCCGATGTTCTACAGGTGACAGTATCCTGAGAATCTACTGTGATACGCGAAACACAATACTTCACTCAAGTCGCTCCACTCACGCATCGGACGCGGACGGCGTGGTCGGTGCCCCGAGATTAAGACAATCGAAGGACATCGCCGGGATTACCATCGGAATCGCTCGTTTCTTCGTACCGGCACCGGCCGTGAAATCGCGGCTGGGCAATCGAACGTGCAGGGCCGCAGCCCCGTGTAGCCTCGGGCCATGGGGCGGATCACAGTGCGTCGAGCGGTGATCAGAGTTACCGCCGGCCGCGAGCCGACTCGCCGGATCGACACCCTCGCTGCGGAAGAACCCCTCGAAATCCGTATTGCGGGAACACCTCTCGCGGTCACCATGCGTACGCCGGGGCACGATGTGGAGCTCGCCGCCGGCTTCCTCGTGTCGGAGGGCGTGATCGCCAAAGCCGACGAGTTTTACTCCGCCATCCACTGCGGTGGCCCCGGTACCGGCGGCGAAATCAACGACTACAACGTGCTCGATGTTGCGCTCGCTCCCGGTGTCCGGCCGCCCACGCCCACCGTGACGCGCAACTTCTACACCACCAGCTCGTGCGGGATTTGCGGGAAGGCCAGCATCGACGCCGTACGCACCGTGTCGCGCTTCGAGGTACGCGAGGATCCGGTGGTCGTTTCCGCAGAGCAGGTGGCGAGTTTTCCGGAACGACTGCGCGCGGAGCAGTCCGTCTTCGACAAGACCGGCGGTCTGCACGCTGCCGCGTTGTTCGACGCCGCGACCGGCGAGCTCCTCGTGCTCCGCGAGGACGTCGGTCGGCACAACGCCGTCGACAAGGTGGTCGGGTGGGCTCTACTCCAGCGTCGATTGCCCCTACGCGGCGTCGTCCTTCAGGTCTCCGGTCGGGCCAGCTTCGAGCTGGTGCAGAAGGCGGTAACCGCCGGGATACCCGTGCTCTCGGCGGTCTCGGCACCGTCGTCGCTCGCGGCGGAACTGGCCGACGAGGCGGGCCTGACGCTGCTCGGCTTTGTCCGCGGAGACCGCCTGAACATCTACTCCCAGCCCCACCGAGTGCGACAGGAAGTCCGGACATGACCAGTGACCATCAGTCCCCCGACTCGAGCCGCGTTCCCGGCCTTTTGCCCGAGGTCCCCCGGCAGGGCGGCTACGGGCCCGTCACCGACGGCGCATGGTCAAGCTCCCCGTACCGTCACGCCGCCGCATCTTGGGGTGCCGCGAAGTCGGTCGGTTCCATCCTGTTTCAACAGCGCGAGCTGATCCGGGGCGCGCGCTCCATGTTCGTGATGAACCATCCCACCGGTTACGACTGCCCGGGCTGCGCGTGGCCCGACGACAAGAAGCTGACCCTGGACTTCTGCGAGAACGGCGTCAAGCACGTCACCTGGGAGATGACTCCCAAGCGAGTCAAGCGCGAGTTTTTCGCGCAGCACACGGTCAGCGAACTGGCCGACTGGACCGATTTCGAGTTGGAGAACGAGGGTCGGCTCACCGAGCCCATGGCTTACGACGAGCAGTCCGACCGCTACGTCCCAATCAGCTGGGACGATGCGTTCACGCTGGTCGGTGACGTGCTGCGCGGGCTCGCCAGCCCCAACGAGGCGGCCTTCTACACTTCGGGGCGGCTGAGCAACGAGGCCACTTTCCTCTATCAGCTCATGGCCCGCGAGTACGGCACCAACAACCTGCCCGACTGTTCCAACATGTGCCACGAGGCATCGGGCCGGGCGCTGAAGGCGTCAATTGGCACTGCGAAGGGCACCTGCGATTTGGACGATTGGGAGGAGTCCGACGCCCTGTTTGTGATGGGCGTTAACGCCGCTTCGAATGCGCCTCGCATGCTCACCGCCCTGGCGAACGCGACCCGTCGCGGCGCCCAGGTGGTGCACATCAATCCGCTTGTTGAGGCCGGCGAGACCAAGACCATCGTCCCGCACGAGATTGTCGACATGGCGATGATGAAGGAAACCTCCGTCTCGGACCTGAATATGCAGGTGCGACCCGGCGGCGACCTCGCCCTCATGCGTGGGCTCGCGAAGGTCGTCCTCGAGGCCGCGGAATCAGATCCGACCGTGCTCGACCGGGCCTTCTTGGAAGGCTTCACGGCCGAGTTCGAGGCGTACCGCGACCTTGTGACCGCCACCAGCTGGGACGAGATCACTGCGCAGGCTGGCCTGTCCGAGGAAGAGATTCGCCGCGCCGGGCAGATCTACCTCGACGCTGACAAAACGGTGATCTCCTGGTGCTTGGGCGTCACGCAGCACGAGCACGGCGTCGACACCGTCCGCGAGATCACGAACCTGCTGCTGCTGCGCGGCAATATCGGCCGACCGGGGGCGGGCCCGTCACCGGTGCGCGGCCACAGCAACGTGCAGGGCAACCGTACCTGCGGCATCGATCACCGTCTCCCGGCATGGGCCGACAATCTCGATGAGGTCTGCGGCATCGTCTCCCCGCGGGCCAATGGCTTCGACACGGTCAATTCAATCGAGGCCATGAACGACGGCCGGGTAAAGGTCTTTGTTGGCATGGGCGGCAACTTTGTGCTCGCCGCGCCAGACACCGTCTATACCGCCGCGGGACTGCGCAAGACCGAGCTGACCGTTCAGGTGAGCACCAAGCTCAACCGCAGCCACCTGGTCCACGGGCGCCGCGCGGTGATCCTGCCCTGCCTTGGCCGCACAGAGAAGGACGAGCAGGCGTCTGGACTGCAGGGCGTCACCGTTGAGGACGCTATGAGCATGGTGCACATTTCCCACGGCAAGCGTCGGCCCGCGTCGACGGAGTTGAAGTCTGAGATGGCGATCATCGCCGGTATCGCGCAGGCCACGCTGCCGGAGAGTCGCACACCGTGGCAGTGGTACGTCGACAACTACGACCGCCTTCGCGACGTGATGGCTAAGGTGCTTCCCGGCTTCGAGGGGTTCAACGAGCTGATCAAGGTTCCGGGAGGCTTCCGGATACCGCAGCCGGCCCGCGAGCGGGTGTTCCAGACGCCGTCTGGCCGCGCCGAGTTCTCCCTGGCACCGATGCCGAACGTTATCCCCGCCGAAGAGGACGTGCTGATCCTGGGCACCATGCGCTCGCACGATCAGTGGAACACCACGATCTACTCGGCGAACGACCGCTACCGCGGCATCAAGAATCTGCGCGAACTGATCTTCCTGAACGAGGCCGATATGCGCGCCCGAGGCCTAGCCGAGGGTGATTTCGTCGACATCACCTCCACGTCGCGGGATGGCTCGCAACGCACACTGCGCCGGTTCCGCGCGCTGCGCTACGACCTACCTCGGGGTGCGGCCTCCGGCTACATGCCGGAGATGAACGCCCTCGTCGGTATCGCCGACTACAGCACCCAATCCGATCAGCCGCTAATGAAGAACGTGGCCGTGCGGATCAGCAAGTCCGCCTGACACTGTCGGGTTCGACGGTAAGCACGCGCTGAACCCCAAAAGCAGATGAGTCGCGACATCGTGTGTAAACAATGTCGCGACTCATCACCTTGCGGAAGCGGAGGGATTTGAACCCCCGGTGGTTTCACCCACGCTCGCTTTCAAGGCGAGTGCATTCGGCCGCTCTGCCACGCTTCCCTGGCGACCAAGATTAGCGCACGAGTGTCTGGCTCGACGAGGCCCACCTACGGTCTCCCTCGACGCAACCATCACACACTGGAAGACTGGACCCATGCGCGCCATCTCAGCTAATGCCACCATGAGCGTCATCGACGTCCCCGACCCCCAACCACGAGCTGGTGAAGTCGTCATCGATGTCGTCGCAGCTGGCGTCAACCGTGCCGACGTGTTGCAGCGCGCAGGCCACTACCCGCCACCTCCCGGCGCGTCCGAGATCTTCGGCCTCGAGGTGTCCGGCCGCATCAGCGCACTCGGCGACGGAGTCACTGGCTGGAGCATCGGCGACGAAGTCTGCGCATTGCTCGCGGGCGGAGGCTACGCCGAAAAGGTCGCTGTCCCATCGGTGCAGGTGATGCCGGTTCCGCACGGCATCAGCCTCGTCTCCGCGGCGGCGCTCCCCGAAGTGGCGTGCACGGTGATGTCGAACGTTGTGATGGCTGGCCGCCTATCGCCTGGCGAACTGTTCCTCGTCCACGGCGGCACCAGCGGAATAGGCACCCACGCCATCCAACTTGCTCGCGCCATGGGTGCCCGCGTAGCGACTACCGCGCGCACCAGCGAGAAACTGGCTCGCGCACAACAACTCGGTGCCAACATCCTCATTAACTACATCGACGACGACTTCACCGAACGCTTGAAAGCCGAAGGCGGGGCAGATGTCATCCTCGACATCATGGGTGCCAAGTACCTCGATCGGAACCTGTCGGCCCTCGACACCAACGGTCGCCTAGTCATCATCGGGATGCAGGGCGGCGCTAAAGCCGAGCTCAACATCGGAACCCTCATGGCGAAGCGTGCCTCGATCATCGGGACCACGCTCCGGTCACGACCCTCGAGTGGCACCCCCGATTCAAAGGCATCGGTGGTCACCGAAACTGTGGCGCGCACATGGCCGTTGGTGGAATCGGGCGACATCCGTCCCATCATCGACTCCACTTTCCCACTCGCCGAAGTCGCTGCTGCGCACGAGCGGCTCACCTCGGGCGATGCCGTCGGAAAGATTCTGTTGACGGTGTAGCCGAAGCCCGGATGCGAGCGATTGCACCGCGCCCTAGTCGGCGAGTTGTGCACCCAACTCACCAAAGATGGTGCACAGCTGACGGTATTTCTCCTCGCTCAACCGGTCGATGACGAGGGTGCGGACGGCCCGGTCGCGGGCCGCGAGCACTGGGTTGAGCACCGCGAGGCCTTCATCGGTGATCTTGACCCACCGCTGACGGGCATCCTTCTGTCGCACGTCGACTTCGGAACTGTCCACGCGCGCAACGAGACCGCGCTCCAAGAATCTGGTGACCTGTCGAGAAACGGTACTCAAACTGATCTGCGTGCGATCGGAAAGATCACTGATCCGCAATTGGGGTGCAGCTGTCAACACCTCAAGTACCCGCCAATCCGCTGACGACAGCGTCGACGCTTGATCGACTTCTCGACACAACGATCGATATGTCAGCCAGCCACCCTGAACGAGCTGCTGCCACAGCTCACGCTGCTCCGCACTCATCGTCGGCTCATCACTTGCCGTCACCGCAGCCCCCCGCGTAGTTGAAACATGCCCCAAGATTACCGAGCGGGTCTCAGCCGAACGATCCAAGGACGCGGACCAACTGGTCCACCTCGAACGGCGTCGAATACGGAGACAGTCCCACAGTCACCGCGCCACCGATATCGGCGACACCAATCGCTGCGAGCGCACGATTAGGAATATCGTTGAGCGCCGCGATTCCGTTATCGCTCAATCGCGCACAGACATCGGCTGCTGTCACGCCGCTGACCACGAAGCTCACGATCGGCACCCGGTGCGCATCTGGTCCGATGATCGACACATTCGACAGGTGCGACAGCGAATTCACCAGGTAATACAGCAACCGGTGCACATACTCGTAGGTCGCATCCATCGACGCGGTAATCCGGTCGCGGCGCGGACCGGTGGCGCCGCCATCGAGTCCCGCCAAGTAGTCCACCGACGAAACCAAGCCCGCCAGCATGGCACCGGAAACGTGCTCGGGTTCGAGCCGTGTCGGACCCGTCGATGTCGGATCCTGCGAAACTCGTGTCAGCGAACTAATTGCCGTCGGATCGGCAAACGCCAGAGCCGACACCCGCGGCCCACCCCACCGCTCGGCAGACACCAGCACAACGTCGGCTCCCAATTCGGTCATCGACAGTGGCACATAGGGTGCGGCGGTCGACGCATCCACAAGCAGTTGTGCCCCGGCAGCCCGCGCGTGTCCGGCGATGGGACCGATGTCGGTAATCGCACCGGTCACCGACGACGCGAGCGTCACCGCAACGATCGACGTACGACTGTCAACAACATCGGCGAACTGCCAGGTCGGCAATGTCCCGTCCTCAATATTGACCTCGGCCCACCGCACTTGTGTTCCGTGCCTGCCTGCCCCAGCCAACGCGGGCGCGAGAACCTCCTCGTCGTCGGACCGCGAGAGCACAATATTGCGATTCATCCACGACGACAGCGGCTGCGCATCCAAGAATGCGGTGACCAACGCGGCGCGCGACGTACCCAGGACAACTCCGGCCGGATCACTGCCAAGCAGATCCGCGATGGCATCTCGGGCATCTGCGACGGCTTTGGCGACCGCTCGCGCCTGCGGACTCCGCGTCCCAGAAATGCCCGGTAACGTGCGAAAACCGGTGCCGACCGCGGAGGCGACCGCATCCGGAATTTGCATGCCTGCCTGCGGATCCAAGTAGATCCAGCCGTCGCCTAAAGCGGGGAAGAGTCCCCTGACGGAGGCGATGTCGAACGGCATATGCCTAACGATACTGGCAGAAGAAAGTGCACAATGGCACCCATGCACCCCGCAATGTTCGGTTCAGCAACTCCGGACGGGCCCGGCAACCCGTCCGATCCAGGCTTCGGCCAGGTTGGCGTTCCTCCGTCCGAGGACGGCGACGGCGTCATCATGCCCGGCGTCATGCCCGGAATGGCACCGGACGACGATTCGGCGAGCAGCGTCGCAGGCATGGTGGAACAGCCAGCGAAGGTGATGCGCATCGGCACCATGATCAAACAACTGCTGGAGGAAGTGCGCGCAGCACCTCTCGACGACGCCAGTCGCACCCGGCTCGCCCAAATCCATCGCACCTCGATTGCCGAACTTTCCGACGGTTTGGCACCGGAATTGCGCGAGGAACTCGAACGCCTGGCGCTTCCCTTCTCCGACGACGAAACCCCGTCCGACGCCGAACTTCGGATTGCTCAAGCCCAGCTCGTCGGCTGGCTGGAGGGCCTCTTCCACGGCATTCAGACCGCGTTGTTCGCTCAACAAATGGCGGTCCGGAGCCAACTTGAGCAGATGCGTCAGGGTGTCCTCCCGCCGGGAGCTTCGCCACATGACGGGCACAGCACGGGCCAGTACCTCTGAAGCACTTGTATGCTGTGGCGTTGTGTCAGCCGTAGTCGATAGCGGCGGAATCCCGCCCGCACCTGTGTCCTCGGATTCGAAAACGTTCGCCCGTGGTTTTAAAGACCTGGCGGACGGCTTCCGCAACTCCGAACTCTGGCTGCATCTCGGCTGGACCGATATCAAACAGCGCTACAAGCGTTCGGTCCTCGGACCGCTGTGGATCACGATCGCCACGGGTGTCACCGCGCTCGCGATGGGCATCCTGTACGGCGAGTTGTTCCACATGGACATCAACTATTTCCTGCCGTACGTGACGCTCGGTTTCATTTTTTGGGGCTTCATCGAGACGACGATCCTTGACGGTTCGGTGGTGTTCTCCACCAACGAAGGCCTCATCAAGCAACTACCGGCACCGGTCAGCATCCACGTCTATCGCAACGTGTGGCGCAGCCTGATCATTTTTGCCCACAACGTGGTGATCTACGTGATCATCTACGCGGTGTTCCGGCCTTCCCTGGACTGGTCCGCTTTGCTGGTGTTCCCGGCCCTGGGCTTGTACATCCTGAACGCCGTGTGGGTGACGATTGTCTTCGGCATCATGTCGACTCGCTTCCGCGACATCGGGCAGTTGCTGAGCACCATGATCCGCCTGGTGTTCTTTATGACGCCGATCATCTGGTCTGCCAAGTCGCTCACCGACATCGGCGGCGGCGTCACCGGACGCGCCAAGCTGGCTGAGCTGAACCCGATGTACCACTACCTGGAGATCGCCCGAGCACCACTCATGGGTGAACCCGTCGCTTTCTACCACTGGCTCATCGTTATCGGCTGCACGCTGCTCGGCTGGATGGCAGCCATGTTCGTGATGCGTAACTTCCGCTCACGCGTGCCGTACTGGGTCTAAGGGGAATCATGACCAAAACAACCGACATCCGCGTCGACACGTGGGACGCAGGCATCGACTTCCCGATCTTCGACGCCAAGACCCGGTCGCTGAAGAAGGCCGTCGTTGGCGCTGCGGGCGGCATCATCGGCGCCAACAACTCTAAGACGGTCGTCGTCGAGGCGTTGCGCGATATCAACCTGCACCTCGAGCACGGCGCTCGCATTGGCCTCGTCGGCCACAACGGTGCAGGAAAGTCCACGCTGCTGCGTCTCCTGGCAGGCATCTATGAGCCAACGCAGGGGTCCTGTCGCGTTCAGGGCCGCGTGGCTCCGGTCTTCGACCTCGGTGTCGGCATGGACCCGGAGATCTCCGGCTACGAGAACATCGTCATTCGCGGCATGTTCCTCGGAATGAGCCGCCGCGAGATGCTCAAGAAGACCGACGAGATCGCCGAGTTTTCCGAACTGGGCGACTACCTCAACATGCCGCTGCGCACCTACTCGACCGGCATGCGCGTGCGTTTGGCACTCGGCGTTGTGACGTCGATCGATCCCGAAATCCTGATCCTCGACGAAGGCATCGGTGCGGTCGACGCCGAGTTCATGAAGAAGGCCCGCGTCCGACTGCAGGCCCTGGTAGAACGCTCCGGCATCCTTGTCTTCGCCAGCCACTCCAACGAATTCCTGGCCCAACTGTGCGACCGCGCGCTCTGGATCGACCACGGTAGGGTCCGCATGGATGGCGGCATCGAAGAAGTGGTCGGCGCCTACGAAGGCCCCGACGCGGCTCTGCACGTTCGCAAGGTGCTCGCGGAACTTGAAGCGAACCCCGGGAAGACCATCTAGTGGCCGAAAACAACGTGCCCGACAAAATCGTTGCGGTCGTCGTCACTCACAAGCGTCGCGAACTTCTCGCCGAATCGCTGAAGGTGCTGTCGTCGCAGGACCGCGCGGTGGACCACCTCATCGTCGTCGATAACGCGGCGGAACCCGAAGTCGGCGAGTTGGTTGCAGCTCAACCGGTCCCGACGACCTACCTGCCGTCGCTTCACAATCTGGGCGGTGCCGGCGGCTTCGCGCTCGGCATGCTGCACGCCCTTGCCCTTGGCGCGGACTGGGTGTGGTGTGCCGACGATGATGGTCGTCCCGAAGGTCCGCAGGTCCTTTCGACGTTGATTTCGTGCGCGCAACGCCACAATCTGGGACAGGTGTCCCCGGTGGTCGTCAACATCACCGATCCCGACTCCCTGGCATTTCCGCTGCGGCGCGGCCTGGTGTGGCGTCGCAAGCGGTCCGAGCTTTTCGCACCCACTGCCGACGGCACCCAGATCGACCCCAATGACGATCTCCTGCCGGGCATCGCGTCGCTGATGAACGGCGCACTGTTCTCTGCGGCAACGTTGGAGGCGGTGGGCGTCCCCGACCTACGACTGTTCTTCCGCGGCGACGAAGTGGAAATGCACCGTCGCCTGGCCCGCTCGGGCGTCAACTTCGGCACCTGCCTGACCACCGCCTACCTCCATCCGGACGGTAGCGATGAGTTCCGGCCCATTCTCGGCGGTCGGATGCACACGCAGTACCCCGACAACGAGGTGAAGCGATTCTTCACCTACCGCAACCGCGGCTATCTAATGAGCCAGCCGGGGATGCGGAAGCTCCTCCCGCAGGAGTACGCGCGCTTCGGCTGGTATTTCCTCGTCCAACAGCGTGATCTCGCGGGGTTCCGCGAATGGCGGCGTTTGCGCGCTTTGGGGCGTGCCGAACGCTTCTCGCGTCCCAGTTAGTGGCATAACCCCCGCCGCACATTTAGAACGTGTTCTAGTGTGTGACCTATGCGATTTACCTTCGCCGAAGCGATGACCGACATCAACTACTACCCGCCGCTGGCTCAGGCCGCCGAAGCCGCGGGCTTCAGTGGGATCACCCTCCCCGATTCCATTGCCTACCCGGAAGTTTCGGACAGCACCTACCCGTACACGCCGGACGGGCGACGCGAGTTCCTTGAAGACAAGGACTTCATCGAGCCCTTCGTCTTGGCTGGTGCCCTCGGTGCCGTCACCACCAATCTGCGGTTCCTGCCGTTCGTGCTGAAGCTGCCGATCCGCCCGCCGGTGCTCGTCGCCAAGCAAGCCGCATCGGTCGCTGCGATCACCAACAACCGACTGTCGTTGGGTGTGGGCACCAGCCCGTGGCCCGAGGACTACGACATCATGGGCGTCGACTTCGCGCGCCGCGGCCGCCGCATGAACGAATGCATGGACGTTCTCCGAGGCCTGACCGCAGGCGGATACTTCGAGTTCCACGGCGAGTTCTACGACATCCCGCGTATCAAGATGAGTCCGGCACCGACCGAACCAATTCCGCTCCTCGTCGGCGGTCACGCCGATGCCGCACTCAAGCGCGCCGTGATCCGCGGCGACGGTTGGATGCACGGTGGCGGCGCTCCCGAAGAGCTCGACATGTGCCTCGATAAGTTGGCGGCCATCCGCAAGGCCGAAGGCAAAGAAAACGACCCGTTCGAGATCCACGTCATCTCACTCGACGCCTACACCGTCGACGGCTGCAAGCGCCTCGAAGACAAGGGCATCACCGACGTGATCGTCGGATTCCGCCTCCCGTACATCATGGGCACCGACCCGGAACCCCTCGAAAACAAGATCGCGAACATCAGCAGGTTCGGCGAGTCAGTGATTTCCAAGGTCAATCCATGACAGGCGGACTGATTCTTCGGCTCCTTCGCATGTCAGGTACGTTTACGGAATGACCAGCGGTGAAATGACACGCACGGACGCGATCAATCAGTCGATCGGAAAGGTCTACTCGACCGCCGATTACTACGAGGTCGGACGCGAGAAGATTCGCGAATTCGCCCGTGCCCTGCACGACGACAATCCGCTGCACTGGGACGACGAGAAGGCCCGCGACCACGGTCACGGCGCGCTGGTCGCACCGCTGACGATCGTGGCCATCATGGGCGCGAAGGCTCAGACCCAGCTCCTCGATAAGGCGATTCCCGGCGATCTGCTGCGCTCCGGCGTCCTGCAGGTGGATCAGCGTTTCGCATACCATCGCCCTATCGAGGCTGGTGACAAGCTGTATTGCGACGTGTCGTTGGAGTCGTACCGCAGTGTGGCCGGTGCCGACCTGTTCACCGTGAAGACGCTCGTCCGCGACGTCAACAAAGGTGTTCTACACGAGTCGTGGACGTCGCTCGCCGGACCGGGCGAGAAGGGCGAACTCCCCGAGAACTTCGAGGACATCGTCGACGGCGTCATGTTCAGTGGCGGTGATTCGCACGTCGATCCGCTGATCCCGTCGGAGCCGGCGGAGATCCCGGAACCGGCCAATGTTCGATGGTCGACCATCCCGTTCGAGTCGCTGACCGAGGGGATGGATCTGCCTCCGCGGGCCCAACGGTTCACCCGCGGTGACGTCATCAACTACATCGGCGTCTCCGGTGACCCGAACCCGATCCACCACAGCGCGTCCGTCGCCCGGAAGGCGGGACTGGAAACTGTCGTCGCGCAAGCCATGCTGACCTTGGGGACCGCTGCCGGCTACCTGACCTCGTTTGTCGGTGACCCCGCCGCGTTCATCGATCTCAGCGGACGCTTCACCAGCCCGGTTTACGTGCCCGCCGACGAACCCGCTGTCGTGGAGTACACGGCCAAGATCAAGTCGTTGGATCCGGAAACTCGCCGCGGCCTGATCGTGTTCGGCGCCAGCCTCAACGGCAAGCGCGTCTACGGCCGCTGCACGGCGAACGTCCAGTTCTCCTAGGCACCAGGAGTTTTGCGTCTCTACCGGATCTTGAAGATCACGGCCCGCTGAACCACAAAGTTCACGACGGTCGCCACGCCCTGGGCAATACAGAACGCCAGCGCGGTGTACAGCAGTCCCGTCTCCCACTGCTGCATCAATCGGTCGTAGAGGCCGACGTTGATGAAGAACGTCACCACGTACAGCGCGATCACCGCAGCAAACCTGGCCTTGCTCGCTTCGGCGCGGAAGGTCCACCGGCGATTGATTAGGTATGCGATCGTGGTGCCGAGAATGAAACCGGCACCCTTGGCAACCGGGAACGGTGCGCCCACCACGTCCTGCAAAAATACGGTAAGCCCAAAGTCGAAGACCGCCGACAGCGCGCCCGTCAGGATGAACCGGACGATCTGCGTCTTGAGGTCGACGCTGGTCGATGCTTCCTCGTCGTCGAACGGCAACTCGATCGGCATCGGCGCATGACGGGTCTTGAAATCCTCGTGCGACGGATGCACCGCCGGGAATTGACCGGTGATGCGATCGTCTTGCGTTGCCTCGATCCGGTCGGTGACGGGATCGTTGGGGTTGGGGTCTGCCACGCAGTAAGCGTAGTGCCCGCCACTGAAGGTGAACTGAGAACGTCCCGTCTCGAATTTGCGGGTCGGGTTCCGCGGCGTCAACTGGTCGGCCTAACCTCCCCTTATGACCAAGCTCTTACTCCCCCGCTTGGGGCGCCGCCTTGTTGTCGCCAGCGCCGTTGTGGCCACCGCCGCGGGCCTGTCCGTCGCTGTGGCCGCGCCAGCCCGCGCTGACGATTCGGCGACCCCGGCCGCCGTGTGGTCGGGCCTCGACGCCCGCGACTACTCCGGCCCGATCGGTGCACCCGGAACGTTGCTCACCAAGACGGCGCTCGACCCGTCCATCGGCTTGAGTTCGGCGGGCAGCGCGTACCGCGTTCTTTATGCGACGACGGACTTCAACGACCGTCCCGCTGTCAGCACCGCTGCCATCTTCTTGCCGAAGAAGGCGGCACCAAAGAACGGCTACAAGGTGATCGCGTGGGCGCACGGCACTACTGGTTTGGGTGATGGCTGCACGCCGTCGGCCCTACCGCGCAGCGATCGGGACACCGCATACCTCAATCACTGGCTGGACCAGGGTTACGCGGTGGTCGGCACCGACTACGTGGGGCTGGGAACGCCCGGTCTGATGAACTACCTCAGTAGCAAGGTGCAAGCGCATTCGATCGTCGACTCGGTGAAGGCCGCATCGCATACCGGTCTGCCGCTGTCGAAGACGTGGGCGATTGTCGGACAGTCGCAGGGGGCGAGCGCCGCGCTTAACGGTGCGCGTTGGGCCACCGCCTACTCGCGCGGATCCGGTCTTGATTACCGCGGCGTGGTGTCGACGGGTACACCCGCCAACATTGAGCACATCGTGATGCAGGCTGGTCCGGGTTTCCCGCCGGTCGCGCTCCCCGCGGGCTTGAACACCTACGCCGCCTACATTTGGGCTGGCTTCGCTGATGCGCGGCCCGACTTGAAGCCAATGTCGATCCTGACCAGGGAAGGCCGCCGAATTGTCGCCGCGGCCCAGACCAAGTGCTACGCGGAAATGCATTCGATGGTCGAGGGCGCCAAGGTTCGCGACTGGTTCAGCAAGCCCGTCTCGTCGATTCCCGGGGTGCAGGGCGCGCTGGTCAACTACATGAGCACCCCGTACCGCGGCTACGACCGTCCGATCTTTATGGGCCAGGGCCTCGTCGACACGGATGTGCCTGCTCCGTCGGCGTTGTCGCTGTATGCGCAGATGGTCGCGAATGGTCAACCGGTCGAAATGCACGTGTACCCGACCAAGGATCATTCGGGAACGGTGCTCGCATCGATGAAGGACTCCACCCCGTTCCTGGCGCGGATCATGCGCTAAGCAGGCGTGTTACCACTAAATGTGCTGGTACTGGTCGTCATCCCGCTTGGGTTTGACGACGAGTATCGGCTTGCGGCAAAACGACAGCAGTTGCTGAAATGTGCTCCCCATCAGCAGTTTCCCCACTTGAGTGCGGCGTCGTAGGCCGATCACGAGCAATTCCGCTTCGGGCTCGTCCATCGCGGCCAGCAGTTCGTCGACGGGCGTGCTGCCGATAGTTTGCGAAAGTCGGTACTTGACGCCGGACGCAGCCAGGACCTTTTCGACCTCGGCCATCTCCTCGGCTTCGACGTGGTGTTGGCCCCGGCCATCGGACACCGCGTTGATCACCAGCAGGTCGGTTTCTCGGAATTGCGCCTCAGCAATGCCGTGCTCCAGGCACGCCTGGCCGAAGGAACCACCTGAGTAACCAACCACGATCACAGTGTTGTCCTCCTCGAAAGACACAGATCTCCGATAAAACTTAGTCGACACGGCAGACATCGAGCCGTCCGGGGACCCGCAAATGCGCTCGCCGGCCGAAAGTGCTGCGAGACACAGACCACGGGCAAGGCATCCAGATTTAGTGAACTGACGAGTACGCTCTACAGCGATGACGAACAACGCTGTACTTCCGATTGAGACCCGCAAGCTCATGGGCTGGGGCCGGACGATGCCGATCGAAGGCCACGTCCTGTCGACCCCGTACCCGGAGCTCATCGCCGAAGCAGTGGCGCGCGTGGCCGACGACAATGCCGACAAGCCCAGCTACCTGCGCCGCGGAGTGATCGCGCGCGGTCTGGGCCGCTCCTACGGTGAGAACGCCCAAAACTCCGGTGGCCTCACCATCGACATGACCCAGTTGACGCGGATCCACGAGATCAACGACGAAACCGGCGTGATCGACCTTGACGCTGGCGTCAGCCTCGACGCCCTGATGCGGATCGCGCTGCCGCACGGCCTGTGGGTCCCGGTGCTGCCCGGCACTCGCCAAGTCACCATCGGCGGAGCCATCGGCTGCGATATTCACGGCAAGAACCACCACAGTGCGGGCAGTTTCGGCAACCACGTCGTGGAGATCACCCTCCTGGTCGCGTCGGGCGAGATCTTGACGCTGACCCCCGAGGGTTCGGCCGACGATCCCGACGCCTCGATCTTCTGGGCCACCATCGGTGGCATCGGCCTCACCGGCATCATCTTGCGCGCCAAGATCAAGATGACGCGCACCGAAACCGCGTACTTCATCGCCGACGGCACAGTGACACAGAGCCTCGACGAAACCATCGCGCTCCACATGGACGGCTCGGAAGATAACTACACCTACAGTTCCGGCTGGTTCGATGCAATCAGCAAGCCGCCACGTCTGGGCCGCGGAACCTTCTCGCGCGGCAGTCTGGCGACGCTCGACCAACTGCCGGACAAGCTCGCCGCCGACCCGTTGAAGTTCGACGCACCGACGCTGGTGAACTTCCCGGATATCTTCCCCAACGGCCTGGCCAACAAGCTGAACTTCTCGATGGTCGGCGAAGCGTATTACCGCATGGGCGGTAACTACCAGGGCAAGATCCAAAACCTGACGCAGTTCTATCACCCGCTCGATCTGTTCGGGAACTGGAACCGCGCCTACGGTTCAAAGGGGTTCCTGCAGTACCAGTTCATCGTCCCGCCAGAGGCCGTCGAAGAGTTCAAGGGCATCATCTACGACATTCAGGCATCCGGGCACGTCAGCTTCCTCAATGTTTTCAAGCTGTTCGGCGAAGGCAACCAGGCTCCGTTGAGCTTCCCGATGCCGGGCTGGAATATCTGTGTCGACTTCCCGATTAAGCGCGGTCTGCACGAGTTCGTCCGCGAACTCGACCAGCGCGTCATGTCGATCGGCGGTCGCCTCTACACCGCGAAGGATTCGCGCACCAGCGCCGACACCTTCCACGCGATGTACCCGGAGATCGACAAGTGGATCGCCACGCGCCGGCGGATTGACCCAAACCAGGTCTTCATGTCCGATATGGGCCGCAGGCTCGAACTGGTTTAACCGCCCGGCCCCGACTGACCTTCCCCCGCAGACGAAAGAGATTCACCCATGTTTAACGCCGTAGGCGTTCCCCAATCCATCCTGATCCTCGGCGGCAGTTCCGAGATCGGCCTAGCTATCGCTTCCGAGTACCTCACGAAGGGCTCGATGCGCGTGGTCCTCGCGACCGTCCCGAACGATCCGGCCGCCGCCGCTGCTGCCGAACAGATGAAGGCCGCTGGCGCGTCGTCGGTGGAACTCATCGATTTCGATGCACTCGCCACCGATACGCATCCCGCTGTGATCGACGCAGCGTTCGCCAACGGTGACATCGATGTCGCGATTGTTGCCTTCGGCATTCAGGGCGACGACGAGCAGGCCTGGCAGGACCAGAAGCTGGCAGTCCTCGAAGCCAACATCAACTACACGGCCGCCGTCTCGGTTGGCGTGCTGCTCGGTGAGAAGCTCCGCGCCCAGGGCCACGGCCAAATCATCGCGATGAGCTCCGTCGCCGGTGAGCGCGTTCGTCGTTCCAACTTTGTGTACGGCTCTACCAAGGCCGGCCTTGATGGCTTCTACCTCGGCCTCGGCGACGCCCTCCGCCCCGACGGCATCGGCGTCCTGGTGATCCGCCCCGGACAGGTTCGCACCCGCCTGTCGGCGCATGTCGCCGAAGCCCCGCTGACCGTCAACAAGGAAGACGTGGCACGGATGGCTGTTGCCGCCGTCGACAAGGGCAAGGATGTTATCTGGGTTCCCGGACCGTTCCGCTTCATCATGATGGTGTTGCGGCACATCCCGCGCCCGGTGTTCCGCAAGCTCCCCATCTAGATCCGGTGGCTAGCTCCGCGGCGGCGCCCCGCCTGACCGGTCGCACCCGAGATGCCGTCGAAATTGGTGCAGGCATCATCGGTGCGGCGATCATCGCATTTGTTGGCTTGAAAGTTATCGGCGCGGTCGGCTGGCCCGCTTTTAACACCTCTAATGTGACGCGGGCGCTCACCTCGCTCGGGCAGATCATCTTTGTGCTGCTCGCCGCGGTGGCTGTCGTGTGGTCGCGGTATCGGGCACGGACGCTGCCATCGTTGCTGGCGGCGTTCGCGTCGGCCGGTTTGGTGACGGTCACGCTCGGGATGCCATTGGGTGCCACCAAGCTGTACTTGTTTGGGCTGTCGGTGGATCAGCAGTTCCGCACTGAGTACCTGACCCGCTTGACGTCGAGCCCGCACCTGGCGGACATGACGTATTCGGACCTGCCGCCGTACTATCCGGCGACATGGTTCTGGCTGGGCGGACGCTACGCCAACACGCTCGGCCTCGCCGGCTGGGAAGCGTACAAGCCGTGGGCCATCCTGTCGCTGGCCGTGGCCGCCGGACTCGGTGCCATCTTGTGGAACCGGATGTTCGGCGTCGCCGTCGGCACCGCGGTTTCCCTACCCGTCACCCTCGTGACCTTGAAGTTCGCGTCGCCCGAGCCTTACAGCGCCATCCTGATTTTGATTGGCGTTCCGATGCTGATCGTCTCCGCGAGTGCTCTGCGAGGCCGGTCCCGCCTGGCTGACGGACCCACGCCGCTGCGGGAAACCAGTTGGCTGGCAGTTGTCGCGGCCGGCGCTTTCCTCGGCTTCTCGGCGTCGACGTACACGCTGTACACGGCAGTGTTTGCCGGGGCCGCAGTCCTAATGGCCATCGTCTACGTGGTCCAGGCGTGGTGGTTGCCGCGTAACGCGGCCGTAAGCCGGAAAGACATTGCCGCCGAACGCAATCCGCAGATCCTCGCGGTCATCGTGCGACTGCTGGTGATGGGCATCCTGGCTGGCGCGATTGCGCTGGTCGTGTGGGGCCCGTACCTGCTTGAGCGCTTCCGGAGCGACGTCGCCGTCAGCGGCAGCGCCGAACACTACCTGCCGGAAAACGGTGCGGTGCTCGCGCTGCCGATGTTCCACCTGACGATCATCGGCTTGCTCAGCTTGATTGGCCTCGTGTGGATTCTGCTGCGACTGCGCCAGCGGACCATCGCCATGGCCATGGCGTGCGCCCTGGTCGCGATCGTCGCGGTGACCCTGGTGTCGCTGGCGTTGACCGCCACCGGTTCCACGCTGCTGTCGTTCCGGTTGGAGCCAGTCAGTACCGCAGTTCTCGCGGCCGCCGGCGGCTTGGGAGTCGTAGCGCTGGCGCGGGTTGCCGTGGCGAAATTTGGCGACGTCCGCACGGTCGTCGGCGTTCTCGCCACCATCACCGCGATCGCCGCCGCCCAGCAAATCCCCGCAGCCCTGTCACCGGAGATCACCACCGCCTACACCGACACCGACGGTCACGGCGTCCGCGCCGACCAGCACGCACCGGGTGCCGAATCGTACTATCCGGAAATTCGTGCGCTCATCGCCAAGCAGACTGGACGGCCAGCGTCCGACCACGTGGTGCTGACCGCAGACTTCGGATTCCTCTCGCTGTACCCGTACTGGGGCTTCCAGGGCCTGACCTCTCACTATGCGAACCCGCTCGCCGAGTTCGACAAGCGTGCGGCCACCATCGAGGCGTGGTCGAAAGCCACCACGCCCGCCGAGATGAAGCAAAACCTGCAGTCCAGCCCGTGGCGCGCGCCCGACGTCTTCCTCTTCCGCTACAGCCCTGACGGCTACACCCTACGGTTGGCGAAGGACGTCTTCCCGAACGATCCCAACGTGCAGCGGTATACGGTCACGTTCAACCCGGCCGCGTTCGACGATCCCGCGTTCACGGTCACCGAAGTGGGTCCGTTTGTGCTCGTCGTGAAGAAGGGCTGATCGCATGGCAGATCTGGATATCACCACCATCGACCACGGGTCGTCGAAGACGCACATGGTTCACACCAAGTACGTGAACTGGGTGATCCTGCAGTCCGGCGACGGTGTGACGCTGGTTGATGGCGGCTATCCGGGGCATGCAGACGCGGTCGCCGAATCGCTGCGTCGCGTTGGCAGTGATCTCGGGGAGGTACAGGGCGCGCTGTTGACGCACGCCCACGTCGACCATCTGGGAGGGTTGGCGCAGATCGGTCGGACGCACTCGTTCCCGATCTATGCCGACCCGAATGAGGTCGCACATGCACGTCGCGAATACCTCGAGCAGGCCGATGCGTCCACGATTGCCCCCATTGCTTACCGCCCGCGGGTGGCGCGCTGGCTGTCTGGAGTGGTGCGCCTCGGCGCCCTCGACAAGGCTGGCATCGGCGATGCGCAGCCGATCGTCGACTCGACCTTGTTGCCCGGTCGCCCGGTCGCGGTGCCGACTCCGGGCCACACACGCGGCCACAGCGCTTTTCTCGTCGGAGACGGCGAAGTCCTGATTTCCGGCGATGCCTTGATCAGCGGCCATCCCACAAGCAAATTCCGCGGCCCCCAGTGCCTCGACCACGTCTTCACCCACGACGAACCGCGCAATGCGGAGTCCGTAGAGGCCTTGGGGAACCTCGACGCCGTCGTTCTGATGCCCGGCCACGGCCCTATGCTGTGCGGCCGAGTCGGCACGTTCGTTGAGCAGGCGCTCGGTTTGTGAAGCTGTAGATCCCGGCAAAACCGTGCCGCATTGTGTCGGCTGAATGGCGGATACCCGGCGGGTAGAGGAACCTGATGCTCGGAGTCCGCTGCACCTATTTGCGGCGAAAGTCGCAGATTGGGATCGGATGCGGATATTTGGAACGGCACGACTGCTTCAGATCGGGCGATCGCGGAGCGTTCGCCTGGGTGCCGTTGCGCTCGCGTGCGCGGTCGCCGTGGGTGGCAGCGCGCAAAGCGTGAGCCCCATCCCGGTTGCCGAACAGCAGTCGATCCGGACTCTCAACGACGCCCCGAATCCCGATACCGCCCGCAATGCGTCGGACATCCGGCGGGTTGCGAAACCGACCCCGCAAACGCCCGCTGATCCCAATGCCGCGGTTTGTGTCGGTGCGAATGAGGCGACGCTCGACAAGGTCTTCGTGGCGATGTTCGACTCGTTCCTGCCGTCGATCCCAGCCGCGCACCGGACGGCGGCCCTGGCCGCCAAGCGGCAAGTGCTCGCCGACATGCACTCGTTGAAGATTTCGACCCTTGCCGTGAGCCTGCATCCGTCGGCATTGGGGGCTTCGCCCGAGGCACCGATCAACACGTATCGGGATCCGCTGTCGCAGTACATTGTCACGCAATTGATGAACGCGAAGAACGGCCGCTACGGGCAGACCATGCGCGTCGAGAACCTGACGTTGTCGCAGGCCGTCGAGTCCGCGTGGCTGTACTTCTACCTGACGGCCGTCATTCCGTTGACGTTCCTCAAAGACACCATGCCGTCGGTGACTGCGGTGGGCCCGGTGTCCCTCGGCATGCTGATCACGTTGCCGATCACCATCGGCGTCGCGGGACTGAAGATGATGTACACGATGATCGGCAACGCCATCATCGACGGGTGCATCGTCAAGATGACGCCCGACGAACGACGTCATGCCGGACAGCCCGACCCCGACCTGTCGTTCGCGTCGAAGGTGCCGCAGATCATCGCCGACATTGCGGGCCAGGTCGAGATCGCCGAACCGGGCTCGTGCCCGGCCATCGGCGACCTGCCGCTGAGCCGCATCGTCACCCGCACCGCTGACTACCTGACCGCCACCGCACCGAATCCCGCCGCCGCGAAGCAGATCACCAACAGTGCCCGCGATCTGCAGAAATTCATGAAGACCGTGTGGGTGCCGCACAACCTGATCCCCGCCGATCCCGACGATCTCTCTACCGTCGAGACGCTGCTGTCGTACGGGATGGGCGTGATCCCCACGGTTGGCGGAACCATTACCGACATTGTGATCGGCCTCGGTCATAATTCGGGATCCGGCAAGAACATGGGCGAGATGGTCCGACTGTCGGATCTGACGGTGACGAAGACGATGACCGCTGCCTACTATGCGTACGCACTGACGACCCAGTTCATTTCGATCGCGAATGAGTATGCGGCCGATGCCCTGGTCCCCTTGACCGGCGGGCTCGACTTGCTGCCGCGCGTGAGTGGCCTGATCAATGCGCCCAACACCTACGGCCTCGTCGTTTATCACAGTGTTTTGCGTTCACTATGCCTATCGGAGGACCGCAAAGTGGTCCCCGCCAGCCAGCCTGCCGCCCGCTGGTAGTCACGTCACGCTGTACATTCATCACTCCTGAAGGGCCGTGGCCCGCGCCCCCGGTTCGACGTCAACCGGCAGCAGACGGTAGGTAAGCCACTGGTATTCGGTCTCCACGACCACCTCGTCGCAGGTGCTTCCGTCCGGGTGGCGGCGGCCACGTTGCTGCGGGGTAGCCCACCTGGCACCGGTGATCGCACATAAACAAGGAAGGCCCAGCATTCCGAGGAACGCTGGGCCTTCTCTGTGGCACTGGCAGTGCCGTCTCAACTAATGCGAATTGCGGGGTGCCCCTGCGGGACGAGCGGAACGACGACGGCGGCGCGGTGCACCCGCCCCCTCATTCGACTCGGGACGCGAGTTGGAATTGCGCGTCGGCTTCGACGTCGACGACCGTCCACCGTGCTCACCCTGGCTTGCACCGGCGCTACGGTTCGGTTTGCGGTGCCCTGCGGCCTGCGCGGCACGACGACGGCCCTGGCCGCCGATACGCGAGCCGCGCGAGCCGCCACCCGAACGCTGCTGCGGTGCCGGAGCGGCCACAACGGGGGTATCGCGGTACGGGGCGCGCTCGCCCACGAGTTCGTCAACGACGTCCGACTTCGCGGTGACCTGCTGGCCGGGCACCTTGATAGCTGCCTTCTGCAGCAGTTTGCGGAGATCTCCCCACTGCTCGGGCAGGCAGATCGTGACGACGTCGCCTGCCGAACCGGCGCGCGCGGTGCGACCCGAGCGGTGCAGGTAAGCCTTGTGTTCGGCTGGCGGATCTACGTGGACGACGAGTTCAACACCGTCGACGTGCACGCCGCGAGCGGCGACGTCCGTCGCGACGAGCACCTTGGCACCGTCCGGTGCGGCGAAGGCGGCAAGGTTGCGATCACGTTGACCCTGCGACAGGTTGCCGTGGAGGTCGACGGCCGGAATGCCCTCGGAAGTCAGCTTCTTGGCCAACTTCTTAGCTTGGTGCTTGGTGCGGGTGAAAAGGATGCGGCGGCCGGTGCCCGAGGCGAGTTCCCGAACTAGTTCGCCCTTTTCGGCGGCGCTCGGCACGCGGAAGACGTGGTGCGTCATCTGTGCGACGGGCGACGTCGCATCTTCCAACGAGTGGGTGACCGGCTGGTTCAGGAAGCGCTTGACGATCTTGTCGACCCCGTTGTCGAGCGTCGCCGAGAACAGCATGCGCTGCCCGCCGGTCGGGGTGGCCGCCAAGATGCGGGTGACGACCGGCAGAAAGCCGAGGTCAGCCATGTGATCGGCTTCGTCGAGCACGGTGATCTTGACGTCGTCGAGGGAGACGATGCGTTGACGCATGAGGTCCTCGAGGCGGCCCGGGCAGGCGACGACGATATCGGCACCGGCGCGCATGGCCGACTCTTGGCGACTCTGCTTGACGCCACCGAAGATGGTGGTGACGCGCAGGCCGACGGCGTTGGCGAGAGGTTCCATCGCGGTCGCGATCTGCGTCGCGAGTTCACGGGTGGGCGACAGGACAAGCCCGGTGGGGCGACCCGGCTTGCGGCGGACGCCGGCCTCGGCCAGGCGAGTGACGAGGGGGATCGAGAATGCGAGGGTTTTGCCCGAGCCGGTCTTACCGCGGCCGAGCGCATCCTTGCCGATGAGGGTGTCGGGGAGAGTGCGTTCCTGAATTGGGAACGCGGTCGATTTGCCTTCAGCGGTCAGCGCATCGGCAATGGGAAGTGGCACGCCGAGGTCGGCGAAAGTAGTCATTAAAAGAGGGCTGCCTTAATTGCAGGATTCGCGCGCAGCACTGCGCCGCAGACGAATTCAGGTGGCGAACACGCGCGGTTTCGCGTGTCGGTTCGCCGTATGAATGGTCAACGCACCCGCGAGAATTCCGGGGTCTGCGTGGAGGCGTTCTACGACGATCGGCGCTAGGCACCGAGTGGACGAGCGCACCTTCCGGGACGCTCCGACTTTCTCAGCCTACGGCAATTCGAGCCAGCGACCAGCACTCAGTGGTGGACGGCACAGTGCCCCGTGGCCCCTTCTCGCATGATGCGTTCGTTCCCGCACCACGTC
>NZ_JBARYI010000010.1:0-22159 GCF_049647785.1 Gordonia sp. (in: high G+C Gram-positive bacteria)
ATGTCTGACATAGTGCGGGAATCGACGCATCATGCGGGAACGTGAGGGCGGGCCCGAACCGCCGCGGTCTACTGCGAAATCTGTACGACGGCCTTGCCTCGGACGCGGCCTTCGGCGAGGTCGGTGAGGGCTTGCGGAAGGTCGGCGAGGGCATAGGTGTGGTTCACCGGCGGCCGCATGCCTTCCTTAACCAGCCTGACGATCTCGTTGTGCAGGTTGCCCGGCACCTCGGGATGGGTGCGGATGTATTCGCCCCACGCCGCACCGACGATGGAGATGTTGCGGAACAAGACACGGTTCAGTTTCACCGTCGGGATGCCACCGGCCGCAAAGCCGATCACCACAAAACGACCGTCAGGAGCGACGGTCCGGAGGGCTTCGTCGAAAACGTCGCCGCCGACCGGATCGATAAGGACGTCGACGCCGTTGCCGGTCAGTTCGAGAACCTTGTCTTTCCAGCCATCGGTTAGCTGCACCACCTCGTCGGCACCGAGGCCGCGCAACATTTCCTCATTGCCGGTGCGGTGAACGACCGCAACCACCCTGGCACCCATGGCCTTCGCGACGATGATCGACGCGACGCCGATACCGCCAGCCGAACCGAGCACACCGACGGTTTCCCCAGGCTGCAGGTTGGCGCGCATCTGCAGGGCGAACAGTGCGGTCTGGAAATTAATCCCCAGGGCGGCACCTTCGTCGAAGGTCAGTTCATCGGGCAGCGGGAACAACTGGCCTTCGACGACGGCGATCTGCTCACCGAAACCGCCGAGACCCGAGGCGACGACCACCCGATCGCCGACCGCATACTCTCCGCCTTCGGGTGCCGCACTGACGACGCCGGCCACCTCGGTACCCGGCGTAAACGGCAGCGGCGGCCGCATCTGGTACTTGCCCTGACTCATCAGCAGGTCGGGGAAGCAGATGCCGCACGAGCGGACGTCGACCAAATACGTCCCCGGATGCTGCGTCGGTGCCGGAATGTCTTGCAGTTCCAGGCCTTCCGGGCCTGTTTCGCTCACAATTACCTGTGCTTTCATGCCTTCACCGTATCGGCTGGGCACTCGCCGATACGATCGAACCATGGCATTGACTCCTCCCGCGGCATCGATTCAAACCACCCCCGGCCTCACTGACAAACGACGCCGCGTCGCCGACGACGCCCCGGGATTCATGCCGTTCGACGAGGCGCTCGCACTACATGCCGCGGCCGCCGACTATCTTTCACGCGACGGTTCGGTCGGGATTGGCGTAGAGATCGGTACGTACTGCGGAAAGTCCACCGTCTTCCTCGGAGCGGCCGCCGAGTCGCACGATGCCCTGATCGTCACCGTCGATCACCATCGCGGTTCCGAAGAGCATCAGCCGGGCTGGGAATATCACGACACCGACCTCGTGGACCCGCATAGCGGACGTCTCGACACCGCCGCCCGCTTCCGCCAAACCATGTTCGACGCCGATCTCGAGTCCACGGTCCTCGGACTCCTAGCTCCGTCAACGGCGGCAGCACGCGTGTGGGGCAAGGAAGTCGACTTCGTTTTTATCGACGGCGGCCACTCGATGGAAGCCGCACAGAACGACTACGACGGGTGGTCGCGATGGGTCCGACCGGGCGGCGCACTACTTATTCATGACGTCTTCCCGAACCCGGAAGATGGTGGCCGACCGCCGTACGAGATCTACCGGCAGGCCATCGACTCGGGACGCTTCACCGAGGTCTCCGTACACGGTTCCCTGCGGATTCTGGAACATTTGCCGCTTTAAGGGGCTTTCGTCAGCCAGCCTCAAGCACCGAGCTAGACCGTTGTCCAGTTCGAAATTCCCCGATCAGACGTGTGCAATCTTGCGCGAATCGCTACATCGTGACGTCGAACACGTTATCTTTCTCAATTGACTGCACTCACATGTTTTTCAGCAGCCGACACTGTGTATCGCATCCACACCAGGATGCGACACGGCATCACCGAAGGGATACTCGTGAAAACCTCCCCACGATTCGTGCGCCCCATGCGCGCGGCAGGTGTGGCCTTGGCCGCCGCTGCCATGCTCGCGAGCGGACTGACCGCATGTTCTTCTGACGATTCGTCGTCGAACTCCACTGGCCCCACCGTGGAGCTGCCGGACAACCCGGCCAAGGGCAGTGCCATCAAGATTGGCTTCATTACCCCCGAAGGCGGAGCGATCAGCCTTCCCGAGGTCCGCCAGGCAGCCGAAGCCGCCACCACCTACCTCAACGACAACGGTGACGGCATCGGCGGCCACAAGGTCGACCTCGTCGTCTGCAAGGAGCACGAGGAAGCCGCATCGGCCACCGCGTGCGCCAACCAGATGGTTGAAGACAAGGTCACCGCCGTCGTCTCGCCGTTCGGCTCGATGGGTTCACTGATGATCCCGATCATCACCGGCGCGGGTATCCCGTTCATCGGCCAGGCACCCGTGTCGCAGCCTGAAATGACCAGCCCCAACACCTACATGCTGTCCGGTGGTGTCATCTCGGTCCTCGGCGGCCAGGCTGAGCAGGCTGTCAAGGACGGCGTCAAGAAGTTCGCCATCATCGTCGGCGACACCGGCGACGCCGCCTCGCAGATCGGCGCGATGGCCAAGATGCAGTTCGCACCGCGCGGCATTGACGTCCGCGTCATTACGATCCCGGCATCGATCGCCGACCCGACCCCGAACCTCACGGCAGCGCTGAAGGATAAGCCCGACGCCGTGACCATCATGGGCGACACCCGCCAGTGCACCACCGCCATCAAGGCTCTGCAGACGGTGGCACCGGACATCAAGAAGTACATGATCTCGACCTGCATCGATAAGCCCGTCACCGATGCTGTCGGCGCGGATGCTGTCGCAGGCTCGAAGGCCTTCACCACCGTCAACCTGACGGATCAGACCGACGAGTCGGTCAAGCTGTACCGCAGCATCATGGCAAAGTACGCCCCCGAAGTTGACCCGAACGGTATCGCTTACCTCGGCTACCAGACCCTGATGTCGCTTGCTGGCGTCGGCGGTTCGCTGCCGCAGACCGATGCACCCACGTCGAAGGACATCATCACCGCCCTGACGACCGCGAAGAATGTGCCCGTGCCCGCCGCACCGGGACTGACCTTCACGTGCAACGGTAAGGCCGCTCCGATGTTCCCGACGGTTTGCAACAAGGAACTGCTCGTCAGCACCGTTTCGCCTGACCTGCAGCTCGTTGACACCGTGATCGGCAACAAGGGCTGATCTCTGCGTTAAAGCCTGACTATCGGGGGTCGCTGCCTGCAGCGGCCCCCGTGTCAGTTTTTGCCGCATCCTGATCGACGTCGATATCTGAGGATCCAATGACCTCCGTTTTTGCTTACTTACTCCTCGGCCTGGGCAATGGCGCCGTCTACGCGGCACTCGGCCTCGCCCTGGTCATGACCTACAAAAGTTCCGGTGTGGTCAACTTCGCCACCGGTGCCGTCGCGCTCTACGCGGCCTACACTTTCGCTTTCCTCCGCAAGGGCGAACTCCTCCTTCCGATCCCAGGGATCGATTCGACCATCAAGCTCGGTGGCCCCTGGTCGGTGCTACCGGCGCTGATTGTGGCGGTGATCATCGCCGCCATAGTGGGCGTGATCGTCGAACTAGCGGTGTTCCGGCCCATGCGAACCGCCCCCGTGGTCGCCAAGGCTGTCGCCTCGATCGGTGTGATGCTGGTGCTGCAGGCGCTCATCGCACTGCAGGTGGGCTCCGAGCAGCCCATCGTCGGCCCGATCTTCGCGCAGAACACCCTCAAGATCGGCGACGCCGTCATCCCAACGGACCGGCTGTGGCTGGCCGCGGTGATCGTCGGACTGGCCATCTTGGCCGGTCTCGTCCTCAAGTTCACGCGATTCGGTGTCGCTACCGAAGCTGCCGCCGAGTCGGAAAAGGGTGCGCTGCTTACCGGACTGTCGCCCGACCGCATCTCGCTCACCAACTGGGCACTGTCGGCGGCAACCGCCGGTATCGGCGGCATCGTGATCTCGCCGATCGTGCCGTTGAACCCGATTGCCTACACGATGTTCATCGTGCCTGCCCTCGCCGCCGCCCTCGTCGGCGACTTCGCGAGCATCGGAATCACCGTCGGCGCTGGTCTCCTGATCGGCATGCTGCAGTCGGAAACCACCTACATGCAGTCGGTGTGGGAGTCCCTGCCCGAATCCGGCATGGCAGAGGCCGTGCCACTGATCTTGATTCTGGGCTTCCTCTTGATTCGCGGACGACCGCTACCCGGCCGAGGCGCGATCTCGACCAACTCGCTGGGTCGATCGCCACGACCGCACAAGATTCTGCTTCCGACACTCATTTGTGTGGCCCTTGCCGTGGTCGTGCTATTGCTCACGTCCGGCAGTTTGCGGCTAGCGGTCATTGTGTCGATGATCTTCGGCATCATCGCGCTCTCGCAGTTGGTTGTAACCGGCTATGCCGGCCAGGTATCACTCGCACAGCTCACGCTCGCGGGTACCGGAGCCTTCGCACTCAGCCGATTCACCACCAACATGGATCTCCCGTTCCCCATCGCACCGCTGCTCGCCGCACTGGTCGCCATGGTGATCGGCGTGGTCGTCGGACTTCCCGCACTGCGCGTTCGCGGCCTGCCGCTCATGGTGGCAACGCTGGCACTCGCGGTGTTCGCCGAGGCGTTCTGGTTCCGCAACCCGACATTCAACGGCGGCCAGGAAGGTGCACCGGTCAAGTCGCCGACCCTGTTCGGTATCGACCTCGGGATCGGCTCCGGCGACGGCTACCCCCGCGTCTCGTTCGGCATCCTGTGCCTGGTGGTCCTGACCATCACCGCACTCTGCGTGGCGGCGCTGCGGCGCAGTCGCCTGGGTGCCTCGATGCTGGCGGTCCGCGCTAACGAGCGGTCGGCCGCATCGGCAGGCATCGACGTGGGCGCCACCAAACTGTTGGCATTCGCGATTGCCTCGTTTATTGCCGGTCTCGGCGGCGCACTGCTGGCCTACCAGCAGACGCTCGCCGCCATTAACACCTACTCGGTGTTCGCTGGCATCGCGTTGTTCGCCACCATTTACATCGCGGGCGTCACCTCGATCACCGGTTCCCTGATCGCCGGTGTGATTGCCCCCGGTGCGCTCTTGTTCTTCCTCATGAATAAGTACTTGAGCTTTGGTGACTACTACATGCTGGCGAGCGGCATCCTGCTGATTGTCGGTGTTGCGACAAGCCCGGACGGTGTGGCGGGTCGCCTCATGGAACTGCGCCCCAAGAAGAGTGCGGCTGGCACCGAAGTCGCCCGCGATGCGGGCGACGAGATCACCATGCCCAAGCTCGATGGCGCGGCCGATCCGGTCCGCCTGATCGGCGATACCGTCCTCAAGGTCGAGAACGTCTCCGTCAAATACGGGGAGGTCACGGCCGTGAACAATGTTTCGTTCGACTTGCACGCCGGCGAGATCATCGGCCTCATCGGCCCCAACGGTGCCGGTAAGACGACCCTCGTCGACGCCATCTGCGGGTTCGCACCGGCGGCTGGCACCGTGCAGGTTGGCAGCCGTCGGATCGACAAGATGGCACCGCACCGTCGCACCCGCGCCGGTTTGGGCCGTACGTTCCAGGACATCGAGTTGTACGACGACCTGTCGGTCGCCGAGAACTTGAATGTCTCGGCCGGCCGCAGCGAGCCGGGGGCCGTTGAGAACGCCCTGTCGTTGCTCGGTATTACCGAGTTGGCCGATGTGCCTGCCGCAGACCTGTCCCAGGGTCAGCGTCAGCTGGTGTCGGTGGCCCGAGTTTTGGCTGGCGAACCCCAGGTGGTTCTGCTCGACGAGCCCGCCGCCGGGTTGGACACGTCCGAAAGCCGATGGCTCGGTGCGCGACTGCGTGCCGCGCAAACCGGCGACACCGCGATGCTGCTGATCGACCACGACATGGACCTGGTCCTGAACGTGTGCGACCGCGTGATCGTGCTCGATTTGGGCACCGTCATCGCGAGCGGCACCCCGGAGGAGATCCGGTCGTCGGACGCGGTGATCAAGGCGTACCTCGGCTCGCCGCTGAGCGCCTCAGGCAAGGAGGATCTGTAGATGACCGTTCTCGAAACCGGCTCACTTTCGGCCGCGCGCATCAGTAATAGCCCGTGCGTTCACGACGTCGACCTGGCAGTTCCGAAGGGGCAGGTCATCGCCCTCCTCGGCCCTAACGGCGCAGGCAAGACAACCCTGCTCGAGACCCTCGCAGGCCTGCTGCCGCGCGAGTCCGGGACTGTCTCGATGAATGGCCAGGCGCTGCCGTCGGGCAATCCGCGGGCGGCCGTCCGCAACGGTTTGGTGCTGGTTCCGGACGATCGGGCACTGTTCCGGAAGCTCACAACCGAACAGAACATGCGGCTGGCCATCACCACGCGCGGACGCAAGGCCGCGACCGAGGAACTGGAAGTAGTCCTCGGCTACTTCCCCGCCCTCCGCAAGCGGCTGTCGGTGGCCGCAGGTCAGTTGTCGGGCGGTGAGCAGCAGATGCTGGCGTTGGCTCGGGCACTGCTGCAGAAGCCGTCGATCCTGTTGATCGACGAACTCAGCATGGGCTTGGCGCCGGTCATCGTCGAAGCGATCCTGCCGGTCCTCCGCCAGGTCGCTGCCGAACAGGGCACGTCGGTGATCCTCGTCGAACAGCATGTGCATTTGGCGTTGGGGATCGCCGACCGGGCGGTCGTGCTGGTGAAGGGCCGCATCCTCCTCGACGAGGACGCCGCTACCCTGGCCGCCGACCTCGGCCGCTTGGAGGCCGCCTACATGGGCGGCTAACCCTCCCCGCCCCGGTGCTTCTCGCATGATGCGTCGATTCCCGCTCTTTGTCTGACAAGGAGCGGGAATCGACGCATCATGCGGGAACGGGCGGAGGGGGGTTATTACCCCAGTTTCGCGGACAGCTTCGCCAGGTAGGCCTTGGCGGTGTCGACGTCTTTGTCGGGTAGACCGTAGAGGACGCGGGTGACGCCGATTTCGGCCCAGCGGGCAAGGCGGTCAGCATCCGGACGCATATCCAGGGCGACGATCTGCGGTTGGCCCTCGCGGCCCGCGTCGGCCCAAACTCGCTTCAGGAGCGTTACCGATTCTTCGATGTCTGTCTCGCCGGGCGTCGTGATCCACCCGTCCGCACTGCGGGCAATCCACTTAAAGTTCTTCTCCGTCCCCGCCGCACCCACGTTGATCGGGATCGCGCGCGACGGTTTGGGCCACGCCCAACTCGGACCGAAGTCGACGAATTCGCCGTGATACTCGGCCTCTTCCTGCGTCCACAGCGCCCTCATCGCCTCCAGGTACTCGCGCAGCATCGTACGACGACGGCCAGCGGGGACGTGATGGTCGGCCAATTCGTCCAGGTTCCAGCCGAATCCGACACCCAAACTCACGCGCCCCTCGGAGAGATGATCGAGCGTGGCAATCGTCTTCGCGAGCGTCAGCGGGTCCGACTGCACCGGTAGCGCGACGGCCGTCGACAGTTCGATTCGGGACGTCACCGCGGCAGCGGCCGCCAGCGACGTCCATGGATCCAGGGTGCGGGTGTAGCGCTCGTCGGGCAGGCTCGAGTCGCCGGTTCGGGGATGGGCAGCCTCGCGTTTGGTCGGAATGTGACTGTGTTCCGGCACGTAGTAGGCGGCGAATCCCGCGTCTTCGATCAGCGGTGCCAAGTGTTGGGCGCGTAGCCCGCGATCGCTGGTGAACTGCACGATTCCAAAATCCACAATGACCTCCGCATTACCGCGCCCCCAAGTTGGACGCCAGACTGGACACTAGTCTAACTGGGGAATTGGGCGGGCACAGCGGCTCCACCAAGATCGGCGAAAATTCCACCGGCCGGAGTGCTCCGACTAATCGCGTCTGCGGCCAGAATTACCGCCGCCGACGTCCAACAGCTGCGTTCCACCGGCCACCGCTTGCCGTCAGAAAACACCAGGCCGGTCCAATACGAGCCGTCCGGATCGCGCAGGTGTTGGATCGACGCGACCATTGCGGCAGCCCGATCCACATCGCCGATCGCCGCCAAGGCAATCGCCAATTCGCTAGTCTCTGCCCCGGTCACCCACGGTCGATGGCTCACGCAACGGACACCCAGACCGGAAACCACGAACCGGTCCCATTCGGCATCGAGCGCGACTCGTCCCGCCTCCCCACGCAAAACGCCCCCGAGCACCGGGTAATACCAGTCCATCGAGTGTTCGCTCGGCGGCAAAAAGCTCTCCGCCGGCACCGCAAACGCTCCCGCTAGGTCGGCACGCGCACGTTCCCACTCGACGACTGCGCGCTGCGCCGATTCGTCGTCGACGCGGGCGGCGATCTTTAGCCCGCACACCAGCGACGAATAGATACTGGCATTGCCGGTGATCAGCGCGGCGTCGAACATGGCACCGGTGACGTAGTCGGCAGCCCACCGGAACGCCCCGTCGGGCCGCTGAAACAGCAGGACCCGATCGAGGGCGGCCCGGACCGTCGGCCACATGCTCCACAGGAATGCGTCATCGTCGGAGATCAGGTAGTGATGCCACACTCCGACGGCGATGTAAGCGCAAAAGTTGCTGTCGACGCCGGCATCGACGATGCGGCCCTGCCGGATTTCCATCGGCCACGAGCCGTCGTCTCGCTGGTTGTGGGCCGACCATTCGTACGCCGCACGGGCCGGATTCAGGTAGCCGCTCGCCGAAAGTGCCATGGCCGACTCGACGTGGTCCCACGGGTCGGTTTTGCCGCCCGGAAACCACGGAAGCGCACCGTCTGGTTCTTGCATTCCAGCGATTGCCGCACCCGTCTGCCGCACTTGTTCGACGGTCAGGATCCCCGGGATCGACGGAATATTCATACTTATCCGGTGGGCTTCCGCAGGTAGATCGCCACCGACTTACCGACCACCGGGTTGAGCAGTTGCTCGCCGAATTGAGTCACCCAGGGCTTGCTCATCATGTCCCACACCAACATCTTGTGATAGCCGCGGACCAGTAGATTCTTATCGTTATCGACGCCGACCGCGCACTTGAGCCACCAGTACGGGGCGTGCAGCGCATGGGCGTGCGACGTTCCCGTCAGCTCAAGCCCGGCTGCCTCCAGCTTGGACGACAGTTCCGACTCCCGGTAGATGCGAACGTGCCCGCCTTCCACCTCGTGGTACTCGTCCGACAGCGCCCAGCACACCTTTTCCGGCCAGTAGCGCGGCACGGTGACTGCAGCCGTTCCGCCCGGCTTAAGGATCCGGACCATTTCGGCGATGGCCGCTTCGTCGTCGGGAATGTGCTCCAAAATTTCCGACATCAGCACGACATCGAAGGTCGCGTCATCGTATGGGAGGGCCAGCGCGTCGCCGACTTCGGTGCGGGCAACGCCCGATTCCGGAACTTCACCGGCCGCGGCGAGCGCACCGAACATCTCGGCGACGTCTGCCATGTCACCGTCGTTCTGGTCGAAGGCGATGACATCGGCGCCGCGCCGCAGCATTTCATATGAATGCCGCCCCTGCCCCGCACCAATATCGATGGCACGAATACCGGGCCCCACCTGCAGGCGGTCAAAATCCACAGTCAGCACGGTTCTAGCGTCCTTCCGCGGCGGCGTCGATGGCCGCCTGGTATCGGTCCACGGTGGCCTGCGCGACGGCCGCCCAGCTGTAACGAGCCTGCGCCCGGGCACGACCACCAGCGCCAAGCCGGGTCGCGAGCCCGGGATCGTCAAGCAGCCGGAGCAGGGCTTGCGCCAGCGCCTCACTGTCGCGGGGTTCGACGAGGATGGCCGCCGATTCGTCGTCGCCAACGACCTCCGGAATCGCCCCGGCGCGACTGGCGATGAGGGGCGTCCCGCAGCTCATCGCCTCCACCGCGGGCAACGAGAAACCTTCGTACAGCGACGGCACGCAGGCGACCTCCGCGCGGCTCAGGAGCCCAGCGAGTTCCGTGTCATCGATGCCCGAGACAACCGACACGCGATCTGCGATCGACAGGTCGTCGATCAGTTTCGCGGACGGTCCTTCGGGGTCAAGTTTCGACACCAGCGTGAGGTGAATGTCGCGTTCGGCCGACACCTTTGCGACGGCTTCAAGCAGGTACGAAACCCCCTTGAGTGGGGCATCGGCGCTGGCCACGCAGACAATCTCGCCGGGGACTCGTCGTCCGCTCGGCGCAAACAGGTCAACGTTTACCCCCAGCGGGATGGTCGCCAACACGCCGGGCTTCACGTGAAACGCCTCGCGAATATCGTCTTCGCTGCTCTTCGACACGGTCAGCAGCGACGGAATCCGGCGCGCCACCCGCCCCTGCATGGCGAGGAACGAATGCCAGCGCCAGGCACTGATCTTTTTCAGGCCCCGCGCGGCCTTCACCGCCAGGGCCCGATCACGAGTGATCGGGTGATGGATGGTGGCAACTAACGGAAAGCCCTGTCGCTTGATCGACAGCAGCCCGTAACCCAGGCACTGGTTGTCGTGCACGACGTCAAAGTCGTTGCGCCGACCGCGCAGTACCCGCTTGGCGCGCAGGCTGAACGTCAACGGTTCACCAAATGCCGCTGTCCACATCAACGCCACCTCGACGACGTCGATCCAGTCGCGGTACTCGCGTAAACGCGGCGTTCGGAAGGGGTCGGGTTCGCCGTACAGGTCCAAGCTCGGGACCTTCGTCAGCCGGACACCCTCATCAAGTTCGGGGTACGGCTGACCCGAGAACACCTCGACGTCGTGCCCGAGTGCGGCGAGTCCGGCCGACAAGTGTCGGACGTAGACACCCTGTCCCCCACAATGCGGTTTACTGCGGTACGACAGGAGCGCAATTCGCACTATGCGCCACCGACAACGTCACCCACTGGCTCGGATTCACCCGCCACATTCTTCATTTCTTCGATCGAGGTGATCTTGACGCGACGACGTCCCGCACCAGCACCAGCCTCGCGTTCGGCAGCGTCGATCCGCTTCCAGCCCTGCAGGTCCACGCGATGCGCACCTCGGCTGATCACCAAGTCGGCGACGTCGATGGCGTCCGTCGTCGGCGTCGGGAGTGCCCCGTTGGCAAAGTCGAGGAGGATCGTCGCGGCAGCCTGCTCGCCGCACAACCGGTTGCGGCCGATGCCGCCGGTGGGTCCACGTTTGATCCATCCGGCAACGAACACGCCGGGCAGCGGTGCACCGCCGGGGCCATCGAGCACTCGGCTGTCCTCGTTCGGCACCAGCGAGGAGGCTTCGTCGAACGGCAGGTCCTTGACCGGCTGGGTGCGGTAGCCGATGGATCGAACGATGAAACCGCTGTCGAGATCGGATGTGGTGTCGGTGGCTTCGATCTTGCCGCCGCCGATGTAGCGATTGCGGACCAACTTCACTGACGAAGCGGAGTCGGTGCCCGTGATCTCGACCGGCGAGGTCAGGAACTTGAAGACGATCCGACGGTTGCCTTCCACGAGCGGCTTGGCCGCAAATTCGCGGGCCAGGCGCACCTTGGTCGCGATGACCGAGTCGAGGGTGTCGTCGGCTTCTTGTGCAGCAGCCTCGTCCGACAGCGTCAGTTCAGCCTCATCGATGACGACATCAATACCGTCAACCTCACCGAGGCCAAGGAGTTCGCCGTTAGTGAAGGCAGCGTGTTCGATGCCGCGACGACCCACCACGAACACTTCGCGAATATTCGATTCGCGGAGCGCGGCGAGTGCGTGGTCGGCGATGTCGGTGCTCGCGAGCAACTCGGGATCGGTAGCCAGGATGCGTGCGACGTCGAGCGCCACGTTGCCATTGCCAATCACGACGGCACGCTCACCCGACAGGTCAAAGGTGTGGCCCGCGAAATCGGGGTGCCCGTTGTACCAAGCGACAAACTCGGTGGCGGCGATCGAGCCGGCGAGGTCTTCGCCCGGGATATTGAGGTGACGGTCGTGCGGGGCCCCGACGGCGTAGAGGACCGCGCCGTAGCGTTCGCGGAGTTCGTCGTGCGAGATGTGCGTCCCGACCTCAACCCCGAGGTGGTAGGTGAAGTTTCGCTTCTTCTCGACGGCCGCAAAGGTGTCTTCGACACCCTTTGTCTGCGCGTGGTCGGGCGCGACACCCGCACGCACCAGGCCGTACGGGGTCGGCAGACGGTCGAACATGTCGACCTTGATCTGCGACTTCTTCACCAGTTCCTGCGCGGCGTAGAACGCTGCCGGACCGGCCCCGACGATTGCTACGCGCAGTTCGTCTGCGGGCAACTGCGGCGGTCGTGGATGCTTAACGATGCCACCCTCGACGTCGTGATCCTTGTAGTAATCGGTGTTGATCTGCAAGAACGGCAGCTGACTCGCGGGCAGCTGGTCGTCTGGGTAGATCGCACTGACGGGGCATTCGTCGACGCAAGCGCCGCAGTCGATGCAAGTCTCCGGGTCGATGTACAGCATCTCGGCCGTCAAGAAGTCCGGCTCGTCCGGAGTCGGGTGAATACAGTTGACCGGACATACTGCAACGCAGGATGCGTCGTTACAGCAGGCCCGCGTAATAATGTGCGTCATCTGTGACTTCCCTCCAACCACCAAGGGTGAACGTGTTCTAGTTTCCTTGAGAGTACCGTATTCCGCGTCACTGTCGGATTCACGCTTTCTGAGACCGATCTCCGACACCATCTCAGTTGAGGGGCCCGTTCATGACCGCATCACAGGAATACCAACCGCTCCCCGAGCGCAAAGAGGGCGCCAACTTCTACACCGCTGACTACCGCGTTCGAACCGGCGACATCGATCAAGAAATGCGGGTGCGCCTCGACGCCGTCGCCCGGTACCTGCAAGACATCGCCAACGACAACATCGCGGCGCTCCCCTTCTACGAGACCGACCCGTTCTGGATTATCCGCCGCACCGTCATTGACGTGCTGGAACCAATCACCTGGCCGTCAGATTTCACCGCCGAGCGCTGGTGCAGTGCACTCTCGACCCGCTGGACCAACATGCGAGTCCGGATCAATGCGGTCAGCGAAACAAACCGTTTCAACAGCGAAATGCGCCCCAACGGCCACATCGAGACCGAAGCATTCTGGATCAACATGACGGAATCGGGCCTACCTGCCCGCATCTCTGATCTGGCGATGGAAACTCTGGAGCCGATGACGGACGAGCATCGACTCAAGTGGAAGGCGATGAATCCGGGGAAGGCCCCGGCTGCAGCCGACGTCGACCTCCCGGATCGCGAACACGTTCTGCGGATCACCGACTTCGACCCGTTTAAGCACCTCAACAACGCCGCCTACTTCGAGGCCGTCGAAGACGAGCTGGTCGACCACCCCGACCTGATCGCGAAACCACATCGCGCCGTCATTGAGTACCTTCGGGCTATCCAGCCGGGCATGCAAGTCACCATTCGACGCCAGCGCATCGGCGACACCCTGCTCATGTGGGTCATGACGCCCGACGACGCAGGCAATTTGCAGGTGGCAGCTTCAGTGTCGGTGACGCTCATTCCCGAGTAGGCAGTGGCCCGGACTGCCCCTAGTACGCACCGCTCAGGATGAGTTCCATCAACTTAATCGGCGCCGCGCACGGGTCGCCGCCCTGCGGTGCCTCCGGTTCCACCCACCAGGTGAAGATGCCGCCAGCCGTCGCCTTCGCCGTCACCCCGCAAACGCTTGGCCGCTGCGGGTCGCGCTGGGTAAACGCAGATTGGCTGCGAACCGAGATGTTCTCGGTGGTGAAGCCCATATTCTGCGCGGTTTCCTTTTCCAGGTTGTAGTCGCCCCACTCGAACCAGTTGAACGTGACGTCAATGATCTGCGGGCTGACGATCCAGCGGCAGTTGGCACCGAAGAAATTCGGGTCCGCGGATGTTCCGCCGACCGCCTTCGCGATGGTGGGCCCGGGTAGCACTTCACATTCGGAGAGCAGATTGTCGAATTGGTCAGTGTCGACGTGCCCGGTGTCGACGCCACCTTCACGGACCGCCGTCCCGTCGACGCTGCAACCGGCGATGGTCGTAGCGGCCACGGCAATGGCTCCGGCCGCCAGCCACTTGCGGGTACGTCCGTTCCTGTTCATGACGCGCCCTTCACAACTTTCTCGGTGATGGTCTTAGCGGCCTTGCAGAGATCGCCGAGCGCGATGGTCGGTAACCGATCGGGCCCGCGCGGCGAGGCCATCGATATCTCAATGAAGTCGGCGTCCCACGCGATCGCCGTCTCGCAGATACCTTCCGTGGAGGCGATGAACCCGGGGTGACCGTCCACCTCGTAGTCACTAGTGGTGTCGCGGCTGAGCTGCTCGGTTCCGCGTTCACGGCCGATCGGCGATCCGCGATACCAGTTGAACGAAACCGACCCATTGCGTTGCTCGGAGTCGGCCCGCCACTCGCAAGTCGACGTATTGTCGATCGCCAGTTTCAGTCCCGTCATACCCGAGATGGCAATGACGTCCTCGGTGGTGAGGCCACCGCATCGCGCAAACTGCGGCCCGGTGCCCGGTTTCGGGGTCTGCGTCGACACCACGTCCGGGCTGTTCCCATTGGTGCAGCCGCTGACAAGAAGCACCAAAGCCGCGAAGACGGCGAGCAGCATCGACCCGGATTGCAGGCGGTCGATCTGGCGCCGCTCGCGTTTCGTTGGACGCCCAGCGCCGCGATCGCGGCGCGGAATGGACGCGAGGACTTCCTTCGGCGGAGGCGGCGGAGAATGGTCGATATAGCATTCGGCCGCGACCGGTGCCGAGACTCGCTTACTGATGAGTTTGGCCACTTCAACAATCTTGGTCTGCTGGTGCAGTCGCACGGTAACGCGATCACCAACCGAAACGGGCGTCGCTGGTTTGGCGGTTGTGCCGTTGACTTGCACATGCCCGGCGCGGCAGGCAGCCCCCGCCGCAGACCGGGTTTTAGCTAGCCGGACCGACCACACCCAGCTATCGATACGCGTGGTCATCGTCCCCTTCTTTCGCCCCGGCACCGTTGTTGAAACGAGCCCCCAATTTGGATGTGTCCCACCCTAATTAACCGCCAGGAGTTACACGAGCGGCCCGGATCCTGATTACCAGGTTCCGGACCGCTCGTCGTTCATTGCGCTGACGCAGCCGTTAGCTGGTCAGGGCCTTTGCCTTAAGGGCATCAAACTCAGCCTGAGTAATGGTGCCGGCGTCGAGCAGTGACTTCGCGGTGGCGATGTCGGCTGCGGGCGATGCCTTTCCTGCCGCATGACGGATGTACTCCTGGCTCGCCTGTTCAGCGGAAACGGCTGCGGCGCGACTGCGGTTTGTCATGCCGGTACCGCGGAAGATCAGGTACGCGAACGCGGTGATGTACGGAACGATCACCAGGAAGATGATCCAAACGACCTTCCACCATGCCGACAGCTTGTGATCGCGGAAGAGATCGGTCAAGACCATGAAGAGAACCATCAGGTACGCGATAAACGCAAAGATGACGACCGTGTACCAGAGGACGTTCCAGAGAGAACTCCAGTCCATTTCGGGACCTGCTTTCGTAGTTGGAATTCGATCGTAGCCCCTGGGGCGACGGATTCGATGCAGACTTCCCGCTCACAAAGTACAGCGTTCACGAAAGTGACGCTAGCTGCGGAAACAGGCAAATTTTGAGCCTAAAGTCCCTGGTCGGGAATTCGACGCAGCCACGTTGTTACGCTACCGTAATCGTCGATTACCGATCACGAAAGTGCGCTTATCTGCGCCGACCCGAGCTTCAGGAGTACTACGACCATGGCAGCAGTCATCCTCTACGGCACCGAAACCGGCACCGGCGAACTCGTTGCCGATGCAATCGCTGACGTATTGGCTGCCGACAGCGATCCGTCGGTGTTCGACATGGCCGAGTTTGCCGTCGAAGACCTCAATGTCGAAGACTTCCTTGTCGTCATCTGCTCCACCTACGGCGAGGGCGAATTGCCTTCGAGCGCGCTGCCCTTCGCTGAGGAACTCGATGAGGAAAAGCCGGACCTGACGGGCCTGCGTTTCACCGTCTTCGGCCTGGGCGACACCGTATACGGCGAGACTTACAACCGCGGCGGCGAAGTGATGGCAGAAAAGCTCGTCGCCTTGGGTGCCGTCGAGGTTGGCGAGCACTTCCGCCACGACGCCTCGTCGACCATCAAGCCCGCCAAGGCCGCCGCTGAGTGGGCCGAGGCAATCCCCGCGCTCATCGCCGAAGCCTAATCCGGTCCCGACGCCTCATCGTCGTTCCTCCGATTCGCGCATTTCTGTCACATCTGGCAACCGCACTCCGCCCTAGCCGTCACCAAACGCGGTGATCGGTGACGGTCTGGTCGAATCGTGACAGAAAGGCGCGGTTCGAGCGCAGCGAGATGGCGGTGGACGGGCGCTAGCTGAGTTCGACGGCGGCTTCGCGGTCGTGGAGGGGGCGTTCGGAACTTCTGGCGCTGTCTTGGGCGAGCTTCACTACGGCGATGCTGGCGACCACGGCGACGATGCAGAGGAACGCGGCGGTCGGGACCGTCACGTAGATGTTTTCGCCAAGTAGGGCGACGCCGAGCGCCATGGCCACGGCCGGTTCCATCACGTTCATGGCCGGGAACGACGTCTGCAGATCTCCCGCACCGAAACCGCGCTGCTGCGCGATGATCGCCAAGAGCACCACCGCCAGCAGCAAATACAGTTCGACGTGAACAAACAGGGTGCCCGGAGCGTCGATCATCCGGAAGGCGACGGCCTTCACCAACGGCGCGGAAACACCGAACAGCGCACCGGCTGCGAGGCCGTAGCTGAGCGCCCGGAGATGCCCGCTCTGGCAGCGCTCGGCCGCGACCACGATGCCGATGATCCCGACCACCAAGACCGTCACGGTGATGACCATGCTCAGCATGTCGGGGCGACGATCGGTCGATACTGGACGGGCCAGCAGCAAGAACAATACGACGCCGACAACCAGCGCGGTGCCCCACAGCCATTCGCTTTTGAGCAGGTGCCGTTTGTCGATCCAGTTCTCCATCGGCAACGCAAAGAGCACCGCCAGGACCAGCAGCGGTTGCACCACCAGAATTGATCCCAGAGCCAGCGCCGTCGCCTGCAGGCTAAACCCCATCAGCGCGATGAATGCGCCGAGCCACCAGCCCGGGGTGATTGCCCCGCTGGCCGCCGAGGACCGTTGGCGGAGAACGGTACCGGCGGCAATCAGAACTGCCGCGGCGATCGCGAACAGAATCGGGGCCCAGGTGTGCATTAACTACAGATTAGTGCCCTAGCCCCGGGCTAGCTGCCCGACGGTGGCGAGGAACCTCAACGTGTGACGAGCAACTCGGTCGATACCGGCGTCGGGTTCACGGTGAGATCCTGGACCGGGCAGTGTCGCTCGACGGTTTCCTGAAGTCGGCGGTAGTCCTCGTCGGACGCTGGCCCGGTGATCCTGGCGACCACCCGGACGGCAGTGAATCCCGGGCGGACGTCGTCCGCTAAACCGAAGAAGCCGCGGACGTCGAGGTCTCCTTCGGCAGTCAGTTGGAGGTCGTCGAAGGTAATGCCAAGCCGCTCGGCCCAGAACCGGTAGGTCACTACCTGGCACGACAGCAGCGCCGCCAAGTAGTACTCGACGGGGTTGGGTGCGGTGTCATTGCCGCCGAGCGTCGGCGGTTCGTCCGCGGTGATACTGAACGACCGCAAGCTGATCTCACTGGAGACACCGTCGGCAGCGACGGCCGACGCGGCAAATACCACCTGCCCGTTTGTCGGTTTGGTTGAAACAGCGTTTGCTGTCGCACTGGCGATCTTGTTCAGCGGGGTCGCCGTGGCAGGGATGTCGATGAGTTCTGTTGTCGTCATGGGACGACCGTACGAACCCATGCAGCCGATCAGAAGGGTTCGGCGCAGCGGGGGTTTATGTCGCCGAATCAAAGCTCGGGCACGGACAATCGAGCGGCCGCCGCGAACTGCGCGCCTCACGAAAACTGTCAGTGGGTCGTTCTACGGTGGTTCTATGAGTTATCGCAGAGCTCTCGAACGCTTGGCGACGTTGCCGTCGCACGAGATAGCCGCGGCCTGCTCCGGCACCCGGATCCCGTCATTGATAACGCAGTGCGTCGATGAACTGATGGAGTTGACCGCTCTCGCCGATGAGGCCATGCTCGACGATCGGTACATGGAGTTTGTGCTCTACACGCAAGAAGTTTCGGCGTGGAGCGAAACGGTGCAGATGCTGCGCATCATGGCGAGCGACTCAACTCTGACTGCCCGTGCGGCCATGGGCGAAATCGCATGAGCGACCGCACACTGGTTCTGATGCGCCACGGAAAGTCGGCCTACCCCGATGGTGTCTACGACCATGACCGCCCGCTCAATGGACGAGGCATGCGCCAGGCAGCGCTCGCTGGCCAATGGCTCACCGACGACCGCATCGACGTCGACTTCGCGTTGTGTTCTACCGCCGAACGCACCCGAATGACGCTCGCGCAAACCGAGATCGATGTGCCAACGGAATACGTCAGCGACCTTTACGGGGGAACCCCCGCCGAGATCTTCGAGAGCATCCGCATCTATGCGCCCGCTGACGCCTCCACCGTGCTCGTGGTTGGACATTTCCCCGGCATGCCCGAGGCTGCCCTCGCCCTCGACCCGAACGGCGAGATCGACCGCTTCCCGACGTCGGCGTACGCCGTCGTGAAAGTTGGCGTTCCGTGGGATCGGCTCGGCATCGACGTCGATCCCGATGCCCGACTCGTCGGGTTTCAAGTCCCGCGGTAACCCATCCACGCGCCAGGTACGCTCGCAGCCATGGCCCCCGTGATCACTACTCCGACCAATGCGGACCTGGTTCACCTGCGAAGCTGCGTCACCCTTGCCCGCGAAGCCCTCGACGAGGGCGATGAACCCTTCGGTTCCCTTATCGTCGACCATGCTGGCGTCATCCGATTCGCGGACCGCAATCGGGTCAGCGGCGGCGACCACACGCGTCACCCCGAGTTCGCGATCGCCCGCTGGGCGGCCAAGAACCTCACCGAGGAGCAACGCGCAGCCGCCACCGTTTACACGTCGGGCGAACACTGCCCGATGTGCGCAGCAGCGCACGCATGGGTTGGACTTGGCCGCATTGTGTACGCCGCCAGTTCCGATCAACTATCCGTCTGGCGAACCAGTTGGGGCCTGCCAGCATTGCCGGTCGCCGCCTTGCCGATTAACAAGGTCGCGCCCGATGTTGCTGTCGCTGGACCGGCTCCGGAGCTGGAGGACGAGCTACGCCAGTTGCACGCCCGCTCCGCAGGCGTTTAAACGGCCGGATCCAACAACTCCAGCCGCACAGCCATCAGCCTGATGGGTTTTTGGATGTCGAACGCGTCGAGGAGAGCGATTGCCGTGCCGACGATTGTCTCGAAGTCGATGGTTGGTTCCGGCAGCTTCCGCATCTTTGTGCGGGTGAAGAACGACGCGGTCCGGACCGTTAGACCGACCCGAAACGGTACCCGCGCCTCGGCAACTACTTGATCGAACGCCTCCTTCGTCAGGTCGCGCACCGCCGCGCGCAGATCGTCGCGATCAGTGAGATCCACATCAAACGTGCGCGCCTTGGAGTGCGACTTGGCGATGTACGGCTCGTCGGAGATCGCGTCGTCTCCCCCACCGCGGCACAGCACATACAACCAATTGCCTTGGTGCGGACCAAACATCGCGACCAATTGTTCGCGGTCGGTAGCCACCAACTGGGCGACGGTGTCGATGCCCGCCTCAGCGAGTTTGGTTGCCGTCCGCGAGCCGACGCTCCACAGGTCCCGGCACGGACGGTCGTCCATCAGCGACGACCAGTTGCCGTCGTCGAGGACAAACACCCGGTCGTCCGGCGAGGCCGCCGGGTCTCGGACCGCCTGTTTCGCAAACCCTGTCGCGGCTTTAGCCCGCTGTTTGTTGTCGGAGATTCCTACGCAACTGTGCAGGCCCGTCTCAACCAGTACTGACTGTCGGACGCGCTGCGCCACGGCAATCACGTCGTTAACGCTGCGGGCTGCGGGCTCTGACTGCACTTCCAGGCCGAGGTACGCCTCGTCCCAACCCCACACTTCCAGGGCATCGCCGCCCCGAGCGACGACGTTCATGACGCGCGCTGACGCCTCCTCGTATGCGGCCATGTCGAGCGGCAGAAAGACGGCGTCGGGCACCTTTTTCGCGGCGGCCCGCATCGGCATTCCGGCGCGGACGCCCAGTGCCCGCACCTCATACGACGCGCATGTCACGACCTGCCGTGGCCGGGCCGGATCGCCGTCCCCACCGACGATCACGCCGCGACCAGCAAGATCAGGCCGGCGGAGTCGTTCCACCGAGACTTGAAATTGGTCGAGGTCGATGTGCAACAGCCAGCGGTAGCGCGGCGGGTCACCCATGCTTCGACTGTATTCGCGTTGAGCCGACGGCATCACTAGACCGCTGCCACGCGTACCACGCCACTCCGCAGAACGCCGCGAGCATGACGAGGTCGGCGATGAAAGCTACCGGGGCCTCCCGCGTGACGCGCGCAATCGGGAACGCGACCGCGGCGACGAGCACCGCGACGACGCAGGTCTGGGGCACCGTACGCGCCCGCCACAGCATCGCCCCGAAAACCATCAGTGCGAACGGAAAGGTCGGCCCGGCCAGCAAGAACATAATCGTGCCGACCGTCGGATAGCCGTCGAACGCCGCGAGGGCCGAACTGTTGTCGGCCCCGAACACGGCTTCAAAGAAGCCCTGCAGCCCGAATGCGACGGTCCCGAACATGCCGATCAGCACCAGCAGGACCCAGAGCCCGGAAACGACGGGGAAGGGTTTTCGCAGGTTCTCGTACTCACCGAGCAGGCCGAAGACCCACGGCACGGTCGACACGGCAATGAGCATTCCGCCTGCCACTCCGTAATGCCCGTCGTTCCAGAACAGCGGGGACAGTGCGAAGATGGCCGGACCTACGACCAGTCCCAGAGCTTGTAACCGTGAGATGAGCATGGGCTGACGGTAATCCATTCGGGAGATTGGGATCTCCCTTTCATCTTCATCGCCGCGGGTCGCCCATCCTTGCAATGCAATTCCGGCACAACGTCGGTATTCATGTTCGCGGCCATCGCCATGCCCCACATCGTCGATGCTGTCGACGTTCGTCCCCTATCTGCCGCAGCTAGGGGCGACCACACCGCGTGATTGCGCAACATGTCGCTATCGATTGGGAAACGACCGGTACCCGAACGTCGCTGGCTAATGCCCAGTTGCGTACCGTCGAACAGATGATGGCTCTGCGCGTACCCGGCACTTCGTTCGAATTTGGTTCTCGTGCACCGGTTGTCGCGCTGGCTGTTGTGCTCGCAATGGTGTCCAGCCTCATCGTTGGCCCCACGCCCACGGCCACGGCGGACCCGGTCACGCCGGTCGCAAAACCTGTCAGCGCAACAAACACCACGATCTCTGTCTACTCGCAGGCGATGCACCGCTGGGTTCGTAGCGACGTTCTCCATCCGGTCGGTCGTCCCGCTGGGTTGCCGACTTTTTACATGCTGCCCGGAGCAGGCGGTGCCGAGGACGGCATCTCCTGGTTCAACAACACCCGGGTCCGACAGTTCTTTGCGGGTAAGCGCGTCAACGTCGTTCTGCCGATTGGCGGCAGGTTTTCGATGATGACTGACTGGCGCTCGAACGATCCGGCGCTTGGACGAAACAAGTGGCAGACCTTCATCACGAAGGAACTCCCAGCCGCTGTGAATCGGCAGTTCCGCACCAATGGCATCAATGCCCTGTCTGGCGTTTCGATGTCGGCAGGGCCAGCTCTCGATCTCGCGACCCAAGTACCCGGCCTGTACCGGGCGGTCGCCGCCTATAGCGGCTGCCCCGGCACAACCGATCCCCTTGGCCAGCTCGCGACGATGGCGGTCGTAGCTCGGGGCGGCGGCAACGTCGCGAACATGTGGGGTGCACCCGGTAGCGCTACGTGGCGTCAGCACGATCCGGTCATCAACGCGGGCAAGCTCCGCGGCAAGGCCATTTACCTGTCCGCGGGTTCCGGGATCGCCGGCCCCGTCGACGGCAGCCTGCTCCAGAACGGTAGCGGCCTGGTCGGGGGCAACATCATCGAGGCCATCGCCCTTCAGTGCACCACCAACATGTCGAACCGCTTGAATGGCCTCGGCATCGGTCACCGCTTTGTGCGTCGCCCCGACGGCGTCCACACCTGGGGCCTCTTCTACGCTGACCTCCGCAACTCCTGGCCCATGATCGCCCGCGCCATCGGCGCATAGCGACAGGCGCCG
>NZ_JBARYI010000011.1:0-27575 GCF_049647785.1 Gordonia sp. (in: high G+C Gram-positive bacteria)
ACATAGTGCGGGAATCGACGCATCATGCGAGAACGGATTGGGGGCGGTGATTCGAGGCCTTGCAATATATGCGTATTGGTGCATATATTGAGGTTATGGGCACTGAGCATGGGCATAGTCATGGCCCCACGGCGGCAGACCTGGCTGGCCCGAACGCGGGGCATCGTCGAATCTGGCCGCTGGCAGTCTCGTTGGGCATCATCGGCGTGTTCTTCATCGTCGAACTGGTTACCGGGTTGATCTCCGGGTCGCTCGCGCTGGTGGCCGACGCTGGCCACATGGCGACCGACCTCGTCGCCCTCACCATGGGACTCGCGGCGCTGCTCCTCGCACGCCACGGGCGCGTCACCGACGGCCGCAGTTTCGGCTGGTACCGCGCGGAAGTGTTCACCGCCGTCGTCAACGCGGCTCTGCTCCTCGGCATTGGTGCCTACGTCCTGTACGAGGCGATCTCGCGTCTCGGCACCGACCCCGACGTCCCCGGCATGCCGATGATCGTCGTGGCAATCCTCGGGCTGATCGCCAACATCGTCGTCATGTACCTGCTGCGGGCCGACGCTGAAGGCTCCCTCGCCGTCCGCGGTGCCTACCTGGAAGTGTTGGCCGACGCGGTCGGCAGCGTGGGCGTCCTGATCGCAGGCATCATCACGCTCACCACCGGTTGGGGCTACGCCGACCTCATCGTCGCCGTCGCGATCTCCCTGTGGGTGGTGCCGCGTGCGCTGAAGTTGGCGATCGCCGCGCTCAAAATCCTGAACCAGCAGGCACCCGCGAATGTCGACGTCGACCTCATCCGAACCGAACTGTCTGCCATCCCCGGCGTCGTCGACGTGCACGACCTTCACATTTGGTCGCTGACGACCGGGATGGACATTGCCGCCGTGCACGTTGCGGCGGTCAGCGACGGGGCGGTGGTCCTGGCGGCGGCGCAGAACGTTTTCGCCGCCCACGGCTTGAAACACGTCACGATCCAAGTGGATCCAGCGGGCGGCGAGGCTGCTTGCGAAAAAGAGATGTCCTGGTAGCTCGAGGTATTCGCGGCCAAGTTCGACCGGCGGCCTACAGCCAGAAGGCGAACAGGCCCATGCCGTATTGGGCAAAGCCGGGATTGATGCCGAAGAGGTCGAAGACGTCATAAACCAGGCCGAAGAAGGCGCGGTTCAAGAATGGGATGAACAGTAGGACGAACACCAGCAAAATGCCGAACGGGGCAATCTTCTGCGCGGACATCCGCACCTCGGGCGACAAGTACGGTTCAATCGCGCCGTAGCCGTCGAAGCCCGGTACCGGCAAGATATTCAACAGCGTTGCCGACAGTTGCAAGAACGCCAATGCGGCGGTCGCCGCCCACAGGTTGCCCGACTGCATCGTCGGATCATTGACTGCCAACGCCGCCAGCAATACCAAACCCAACGTGAAGTTGGTGGCCGGGCCAGCCAGCGACACCTTGGTGCGCTGGGCGTTTGTGAACCCCGCTGTATGTAGGTAGACGGCGCCGCCCGGGAATCCGATCCCGCCCAGGGCGACAATCAGCAGTGGCAGCGCAATCGACAGTCCGGCATGGGTGTACTTGAGCGGATTCAGCGTCAAATATCCGCGCACCTCCACCGACCGATCGCCGTACCGGAAAGCCGTGAATGCGTGCGCGAACTCGTGCAGCGCCAGGGAAATCACCCAACCGCTCAACACGAACAGGAACGCACCCAGATGACCCTGCCAGTTGCGTTCGGTACCCGACTGCAACAGCAGGTAAATACCCAACCCGAAAGCTGCGCAGAGGCCGAGGAACACCGGGCCCGGACGGACCGACTTCAGGGCTGCCGTGGTGGGGGTCGTCATGGTCGCACCAGCCGCCAATCCTCGTGGTGGCGGTAGAACGTCGACCGCTTCACCACCCGATCGGTCAGTTCGCCTTCGCGCTCGACCACCAGATTCAACCCGCCGGTCTGGACGGCGCGACCGGATTTCCAGCCGCCGGGTAAAAAGCGCGCGACGCGGCCGCGGACTCCGGGTTGCACCAGCAGGGGCTGGATCTCGATGGCAGCGACACGCCCATCGGCGATCCGCTCTGAATCGGCGATGGTCTCGCAGTGCAACTTTTCTCCGCCCTGGCCGAGGTGACGGGCGTAACCAACGAGCACGGTGGCGGCATCGTCGCGGATGAGCGGAAGGGTTTGCGCGACGCCGGTCTCCGCGAGCTTGCGCGCAATGGGACCGATCGGCAGACCGTAGTTGATGGTCGCCGGCGTGGCCCGCCACGTCACATAGGCAACTTCGACGTCGAGTCGCTCTAATTTCATCAACGACGCAACCACTCGCGACAGGAACGCATCGGGTGCCATTTCTGAATCGCGGCCCGGCTCGACAATGACACGAATGGTGTCGGAACCGGTGGACGCAGCATCGTCCAGGAGGTCCGACAATCGGCGCGTCAGCGACGACGGAACCTCGTCGCCGGGGCTGACGGTCAACACAATGGGGGTCACCCCGACAAGCGTATACGCGGCTCGTGACCAACAATTCGGGACTTACCCAGTAGGGTAGGCATGTTAGGAGGAGCACCTATATGTCTGCGATTGTGCTCATCGGCGCCCAGTGGGGCGACGAAGGCAAAGGTAAAGCAACCGATCTGCTCGGCGGAAGTCTGCAGTGGGTGGTTCGCTACCAGGGTGGTAACAATGCGGGTCACACCGTTGTGCTGCCGAACGGCGAGCAGTTTGCCCTGCATCTGATCCCATCGGGGATTTTGACGCCGGGTGTGAACAACGTGATCGGCAACGGCGTCGTCGTCGACCCGAGTGTTCTCTTGAGCGAACTCAAGGGGCTCGAGGACCGCGGCGTCGACACTTCGGCGCTCATGTTGTCCGCCGACGCGCATCTGCTGATGCCGTACCACGTGGCGATCGACAAGGTCACCGAACGGTTCCTGGGCAACAGCAAGATCGGCACCACGGGTCGCGGGATTGGTCCTTGCTACCAGGACAAGATCGCCCGCGTGGGCGTTCGTGTCGCCGACGTACTGGATGAGAAGATCCTCACCCAGAAGGTCGAAGCGGCCCTGGAGTTCAAGAATCAGATCCTCACCAAGATCTACAACCGCAAGGGGCTGGACCCGCAGCAGGTTGTTGACGAGACTCTTGAGCTGGCAGAAGGGTTCAAGCACCGCATCGCCGATACTCAACGACTGCTTAATGAGGCACTCGAGCGCGGCGACACCGTCCTCCTCGAAGGCTCGCAGGGCACCCTGCTCGACGTCGACCACGGCACCTACCCGTATGTGACGTCGTCGAATCCGACCGCGGGTGGCGCGGCCGTCGGTGCCGGTATCGGACCCACGCGGATCACCACTGTCCTCGGCATTCTGAAGGCGTACACCACGCGTGTCGGCGAAGGACCGTTCCCGACGGAACTCTTCGACGATTCCGGCGAGTACCTCGCGAAGACGGGCGGTGAAGTTGGCGTGACCACCGGTCGTGCCCGCCGCACCGGCTGGTTCGACGCCGTTATCGCCCGCTACGCAACCCGCGTCAATGGCATCACCGATTACTTCCTCACCAAACTCGACGTGCTGTCGAGCCTGGACGAAGTGCCGATCTGTGTGGCGTACGACGTGGACGGCGAACGTGTCGAGGATTGGCCGATGACGCAGACCGGCATCCACCACGCGAAGCCAATCTACGAGATGATGCCCGGCTGGTCGGAAGACATTTCCGGGTGCCGCACTTTCGAGGAATTGCCGACCAACGCGCAGAACTATGTGCACCGGATCGAGGAACTTTCGGGTGCTCGGGTGTCGTGCATCGGCGTTGGCCCCGGCCGCGACGAGACGATTGTTCGCCACGAAATCGTGTAGCTGGTAATGCCCCGGCGTCCCAACTTCCGGCGCGATTACGGTTCGATTCTGCTTGGTGGGGTCGATGAAGACCCGCATCGGCAGCGGGTCCGGATCCAGTCGCTGCTGACCTCGACGATTGTTATCGCCCAGGTCATCGGCATCGGTATCGCCATCGTGCTGGCCACGGTCGGGATCCCGGATCCGTCGTTCTTGCGCAGAGATCTGGCGTGGGTCAACTTTGTGGCCCTCCCGATCTACATCGTGGTGGGACTCGCTGTCGGGGCGTTCATCGGGACCGTAGCGACGGTTCGCTCCCTGAAATGGGCGATCGAGGATCGGGAGCCCACACGACAGGACGTTCGACGCACGGTAAGGGCGCGTCGCTTTCTCACCGGGCTGCAAGGCCTCCTGTGGGCGGGCTGCGCTCTGCTATTGGGGATTTGGTACGGGATCATCGATCCCGACCTGATCTTGAAAGTGGTGCTCATCGTCCTGATGAGCGGGGTGGTCGTGATTGCGATCGTCAACATCTTTATCGACGTGCTGTTGCGCCCGGTGTACGCGAAAATCATGGAAGCTGGCTTTCGGGTACGGGGCAGTTCGGTGCGTTCGCGGGCATTGAGCGCCTGGATTGTCGGCACCGGCGTGCCGTTGGCTGGCATCTTTATCGTGACGCTCTTGTCGGCCGTCGGCGATCGAGTAACGAGGACCGGTCTCTTCGTGTCGGTCACCGTGTTGGTTTTTGTCGCCGGGGCAATCGGCCTGCTCGCCATGCTGCTGTTCGCCTGGGAGGTGACCGGCCCGATCCGCAATGTGCAGGCCGGCATGGCGAGGGTTCGCGCGGGTGATGTCAGCAAAGACGCCGACCTCGTCGTTTACGACGCCTCCGAACTCGGGGAACTCCAGTACGGGTTTAACACGATGGTTGCCGGGCTCCGGGAGCAGGAGCGGACCCGCGACATCTTTGGTCGCCACGTGGGCCGTGACGTCGCTGCCGCCGCACTCCGCCAAGATCCGGAGCTCGGCGGCGCGGAGCTCACGGTAGCCGTGATCTTCGTCGACGTCATCGGGTCCACTCGCCTGGCCACCGAACGCACCCCGACGGAAGTCGTCGACGTGCTCAATCGCTTTTTCCAGGTGATTGTCGAAGTTGTCGAAGCCAACGGGGGACTGGTCAACAAGTTCGAGGGCGACGCCGTCCTCGCGATTTTCGGCGCACCTTTGCAGATCGGTGACCCGGCAGGTGCGGCACTGTTGGCCTCGCGGCAGGTTGCCGGCCGGCTGGCCGCCGAGGTGCCAGAGTTACAAGCCGGGATCGGTGTCAGCTACGGCAATGTGGTCGCAGGCAACGTCGGCGCCATCCAACGTTTCGAGTACACGGTCATCGGTGACCCGGTGAACGAAAGTGCGCGGTTGTCGGAGGTCGCCAAAGAGGCCCCGGACCTGCCCTTCGCGTCGGCCCGCACGATCGTTGCTGCTAACGCCGATGAGCGGGAGCGGTGGGAGCGGCGCACGTCGGTGACGCTGCGTGGTCGCAGTGAGCGGACGGAGATTTACACTCCGCACGATAGGTAGGATCTGGCACATGGTGTCGAATGTGATCGGGACTCCGCTGAGTCCGACCGCGGTGAAGGTATTGCTCCTCGGATCCGGAGAACTCGGTAAAGAAGTCACGATCGCTTTGCAGCGATTCGGTGTGGAAGTGATCGCCGTCGATCGATATGCGAACGCTCCGGCGCATCAGGTGGCCCATCACGCCGAGGTGATCGACATGACCGACGCTGCCCAGGTTCGCGACGTTATTGCCAAATACCAGCCGAACTATGTGCTTCCCGAGATTGAGGCAATTGCCACGGATGCGCTGGAAGCCGTTGAGGCTGAAGGGCTCTCGGAAGTGATTCCGAGTGCCAAGGCAGTGTCGGCGACGTTGAATCGGGAACGCATCCGGCGTCTCGCGGACGAAGAGCTCGGCCTTCCGACCTCCCCGTATCTGTTTGCCGGATCGCTCGATGAGATGCGGCGTGCCGTCGGCAGCATCGGTTTCCCCTGCGTGGTGAAGCCCGTCATGTCGTCGTCGGGCAAAGGGCAATCCACGTTGCGCGGACCCGCCGACGTTGATGCTGCGTGGGAAACTGCGCGCACGGGTGCCCGGGTCAACAACGATCGCGTGATCGTCGAAGGGTTTGTCGAGTTCGACTACGAAATCACCCTGCTGACTGTCCGCGCCATCGACCCGGCGACCGGGAAACTCACGACCTACTTCTGCGACCCCATCGGGCACCGCCAGGTAGACGGGGACTATGTCGAAAGCTGGCAGCCCCAGCGGATGAGTCAGGCCGCCTACGGCGTCGCGCGGTCGATCGCGGCCCGCATTGTCACCGCCATGGGTAACCCCGACAGTAAGGCGGGCGAGTTCAGCGGCCGCGGCGTGTTCGGCGTCGAGCTCTTCATCAAGGGCGATGAAGTGTACTTTTCAGAAGTCAGCCCGCGTCCGCACGACACCGGTTTGGTGACGATGGCCTCCCAACGACTGTCGGAGTTTGAACTGCATGCCCGGGCAGTCCTCGGCTTGCCCGTCAGTACGTTGATGCGCAGCCCCGCCGCGTCCGCCGTAATCTACGGACAGCACGACGACGTCGCCATTAGGTTTGCCGGTGTCGCGGAGGCGCTCGCGGACCCCGATGTGGACCTGCGCCTGTTCGGTAAGCCGGAGAGCTTTGCTCGACGCCGGGTCGGGGTGGCGGTTGCGACCGCACCCAACACTGCTGCCGCACGCGAGAAGGCCGTGCGGGCCGCCGGTTTGGTGAAGCCGTTGCTCGCCTCAGACGCCGCGGCAACGGGTCCGGATACCGCCGATGCCGAAGCGCCACAGCCGGTGTCGCCGACGATCATGGCGCCGATTCTGCAGCCAACCTCGCCCGCCGATGAAGCCGCAACCGAACTATTGCAGGCACCTGGCCGGCCGTCGGGCCCGCCGATGCCTCGGCCGCCGATGCCGCCCGGGCCGCCCCAGCGACCCGGACCGATGGTGCAGCCGGGGCCACGCGGACCGGTTGGGCCCGGTGGGCAGCGACCGGCAGGGCCGCCGCCGCCCCGACCGGGACAGTTTCCGCCGGGGCCGCGCTAAAGCCGCCTAAACGGGGGATCGGCGGGCCGACTGGATAATCAAGAGCACCAGGAACGGTCCGCCAACCGCGGCGGTAATGACGCCGACCGGCAGGCCTGCCGGGGCAATGGTGCGGCAGACGATGTCAGCGGTCAGGACCATGGCTGCTCCAACGAGTCCGGAGAACATCGGCGTGGGCTGCGCGGTGTGGGCCAGCCGGAGTGCGATTTGTGGGGCGACCAACCCCACAAAGGCGATGGGACCGGCAACAGATACGGCCAGTGAGGCCACCACGACGGCTGCGATCAGCGTGCCATAGGTGACCACTCCCAGGCGGACCCCGAGGCCTTGCGCGATATCGGGTCCGAGGCTGCTGACCGCGAGTGATCGGGTATTTGCCATGCTCCACCCAATCCCGATCACGGCGGCGACGCCGACGGTGATCACCGAACTCCACCCCAGTGACGCCAGTGAGCCGACGAGCCACTTTTGCGCGGTCCCGGAGTCGTGCACGTCCGCGCGCGTCATGACGTAGCCGACGACGGCCTGCATCATCCACGTCAAGCCGACCCCGATCAGGATCAGGCGCAGCGTGCTTGTGATGACTTGACCTTTGGTCCAGGCGAGCGCGTACATCAGCAGGGCGGCAAAGAGTCCGCCGATTAGCGCCGACGTCGGGACGCCGAGCGCTGTGAAAAATGCCCCAAAGCCCGTCGAACCGGAGGTTAACGCGAGGACCGCTCCGGCGCTGGCTCCGGACGTGATGCCGAGCATGTCAGGGGTGGCGAGGGGGTTTCGGGTGACGATCTGGGTGAGGCAGCCCGCTAATGCCAAGGAGAATCCGGCGAGCGAGCCGACGAGAACGCGGGGCAGCACGTCGTCGAAGATCACGATGTTCTCGGCCGTCGTGCCTCCACCGAGAATGATGCGGGCGACGTGGACCGGCGTGGTGAATCCGACCGACAGTCCGATGAGGAACAGCACGCCGGTGGCAACGAGGCCAGCGATCGACCAGCGCAATAGACCGAGCTTGAGCGACCAGCTGGCTTCGCCGATGCGGACGATGCGCGTTCCGGTTCGGAAATCGGGTTTGAGGTCGGTGGTCATACGGCGGACAGCCTCTTTCGTCGAACCATAAGCATGAGGATGGGACCGCCGATGAGCGCGAGCACCACGCTGACCTGTGCTTCGCCCGGGCGTGCGATAACGCGACCGACAATGTCGCAGACGAGGATTAGCAGGGCCCCGGCCAGCGCCGAGTAGGGGATGATCCAGCGGTAGTCGGGTCCGGTGAACGCCCGCGCAATGTGGGGCACCACCAGCCCGAGGAAGACAATTGGCCCACACGCTGCGGTGGCTGCGCCGGCCAGGACAGTGATCCCGAGGATTCCGCTCGCCCGAATGAGGCCGACCCGTCCGCCTAGCGCGGCCGCAATGTCATCGCCGAGGCTCAGCAGATTGAGGAACCACCCGCTTGCGAACGCCAGGATCAACCCGACCACCACAAATGGGAGGGTGGTCCAGAGGACGTCGGCACCGCGACCTGCGACGGCGCCAACGTTCCAAAAACGCCAGGTGTCGAGGGAGGCGCCGTCCATGAGAACGAGGGCCGACGACACCGCGGCTAAGCATGCGCTGATTCCCGCCCCGGCGAGGATCAGCGTCAACGGTGATGCGCCGGTGATAGCGGAGATGCCGAAGACGGTGGCAGCCGCGATAGATGCGCCGAGCAGTGCGAGCCAGGTGGTGGTGAGTTGCCCCGAGGTACCGAAGACAAAGACGCCGGTGACGACAGCGCAGGCGGCCCCGGCATTGATTCCGAGGAGTCCGGGGTCGGCGAGTGGATTGCGGGTGTGGCCCTGAGTGAGGGCACCGGCCGCGCCGATGGCGAGCCCGACGATTACGGCAAGTGCCGATCGGATGAGGCGACTGTGGACTAGGACGTCCAGGCCACCAGCGGTCGCGCTGGCGGGGTCGATAAGAGCGTTCCAGATGTCCGACGGCGCAACGTTGCGGGTACCGATGGCGATGGATGCGACAAAGGCGACGGCGATTGCGGCCACGAGGATGAATGCGCCGATTCCCTTTTTCACAAAGGGTTACCTTACCTAAGTAGACGCCCGGGGTTTCGATCGGGTGGATCAGTAATGTGCCAAAATACGACAGACCTGAGGTATTTCGAGCCAAAATCTGATTGCCGAATCGGTAACGAATTGGCACGGTCGGCTCGATAAACGGTTAAGGGTTGGGCTGGTCGCTCCGACCTCCTGACGAACGGCACGAAAGGCTAGACATGAAGAAGTCCTTGACCCGAGCAGCTGCGGCTGTCGCAGTAGCTGGCGCCGTTGGTGCGGGCACCCTGGTTGCCGCGCCGCAGGCGCACGCAGCTGGCCCCGGCGATCTCCAGCTCATCGGTGGCGTCAACTGCACCTTCAAGCTCTGGGGCCCCAACTGGAACGACGGTCCGGTCTGGCAGATGCACCGCTGGATGGGCGTCCGGAACATCGGCAGCTCCACTATGACCGGTGTCACCGTCAGCGAGATTGGCGGCGCTAACAAGTGGGTCCCCGCCAACAAGACGCTGAAGACCAAGACCGGCGAACTGAAGGCCGGGCAGACGGCTATCACTGTCGATACCAAGTGGAAGGGCTGCTGGCCAGCCTCCATCTCGGGCTACACGATCGGACAGCAGATCGAGAACCCGACGAACAACTTCGGATTCTGGCAGAACGCACGCAACGCTCCCAAGAAGTGAGCTAGCCCGCGCCAATAGTGGCGCGGCACAGCAAAGAGGGAGGGCAACCGATTCGGTTGCCCTCCCTCTTTCGTTAGCCTTTACGCCCCTCTTGTTAGCCGTTAGCTTTGTCGGGCTCGGAAGCGGCGAGCATCTCGTGACGCTCAACCACCTTCACCCGGTCACGGCCCTGAGCTTCGCCCAGCTTGCGCTCATGCTCATCGAGGCGGTACCAGCCGTCCCACGTGGTGAACGGGATCTTCCGCGACTCCAGCATCGCGACGACCGCCTCTTCCGAGGGATCTTCAGCAACATTGAGCTTGTCGGCCAGCATGTCGTCGACGATGCACTGCACGGTCTCGCTGGCATCACCCTTTGTGTGACCGATCAGGCCGACGGGGCCGCGCTTGATCCAGCCCGTGGTGTACAGCCCGGTGACCTGTTCGCCGTCGTCAAAGACTCGGCCGGCCTCGTTGGGGATGACGCCCGCCTGATCGTCGAACGGGATTTCCGGCAGGTTGTCCGACAGGTAGCCGACGGCCCGGTAGACGGCCGTGACATCCCAGTCGTTGAACTTGCCGGTGCCGCGGACGTTGCCGGTGCCGTCGAGTTCTGTGCGCTCGGTGCGCATGCCGACGACCTTGCCGTCTTCGCCCAAGATTTCGGTCGGGTTCTCGAAGAAATGCAAGAACAGCTTGTGGATTGCCCCCTGCTTGGGCTCGCGGATCGCGTAGTTCTCGATGATCGTCGCGACCTGGTCGGTGATTTTGCTCGACCGGCGAGCGACGGTGGAGCCTTCGTCGTAGTCGATGTCCTCGGGAGCGACGATCACCTCGATGTTCGGTGAGTGGTCGAGTTCCTTCAACTCCAGTGGCGTGAACTTGGCCTGCGCCGGACCGCGGCGACCAAAGACGTGCACCTCTAGCACTTTGTTGGCCTTCAATCCCTGGTAGACGTTGTCTGGGATTTCGGTCGGCAGTAGTTCGTCGCCGGTCTTGGCAAGGACGCGCGCGACGTCGAGGGCCACGTTGCCGACACCGATAACGGCAACCTTCTCCTCTTCGAGCGGCCATTCGCGGGAGAAGTCCGGGTGGCCGTCGTACCAGGCGACGAACTCGGCGGCACCGTAGCTGCGTTCGAGGTCGACGCCGGGGATCTTCAGCCCGCGGTCGTCGGTAGCGCCGGTCGAGAAGACGATGGCGTCGTAATGCTTGCGCAGGTCGGCCAGTGTGATGTCGGTGCCGTAGTCGATGTTGCCGAGCAGGCGAACCTGCGGCTTATCGAGCACCTTGTGCAGGGCGGTGATGATGCCCTTGATGCGGGGATGGTCGGGTGCGACGCCGTAGCGGATCAGGCCGAAGGGCGCAGGCATGCGCTCGTACAGGTCGATGCTCACGCCACGAGCGGCCGCGGTGTCGGACTTCATCAGGGCGTCCGCGCAGTAAATGCCGGCGGGACCGGCGCCGATGATCGCGACCCGCAACGGGCGGCTGTTGTCACTCATGTACAGGTGCTTCCTCAAATGATTGGACTCCGGATGTCCTCTACGTTATGTCTTGCCGCGCCGGTCCCAAAATTTTTGGGTGAGGCATGCCTATGTTGAATTCGTTGTGCAATTAACTCTTGACGAATCACCGCGGGTGCCCTTATCTGGCGGGATGGCCGCACAGAAACCACCAGCGGGCGGGCCGATAGACTCGGTTCTCATGAGCCAAGACCAGCCCGAAGTCGACGAATACGGCGACGATGACGACCAGCCACGATCGTGGAAGGCCGCCCTGCCGATGATCCTCGCGGGATCGCTGATGCTGGCGCTGCTCGCCTTCGTGTTGATCGTCGCCCTCGTGAACCCGCCGGACGAGCGACTTAACGACTCCACCCTGGTGCAGCACCGCGTCAACGACATGTACAGCGCAATGGGCACGCTGAACTACGACCAGTACCGAAACTCGTTCTGCCAGGCCGACATCGACTCGCCGGACTTCCCGAAGTCGGTGGCGTTCGCAGACGAGAACCGCGCCCTCAACGACGCCGAAGGCAAGGTTGTCGTCACCAAGATGGACGTCGAGATTGTTGGCACCACCTCGACGGTGAAGTCGTACTGGAACCGGGAGAAGACCGAAAACAACAAGCAGACGACGGACTTGAACTTGGTGAAGGTCGGCGACGACTGGAAGGTGTGCAGCCGATGACCGGAGCGTATCGGGGTGACATGACGTGCACGAAAGCGTGGGAACTGCTCGAGGAAGACCCGGATACGGTCTTGGTTGACTGTCGTACCCAAGCCGAGTGGAGTTTTGTCGGCGTCCCCGACCTGACGTCGATCGGCAAGCGCGCCGTGTTCATCGAATGGATCGACTACCCGGATGGCGCCCTGAACCCTCGGTTTGTGGAGCAACTGCACGAAGCGGGCATCACGCCCGACCACCGGGTGCTGTTTCTATGCCGGTCGGGGCAGCGTTCGATGGGCGCAGCTGAGGCCGCGGTGTCGGCCGGATTCGCCCAGGCGTACAACATTCTGGACGGGTTTGAAGGAGCAACAGACGCAGCGGGTCACCGCGGAGGCGCCGGTTGGCGTGCTGAGTCGCTGCCGTGGCGACAGTCATAAGGAGTTAGTAAGAAGATGAGCCATGAACTACCCGACTGGGTATCGCCGGAAACTGTTGCCGTGCGCGGAGGAATCCTCCGTTCGGGCTTTTTTGAAACCTCCGAGGCGCTGTACCTGAACAGCGGTTACGTGTACGAGACGGCCGAAGCGGCCGAGCGAGCATTTACCGGTGAAGACAAGCGTTTCGTGTACACCCGTTACGGCAATCCGACGGTCGCGATGTTCCAGGAACGACTGCGCCAGATCGAAGGCACCGAGGCGTGTTTCGCGACGGCAAGCGGCATGGCCGCGGTGTTTGTGGCGCTTGGCGCGCTGCTGAAGAGCGGCGACCGACTGGTTGCCGCGCGCAGTCTATTCGGATCCTGCTTCGTGATTTGTAACGAAATCTTGCCGTCGTGGGGCGTGGAGACCGAATTCGTCGACGGTGACGACCTCGAGCAGTGGGAGCGGGCGCTCTCCAAGCCGACCACGGCGGTTTTCTTTGAGACTCCGTCGAACCCGATGCAGACCCTGGTTGACGTGCGAAAAGTTTCGGCTATGGCCCATGCGGCTGGCGCGCAGGTGGTCCTCGACAACGTATTTGCGACGCCGCTTCTGCAGCGCCCGTTGGACCTCGGTGCCGATGTGATCGTGTACTCGGGAACCAAGCACATCGACGGCCAGGGCCGGGTGATGGGTGGCGCTGTCATGGGCACGCAGGAGTTTATTGACGGTCCGGTCCGTGACCTGATGCGGCATACTGGCCCGGCGCTCAGCCCGTTTAACGCGTGGGTGATGCTCAAGGGCCTGGAGACGATGAAACTGCGGCTCGACCAGTCGGTTGCGTCGGCACTCAAGGTCGCCGAGTACTTGGATGCCGATCCGCGCGTCGCGAAGGCGATCTACCCGTTCTTGCCGTCGCACCCGCAGTACGAGTTGGCGCGGTCGCAGATGTCGGGTGGCGGCACGGTCATTACGTTCGAGTTGGCGGAAAAGCCCGGCCTGACTGGCAAGGAACGCGCCTTCGAAATGCTGAATCGCCTGCAGATCATCGACATTTCGAACAATCTCGGTGACGCCAAGACCCTCATCACGCACCCGGCAACTACGACGCACCGGGCGACAGGTCCGGAGGGTCGTGCCGCGATCGGTCTGACTGACTCCATGCTCCGCCTGTCGGTGGGCTTGGAGAATGTCGACGACCTGCTGCGCGACTTGGACGGTGCGCTCGGCTAGTTTTTTCTAGCGGAGCGCGGCGAGCACCGTCTGAAATTTGACGGTGGTTTCGGCGACTTCAGCATCGGGGTCCGATCCGGCGACGATGCCGCCGCCCGCCCACGCGCGAATGCTGGTGCGAGAGGCATCGAGTTCGAGGCAGCGGATGGAAACGACCCATTCGCCGTCGCCTTCGGCATTGCACCAGCCGACGGCGCCCGCGTAGAAATCCCGGCGACCTTCAATCTCGGTGATGAGCTCGGCGGCCGCGGCGGTGGGGGTTCCGCAGACGGCCGGGGTTGGCGACAGGAGTGCGGCCAAGTCGAGAGCGGTCACCGACGGGTCGGCGAGCTGCCCGGTGATCGGTGTTGCCAAATGCCACACATGCCTGGTGGAGGTGGTTTCGGGACGGTCGGGTACCTCGAGACTTGAGCACAGGGGTGCAAGGAGTTCGCGCAGGTAGTCGACAACGTAGCGGTGCTCGCGCAGGTCTTTTGCCGACCGCTGGAGGCTGTCGGCGGCACCGGGAATCTCGGCTCCGTCGGCATCGAATCGCGGGGCCGAGCCAGCGTAGGGGACGCACTGGACCGTGGCACCGCGTTTGCGGAGAAGTAGTTCGGGGCTGGCACCGATGAGCCAGTGGTCGGCAAAGCCGGGGGCGGCACTCAGGTCGGCACCGAACACGGTGGAGCCACCGGCGGTGGCGGCGAAGCGGTCAATCATCGCCTCGGGCTCTACCGGCACCGTGAGCTGCGCGTCGAGACTGCGAGCAACCACCACTTTGTCGACTTGGCCCGCATCAATAGCTTCGATGGCCCGCCGGACGAGGTCCCGGTGGACGGCGTCGGGGGTTACCGTCAGCCGTTCGACAACTGGCGTAACGGCAGCGCGTGCGGTGACGGTCGGGGAAAATTCGACTTCTTCCGGGGCCGTCAGTGATGCGGCACCTTCGGTGTTGAAACCGAGTGCACCACCAACGAATCCGACAGTCCCGGAGGCAAGCGCGGCGGACGCCTCGCGAACCGAGCCGAAGACGCTGCGAACACCGAACCCGCGGACGGATTGTTCAGCGTTCGACAATTGGAACGACAGGCGGGCAGGCACCAAATCAGATTACCTGGGTCCGCTAGATCGACTTTCCGACGGTGATGAGGTCATCGTTGATCAACGACCGCATGAGGTCGCGGGCGGTGGAACCGGCGACGGACTCGTCTGTTGCGGCGTCGATGCCGGACATCACCATGCACTTGTGGTCATCGACCCGGAGGATGGCCTTGGACCATTTCTCGGTGTGTGCCGATGACGATTTGTTCTCTTCCCGGGTAGTCCAGGTATTGCTGTGCGGTGCGTTTTCCGTGCAGTTGGTCGGCACCACAACGATCACATGCACGGGTTCGCCGATACCGGATTCCTTGAAGGTGCTGAGTGACTCGATGATTTGGGTGAGAGGCCGGTTGTCAGCGTCGGCGCGGATAATGACGCCGGTGGTTTCGTCGACGGATTCAGCGGTGGCCGCCCATTCCTCGGGGACCGTGACTTCCACCGAAATGCCGTCGGCGAGGGTAAAGGTCTGCGCGACGGGGTCTGCAGGTCCAGCAACCTTCTTGTTCCACGGTGCAACAATCAGCAGGGTTACCGCGGCTGCCGCGATGGCGACCAGCGCGATAAGCCCGACTATCAGCGGCGCGCGGGAGGCCTTCGGCGGCACCGGCGGCGGCTGATATGGGAACGGCTGCTGAGGGAACGGCTGTTGGACGAACTGCTGCTGGGGGACCGGTCCGTGCTGATAGCCGGGCTGCGGGTCCGGCTGGTTCGGCGGAAAATTCGGATGCACCATTAGAGCGTTCGTCCTCCTCGAAAAGACTCTTCGAACAGACCCTAACGGCGGAAGGTCGCGTACCGGCAGTCGCGGTGTGCGAAATGCTTTTCGTGAATGACGGCGGAGGCTTCAGTCAGGGCTTTTACAGGTCAGCGATGATGATCTTCTTCATTGCCAGCATGTGCTGGTAGGCGTTCGGTCGGGCCATCAGTTCGCCCATGTTTGCGGGCGTCACCTGCCAGCTGACGCCGAACTCGTCGGCGAGCCAACCGCACATCTCGGCTTCGGGGACGGCGGTAAGTCCGTCCCAAATGCGATCGATCTCGGCTTGGTCCGCGCACTGGACTTCCAGCGAGACCCCGCAGTTGAAGGACTCTTGATCGGGACCGCTGGAACTGAGTTCGGGGGTGTCCATGGCGGCGAACCATTGTCCGTTCAACTGGAAGTCGGCGTACATCACCGCTTCCGGGCTCTGCGCGGCCGACGCGACGGTACCGACGGCGCTGGGGGTAAACAATGCCGTGTACTTGGCTATTGCCGCGCGTGCGCGATGTCCGACGTCGCCGGAGAACAGCAGCAGTGGAGTGATGAAGGGCCGCGGTGGGCCTTCGGGGTCGGTCAGCATCAGGTGCCACGTGACCCCGAATTGATCGCGGAGCCACCCGTACCGCTTGCTGTGGGGATATTCATCGAGCGGAACGATGGGGGAGCCGCCGTCCCACAGGATGCCCCACATCGCGTCGAGTTGGTCGCGGGCAGCAGCCTCGCTGGCAAAGCTGGCGGGGTCGAAGTTGAGGAGAAACGAAATGCTTCGGTTCGGAGCAAAGGTGTCGTCGGCATTGATCAACCCGATTCGATAGCCGCCGATTACTACCTCGACGGCGACGGGTAGCCCAGCAAACCGCTGCTGGAACTCGGGGAGACCCTCTGTGGGATACCGACCGAGCACTTGCCACGTCGTGTCAGGGAATGCTGCGGCGTAGAACTGCGCCACTTGCTCAGCATTCGCGTTGCACCACAGGTTCGGGACGATGGACTGCGTCGACATAGGTCACTCCCTGTTCGGACGGTACTTCCAGCGTGCCGACTCCGAACCCGGGGGACAACCCCAAATGCCGTACTTTCCACCCCAAATTGGGATGCAAAGTACGGCACAAGTTGTCAAGCGGACAAACTAGCCCTGGTAGCGGTCGACAGCTTCCTGCGCCACCTTGGCAGCCTGCTCTTTGCCGACCCAGCCACCGGGGTTCACGGACTTCCCGGGTTCGAGATCCTTGTAGTGCTCGAAGAAGTGCGAGATCGCCTTGAGCTCGAACTCGTCGACGTCGCTGATGTCCTGGATCGAGTCCCAGCGCGGGTCCCCAGCGGGGACGGCGAGCAGCTTGTCATCGCCGCCGGCCTCGTCGGTCATGGTGTACATGCCGATGACGCGAGCTCGCACGATGACACCGGGGACGACCGACTCCTGCAGGAGCACCATGGCGTCCAACGGGTCGCCGTCTTCGCCGAGGGTGTGGTCGATGTAGCCGTAGTCGGCGGGGTAACCCATCGAGGTGTAGAGGTAGCGGTCCAGGTAAATTTTGCCGGACTCGTGATCGATCTCGTACTTGTTACGACCACCCTTGAGAATTTCGATGGTGACTTCGTACTCCATGCTGCCTCCTACGGTTACTGCTCAGACTGTCCAGAATTGCTTCAACGGCTGTCAAGGATACTGTTACTAGGGTCGATCACCGACCACAGACCGGAGGATAAGTGGCTCAGCCGACAAGTTCGCCCGCCCGTCGGCCGCGCAAAGTGTTACGCGCGATCCTCGTGGTGTTGCTCGTTGCCGTGTTAGCTGCGGGCGCTGGAGTCGGGTGGTGGCTCTTCGAGAACCGTGCAGATCCCGTTCCCGCAGGAACGCCTGCACGTCCGGCCGCGATGACCTTCGCACCCACCGTGAAGGCTGTGCCATCGACCGCGCCCGAGCCCACCGCGAACGGTGTGCAAAAGGCGATGGCAAAGGCGCTGAAAGACCCGATGCTCGGTGAATTCACTGGTCAGGTGTCTGATCCGCTCACCGGCGAGGTGCTGTGGTCGCAGGGTGCCGACACGCCTCGAGTGCCCGCATCGAACGCGAAGATCTTGACCGCGTCCGCAGTCCTGCTGGAGTTGCCACACGATGCGCGTATCACCACCAAGGTGGTGCTTGGTGCGGACGGGCAGGCGATTCTGGTTGGGGCAGGCGACCCGACCTTGACGACGGCGTCGGCGGGTGAGCCCTCGTTTTACTCCGATCCCGCGCGGATTGCCGACCTGGCGGCCGCGATCAAAAAATCAGGTAAACAGATCACGTCGGTCGCCGTCGACACCTCGTTGTTCACCGGTCCCGGCATGCAAAAGACGTGGGACAAGCGCGACATTGAAGGCGGAGATATCGCACCGATGAGTGCGCTCACCGTCGACGGGGCCCGCCTCAAACCGCTCGACGAGTACTCGCCGCGAACGGACGATCCGGCCCTGGCCGCCGGACGTGCATTGGCCGATGAGCTCGGCTTGAACAGTCAGGTCACTGAAGTCACGGCACCGTCGGGTGCGCCGACCATCGCGACCGTCAAGTCCGCACCGCTCACGGTCCGGGTTGGCGACATGATGCGCTTCAGCGACAACGTGCTCGCCGAGCAACTCGCCATCGAACTGTCGGTGGCGACCGGCGGGGAGGCCAGTATTGAGGGCGGTGCGCACGCCGTCCTGGCGACCTTGCAGAAGAACAAGTTCGACGTCGAGGGCACGGTACTCGTCGACGCCTCGGGTCTCTCATACTCCGATCGCGTCACCGCTTCGCTGCTCGACGAACTGATGTCGGCTGCCGCAGGTAACGGTCAGCCCGCATTGCGGTCGCTGCTCGATTCACTCCCGGTGGCCCACGGGACGGGCACCTTGACCGACCGTTTCGACCCCGACAAAACCAACGGTGCCGGCTGGATTCGCGGCAAGACCGGAACACTCACGGGTGTCAGTTCGTTGACCGGAATAGTGCAGACCGTCGACGGCCGCGTTCTCGCGTTCGCGATGATTTCTGGCGGCACCTCGCCCGCCGATGCACGGCCCGCCGTTGACGCGGTGGTTGGCACGCTCCGCGACTGCGGTTGCCGCACCTGATCGATCGGAAGGAAAACCGTGAACAGTGTTACCGAGAGTTCAGTGCCCAACGAGAGTCCAGTACCCGACGAGTTGGCCGATGCCGGACCGGTGGAAAACATCGATTGGGGTGTCGCCGCGTCGATCGGTAAGCGCATCGCGCGGCCCGGGCCGCGTGTGACCCGCTACACCTACGAACGGGCCAACGACGAACTGCTCGACGCGGCCGTGCGTGCCGAAGGACCCGTTCGCGAGGTGACGGGACTGGCCGACGGTCTCGCCGTCCCGACCGCGCAGGTCTTGGATCGTTCCGGCTGGATCGACGCCGCCACGCGCTCGATGCCCGCCATGCTGGGCGCAGCCGACGACTCGAACTCGTCGTACGGCTTGAGCGGCAAGCTCGCTGGCGTGCAGGCCGGCGGGTTGCTGGCGTTCATGTCGAGCGCGATTCTCGGACAATACGATCCGTTTAGCCCCGACCCGGCGACCGGGGAGCCCGGCGTCTTGATGCTGGTGGCACCGAACATCATCGCGGTGGAACGACAACTGCGCGCCGACCCCTCCGACTTCCGGTTGTGGGTCTGTCTGCATGAGGTGACCCACCGCGTGCAGTTCTCGGCCAACCCGTGGCTGCCGGACTATATGCGCAGCAATATCGGGCAGTTGACGGGCGACGGCGACGACTCGGCGTCGGAGCTGGTGGGCCGCATCACCGAGAGTCTGCGCAGCGGTAAGCCGCGCGAAAAGGGTGTAATCGGACTGATGCAACTGCTGCAGTCGCCCGAACAATTCGAGGCCTTTGAACGAGTCTTGGTGCTCGGCACACTGCTGGAAGGTCACGCCGACCACGTGATGGACGCTGTCGGCCCGGCGCACGTGCCGTCCGTGGCGTCGATCCGCGCTGCGTTTGATCAGCGTCGCACCGCACCGAAGAACCCCCTGCAGCGCATCATCCGCGCGCTCATCGGCATGGACGCCAAGATGGCGCAGTACATCCGCGGCAAGGCCTTCGTCGATCACGTCGTCGATGCTGTCGGGATGGAAGCATTCAACACCATTTGGACGTCGGCGGAGACCATGCCGCTGATGGCGGAGATTGGCGACCCGGACGCGTGGATCAAGCGGGTTCTGTAGCGGCCCAGCGGGCCCTGATCGGGGCGGTCCGCGGCTTTGCTCAACGCTATTGCCGGGACAGCCCGCTATGCATTGGCCTCTCGGGCGGGGCGGATTCGCTCGCGTTGACCGCGGCCGCGGTCCGCGCCGGGTTAACGGTGCATGCCGTGGTGGTCGATCACCAGCTGCAGGCGGGATCGAGTGCGGTGGCCCAGCGTGCGGCTGCCGTCGCCCGCGATCTGGGAGCGACAGCGCAGGTACAAGCGGTCAACGTCGACGGGCCCGGCGGCATGGAAGCGGCGGCACGACAAGCGCGGTACGCGGCTTTCAACGACGTTCGCGACGGACGCCCGGTACTGCTCGGACACACCCTCGACGATCAAGCCGAGACCGTCCTGCTGGGCCTCGGCCGTGGCTCGGGGTCGCGTTCGCTGGCGGGGATGCGCGAGTGGTCGTCGCCCTGGGGGCGCCCACTGCTGGGTTTGCGACGGTCGCAGACGCGCGCGGCCTGCCAGGGGTGGGACTTACCGATCTGGGACGACCCGCACAACGAGGATCCCCGCTTTACTCGCGTGCGCCTCCGAAACGAAGTGCTGCCGCTGCTGGACGAAGTCCTCGGCGGTGGGGTGCCGGAGGCGTTAGCGCGCACGGCGAGGCAACTGCAAGACGACGCCGACGCGCTCGATATGCCCGCTGCGGACCTTCTTGAAGAGTGTACGTACGGGCGAGTGCTGGATATCGCGCCGATCGTCGGGGTTTGGGCGGCTGTACGAACGCGGGTGGTCCGCTCGTGGCTGCTTTCGGTCGGCGCTCCGGAACCGAATTTTCGTGTCGTCTCGGCCGTAGATTCTCTCATTGTCGATTGGTCTGGGCAGGGAGCGGTTGCTGTCGGCGGCGACAGCGATTCCCGACTTCTGGTGGCGCGAGAAGGCGATGAGCTTCGGGCGTACCGCGACCAGCGGTGACCTGGCACACGCGGATCTGTGGCCTGCCGGTAACTGGTGATTGTTCTGTCAGTGTCTTGTGCGAAGCTATATGGGTGGACCGCAACGACAGTTATGGCGATGACATCGAAGAAGTCCTGATCACTCAGGAGCAAATTTATGCGCGAACAGTAGAGATGGCTCAGGCCGTCGGCGAACGGTACAAGGACGCCGCCGAGGATCTGGTGTTGATCGGTGTCCTCAAGGGTGCCGTCATGTTCATGACCGACTTCGCTCGGGCGCTGCCGATCCCGTCGCAACTCGAGTTCATGGCTGTCTCGAGCTACGGCTCGTCCACCTCATCGTCGGGCGTGGTCCGGATTTTGAAAGACCTCGACCGTGACATCACTGGCCGCGACGTCCTGATTGTCGAAGACATCATCGATTCCGGCCTCACCCTGTCGTGGCTGATTAAGAACCTCGCGACGCGCTCGCCGCGTTCGCTTGAGGTGGTGACGCTGCTCCGCAAGCCCGATGCTGTGCGCGCGCAGTTGGACGTCGCCGACGTCGGCTTCGACATTCCGAACGAGTTCGTCGTTGGTTACGGACTCGACTACGCCGAGCGGTACCGCGACCTGTCGTTCGTTGGACGGCTCCACCCGTCGGTGTATTCGCACTAATCTTGGTCCTAATGTCTCTGCCTTAATGGTCGTCCTGCTGACTTGCCGTCACAGGAACAATGGGCGCACCCGGTGCGTTGACGATTAAGTTGACAACTCAGGGGTGCAGGTAGCCTCGAATTTGAGCCGACGGGAAGGACAAATGGGCACGGCGACGGGCGGGGAGCCCCTCACACGTCGACCGAATCCACGCGTATCCGAATGAATCGCAAGACACTGTTCCGGAATCTGGCCATTGTGGCCGTCATTCTGTTTGCCATCTGGGGCTTCAGCATGATGCGAAATTCCGACCGCGAGTACACCGACGTCGACACGTCGATCGCGATGACCCAGTTGGACCAGAAGAACGTGAAGTCGGTTCAGATCGACGACCGCGAGCAGCGACTCCGCATCACGTTGACCAAGCCGATCAAGGTCGGTGATTCTGATGCCACCAAGATTTCGACGCAGTATCCCGCCGGGGTCAGCAACCGTATCTTCAACACGGTCAGCAACTCCGGTGCCGAGTACCAGACCAACGTCACCAAGGATTCCGGGATCTGGCAGTCGCTGCTGATCTTTGTGCTGCCGATGGTGATCCTGTTCGGCCTGTTCTTCTTCGTCATGAGCCGCATGCAAGGCGGCAAGGGCGGCGTGATGGGCTTTGGTAAGTCCAAGGCCAAGCAGTTGTCTAAAGACATGCCGAAGACCACGTTCGCCGATGTCGCCGGTGCCGATGAAGCCGTCGAAGAACTCGACGAAATCCGTGACTTCCTGCAGAACCCGTCCCGCTACCAGGCACTCGGCGCCAAGATCCCGAAGGGCGTCCTGCTGTACGGCCCTCCCGGAACCGGTAAGACGCTGCTAGCGCGGGCCGTCGCCGGTGAGGCGGGCGTGCCGTTCTTCACGATTTCCGGTTCGGACTTCGTCGAAATGTTTGTCGGTGTGGGTGCCTCCCGCGTCCGTGACCTGTTTGAACAGGCCAAGGCCAGCAGTCCGTGCATCATCTTCGTTGACGAGATCGACGCGGTCGGTCGCCAGCGCGGTGCTGGCATGGGCGGCGGTCACGACGAACGTGAGCAGACCCTGAATCAGCTCCTGGTGGAGATGGACGGCTTCGGTGATCGGTCCGGCGTCATTGTGATGGCTGCGACCAACCGCCCCGACATCTTGGATCCGGCGCTGCTGCGTCCCGGACGCTTCGACCGCCAGATCCCGGTCAGCAACCCCGACATCGCGGGCCGCCGCGCCATCTTGGCCGTGCACTCCAAGGGCAAGCCGATTGCCCCCGACGCTGATCTCGACGGATTGGCCAAGCGGACACCGGGGATGAGCGGTGCCGACCTCGCGAACGTCATCAACGAGGCCGCCCTCCTGACGGCGCGCGAGCACAAGACGGTGATCTCCGGTGAGGCGCTCGAGGAAGCTGTCGACCGCGTGGTGGGTGGACCGCGACGCAAGAGCCGCGTTATCAGCGAACACGAGAAGAAGGTCGTGGCGTACCACGAGAGCGGCCACACGCTTGCCGCGTGGGCGATGCCCGACCTCGACCCGATTTACAAGGTCACCATCCTGGCGCGAGGACGCACCGGCGGTCACGCGCTGGCCGTGCCCGAGCAGGACAAAGAGCTGATGACCCGCTCGGAGATGCTCGCCCGCCTCGTCATGGCAATGGGTGGTCGTGCCGCAGAAGAGTTGGTCTTCCATGAGCCGACGACGGGTGCGAGCTCCGATATCGATCAGGCCACCAAGATTGCCCGCGCAATGGTCACCGAATACGGCATGAGTGCCAAGCTCGGGGCGGTCCGTTATGGCCAAGACCAGGGCGACCCGTTCATGGGCCGCGGCATGGGCGGCGGAGTGGAATACTCCGCAGATGTCGCTGCCGAGATCGACACCGAGGTTCGAAACCTGATTGAGGCGGCGCACACCGAAGCGTGGGCGATTCTCAACCAGTACCGCGATGTACTCGACGTCCTCGCCGGCGAATTGCTGGAGAAGGAAACGCTGATCCGCAAGGACCTCGAGGACATCTTGCGCGATGTCATCAAGCGGCCCCGCATCACCAAATTCGACGAGTTCGGTGAGCGTACGCCGAGCACGAAACCGCCGATCAAGACGAAGGGTGAACTCGCCGTCGAACGCGGCGAGCCGTGGCCTCCCGTCGAGGAACCGGTGGTGCCCGCGGTGCCGCAGCCGGTGTACGGCGATCCGGCCCAGCAGGGCGCCGGCCAGCATTACGGGCAACCGCAGTATGGTCAGCCGCAATACGGTGGTCAGCCCCAGTACGGGCAGCCCCAGTACGGCCAACCGCAGTACGGCCAACCGCAGTACGGGCAGCCACAGAACGGGCAGCCGTATGGCCAACCCCAGTACGGGCAGCCTGCTTACGGACAGCCGTACGGCCAGCCTCAGCCGGTTCAGCCGCAACACGGTCAGGAGGCGCCGCAGGGTGCGCCTTCCGATGGTGACTCGCGCAACGACCCGGTGGCGCCGCCGAATGACGCATCACGTCCCGGGCACGGAACCCGCCCCGACTACGGCGCCCCGCGCGACTGGTCGGCACCCGGATGGCCGCCCGCAGACGAGCCACGCGACGGTCAGTGAGGAGACCCGATATGACGAACACCAGCAACGTGAATGGCGTAGATCCGCACGCCGTCGACGGCCTCGTTGTTCCGGCACCCGAGGGACAGCGCGATTTTGACCAAGCGCGAGCCGAGGCCGCCGTCCGGGAACTCCTCATCGCGGTGGGCGAGGATCCCGACCGGGAAGGCCTGGTGCGCACACCCACCCGCGTGGCCAACGCCTACCGGGAAATGTTCGCGGGCCTCTACACCAACCCCGACGATGTGCTCGCCACTGTCTTTGACGAGAACCACGAAGAACTCGTCCTCGTCAAAGACATCCCGATGTACTCGACCTGCGAGCATCACCTGGTGTCATTTCACGGGGTGGCGCACGTCGGCTACATCCCCGGCGAGACCGGTCAGGTGACCGGACTGTCGAAGCTGGCCCGGGTTGTGGACCTGTATGCCAAACGCCCGCAGGTCCAGGAACGACTAACCAGCCAGATCGCCGACGCGATCGTGCGCAAGTTGAATCCGCGCGGCGTGATCGTGGTGATTGAAGCCGAGCACCTGTGCATGGCGATGCGAGGTATCCGCAAACCGGGTGCCAGCACCACCACGTCGGCGGTGCGCGGACTGTTTAAAACCAGCGTGGTTTCCCGCGGAGAAGCACTGGACTTGATTACCCGGTGACCTCGGAACGTCCCTCGGCCGGCGAAGATCGCACGCTCGTCATGGGCGTGCTGAACGTGACTGCCGATTCGTTCTCCGACGGCGGCCAGTTTCTTCAGGTCGATAAGGCGATCGCGCACGGTTTGGAATTGCTGGAGGCCGGTGCCGACATCATCGATGTCGGGGGCGAATCGACGCGTCCCGGCGCGATTCGTGTTGACCCGAAAGCCGAATCGGGGCGGGTGGTACCGGTCATCCGAGAATTGGTGGCCGCCGGAGCCCGGGTGTCTGTCGACACGATGCGCGCCGCTGTTGCCGCCGATGCGCTGGAAGCTGGCGCTGGCCTGGTCAACGATGTCTCTGGCGGCCGGGCAGATGCTGACATGGCTCGGGTCCTCGCCGACGCATCGGTCCCGTGGATCCTGATGCATTGGCGGCCAGCCGACAATGCGCCGAGCGGGCAGCGCCACTTCACCCACCGCATCGACGAAGCGGGCGGCTACCGCGATGTGGTTGCCGAGGTCTCCGGTGAACTGCTCGGGCAGGTGGATGCCGCTGTCGCAGCGGGCGTCGATCCCGATGCGATCATCCTCGATCCGGGACTCGGCTTCGCGAAGAACGCCGATCACAACTGGGCACTGCTGCATTCCCTCCCGACCCTCGTCGGACTGGGATTCCCGGTCCTGATCGGGGCGTCTCGCAAACGTTTCCTCGGCTCGCTGCTCGCGCGGGACGGTGTGGATCGGCCCCCGGCGGGCCGCGAAGTTGCGACCGCCGCCATCTCCGCGCTGTCGGCAGCCGGTGGTGCCTGGGGCGTTCGCGTGCACGACGTCGCGTCGAGTCGCGACGCCATCGAAGTGGCCCTCGCCTGGCGTGGCGGCGGTCGGAGAGGCAATGAACATGGCTGACCGCATCGAACTCAAGGGGCTCCGAGTCCGAGGTAATCACGGTGTCTTCGATCACGAACGCCGCGACGGCCAAGAGTTCATCATTGACATCACCCTGTGGCTCGATCTGCAGGCTGCGGCCGCGAGCGACAACCTTGCAGACACCGTCGACTACGGTTCGCTGGCGCAAACCGCCCACGACATCGTGGCGGGCACGCCGCGCAATCTCATTGAAACCGTCGGCGCGGAAATTGCCGACGCCATCATGGGCGATGATCGGATCTCGGCGTGTGAGGTGACCGTCCACAAGCCGTCCGCGCCGATCCCGCTGACCTTCGACGACGTCGCCGTGGTGACCCGGCGGTCGATTAAGACGGCAGCCATCGCCGCAGCTCGACGGGCCACACCGTGACGACGCGGGTGGTCCTGTCCGCAGGATCGAACATCGGCGACTCGAGGGGACACTTGCAGGCGGTCGTCGACGCCGTCGGGGCTGACCTCATTGCTGCCTCGGCGGTGTATTCGACGCCGCCGTGGGGCGGCGTCGATCAGGACGACTTTGCCAACATCACGCTCATCGCGGAAGGCTCCCGGACCCCGAGACAGTGGCTCGAATTCTGTTGGGAACTCGAACGCGTCGCCGACCGCGTCCGTAACGAACGTTGGGGCCCCAGAACTCTCGACGTCGACGTGGTGGCCGCGGAAACCGACGGTGAGCCGGTGATCTCCGACGACGACGAACTCACCCTGCCGCATCCGCGAGCGTCGCAGCGGGCCTTCGTGTTGGTGCCGTGGCTGGAAATCGATCCGGACGCAACCCTGTGGACCGCTAGCGGGGAGCAGTCTGTCGTCGAGCTGGTGGCTGCCCTCGACGCCGACGATGTAGCCGCAGTTCGGCGCTTGGAGGCAACGCCGTGACGGGCCTCGGGCCAGTGGGGGAGAAGCACGATCCGGAGGGGGAGGGCCACAAACTCGGTCCGATCCGCTTCCGGGACTTGACGGCGGTCGCGGTGGTGGCGGGCCTGGCGATGTGGATCCTGATCCACTACAACTACGGCTCGTTCCCCGACCTACCCCTGCTGTCGGGCCTTTCCCTGTACGTGGTTGCGGCCCTGGAAGTCGTCATTGGATTCGTCGTCAAGAAGCGCATCGCCAACCGTGAAGTCGGCCGGGCGGGCGGGCAACTCCATCCGATCAATGCCGCGCGACTCGTCGCCCTGGCGAAGGCGTCGGCCATTCTCGGTGCCGTCGCCGCGGGCGGGTGGACCGGAGTGCTGATTTTCCTGATGCAGAACGGCATTCTCGATGCCGCGCGTCAGGATCGGCCGGGAGCCATCATCGGGCTGGTCGGCGGCGTCGTTCTCACCGCTGCGGCGATGTGGTTGGAGCACTGCTGTCGGGCTCCCGATGATCCGTCGGCGGACGAATTCGACTCTGCCCCGGATAGTCCGCCAAGCTTGGCCTAGTGCAGGCAATACCCGACACGGCCCACGTGCTAACCCCGTTAGCAGCGGCAATAGCGGTAAGTTTGGCCAATGACCACTAGGGAACGATCCGAAGAGGCCAAAACAAAGCGACCGTCCACGGCTGGACAATGGCTCATCGGGTTGTTGGTTTTGCTGGCGCTCATCGCGAGCCTGCTAATGGTGCTCGGAAATGACTTTTCGATCCAGGCGACCCTAGCCGTAATTGCCGCGCTGTGGGCAGCGGTCATCGGTGCAGTCCTGGTGACCAAGTACCGGCGGCAGGCCGACGTCGCCGAGTCACGCAGTCGTGACCTCAGGCTCGTCTACGAGCTGCAATTGGAACGCGAGATCTCGGCCCGCAGACAGTACGAGTCCGACGTTGAGGTGGCGATCCGCCAGGAAATCTCAGCGGAATCGAACGTGGAACTAGACGAGCTCAAGGCCCAAGTATTGGCGCTTCGGTCGAGTCTGGAGCAGTTGCTCGGCAAGCCGCTTCCCGATGCCCGGGTGGCGATTGGCCTCGAACGTCCCCGCGAATTGGGTGCCGGTCGTACCGGATACACCGCCGCAGCCGCGGACGATCGCTTCGTTGCCGATCGTGACTTCGCGACCACCGCACCGCCCTCGGATACGGGCCGCCACGTGCCGACCGAACCGCAGGACGTCGAAGAAGTCGATCCGGTCGAGATGACGGAAATCATCCCGGTTGTCACCGAAGATCCCGAAGCCGACGAAACGCCCCAGACCGGACCGTTCGATCGCGTCGCCTACAGTGCGCAGGCCTACGAGCCGCCGGCCGGGCCTTCCCAGCAGCCCCGTCCCCAGCAGCCCCGCGCCGAACAGGCCCGCGCCGAACAGCCCCGACC
>NZ_JBARYI010000012.1:0-13178 GCF_049647785.1 Gordonia sp. (in: high G+C Gram-positive bacteria)
TTCCCGCACTATGTCCGACGTAGTGCGGGAATCAACGCATCATGCGAGAACGGCGGGCGGAGCCCGCGGAACGGGGGCTGGGAGCGGGGGTGACCGACGTCAGACCGGGTGACACCGGGCAAACACCAACCGTTCATGTTGCGGTCCGCACTGTTCCCCGATGCGTAACTCGCACGTTCCTCTGTCCTAACCGGGCGTCGATACTTTCGCCTCGTACCTGAACAGATGAAAGGCGACACCACCGACATGAGCGCGTCCCCCAAGCTCGCCCGCAATGCGGGCATCGCTGTAGCAGGCCTTGCTGCAGCCTCCATCGTCCTCACCGCTTGCGGTGGAGGCGACTCGTCAACCGGCACGATCACCGGTGAGGGTTCGACCGCGCAGCAGAAGGCGATGGAACACTTTTCCAGCGTGCTGACCGACAACGACGGCGCGATCCTCGACTACACCGGATCCGGTTCGGGCGACGGCGTCAAGAAATTCCTTGCCAGCGACGTCAACTTCGCGGGCTCCGACTCGCCGCTCAAGGACGCTGAAGTGGCATCTGCCAAGACGCGTTGCGGGGGCAACGACGCGTGGCACCTGCCTTTGGTTGCCGGTCCGGTCGCCATCGCCTTCAACGTTCCCGGCGTCGACAAGCTCAACCTCAACGCTCCGGTCCTGGCGAAGATCTTCGACTCCAAGATCACGAAGTGGGACGACGCCGCCATCAAGGCCCTGAACCCGGGCGCCACGCTGCCGTCGTCGACCATCATCCCCGTGCACCGCAGCGACAGCTCGGGCACCACGGACAACTTCACCCGCTACCTCAACACCGCCGCTCCCACGGAGTGGCCGTACGAGCACAGCAAGGAGTGGACGGGTCACGGTGGTTCGGGCGCAGCCAAGTCGACCGGCGTCGGTGACACGGTCAAGAAGACTGAAGGCTCCATCACGTACGTCGAGTGGGGCTTCGCGACTGAGAACAACCTGTCCGTCGCCGCGATTGACTTCGGTGCTGGTGCCACGGAACTGACCAAAGAGACCGCAGGTAAAGCGCTCGACGCCGCCAAGTTCGTTAAGCCCGACAGCAAGGACCTCGTCGTTGACACCAGCGCGCTCTACACGCTGAAAGAAGCCGGTGCGTACCCGCTGGTCCTGACGACCTACGAGATCGTCTGCTCCACCGGCTACGCCGATGCCGAGGTCTCGAAGAACCTCAAGGCATCGTTCACGACCATCCTCGACAAGGGTCAGGAAGGCCTCGACAAGCTCGGCTACGTGCCGCTGCCTGAAGCCTTCAAGACCAAGCTTCGCGGAACGATCGACGCGCTGTGACCAGGTCGGACACTCCCGTGACCATGCGTCCCGACGGTGACGCGGGCCCGGCCGTGTCCGACGCGGTCGCCGGCCCCCAGCATCAACTTCCCGATGTTGGGGGCCCCGGCCAGCGGAAGACCGCCGAGCCGAGCGCCCTCACCGGTTCGACGATCTCGCGCATCGGCGACAAAATCATGTCCCGACTCGCCACGGGCTCTGGTCTCCTGGTGTCGATTGTCATCGGCCTGATCGCCCTGTTCCTGCTGATTCAGGCGATCCCGTCGCTGGTGAAGAACTCGGCGAACTTCTTCGCGTACACCGGTACGTGGGAAGTGTCGGGCGAAACCATCAAGTTCGGTATCCCGCAGCAGTTCTATGCGACGGTCCTCGTGGCCGTGATCGCCCTGATCATCGCCATGCCGATCGCCCTCGGTGTGGCACTGTTCGTCACCGAATACGCGCCGAAGAGGATTGCCGGTCCGGTTGCCTACATCGTCGACCTGTTGGCCGCGATCCCATCCATCGTCTACGGGCTTTGGGGCATCCTCGTGTTGGGGCCAGCCATGGTGGGGCCCAACCAGTGGCTCGTCGACAACCTGGGCTTTCTCCCGTTCTTCAAACAGCCAGAGAACGCGGCAAACATGTCGACCGGCGGCACCCTGCTGACCGGTGGCATCGTGCTGGCGATCATGATCCTGCCGGTCATCACCGGCGTGACCCGGGAAGTTTTTGCCCAGACGCCGCGCGGTCACCGCGAGGCCGCGCAGGCCCTCGGTGCCACGCAGTGGGAAGTGGTTCGCTACGCGGTTTTGCCCTTCGGCTTCTCCGGCTACATCAGTGGTGCCATGCTCGGCCTCGGTCGTGCGCTCGGTGAGACGATGGCGCTGCTCCTGATTATTTCGGCCGCCGGTCCAATCAACTTCAATCTGCTCGAAAGCGGCCAGACGCTAGCCACGGTGATCGCGAACAACGCCGCCGAGTTCGATTCACCCGTCAAGACGGGTGCCTACATTTCCGCAGGCCTCGTCCTGTTTGCCCTCACGTTCATCGTGAATGCGGCGGCGCGCAGCGTCATCGCCCGTCGGGCCTGAGTCAAGGAGAGACAGTGGAACTGACTCAACAATTATCTGGCCGACGACGCGGTACCGACGGCCTCGTCCGCGGTGCCGTGATGGCGTCGGTGGTCGTGGCGATCCTGCCGCTCGGGTGGCTCGTCTACACCCTGATTTCCCGCGGTATCGGGCCGGTTTTGGACATCGGCTGGTGGACGCAATCTGAACGGTACGGCGGAGCCGTCAATGCCATCCTCGGCACCCTGATCCAGACGGGAATCGCTGCTGTCGTTGGTATCCCGCTCGGTGTTCTGGTGGCGATCTATCTCGTCGAATACGCCGACACCAGCAAACGGCTGGTTCGAATCACCACCTTTATGGTCGACGTCCTCTCCGGCGTGCCGTCGATCGTCGCCGCACTGTTCATCTACGCCGTATGGCGCACCACCTTCGATATGCCGCGCTCCGGTTTTGCCGTCGCGCTGTCGTTGGTGCTGCTCATGGTGCCGCTGGTGATCCGGGGGACCGAAGAAATGTTGAAGATCGTCCCGCAAGACCTCCGTGAGGCCGCGTACGCGTTGGGTGTGCCGAAGTGGAAGACGATCCTGCGGGTGGTCCTCCCGACCGCGATGTCGGGCATCATCACCGGCGTCATGCTGGCGATCGCTCGCGTGATGGGGGAATCAGCACCGGTCTTGATCCTGGTCGGTGCCACCCAGGCGACAAACCTGAATCCGTTTGTCGGCAACCAGCAGTCGTTGCCGCTGATGATGCTGCAGGACTACAACAAGGGTCCAAGCGGCTACGAGACAGTCTGGGGTGCGGCCTTAACCCTGGTCATCGCGGTTGCAATCGTTTATGTCCTCGCTCGGGTGCTGGCCCGGTTTACTGGACCCCGAATGGAGAAGAGCTAATGGCTAAGAGCCTGACTTTAGAAGATCTCAACGTCTACTACGGCGACTTTCACGCGGTGAAGGACGTGTCGGTGAGGATCGCGCCGAAATCGGTGACCGCTTTCATCGGCCCGTCGGGCTGCGGTAAATCGACGGTGCTGCGCACGCTGAATCGCATGCACGAGGTGACGCCCGGCGCCTACGCGACCGGCACCGTGAAGTTGGACGATGTGGACCTGTACGGCAAAAACGTCGACCCGGTGGCAGTTCGCACCAGTATCGGCATGGTTTTTCAGCGGGCCAATCCGTTCCCCACCATGTCGATTCGGGACAACGCCGTCGCCGGCCTGAAACTGGCCGGGGTGCGCGATAAGGCCAAGCTTGACGAGGTTGCCGAGGCCAGCCTGCGGGGTGCCAACCTGTGGAATGAGGTGAAAGACCGCCTCGACAAGCCGGGCGGTGGACTGTCGGGTGGGCAGCAGCAGCGACTGTGCATTGCGCGCGCGATCGCAGTCTCGCCCGAGGTGCTTTTAATGGACGAGCCCTGCTCGGCACTTGACCCAATTTCGACGTTGGCTATCGAAGATCTGATTGCCGAATTGAAGAGCAATTACACGATCGTCATCGTTACGCACAACATGCAGCAAGCTGCCCGCGTTAGCGATAAGACGGCTTTCTTCAACCTTTCCGGTGCAGGTCAGCCGGGGCAGTTGGTGGAAGTTGGGGCCACTCGCGAGGTGTTCTCCAACCCGGTCCGCAAGGAGACTGAGGACTACATTTCGGGTCGATTCGGCTAGTCCGAACGCACGCTCCGTAACGACAAAACCCCGGTCGCGCCCCCTGCGCGGCCGGGGTTTTGCCATTCCCATCCCCAGTGACTACCGTCACGAGAAGACATCGTATCGATCAAACGATCAACTTGAAGGCGACATGGCTAGGCTCACAGTTCAGCAGCGACGCGAGGCCGCGATCAGCGCGACCATGCGCGTTATTGCGCGCGACGGAGTGGAAGCAGCCACTACCCGCCGGATCGCCGAGGAGGCCAATGTCGGCCAATCGAGCCTCTTCTACGCCTTCGACTCGCGCGCCGAACTCCTGGCCGCCGTCGTCGAATACGGCATCGGACAAGAACTCGCAGCGATGGACACCTGGCTGAGCGAAGCCTCCCAGGTGCTCTCCACCGCCAAAATGAGCATCACCGATGTACTCGAAGGTGCCTTCGATGTTTTCCTACACGACCTCATCGAGAACCGAGATCGCGAACATGCACTCGTCGAACTGGCGCTCTACGCTCAGCGAACCGACGACCTGGCACACCTAGCGGACAAGCTCTATCGGGGCTACTACGAACTTGTTGGCGGACTCTTAACCGTGGCCGCGGAAACCACCGGCACAGTATGGACCCTGCCTGCAGAAGAACTGTCGACGATCGTCGTCGCAATGACAGACGGCATGACCCTCAGCTATTTGAGTACCGGCGACCGCAAGGTGGCCCAGCGAATCGCCGACGGCGGCGTGCAACTGATGCTCGGATACATCAAGCGATAGCAGTGCAAGGCCCCGACATTGGCGGGGCATCGAACAAGATCGGGGATGAAAGTGTTCAAAGGCCAATTCGGCCTGCGCTCAACGGTGGCCACGGCAGCCGTTCTCGCAGTAACAGTCGCGAGCGTGAACGCGGCGCCAGACGCCGCTGCCGCGCAGCGCGTTCATGTTGGCGGAGGTGTCAGTCAGGCGTACCTGACCGATGCTCGGCCAGGTACCTCGTTGACGCTCGTCGACTCGGCTGGAAACCAGGCTGGTTCGGGTGTCGCCGACAAACTCGGTTCGCTGATCGTGCGCGACTTGCAACCCGGCCAGTACCGCTTCGTTGGCAAGGGCATCAGCGCGGCACCGGTTGCGGTGACCAGCAAGGACTCCCCGCCGCCGAACCCGTCACTGTACGGCCAGAAGCTGCACGAAGGGCTCAACTATGTCACCATGCGTGATGGCATCTCGATCGCCGCAACCGTTCGTCTCCCGATCGGCAAGAAGCTGTCCGACGGTCCATTCCCGACCGTAATCGAGTACTCGGGCTACCAGAATGCCGCTCCCGGCGACCTGATTGTCGGTGCCGCTGGCGAAAAGCTCGGCGTGAAGGATCCGCTGGCGCCGGCGTCGTCGGTCATCGTTGGCGCAACCCTCGCCCCGCAAATGTTGGGCTTCGCTTCGGTTAGCGTGCAGATGCGTGGATCAGGTTGCAGCGGTGGCGATTTCGGACTCTTCGACGACGCGGCGGCGTTCGATGCCTACGACATCATCGAGACGCTTGGCCGCCAGAACTGGGTCAAGGGCGGCAAGGTCGGCATGGTCGGCATCTCGTTCTCGGCAATCTCACAGATGTACGCCGCGGGCACCCGCCCACCGCACCTGGCAGCCATCGCCCCCATGAGCACCACCGATGACCTGTACTCCACCGGTCTGCCCGGCGGTATCTACAACAAGGGCTTCGCCAACACCTGGCTCAAGGAACGGGTCCAGAACGCGCAGCCTGCACCCAAGGGTGGCCAGCCGTGGGCCATCGCCCGCGTCAACGGCGGCGACAAGGTTTGCAAGAACAACCAGAAGCTCCGTCTGCAGACTCTTAACGCCTTCAAGCTGATCCGCGACAACCCGACGCGTGCAGCCCAGATTTACCGCGACCGGTCGATCGCTGACTGGGCCGAGAAGATTGACGTCCCCGTGTTCCTCGTTGGCGCAGGCCAAGATGAGCAGACCGGCGCCAACTGGGTTAACGTCATTCCGCACCTCGACCACAACCCCAACGTGTGGGTCAACATCATCAACGGCCACCACTTTGATTCGCTCGGACCGCAGATCATGTCGCGCTGGGCCGAGTTCCTGCAGATTTTCGTTGCCGATCAGGTGCCGCACACGCCGCCGCAGATGCAGCCGCTCGGAACCGCAGTCTTCCCTGCGGCCACCGGTGCACCGGGTCAGACGATTCCGAACATGCGGTTTAGCAACTCCACCTCGGTCGCTGACGCCAAGGCACGCTTCAAGGCGAACACCCCGCGATTGTGGGCCCTGTTCGACAACGGTGGCGGTTCGGCCGGATTCGGTGGACTGTCGTCGCCGTGGCAGAAGTCGCTGAACGGTTGGCCGTCGAGCACCGAGAAGATGCACCTCAACGCCAAGGGCAAGCTGGGTACTTCGGCGACGGGCGGCGAAGTGTCGTTCAACCCGAATCCCGCTAACCGGCCGATGAACACGCTCAAGGACGCATCGACCGACACCGCCGCAGCGTGGGGTATCAATCCCGACTACAACTGGCAGCAGGCGCCCGGCCGCAGTGGCCTGGGATTCATCAGTGCACCATTGCCGAGCGACAAGATCATGCTGGGCAACGGCTCGGTGACGCTACGTGTCAAGAGTTCCGCACCCGTCACCGACCTTCAGGTCACGGTCACCGAGGTCGACAAGGCAGGCAACGAGACGTCGGTGTCGACCGGTGTGCTGCGGTCGACGTTCCGCGGTGACGGCACCGCGCCGGACTACTACCGCCAGGTCCCGATGGCTGACGGATTCAACCTGATGACCGTTGCGCTGAACCCGATCATGCACGGCTTCCGTAAGGGGAACCGGATCCGCATCCTGGTGTCCGCGCCCGGCGGCGATCTGCCAGCATGGCAGTTCGAGACCCTCCGCACCGGTGGCAAGGTTGTCGACACGATCGACCTGAGCGGTTCGTTCGCGACACTCCCGGTGATCTCGGGTTCCGTCCCGGGTAACGCACCGCCCTGCGGCTTCCTCCGCGGTGCCGCCTGCCGGCCTTACAAGCCCGCCTTCAACGGCGGATAGTCGTAACGGCAACGCAACACGGCCGTCGGACCTTCGGGTCCGGCGGCCGTCGTCGTTCGTCCCCGGCCGCCCCGCGCCGCGTCGTTCTGCGCCCGATCGGCCTCGCGCCGCGCCCGATCTGCACTTTTCTGTCACGATTCGACCCAATCATCACCAAAGGGCCAGATCGGTGACGGTTGGGCCGACGCAGGACCGTCGTATGCGACAGAAAGGTGCAGATTCAGACGTTCGACGACGCGTCGAACCTACGGCGCTTACCTAACGTTGCGCCGAACTTGGGTTGGGCCCGGAGACCGGTTTTGGAACTTTTCTGTCACCGCTAGCTGAAAATCTGCTGCACAACCGTCGCCAAATGCATGGATCGGTGACGGGTAGGCCGAAACGCGACAGAAAAGCGGAACTTGCGCGGAGCGCGGAACGCGAACGCCGCGCGGAACGACGGCGGGACTAGCTGGCTTCGAGAAGTTGCTCGGGAGTTTTTCCGGTGGCCTGGAAGACGACGCGGCGGGCGATGAGGACGGCGTGGTCGGCGAAGCGCTCGTAGTAGCGACCCAACAGGGTCACGTCGACGGCGGCGGCAACACCGTGGCCCCACTCGCGGTCCATCATTACCGTAAACAGGTGACGATGCAGGTCATCCATGGCGTCATCGTCGTCCATCAAGCTCAACGCGTCGTGGTAATCCTGGTTCTCCAAAACCCGTCGCGCGTTCTGCGCCACTTCGACCGCCAAGCGGCCCATCTCTTCAAAATAGCCCTGCACCTCGTCAGGAAGGACTTTCGCCGGATGCCGGCGGCGTGCGACCTTCGCGACATGTAAAGCGAGCGCACCCATTCGGTCGATCTCCGACACCAGCTGGAAACCACTGACCACCGACCGCAAGTCGCCGGCCACCGGTGCCTGCAAGGCGAGTAACCCGAAAGCCTGATCCTCGGCCTTGGCAGACATCTCGGCGACTGCATCGTGGTCGGAAATCACCTTCTCGGCCAACTCCAAATCCCCCTCGAGGAGGGCCTGGGTAGCTTGGGCCATGGCAATGCCAACCTTGTCGACCATGTCGCCGAGAACCGTGTTCAGTGCAGTCATCTGCTCCTGATAAGCGTCACGCATAATGCCAACTTTACGGAAGCTGTTTAGCTTCTCAACGAGGGCAGGGTGAAGTCGTCGTTAACTCTTGGCGGACGACGAGTACCGGCAACAACAGGCCGTTACGTGCAGGTGGTATCGCCAGCGTTGGTGACCGACAAGTCGTTCGGAAGGTCGCTGTTGCCGACGTGGGCAGGCAGTTCACTGACAGTCAAGGTGGATCCGACCGCAGGTGCGGACGCTATCGATTCAATTCCGGCGAAGTCCGCTCCAAGGATCACTTCGACGCCCGCCTTCACGGAACTGTCGGCCTGGATCTTTGCGCCCGGGAACATCTTTGCGATAGTCGCGGCCGAATCCTTCGCTCCCGTGCCATACCGCACGACAGTCGACGTCTGCTTCTCCGACGAATCGGCGACACCACCCACATTGACGCCCTGGCGAAGGAGTTCTTCCATCACATTGGTCGCGAGGCCCGACTGGTCGGTGCCGTTGAGGACGCGGACGCTGACATTGGACGTGTCTTGTGCGGTCAGTTCCTTCTTGACCGGTGCCTGCGGCGAGGGTGCCTTCGTGGTGCTCTCCGGCTTGGACTTCTTCTCGCCGGGCAGGGGCTTGTCGTCGATGATGGCGTTGAAGATCGCGTCGATATCTTCCATGCGCGGAATCTCGTTGTTCTCACCGTCGGTCGTGGTGCCAGCCGTCGGAACGGTGAGGAACGTGACGCGTCCGGCTTCCATGCCCTGCATCGATTCGGCGAGCTGAATGAGCGAGTCGGTATCAACATTGTCGACGTAGCTGTTCTTGATGAACGTCTGGACGATCTTGTTCAGCTTCGACGGATTCGACAGCACGTCGCTCGACAGCGACGACCGCAGCAGCGACGACATGAACAACTGTTGGCGTTTGATACGACCGTAGTCGCCGTTGCCTTCGGCCGAGATATGGCGTGCACGAACGTACTTGAGAGCCTGTCCCGCGGTCAGCTTCTTGGTGCCTGCCTTGCGGAGGATGGTGCCGAGTTCGTAGTCGTAAAGGGGAACGGTGGAGCAGACAGTGACACCGCCGAGGGTGCGGACCACTTGCTCAAAGCCGGAGAAGTCCATGGCGATGAAGTGGTTGATGTTGAGGCCACTGATCTGTGTCAGCGTCTTCACCAGGCAGTTGGGGCCACCGTCGGCGTACACGCCGTTCAGCTTCACTCCGCTCGCAGCCTCGAGTGTGCCGGAGTACGACGCTGTGGTGTTGTCCCAGCTTTGGCATTCGGGCCGGTCGACGGCCAGGTCACGCGGCCAAGAAACGGCAACGACGCGACTGCGGTCGGCCGGGATATTCACCAGGAGGACGGTGTCGGAGCGGGCGCCCTCCACGGACGACGCGTCACCGGCACCAACCTTGGAGTTCTTGCCTGCACGGGAATCGGTGCCGACGATGAGGTACGTCTCGTCGCCGTTCTGATCCTGCGGTTTACGGATATTGGAACTGTTGGGGTCGAGGGCGTTGACGACGTTCCAGCCGCCATTCCACCCGCGCTTCAAGTTCCAGACGTAGCCGGTACCGACGAGCGACAGCAGGCACGCCAAGCCCAACAAAATACGACCACCGTTTGTGGCCGCCTTCCGGGTGCGCTGCTTGGCGGTCAGGCTGCGTCGACCGCCGCCGATCTTCTCGAACGCGGCGGTGAGGTCGGGCGTGGGTTCCAGGGGACGCCGACGTTTGCGTGGTTCGTCGACGGCCTCGGGTTCGGCGTCCTCGTCCATCGCCGCGGGACTGCGCGTCACCCGTGTTTCCGGTGCCGGGGCCTGACGTTGTCCGCGCGATTCCTCAGACAGTCGGGCTGCGGTCGCCGTGTCGGACAGGTCGACTGCGGGATCGTCGGTCACTGCCGGAATCATCTGCGTTACTTCGGCAGACGCTGGCGGCTGCACTGGCGGCACGGGCGGCGGTGTGGGTCGACGCCGCGGCGGTTGCGGGCGGGACCCGGCGCGCTGGCTCGGTGCCGCGTAGCGGTCCGCCGATTCGGGGGTGGCGGTGTCGTCGACGCCCATCTGCTCCATGAGCTGACGGACCGTCAGCCGTCCGCGGGGGCGCACATAGCCTTCGCGGGCGGCTGGTTCACGCAAGCCTTCGGCACGCTGGCCTGGTCCGCCGGGAGCGGGGACATTGCGGCGAGGGTCGGTCGGTCCGGCGCTCCGGGGCGCGGGCGGGGTGCTGCCGGGAGTGCCGAAGCGGGTGCGGAAGTCGTACGTCCCGGACTCCCGTGCACGACGAGGTCGCCGGGGCTGGGCCGGCTGGTCGTCGGGCGACTCGGGAGAGTCGGGGCGGTCAGAACTCACAGCACTACTTTCTCTTCTGGCATCGGGGAGCGCCGGTCGCCGCAGCGACCATTAGCAACAGTGTCCTGGGAACAACGGCGTTTGGCACATATTAATCGGCGTGCCTGAGAACTTCCTACGCCTCGGGACACGATGGCGCGGTTAGCCGCCCGCTGCCAAGGTCTCGGAGTCTTCGGGTACCACGTCCTCTTCGGGGTCGTCCAACCATCCCTCGGGCAGTGCCACCGCCGCTGGCGAGCCCTGCCGTCCGCGGGGACCGTGCCCATCGGCGGGGAACGGCGTGTCCTTCGGTAGGGCGTCGACAAGTTCGTGCAGGTCGTCGAGCGTTTTGACCAGCGCGAGCGACGATCGCAAGTCCGACCCCGCAGGGAACCCGCGCAGATACCACGCGACGTGCTTGCGGATTTCGCGCATGCCCTTCATTTCGCCGTGGTGGGCGGCGAGGAGTTCGCCGTGACGAATCATGATCTGGGCAACTTCACCGAGGTTCGGGGGTGTGGGGCATTCCACTCCGCGCAGGCGGGCCGACAGCTCGGCGAACAGCCACGGGCGCCCGAGGCAGCCGCGGCCGATGACGACCCCGTCGCACCCGGTCTGCTCCATCATGCGGACGGCGTCGTCGGCTTCAAAAATGTCACCGTTGCCGAGGACCGGGACGGACGTGACGTGTTCTTTGAGCCGGGCGATCTCGTCCCATACGGCAGTTCCGGAGTACCGCTGCGACGCGGTTCGCGCATGCAGGGCCACCGCCTGGGCGCCCTCTTCGGCGGCAATACGACCGGCGTCAAGGTGCGTGTGGTGGTCGTCGTCGATCCCGATGCGGAACTTCACGGTCACCGGAATATCGGTGCCCTCGGTGGCGCGCACGGCGGCGGCGACGATGTTGCGGAACAGGCGACGCTTATAGGGGATCGCCGAGCCGCCGCCCTTTTTCGTGACCTTGGGGACTGGGCAACCGAAGTTGATGTCGATGTGGTCGGCGAGGTTCTCGTCGACGATCATCTTGGCTGCTTGATAGGTGTATTCGGGGTCGACGGTGTAGAGCTGCATGGACCGCGGCGTCTCTGTCGGATCGAACGTTGTCATGTGCATCGTCACCGGATGCCGTTCGACGAGGGCCCGCGCCGTCACCATTTCGCACACGTACAGGCCGGAGACGGTGCCGGTGCGCGCCAGTTCGAGTTCGCGGCACAGCACGCGGAAAGCGACGTTGGTGACGCCAGCCATCGGTGCCAATACGACGGGGCTACCGAGTTCGATCTTGCCGATCCGCAGTGGTTTGCGATCGGCGAGTTCAGACACGACTCCGGCGCCTTCGGTGGTGATTGAAGGCGCCGGGGCGGTTGGTGTTGAGGTGGTCAGGACGCTTGCTTCTCTCGCTTAGCTGCCTCGCGGGCGAGCGCACGATCGCGCATTTCCTCGAAGCGCGTCGCGTCCTTGTCGAGCTGCTCGAGGAAGGCAGCCAGCTCGTCGCGAGTGCGTTCACCGTCCGAACCAAAGTCGTTGCGTTCGAAGACGTTCCACTTACGCAGGACGGGCGCGATGACCTCGTCGAGGTGCTGGCGGAGGTCGTAGATGCCGTGCTTGGCCATCAGCACACCGTGGCGACGGAAGTTCGGCATGCCCGCGCCCGGCATCTGGAAGTTCGTCACGATGTCGGTCACTGCGCGCAGCGTCTGGTCGGGCGAAATGTCCATGCCCGCACCGCAGATGTTGCGGTAGAAGATCATGTGAAGGTTTTCGTCGGCGGCGATGCGCTGCAGCATGCGGTCGGCGACCGGGTCGTTGCACGCCTTGCCGGTGTTGCGGTGACTCACGCGCGTCGCGAGTTCCTGGAAGGTCACGTACGCGACCGAATGCAGGAGACCGATCTCTTCGCCGCTGGCGCGCATCTCGTCGGCGCGGTCGGCGGCGGCGAGGATGGGGTCGTAGCCGTTGGTCATGTGGATCATGCGGGCTTCTTCAAGCGCCACGGGATCGACGCCGCGGGTGACGACCAGGTAGTCGCGCATGGCGATACCGTGACGGTCTTCCTCAGCGGTCCAACGACCAACCCAGTGGCCCCAAGCGGAGTCCATCGAGAAGTTCTCGGCGATCACCCGGTGGTAGGAGGGCAGGTTGTCCTCGGTCAGCAGGTTGGTGATCATCGCGGCCTTGGCGACCTCGTCAAGGGACGACTGCTCGGGGTCGTAGTCGGTGCCACCGAGTGCTGCGTAGTTTTTGCCTTCGTCCCACGGAACGTAGTCGTGGGGGTTCCAATCGCGGGCCGTCTTGAGGTGACGATTGACGTTGGCCTCAGCGGTCGGCTCCAACTCTGTGAGGAGTTCGAGTTGTGTGAGTTGACGTGCCATCGGGGTTCCTCTGGTCGGGGGTGATTCGTTTCGGGCGGCGGTCGTGCCTTCTCGGCGACACACCCGACATGCGTACTTAGGTTCCAGGCTACGTCACGTAGGCAATGGTCCCAAGTTAGTTGTCCCACGTTTCATCGCCCAGAAACGACGTTTCGTTACCCGCTGCACGTCCGATATTACGGTCCCGTAGGTTTCCGTCACGTATTTCACGGGCGCCGTCGTCGTTCATGAAAGTCGTGCCGCCCCACCCCGTACGCCCCCTGTGCGGGCCCTGCCCTCCGTTCTCGCATGATGCGTCGATTCCCGCACTATGTCAGACAT
>NZ_JBARYI010000013.1:0-6369 GCF_049647785.1 Gordonia sp. (in: high G+C Gram-positive bacteria)
GCTGCGGTCTCGGCGGCCGCTGCCGGGGCAGCAGGCTTTTCGGCCGGAGCCGGAGTCGGTGTCTCCGCAGGTGCGGGTGCCTCGGCGACAACCGGGGCTTCCGGAGCCTTGGGTGCCGGCTTGGGTCCGGGCCGAGCGCCGGGCTTGGGACCACCGGAGCTAGCTGGTTTGGCTGCTTCAGCGGGAGCGGCAGGCTCCGGCTTGGCGGCCTTGGGACCGGGACGGGGACCGGGCTTGGCACCCGGCTTCGCCGCAGCCTTAGCGGGTGCGGCTTCGCCAGCGGCAGGACCACCGGCGGATTCAAAAGATTCACGCAACCGTCGGGCCACGGGGGCCTCAACGGTTGACGATGCGGACTTGACGAACTCGCCCTGTTCCTTGAGTCGTTCCAGCACAACCTTGCTGGCGATCCCCAATTCCTTGGCTAGTTCGTGGACGCGGGCCTTGCCTGCCACTGCTCTCCTCACTTGGAGGTCGAGCGGGCGATCCGCGCGACCTCGGTTTATTCAGTAAACGTGCTCATCGTGGAGACTTCACGGTGTGCTCATGTCATCTGCTACCTGTTCTGACTCCATTTAGGAGCCCTCACTCGTGATCGCGCCAAGTTGCTCGGCGAGATCGGTGGGTTTCACGGCGACGCCGCGATCCCGTAGCGCCGTTCCGAAAGCGTTGCGCCGCACCGCGAGTGACAAACATCGTTCGTCACGGTGCAGCCAGGCGCCCCGGCCCGGCAGTCTCCCCCGTTCATCGATCGTCACCTGCGCGGTATCTGCAATACCACGCAGCGCCACCAACCTGACCAGCACTGATGCTCGTTCACGTTGGCGACACCCGATGCAGGTGCGCATCGGAGGTGTCGACGTTCGAAGGGCCACAGGTCAGTTTAGCGTATCGCCGGGCTCATCGGTGCCACCGCGAACGTCGCCCCCATCACCGTCTGCACCGCCGGTGCCTTCGCTATCCTCAGCGCTCGCTTCGCGCGGGCCGCCGTCACCAGCGTCCGACCGGATGTCAATACGCCACCCGGTGAGCCTGGCCGCCAGGCGGGCATTCTGGCCCTCCTTGCCGATGGCCAGCGACAGCTGGTAGTCCGGCACGATCACCCGGGCGGCCTTGGTCTCTTCATCCATGACCGTTACCGAGATCACCTTGGCTGGCGAAAGCGCATTCCCGACAAACTCGGTCGGTTCTGCAGCGAAGTCAATGATGTCGATCTTCTCGCCGGACAGTTCGCTCATCACGTTACGAACACGCTGACCCATGGGACCAATGCAGGCCCCCTTGGCGTTGAGCCCGGCAACGTCGGTGTGGACGGCAATCTTGGAACGATGGCCAGCCTCGCGGGCGACGGCAACGATATCGACCGAACCGTCCGCAATTTCGGGCACCTCAAGGGAGAACAGCTTACGAACCAGATTGGGGTGTGTCCGAGACAGGGTGATCTGGGGCCCACGCGGTCCGCGGACAACACCAACCACATAACACTTGATGCGATCGCCATGCTTGTACGTTTCGGTCGGTACCTGCTCGGCCTGCGGGATAACACCCTCGGCGGAGTTGGACTCGCTACCGATCTGGACGATGACCATGCCCCGAGCGTTAGCGCGCGCGTCGGCCTGCACCACGCCGCCAACAACTTCGCCCTCGTGGGCGATGAGCTCGCCGTACGACTTCTCGTTTTCGGCGTCCCGCAGACGCTGCAAGATCACTTGACGCGCGGTGGTCGCGGCGATCCGACCGAACCCTTCGGGCGTGTCGTCCCACTCGTGAACCACGTTGCGGTCTTCGTCGAGTTCCTGCCCCATCACGCGGACCTTGCCGGACTTGCGGTCGATGTCGATACGCGCGTGGGTGGCGGCCTCGTCGGTGTGGCGGTAGGCGGTCAACAGAGCCGACTCGATCGCGGAGAGAACAGTCTCGGCGGGAACACCCTTGTCGGTTTCGATGAGTCTGAGCGCGCTGATATCAATTTGCATGGTGGCGACTCCTATTCGCTTGTCGGATTGAATTGTTGGTGGTGCGGCAACAATGAAAGCACTAGTCGATCGCGGCGTTTTGCGGAGATTGACGACGGCGAGTGATCTCATCGTCGTCGAGTCCGCAGGCCCGCAGCGCGGCTTCGCCGGGTTTGGTGAAGTCCACGTCGCCGACGGCCTTCGTGATGTTGGTGTACGGCACGTCAACGGTACTGATGCGGCTCTTGTCGACCAACACCAATGTCACTTGATTGTCGTCGCTGACACCGATGCGCGCCTCGCCACTCTTGTCGACGCCGTCGAGCGAATACTCAACATGAACCTTGCGACCCTGGTTTCGACGCCAGTGACGGGGCAGTGTCAACGGACGGCCAATGCCGGGCGTGGTGAGTTCTAGATCATACGGCGAGTCGCCGAGGAGGCCCGAGGCCTCGATCACCGTCTCGAGTTCGCGACTGACTTCAGCGAGCGCATCGAGGGTGCTGCCACCGTCACGGTCGACGATGATGCGCACATCCCGCCGTCCCGGGGGCGTCAGTACGGCGAGCTCTTCGAGATCGAATCCGAGCTGGGCAACCACCGGCGTCACAAGATCGCCGAGCTTTCCGGTCAGGGCTTCGCCTGCCATGCCGCGGTCCTCCTGTTGTCGTAAAAATGAATCGCTCCGACGCGCGCCGGGCCGGGCTTTGAGTGTAGTCGATCGGCGGGCTGGCAGAATCTCACCTTGTGACCCCCGCCCCCGTGCACCTCCTTGCCCGTGACGTCCCTGCCAGCAATCACCCCGCGGCCTCCGCAAATTCCAGAACGGGGTCTATCGATTCCGGGTTTTCCCGTCGCGCGGTGTTGCGCGGCGGTGCCGTGATCGGCGTCGCAGCGATGGCCGGGTGGTCGTTGACGGCCTGCAACACGGGTCCGACGCAACGGGAACTCGACGCTCAGATGTTGCTCCCCCACGCGCAGGCTGCATTCGCGCAGCAGCGTGCCGCGACCGAATTATCGCCGCGCATCACCGAGTATGTGAACGCCCTCAAGACGGTCGCCGATCAACGCGGTCAGCATCTGCAGGCGTTGCGCGATGAAATTAATCGCCTCGACTCGTCCACGGCCGACCAGATCGAAGCCGGCAGTCCGGCACCAACAGCGTCGATCGAGGCGCTGCGGACCGCCATTGCGGCGTCCGCCAGATCCGCCAATCGTGCGTGCGTCACGTCATCCGGTTTCACCGCGGGCCTCCTCGGCTCCATCAGCGCTTCGTGCCAGACCCTGCAGAAAGTCCAGCTCGCATGACTTCAACCGATGCCCTCAACAATGCCGTCGATGCCGAGAACGCCGCCGTGTTCACGCTCGGCGTCATTACCGCGTTCACGACCGGCAGCGTGCGCGCAGCGGTCGCTGAACAGGTCGCCGAACATCGAGTACGGCGCGATCAACTTAACGACGTGCTCGTCCAGGAAGGTCAGCCGGAGCGGATCGCCGCCGCCGGCTACAAGCTGCCCGTCGACGTGACCGATCAGAACACCGCGGCGCAGGCCGCGTTGGCGGCCGAAACCGACTGCGAGAAGGCTTACCGAGTGCTGCTCGAGCAGGCCGACAGCAACCCCGTGCGGCAGATTGCCGTCGACGGCCTCACCGATTCGGCGTTGCGCGCCGCCTACTGGCGCGGTATCGCAAAGCAGTCGCCACTGACCGAGGCTTTCCCCGGCCAGTAGCGAACCGCGGCTTCTAGCCCCGGACGGCGGCGATGATCGAATCGATCGCGCCGTCGACCGGCACCGCATTGGCTTCACCGGCGAAGCGGTCACGGATCTCGATGGTGCCTTCGGCCCACCCGCGACCCACAACCACCACGGTTGGCATGCCGAGCAGCTCCGCGTCCTTGAACTTGACGCCAGGCGACGCCTTGCGGTCGTCGAACAGGACCGAGACACCCGCGGCGTCAAGGTCGGCGGCCAATTGCTGAGCACCGGCGACAGCGGCCTCATCCTTGTTTGCGATCACCAGGTGAACGTCGAACGGGGCAACCTCGCGCGGCCAGCGCAGGCCCTTGTCGTCGTGGCACTGCTCGGCCAAGACCGCGACCATGCGCGAAACGCCGAGCCCGTACGACCCCATCGTGACCCGGACCGGCTTGCCATTCTCACCGAGCACGTCGAAGGCGAAGGCATCGGTGTACTTGCGGCCCAGTTGGAAAATGTGGCCAATCTCGATGCCCTTGGCCGTCTGGAGGACACCCTTCCCGTCGGGTGACGGATCGCCGGCGCGCACCTGCGCGGCCTCGATGACACCGTCGGGTGTGAAGTCGCGGCCGCACACCAGGTTGACGTAGTGCTCGCCGGGCTTGTCGGCACCGGTGATCCACGACGTACCGCTGACCACGCGGGGGTCGGCAAGGTAGGCAAATTCGGCGGCCTGCACGGCTTTGGGCCCGATGTAGCCCTTGACCAGGGTGGGGTTGGCGGCGAAGTCGGCCTCGGTGAGGAGTTCAACCTCTGCGGGTTCGACGGACGCCTCCAGTCGCTTCATGTCCACTTCCCGGTCACCGGGGACCGCGACGGCGGTGATTTCCCACTCGCCGCCCGGCTTGCGGATCTTCACCATCACATTCTTGAGGGTGTCGGCGGCCGTGTAGGTGCCGTCAAGTGCTTCGTTGGCCCAGGCGACCAGGCTGTCGATGGTCGGTGTGTCACCGGTGTTGTGTGCGACCGCCGCGGGCAGTCCGTCGAACGGGATCTCCGCGGGCACCGGAGTGACGACGGCTTCAACGTTGGCCGCGTAGTCCGATTCAGTGCTGCGAACGAAGGTGTCTTCGCCCACCTCGGCGACGGCCAGGAACTCTTCCGAGGCGCTGCCACCCATCGCTCCGGACGTCGCGGCGACAATGACGTACTCGATGCCGAGTCGGTCGAAGATCCGCTGGTAGGTGATGCGGTGCGCATCGTAGGAAGCTTGCAGTCCCGCGTCGTCCATATCGAAGGAGTACGAGTCCTTCATCACGAATTCGCGTCCACGCAGGAGTCCAGCGCGGGGGCGTTCTTCGTCGCGGTACTTGGTCTGGATTTGGTAGAGCGTGACGGGGAGATCCTTGTACGAGCTGTACTCACCCTTCACAAGCTGGGTAAAGACCTCTTCGTGGGTGGGTCCGAGCATCATGTCAGCACCCTTACGGTCCTTGACACGGAACAGCGAGGGACCGTACTCGGTCCAGCGGCCGGTGGTCTCATAAGGGTCGCGCGGAAGCAGCGCGGGCAGCAGGATTTCCTGAGCGCCCATCGCGTCCATCTCTTCGCGTACCAGGTTCTCGACCGCACGGAGCACCTTCAGTCCCAGCGGGAGCCATTCGTAAACGCCGGGAGCGGCCCGGCGGATGTAGCCGGCGCGCACAAGCAACTTATGGCTTGGCACTTCGGCATCGGCGGGGTCGTCGCGGAGGGTACGCAGGAAGAGGTTCGACATCCGTGTGATCACGATGACCAGCTTAATCGGGTGGATTCTGCCGCAGTGCGGGGGCCGGTACTGTGGGCTCCTCAGCGGGGTTCGTTAGGGTGATCGCGTGTTCGTGATCCTGCCTCCTTCGGAGACCAAGTCTGACGGCGGCAAAGCCGCACCCCTCGACCTTGACACGTTGGTGTTGCCGTCGTTGAACCCAATTCGCCGAAAGTTGGCTGACGCGATCGTCGACTTGGCCGCCGATCTGGATACGTCTCGGACGGCACTGGGGTTGGGCGCGTCGGCGGTCGACGAAGTGCAACGCAATGCCGATCTGTGGGACGCCCCAACGCGTTCAGCGATCACCCGCTACACGGGTGTCCTGTACGACGCCCTCGACTACCCGGGCATGACGCGAGCCACTAAGACCAAGGCCGGCGACCGGTTGATGATTGGTTCGGCCCTGTTCGGTGTTGTCGGTGCGAATGACTTGATCCCGGCGTATCGGCTGTCGGGCGGATCGAAATTGCCGGGCTTCGGCACACTGGGCGCCCTGTGGAAGCCGAGCCTGTCGCCCGCGCTCGATTCGATCGACGATTTCGTCGTCGACTTACGCTCTGGCGTCTACCAAAAGTTGGGGCCGGTCGACGCGGCGGTGACAGCAACGGTCGTCACGGAGTTTCCCGACGGTTCCCGCAAGGTCGTCAGCCATTTCAATAAGCATTACAAGGGCTTGGTGGCGGCCGAGTTAGTTCGGACCCGCCGCAATGTGCGCGACATCAACACCGTCGCCGCAGTCCTCTCCGACGCCGGTCAACGCATCGAAATCTCGGGCCCCACCGAAATCACCGTCGTCACGCACTAGCCCCAACCACCTAGCCGCCCGCCCGACCACCCAGCCACCCAGCCACCCAGCCCGCCCTGGCGTTCTCGCATGATGCGTTGATTCCCGCACTATGTCTGACAT
>NZ_JBARYI010000014.1:0-23171 GCF_049647785.1 Gordonia sp. (in: high G+C Gram-positive bacteria)
GGCGGCCGCTTGCTTTGGTCGGTGTCGTGCGACAGAACCACGATGATCCAATTTTGCGACTGTCTCAAATCTTTCTGAGATTTTTTCGAGACACTCATGCGAATCCATAACAGTTAGCGCTCGCACAACCCGCAAGCGATTCTCATAAATGAGCGTGTCGCATAATCGAAGTCTCCTATTTTGCGATAGATTGCGTGCATGACTTCGGACGCGCGAGCAGGCGCTGCCTACCGACTTGGCTATGCGCGGATAGGTCGCGAACCACATGGCCTTGACGCTCAGATTGACGCCCTCGCTGATGCTGGCGTGGATCCATCCCGGATCTACAGCGATAAGACCGGCGGCCCACTCACGGCCGCACGCCCGGGATGGGCCGCCCTCCTCGCCTATGCGCGCCCCGGTGACACCGCCGTCGTCGTAGGGATTGACAGGCTTGGGCGGACCGCACCGGAGGTGTTAGCGAGTGCCCGCGAATTGACTCGACGGCGAATTGGCCTCCGGTCACTGCGCGAAGGTGTCGATACCGACGATCCGGCGGGTTCGATGATTGTCGGTGTGCTGGCATCGTTGGCCGAACTCGACGAAGAGGCCCGGAGCGCCACTCGACTGTCATCAACGAGACCACCGCACGCTGCGACCGCGGGTCGCCCGCGCGCACTCGATGACGCAAAAGTCTCCATCGCTGAGCGTATGCGTGCCACAGGGCATTCTGTTCCGCAGATTGCCGCAGAGTTGGGCGTCAGCCGCGCCACTCTTTATCGGAGTCTCGCCGAGAGGAAGTCGAATCTATGACCGCGCATCACACCGACTTGCCTCCCCTCGATATTGTCACCGAGCACGGGACAGTGACGTGTCTTCCGACATCGTTTCCGCTGCGTGACCCGGAACGGGACGCAGATCTGGACCCAGATGTCTTTCAGCAAGGTTTCGAGGACTCCATCGCCGATCTCGATAGGCTGCCGCACCCGTGGGCGCGCAACTTCGCGTCGATGACCCTGGATCAAGCACTGGACCCGACAAGTGACCGCAGCTACGTTCGTGGCTACCGCGCAGGCCTATACGGCTTTCTCCAGCATTCCTGCCAGTAGGCTCCCGTCGGTAGCGCAGTCTTCTTGTCATGTGACCGCTCAGGGCATGACTGAACCCCCGACCAGCGGTATTTTCTGACTGGTCGGGTGGTTAAGCCCCTAGCAAGTGTTCGAGGTGGGCCTCGATGCGGGAATCCTCCGGCTCCGGAGGGGCGTGCGGGCCCTGAATGGGCAGCAACTCGGCGTGGTGGGTTTGGTTGACCCGCCACGCGGCGCGCCTGCCGGGGGTGCGGGGCCGCCAGGCGACCCGGCCCCGGGCGGGGCCATCAATAACGAGTTGGGTTTCCCACTCGCCGACGTTCTTGCCGACCGAGCGGTTGTGGCGTCCGCACGCGGCACCGAGATGGTCCACATCGGTGGGGCCACCGTCGGCCCAATCCGGGAAATGGTGGGCCTCGGTCCGAGCGAACGGGGCATTGCAGTGGTGGGCGGTGCAGCCGCGGTCGCGGGCAAACAGCATCAGCCGCTGCGGCTTGTTCGCCAACCGCGACCCACGCCCCAAATACAACGGCTGACCCGTCGCATGGGAGAACACCGCCAAATGCGGGGTCGCATCGGCAGCAAGTTCGACCAGTTCCCCGACCGGAACCCGCGTGCCGGTGGCGGTCAGGGCGACTCCGGCCTGTTCGGCCAACTCCCGGTCGGTCACCGTGATGACTAACTCGCTGGAGAGCGCCCGCCCGACCCCGGGCCGCAGGGCTTGCTCAGCCTCCAGCAGCGCCAGGAGGGCGTCGTGCTGGCGCTGGCCGATCGAACGGTCATCGCGTTCGGCCGCCGCGGCGAGGGTAGCCGGATCAGCGGCCTCAGCCGCCCCGCGTGGGGAGGCCGGGTCGGCGGGGTTGTTCATCCCGGGCTTGGCCCACGACTCGAGCGTGACTTCGAGTCGGGCCCGCAGCTGCGGGGTGAGATAGCCCCGGACCTTGCTCATCAGGCGCTGATCCTGACCACCGAGGCCAAAACCGCGCAGGCGTTGGCGGTCCCGCTCGTCGGTGAGCGCCCCCTCGGGGTCCAAATGGGCCAACAACCGGAAACCGGCGGCCCGCACCCCGGCCGGGGTGAGATCCCGGGCGACCTCGGCCAACTGGGCCTCCGCCCCGGCCCGAGTAGCCCCGTCGACCGCGGCCGGGATTTTCCGCATCACCGCATCAATCTCCACCACATGGTCGGCACCGATCGCGCCGTCAGCGACCGCCTCAGCTGTCGCCGGGAACACCGGCGCAAGAGTTTCACCCTGCAGGTTCGACAAACGGGCAATGCCCTCGGTAGCAATCCGACGCCGCCGAGCCTCCCCATCACCCAGGCGCAAGCCCCCGGCGAGGAACGCATGGACCGAGAGGAACCCGGCCTTGCGGTAGGCACCACGGTCGGAAATCTCGGCCAGCAACGCCGAGTTCGCGCCGTCAAAGCGACGGTTGGCCCGCTCAAGGACCTCCGCGGCCTCCAAGAGCTGCCCCTCGGTGGAAGCAGCGAACACCGCCCCGGCGAGCTGGGCGGCGACCGCGCTTGCCAGCGAGGCGAGCTCGGCCGGATCCTTCACCTCGGCAATTGCCTGGGTCAGGTCCATCGAGTTCACCTCCTCGCGGCGTTAGTGAAGTAGCTGTAGTGAACTAGCCCACTGTGTGTTCGTTTGTCTGTGTGAACACTATCGCGAGGGTCTGACAATTCTCGTCGACGCTAGAGTGAGACAACGAAAAACGCCTCTCCGATTTCTCGGAGAGGCGTTTTTCGTGTGGTTTTTGGTCGGGCTGACAGGATTTGAACCTGCGACCACTTGACCCCCAGTCAAGTGCGCTACCAAGCTGCGCCACAGCCCGTTGCACCGCTGTGCGGAGCGAATTTACTTTAACTCACGCGACGCACAGACGGCGAATCGCCTGCGTAAGACTAGTTTTCGACCTGCTTGCGGTCAACGTAGATCCAGATTCCGGAAACCAAGAGCGCTCCAACGAGTGAGCCAATGATTCCGCTGGGACGGAACTCGAGGCCGTCGCCCGCGATGAGACTGATCAACAGTCCACCGACGAACGAGCCAACAAGGCCGGCACCAAGGGCCATACCCCAATTGAGGCCCTTACGGCCGGTACCAAGGATCAGCTGGGCGGCAGCGCCAATGAGCATGCCCCAGAGAATGATTCCGATGATCAGCATGCCGGAAGTATTTCACAGCATGCTGATCATCGATCCACCGGGCGACTGCCCGGCTCCCACGACTATTGCTTGCGATCGCGCCGATCGCGCACGCGTACGTTGATACGCACCGGCGAACCATCGAAGCCGAAGCGTTCACGCAGTTTGCGTTCGACGAATCGACGGTAACCCGCTTCCAGGAAGCCGGTCGTGAACAGCACAAACGTTGGCGGACGAGTTGCCGCCTGCGTCGCAAACATCACCTTCGGCTGACGACCACCGCGAACCGGCGGAGGCGTCGCCGCGATGATTTCCTTGAGCCAGTTGTTCAGTTGTCCCGTCGACACACGCTTGTCCCACGATTCCAACGCCCCTTCGAGCGCCGGGACCAGCTTTTGCACGCTCCGACCGGTCATCGCCGAAATATTGACTCGGCGTGCCCACGGCACACGCGCCAATTCCCGATCGATCTCGTTGTCGAGTTCGTGGCGCCGGTCTTCGTCGACGAGGTCCCACTTGTTGAACACCACGACGAGCGCCCGGCCGCTGTCGATAATCATCGACAACACCCGCAGGTCCTGCTCGGTGATCGGCTGCCCAGCATCAATTAGGAGCAGCGCGACCTCCGCAGAGTCCAAAGCAGCGCGTGTACGCAGCGATGCGTAGTACTCGTGACCGGTGGCATTGCGGACCTTGCGGCGCAGGCCCGCCGTATCGACGAACTGCCAAGGGCGACCACCCAATTCGATGACCTCGTCAACGGGGTCGACGGTGGTGCCTGCGACATTGTCGACGACGGAACGCTCTTCGCCAGCCAGTTTGTTGAGGAGCGAACTCTTGCCGACGTTCGGCTTGCCGACCAGCGCGACGCGCCGCGGCCCACCAGCGGCGAAACGCTCGCGAGGCGACTCCGGCAGCACCTCGAGGATCTTGTCGAGCAAGTCACCGGTCCCTCGACCATGGGCAGCCGAGATGGTGTGCGGCTCCCCCAGACCCAACGACCACAGCGATGCCGCCTCGGATTCCATGCGCTCGGAGTCGACCTTGTTGGCGACAAGCAGGACCGGCGTCTTCGACCGTCGGAGCATGCGCGCCACGGCCTCATCGGTCGCGGTGGCTCCCACAGTCGCATCGACGATGAGCGCGATCGCGTCGGCCGTCCGCATTGCGTGTTCGGCCTGCGTGGCGATTGCGAGGCCCATTCCCTTGGCGTCCGGTTCCCAGCCACCGGTGTCGGTAACCATGAACTGGCGTCCGGTCCATTCGGCCTTGTACGACACGCGGTCGCGCGTGACGCCGGGAACGTCCTCAACGACCGCCTCGCGGCGACCCAAAATACGGTTCACCAGCGTGGACTTCCCGACGTTGGGTCGTCCCACAATGGCCAGCACCGGCAGCGCGGCACCGGCAGCGGTGTCCTCGTCGGTGAGGAACTCGGACAGGTCCCAGTCCCCCTCCTCCGCCCACGTTCCGTCGCCGGAGAGGTTGGGGTCTGCGTATTCAAATTCGGTTGAGAAGTCGTCGGTCACGGGCGGACTCCGATTCGCTCGGTGACCAGCTCGGTGAGCCGGTCAATAACTTGCTCCAGGGTCATTTCGCTGGTGTCGACGACGACAGCGTCGTCTGCCGCACGCAGTGGAGATACTGCGCGCGTCGAGTCAAGGTGGTCGCGGAGGTTCACGGCCTCGAGAACCTCAGCGAGGATGCTTTCGCGGCCAGCTGCCACGTTCTGACGGTGACGTCGTTCGGCACGTGCCTCGGGCGTTGCCGTCAAGAACACCTTCAGTGCGGCATTCGGAAAAACGACGGTGCCGATATCGCGCCCTTCCACGACCAGAAACTGGTCGTCGGCGTGACGCCGCTGCAGTTCGACGAGCTTGGTACGCACGTACGCATGTGCCGAGACGGCCGAAACTGCCGCGGTGACATCGTTGGTGCGGATCTCGTCGGACACGTCTTCGCCGTTGAGGAAGACCTGCGTGTCACCGTCGCCGACGGCCAGCCGAATATCTGCTGCGTCGACAACGTCACGGACGTCGTCGCTCGCGGGGTCGACACCGGCGCGCAACACGGCGAGGGTCGCGGCCCGGTACATCGCACCGGTGTCCAGCATGTGGGCACCGATTCGCTCGGCGAGGCTAGCCGACACCGTCGATTTACCTGTGCCTGCGGGACCGTCGATCGCGACTACCTGAACCGTGTCGCCGGTAGGGGTTGCCGCAGCACTCACATCCCCACCGCCTTGTACAGGGCACCGATCTCCCGGTTGTCGAGCACGCGAATGCTGCCGGGACGCTGCTTGCCGAGCGCCACCGGACCAATGTCGGTACGGACCAGGCGAATCACCGGGAAACCAACCTCGGCGAGCAGTCGACGCACCACGCGCTTGCGGCCTTCATGCAGCGTCAGTCGCACCAGCGACTCCCCCTGGTGGACCTCCAGCAGTGCGAACTTGTCAATGCGCACGGGACCGTCGTCGAGTTCGACGCCCTCGCGCAAGACCCGACCGAGACCGCGGTGAACCTCGCCACGAACGGTCGCCAAGTACGTCTTGGGAACCTCGAACGATGGGTGCATCAGCCGATGCGCCAATTCGCCGTCGTTGGTCAGCAGCAGCAGACCTTCGGTGTCAGCGTCTAGACGCCCGACGTGAAAGAGTCGCTGGCCGGCCATCACTCGTTCGGCAACAAGGTCACCGACCGACGGGCGAAGTTGCTCATCACTCATGGTCGAGTGCAGGCCCTTCGGCTTGTTCAGTGCGAGATACTGCTTGGTTTCATCGATGACCACGCGGGCACCGTCGACCTTGATGATGGCGGTGTCGGGGTTGATGCGCAGGCCCTGTTCGAGCACGATTTCGCCGTCAACTTCAACGCGACCGGCGGCGATGAGCTCTTCGGCGCCACGGCGCGAGGCAACGCCAGCAGCGGCCAGTACCTTCTGGAGGCGCATGCCATCGGCGACATATGTGGCGCCTTCGCCCTCACCGTTGGCGATCTGATTGCGAGCGGGTTTGGAATTGTTCAGGCGGATCTTGCCGGATTCGACGTCGACGTGCGAGCTGCCCTTACGGTGCGGCTTGCGCGACGACGGATGCTGGCCTGGCGCACCCGGCTTGCCACGTTTGCCAGCGAATGCGCCCTTTTTTCCTGCGGCGCCGCGGCTTGCGGCGCCCTTGCCCGAGGCTTTGCCCCGTGCGTTATTACTGTCCGACGAGCGCGGGTTTCCGCCCTCTCGTCGTCGTCCCGGTGTGCCGTCTCGGCTAGCGGATGCCATGAAGAGTCCTTCAGCTGTATTGATTTACGTGGATCGAAATTTTGGTGCAGGTCGAGATTGGCGAACTATGCCTCATCGGCTTCTGCCAATGCCTGCGCCGAAACGTCAACACTCGATTCTGCCTGGTTATTCCCCAGTTTGGCGAATCGAGGATCGTCGAGGACCTCGTCTCCGATGTCGTCGATGGAGTCGACACCGGGTAGGAGCGGCGCAATGTCGGGCAGTTCACTCAGCGACGCCAGTCCCAACCGCTCCAGGAACAGTTCGGTCGTCACGTAGAGGGTGCCGGTCGTGTTCTCGTCGGTCCCGGCTTCGCTGATCAGTCCGCGAGCTAGGAGTGTTCGCACCACGCCGTCCACATTGACCCCGCGGATAGCGCTGACTCGCGCCCTCGTGACCGGTTGGCGATAGGCCACCACTGCCAGCGTCTCAAGGGCCGCGCGGGTGAGTTTGCTGCGCGTGCCGTCGAGCAAAAGTTTCTCGACGTACGGTGCATAGTCGTTGCGGGTGTAGAACCGCCAGCCGTCACCGGCAAAGCGGAGATCAATCCCGCTCCTTGCCTCAGTGAGCTGAGCACTCATCTGCCGCAACATCTTTCGGATGCGTGCGGGCTTTTCCTCGATGGCCGAGGCCAGTTCTTCGACGGTCGCGGGAGTATCGACGACGAGCAGCACCGCTTCGAGGGCGGCCTTAAGTTCGTCATCGTCGAGGTGATCGAGCTCATCGGGTTCGAGTTCATTCGATTCGATCTCGCTCGCCTCGGCCGGGCCCGATTCGATGTCGCCAACCTCGACTGGGGAGTCCTCTCCCAGTGCAGCATCGTCTGTCATCCGTAGTCCTCCGACTTTTCGATGTCGATCTCGGCGCTGTCGCGGTCGCCGGTCCAACTGACTTTTAGTTCCCCGAGCGCTTCGGGCTGGTCGAAGACGATGGCCCGCTCCCGGTACAACTCGAGTAAGCCCAAGAATCGGGCGACCACTTCGAGACCACTCTCACACTCGGCAACCAGTTGGGAAAAGGTCAGCCACTGCCCTGGCTCCGCAGTCAACAGTTCCGTCAGGCGTAGCGCCTGTTCGGGAACCGACACGCTCGATCCGTGCAGGTGATCGAGTCCGACCGTCGGCTGTACCTTCGGAATGAAGGCGGCAGCGGCGATTTCGGCGAACCTTTGCGGAGTCACTCCGAGCTCCACTTCGGGAAGCAGATCGGCGAAGCGGTCCTCCAACGACGTCGCACGCGGGTACCGCTGCAGCGCGGCAGCTTCCAACTCACCAAACAGCACAGCCACCTGCTTGTATGCACGGTACTGGAGCAAGCGCGCGAATAGCAGGTCGCGGGCCTCGAGCAGAGCGAGATCTTCCGGGTCTTCCACCTCCCCCGAAGGCAGGAGCCTCGCGGCCTTCAAATCGAGCAGAGTGGCCGCGATAACCAGGAACTCAGTCGTCTGTTCAAGGTCGGACTCGGGACCCAACGCTTTCGTATAGGCGATGAAATCATCGGTCACGACATGCAGTGCCACCTCGGTGACGTCAAGTCGCCGCTGACTGATCAGGTTGAGGAGCAGATCGAACGGACCGGAAAAGTTCGCTAACTCGACCTTGAACTTGCCGGACGGTACGTCGACGGTCTCGGCTTCGGAGGTCACAGCCGCCACGACGTCGGTCGCCATTTCGCCTGACGGCTGGCTCACTCGCCGGACTCGTTGCCGGCGATCACCTCTCGTGCCAAGTTCCGATAGGCAATGGCGCCGGACGATTTCGGTGCCCACGAGGTGATTGGTTCCCCAGCAACGGAGGTTTCCGGGAATCTGACCGTCCGGTTGATCACCGTGTCGTAGACGGCGTCACCGAAGACCTCGACGACACGCGCCATCACTTCCCGCGAGTGCAGGGTGCGTTGGTCGAACATCGTGACCAGGATGCCGCCAAGCTCAAGTTTCATGTTGAGACGGTCATGCACTTTGTCGATGGTGTCGGTGAGCAGTGCGAGGCCTCGCAGGCTGAAGTACTCGCACTCCATCGGAATGATCACATTGTCCGCGCATGCCAGTGCGTTGACGGTCAGCAGGCCGAGGGATGGCTGGCAGTCGATGAGGATGTAGTCGTAGCGGTCGGCGACAGGGTGCAGCGCCCGCGCCAATGCCTGCTCGCGGCCAACCTCGGTGACCAGTTGGATCTCGGCGGCAGACAAGTCGATGTTCGACGGCAGCAGGTCCAAGCCGTCGACACGCGTCCGCATCAGTACGTCGTCAGTTGACGCATACGGCGGGACGAGCAAGTTATGAACAGTTTTGTCGAGATCATGGTGCGGAACGCCGAGGCCCGCCGAAAGCGCGCCCTGCGGGTCAAGGTCGACAAGAAGGACACGCCGACCGTATTCGGCAAGGGCCGCACCGAGATTGATCGTCGAAGTAGTCTTGCCGACGCCGCCTTTTTGGTTGCACATGGCGATGATGACGGCGGGACCGTGCTTGTCGATCCGCTGGGGTTCGGGGATGTCGCGGTAGGGCCGACCAGTGGGCCCGAGCTTTTCAGCATTCACATCGAGTTCGCCCTGCTCCGGCTTCCTACCAGGATGGGATGCACTCACCTGATTGATGCTCCTCCCCGGTCGTGCCCCTGAATTTCATATCTCCAATGATCCTAGTGTGTTCCGGTCAACGGATCGTCGAGGCGCTCCGCAGGGCCCGCCACGGGTCCGATTCGTCCGTAGACTTGCAGACAAATCGCGTGGCAAATTGAGGGGATTTCCGATGACTGATTATGGGCTCGATCTACAATTTGGAGTGTTCCTCACCCCCTCCTCGGCAGCCCCTCAACAGGCCGTCGACCTGGCCTTAACCGCCGAAGATGCGGGCTTCGACTCGGTGACCATCCAGGACCATCCCTACCAGCCGAGGTTCCTCGACACGTGGACCCTGCTCAGCTACATCGCGGCCCGAACCGAACGTGTGAAACTGTCTGGGAATGTCCTCAACCTTCCCTTGAGACCTCCGGCAGTTTTGGCGCGCGCGGCCGCCAGCCTCGACCTACTTTCTGGCGGTCGATGCGAGATCGCATTGGGGGCAGGCGGTTTCGTCGACGCGCTCGTCGCGATGGGCGGGCCGCGCCGAACACCCGGCGAAGCCCGTCGCGCGGTTGAGGAAGCGGTGGACGTGATGCGCGCACTGTGGGACACCTCCGAACGCGGCGGCGTCTTTCTTCCCGGCGACTTCTACCCCATCGACGGCGCAAAACGCGGCCCGGCACCGGCGCACCCGATCAGTATCGCCCTCGGCGCACTGGGTCCACGCATGCTCGATTTAATCGGCCGCAAATGTGACGGGTGGCTGCCGTCATTGGGGAACGTGAAAGGCGGAGCGCAAGCGCTGCCTGGATTGAATGCCATTATTGACGGCGCGGCCCGCGGGGCCGGGCGTGACCCGGCGTCGATTCGCCGCTACCTGAACCTGTCGGGCACTTTTGCTAGTTCCCGTACCGGCTTCTTGACCGGTCCGCCGGAATCGTGGGCGACCGACCTTGCCGAACTGACGCAAAACTACGGCATCAGCGGCTTCATCTTTGCCACCGACGATGCCGCCGAGATTGAAGAAATCGGTACGACGGTCTTGCCAGCGACGAAGGAATTGGTGGCCCGGTCCCGGTAGTTTGCGCGTTCACTGCTACCTGGCCCGCGGGTGCGCAGTCGCGTAGACCTCACGCATCGTATTGACCGTCACCAGGGTGTAGACCTGTGTCGTGGTCACGGACGAATGCCCGAGCAGTTCCTGAACAACGCGGACATCGGCACCGCCGTCGAGCAAGTGGGTCGCGAAACTGTGGCGCATCGTGTGCGGCGAGACTTCTTTGTCAATCCCGGCTCGTGCCGCGGCATCAACCAATACCTGCCAAGCACTCTGGCGTGAGAGGCGTCCACCGCGAATATTCAAGAACAGTGCGGGCGTCGACTTCTTGATTAACGCGGGCCGTCCGCGAACAAGGTAGGCATCCACCGCATCGATTGCGGGTCCGCCGACGGGGACGATTCGTTCCTTGCCGCCTTTGCCGCGCAGAATAACGGCTCGATGTTCCAGGTCGAGGTCATCGATGTCGAGCGAAGTGACCTCTGAGATACGAGCACCGCAGCTATACAGCAGTTCCACGAGCGCGCGATCCCGGAGACTTCGCGGCCCGTCGCCGATCCCGGCGGCTTCCAGAATCGCGAGCACATCGTCGACGGGTAGCGATTTGGGAAGTCGTCGAGCGGGTTTCGGCGGCCGAACTGTGCGGGCAACGTCGGTGACGGTGAGTCCCTCCGCCGCGCAGAACTTATGAAAGCCGCGCGCCGCCACCAAGGTGCGAGCAACGGACGAGTCGGCGAGCCCTGGCACCTGGCGTTCCGGGTCACCGCGCCTGAGCGCGACCAAAAACTCACGGACGGTCTCCTCATCGACCCGACGCATATCGGTGATACCGCGCCCGGCCAGAAACTCTCGATACCGGTCAAGGTCACGCCGGTACGACACCACCGTGTTGACGGCCGAACCACGTTCGACGGTCAGGTGATCAAGGTAGAGCGCGATCGCGGAACTTACCTCAGCCGATGTAGAAAGTTCCGCCATCGCCTTCTTCGCTTACTTGCGTGCCGCAAAAGCGGTCGGCTCATCGAGCCAGGGTGCCGTTGTCGCGCGGAGGTCGATGCTGGCCGCATCCGCTGCCGCCGTTGCCAGAATTCCGGCAACCGCAGTGGCGTTAACAATCTCGCCAGAGAGAGCGAGTCGGACGGCCTCGGAGAGCGGAACCCACTCCAGAACCAGGTCGGCTTCCTCGTGCTCCCGGTCGGCGGCCGCCAACTCGGTCAGGTCTTCGGCGAGGTACACCCGCAAGGCTTCATCCGTGAATCCCGGCGACACCACGAGATCCACCAGGAGTCGCCAGCGCGTGGCAGCCAGGTCAGCCTCCTCCGCCAGTTCCCGCTGGGCAGCCGTCAATGGGTCCTCATCGGGTCCGCCATCGAGCAATCCGGCGGGCAACTCCAACAGACGTCGCCCCACCGGATGCCGATACTGACGGACCATCGCGATACGACCGTCGCCGTCACGTGCGACGACGGCGACTGCGCCGTGGTGTTCGACGACTTCCCGCTTCGCCGATCGCCCGCCCGGCATGGTCACGTCGTCGACGCGAAGTGCCAGGATTGCACCGGAGTACTCCGTTCGTGACGACGTTGTCGTGAACTCGTGCGTACCTGCTTCCGTCATGCCGAGTTGATCCGACTACTTGACGCTGGTTGCATCGGCGACGACGTCGCCCTCAACGTCGGTGGGGTCGTAACCGTCGAGTTCCACTGGCAGCCGAACCGCTGTCTTGTACTTGAGCGCGGCTTCGATGAACGACTTGAACAGCGGGTGCGGACGCGTCGGGCGGCTCTTCAGTTCCGGATGCGCCTGGGTGGCGACAAGGAACGGATGAACTTCCTTCGGGTACTCGACGAATTCGACGAGGTTCCCGTCCGGTGACGTCCCCGAGATAACGAGGCCGGCTTTGGCGATGGTGTCGCGGTAGTCGTTGTTGACCTCGAACCGGTGACGGTGACGTTCGCTCACTTCGGTGGTCCCGTACGAGCGAGCAACCTGTGAACCCGCCAGCAGTGTTGCCGGGTAGGCACCGAGTCGCATGGTGCCGCCGAGATCGGCGTCGCCCGCGACCGCAGCCTTCTGATCGACCATCGTCGCGATGACCGGTGACGGGGTGTCAGGGTCGAACTCGGTGGAACTGGCGTCGGCGAGTCCGGCCTGGCGTGCTGCTTCGATCACCACGCACTGCAAACCGAGGCACAGCCCAAGAAGCGGGATCCCGTGTTCGCGCGCGTAGGTGATGGCACCCAGCTTGCCTTCAATACCGCGGATACCGAAGCCACCGGGCACCAGGACACCGTCGACGTCGCGCAGGGCCGCCTGTGCACCCTCGGGAGTTTCGCAGTCGTCCGATGGAACCCAGGAGATTTCGGTGCGCGTCCGGTGCGCGAAACCGCCGGCACGAATCGCTTCGGTCACCGACAGGTATGCGTCGGGCAGGTCAATGTACTTGCCGACCAAGGCAATTCGTACTGTCTCTCGCGGCGAGTGGACACGGTCGAGGAGGTCGCCCCACACAGTCCAGTCAACGTCGCGGAACGGCAGACCCAACTGACGCACCACGTAGGCGTCCAGTTGCTCGGAGTGCAGGACCTTCGGAATGTCGTAGATCGACGGCGCGTCGGGCGTCGAGATGCAGCCGTCAATATCAACGTCGCACATCAGCGCGATCTTCTTCTTCAAGGCTTCCGGCACCGGGCGGTCACACCGCAGAATCAGCGCATCGGGCTGAATACCAATGCTGCGCAGAGCGGCAACTGAATGCTGGGTGGGCTTGGTCTTGAGCTCACCGGACGGTGCCAGGTACGGAACCAGCGAAACGTGCAGAAAGAAGACATTTTCGCGGCCCAAGTCGTGGCGGATCTGGCGCGCGGCCTCCAAGAACGGCTGCGATTCAATGTCACCGACCGTGCCACCGATTTCGGTAATCACGACATCCGGTGTTTCGCCGTCGGCGTCAGGATTGTGCATCGCGATCATTCGCGACTTCAGTTCGTCGGTGATATGCGGGATCACCTGGACGGTGTCGCCGAGGTACTCGCCGCGACGTTCCTTCGCGATGACAGTCGAGTAGACCTGTCCGGTGGTGACATTGGCCGAGCCAGAAAGGTTCCGGTCCAGGAAACGTTCGTAGTGGCCAACATCGAGGTCGGTCTCGGCACCGTCTTCGGTGACAAAAACTTCCCCGTGCTGGAAAGGGTTCATCGTGCCTGGGTCGACGTTGAGATAGGGGTCGACCTTCTGCATCGTCACCCGCATCCCCCGTGCGGTGAGGAGTTGTCCCAGGCTCGAAGCCGTCAGACCTTTTCCTAATGACGAAGCGACACCACCGGTCACAAAGATGTGCTTAGCTCCGGCGCGCTTGCCACGCAGTGATCGCAATTTTTCTCCCGTCGGGCGACTCAAGCCTGAAGTGCGAATCGTTAATACCTACGGGACTTCAGCCTAACAGCAGTTGACCCGATTGCGGCCATGAGCAGCGAACACCACAGTCATTCGGTGTGTTGTGACCGTGAACTCGCGCGTCGTCCTGGGGTTTCGCACCGATTACTTCGCTGGCGCAGCCCCGACTGTGATGGCGGTCGCCCCGGTGCCGGTACCGTAGGCACCCGTTCGTCCCTGTGTTTCATCGCTCAACGCCATGACGGTGGTGAGCTGTCCGGTCTCCTGGTTGATGTTGTCGACGGTACTGACGGCATTGTTCAGCGACGGATCCGATCGGACGACGCTGATACCCGAACCGCCATCTGCCGAACCGTTACGGCCGACGAGCGCCCCACCTTGGCCGCGTGAGGCCATCGCAGCGGCAAGGCGACCAACGAGTTGGCCCTGCGCCCCGGAGTCGGCGGGAAGCGCACCGCCGGTCACTACCAAGACGAGATCGGCGGGCTTGATCGATCCCTCCGCAAACTCCAGGAATCCTCCCTGGCGCAGCGTCTGCAGCACCGTCGACCGGTCGGCGTCGGAGGCTGGCTTCTGCCCGGCCCGCGACAGCAGCGCTACGCCGAGGAGGTCGCCAATTCGTGAACCGGAGTCGGTGTATTCAACGCGCAACTGGGCACCCGCCGGTATCGACTGGTCGACAACGGTCCGCAGCTTGGAAGCCTGCTCATCGCGCACCAGCGTCGTCGTCAGAGCCATCTGCCCGGAAACGGTGCCGCCAGCGTCGTTAATCAGTCCCTTGAGCTCTTCAACGTCACCGTCGGCGGCATCGGGTGCGGTCACGACAAGCACGCTGCGCTTGTCGAGCATGTTCTTCGTCAACTGCGGTCCAATAGCCTTGATGAACGCGTTGTCGTTGCCGACTTCGGTGTTCAAAACCTCGTTCTGGTCTTGCAGCTTGCCAATCTTGTCGCGGTCGGTGCCGGTCAGCGAATTGACCCGGTCACCAATGAACCCCGACCCCAGGAAAAGTCCCAGGGTCAGGGCCACAAACACCGCGATCAACGATATTGCGTGCTGTCGCATGGAGATCATTTACGGCTCCGGAGTCCAATCATTTAGTAGTCCAAACGCTGGAAACCCAGTCTGCCAACGCATTCCACTGATCCACGATCCAATCGCTGGCCGCCGCGCCGCCGCCCTGCGTGATGACGACGGTCGCGATGATCGCGACGAGCGCGGCGATCATCAACATGGCGATCAAGGTGCCACTGACCCGACTGCGGTACAGCGTGGCAACAGCCTTGGCGTCAACAAGTTTGGGTCCCACCTTGAGGCGGGTCAGGAAACGCGACGGGATCTGGTCTCGCAGTTCACGGTCGAAGAAGTCGTTCAGCGATCCGCTGAATCCGGCGGTCACGATCAGTGCGGCGTCGTGATAGTCGGCGAGCAGCAACGCAAGGTCGCCCGCCGAGCCCGCAGCCGGGAACGTCGTGGCTCCGATACCGAGGTCCTGAATACGTTCGAGGCCGGGGGCGTGACCGTCCGGATCGGCGGGCAGGACCACCTCGGCACCGCACTTGAGCGTTTCCACTTTCATCGAGTCCGGGTCGCCGACGATGATCGACGGCCGGTATCCGGCTTTCACGATGGTGTCGGCGCCAGCCCCCACACCGATCATGACCGGCTGGTACTCCTTGATGAACGGTTTGAGTGCCTTCAGATCCATCGCACGATCGGATCCTTCGGCCACAATCACCACGTGACGCTTGTCGAGGTTGACGTTAACCTTGGGAACGCCGACGCCGTCGATCAGTAGCGGTGATTCGCTGCGAATGAACTCGATGGTGTTGCCGGAGAACGCTTCGAGATGGTCGACCAAACCACTCTTGGCGTCGAGCATCAGGTCGGCGATGTCTCGCTCGGTCAACTCTTGACCGCGGGCGACAACCCGCTCACCGATGTATAGCTTTCCTTCGTTCAAGCGGACGCGGGTGCCGTCTTTGACCCGCGAGAACACTTCGGGTCCCACATTGTCGATGAGCACAATGTTCGACGCGACGAGCACCTCGGGACCGAGGTTCGGGTAGCGACCGGTGATCGACTGCGAAACGTTGATGACCGCGGCGACCTCGGCTTCGACGAGCGCGTCTGCGGTGACCCGGTCGAGGTCGATTTGATCGAGGATCACGATGGCACCGTGATCGACGCGACTGACCAACCGTTTCACGTCTTTGTCGATTCGGGCAATCCCGGTGATTCCGGGGAGAGCTTCGGTGTTACGGGAGAGCAACGCTGGCATCCTCATGCGTCCCATAGTGACCTCGAGTCACAGAAGTAACACGGAGGCGCGCCGTACCAATGTCAACTTTCGCCACATTGGAAACAAGCGGTTGATGGGGGAAGCGGGTGCGACAGCGACCCGCTAGCTAGCCGAACGTGCCTGTTCGGCTGTCGCCAGCAGTTCTTCGGCGTGTGCCCGCCCGGTCTCCGAATCGCCGAGTCCGGCCAGCATGCGCGCCAGTTCAGCGATTCGCTCGTCACGCTCCAGGCTGGTGAGTGTCGAGCGCTGCTTGCCCTGTTTGCCCCCGCCGGATTTGCCAATGACCAAGTGAGTGTCGGCGAACGCCGCTACCTGAGGCAGGTGCGTCACAACGATCACCTGGTGTCGCCGAGCCAGTCGCGCCAGGCGTGCACCAATTTGAACGGCCGCCGCCCCGCCAACGCCTGCGTCAACCTCGTCGAACACCATGACGCCACCCGAATCAGGTTCCGCGAGAACCACTTCCAATGCCAGCATCACGCGTGAGAGTTCGCCGCCGGACGCCGACTTCGCGATCGGCAACGGTGCAGCACCCTTGTGTGAAACCAGTCCGAACTCAACACGATCGGCGCCGTCGCCACCCGCGTGTGCGCGTTGCCCGTCGATTTCTATTGCCAGCCGATCATCTTCTGCCGACAGTAGCGACACCGACACAGATAGCTCCGAGCCACCCATTGCCAGGCCGGTGAGTTCGGCAGAGACCTTACTCGCCAGACTCTTTGCCGACTTGACGCGCTGTGAATGCAGTTTGCCCGCCAGCTCGGTGACCTTTGCGCGCGCGTGCTCGGCGTTGCGCTCGAGTTCGTCGATGGACCCTTCTGGATCGTCGATCTGTGCCAGCCGCCGTTCTGCCTCATCACGCCAGGCGAGAACACCGTCGACATCCGCGGCATACTTTCGCGTGAGCGCCTTAAGCGCTGCCTGGCGATTCAGCAGAGCGTCAAGATCGCCCGCATCTTCGGGAAGACCACCGAGGTAGGCGGTGAGTTCCTGTCCGAGGTCGGCCACGACGGTCAACGCTTCTGCCACGCGGGGATACAACTCGCGGAGTGCGTCATCGGACGCCGATTCCAGCAATGAACGCACAGTGCCGAGGCCGTCAATCACCGACGATCCGTCGGAACCGGCCACAATCCCCTGCGCCCGCACGGCGGTGTCTCGGATCTCTTCCAAGTCGGTCATCCGTCGAATGGTGGTGACGAGATCCGAGTCTTCGCCTGGTTCCGGTGCTACCGCGGCAATTTCGTCAATGCCGAACCGCAGACGGTCCGCCTCCTGCGCCAGTTCGCGAGAATTTGCACGGCGGCGATCGAGTTCGTCAAGAATCTCCACCCACTCGGTGCGCGCGGCCCGGTACTTCTTCAGGACAGTCGTCGCGGCCGAACCGGAATAGCGGTCCAGGGCACCGCGCTGCTGATCGGGACGAATCAATCGCAACTGGTCGTTCTGTCCGTGGATGGCGAGTAGTTCCCCGGTCAACTGGGCAAGCGTCCCGACAGGTACCGATCGACCACCCAGGTGTGCCCGCGAACGACCATCAGCGTTGACGGTGCGCGCCGCGATGACAGTGTCGTCGTCATCGAGTTCGGCACCGGCGTCGTCGAGCATGGCTGCGACATCACCGCGATCCGCCGGAAGCCGAAACCGGCCCTCAACGATAGCTTTGGCATCGCCCGTGCGGACACGACCGGCATCGGCTCGAGCCCCGGACAGCAGTCGCAGGCTCGTCACGATCATCGTCTTACCGGCTCCGGTTTCACCGGTCAGGACGGTGAAACCGGGATGAAACTGTGCCGATGCGGATTCGAGGACGCCCAGACTGCGGATGGAGAGTTCTTCCAGCACCTGAGAGTTCAGCTCCTTCCACGCCAACCGGTAACCGGCAGCGAGAATTTGGTGACGAGACGGTCGGCGAATGGCTCGGAGTTAATCCGCACCCAGCGCAGTGAACGCTGAGCGCGAACGACCTCCACGCGTGATCCGGCCGGAACGTCAAGGATCCGACGACCGTCGCACAGGGCAACTCCGTCGCGCCCGTCGCGATGGACCTCGACCGCCACCCGCGACCGCGGGCTGGTCACCATCGGGCGGGCGAAGAGTGCATGCGCGTTGCTCGGCACCACAAGGATCGCTTCGAGGTCCGGCCACATAACCGGCCCTCCCGCGGAGAACGCGTACGCCGTCGACCCGGTGGGTGTCGACACCAGAAGCCCGTCGGCACCGAATGCGGCCACCGGGCGGCCGTCGACTTCGATGACCAATTCGAGGACACCGTTATGCGTCGAGTTCTGGACGACAACCTCGTTGAGAGCCCAGTCGACCGACCGTGGCACGTCGCTACCGGGGTCCACGACGCCGACGTCGAGCACCATACGATCAACAACTCGGTATTCGCCGCCGATGAGACGGTCGAGCACTTCGTCAATGCTGTGGGCTTCGGCTTCTGCGAGGAAGCCAATGTGTCCCAGGTTGACGCCCATGATCGGTACGCCGGCCGGGTACGCAAGCTCAGCGGCACGCAGGAAGGTGCCGTCGCCGCCGAGGACGAGGACCAACTCGCAGCCTTGAGCAGACGCCGAATCGGCTTGTGTCACTTCTACTTCAGCACCCGCTTCCCGCAGCATCTGCGGGTCGACGGGATGCGTCTGAACAAAGGGCTGTGCGGGCAGCCTGGTGTCGTGGTCTACCACCCGCAGGGCAATGCCCGCTTCCCCGCAGCGCCGGGCGATGGTCAGGAGCGTGTTGGTGACCTCGTCGCGGCCGGTGTGCGCAACAACGAGGAATGTCCGGCGGTGCTCCCCCACATTGTCGGGTGTTGGCATCTTCGGTCCCCCTCTCTATTGCGGTCCGTCGGCGACGGCTTGATCGATCATGGCTCGAATCCGCTGACCTTCTTCTCCGTCAGCCCACCGTTGGCTTGGATCGACCTCACTTGCATTAACGGTATCTGGCCGCTGTCCGGCCTCATCGTCGGCCAACGGCTTGTGCAGCCATAGGAAGAACTCAACATTCCCAGATGGCCCGGGCAACGGACTCGCGACCACGGCCCGGGTACGCAGTCCCAGCCTCGCTGCGGTAACAGCTACATCTTCGACCGCCTCGGCACGCAGTGCCGGGTCGCGAACCACACCACCGGAACCCACACGATCTTTGCCGACCTCAAACTGTGGCTTCACCATTGGCAAGGCGTCGCCGCCGGGCTGCAGGCAGGCCGCCAACGCGGGGAGAACCAGCTTCAGCGAAATAAATGACAGATCACCGACAATCAAGTCGACCGGTCCGCCAATGTCGTCGGGGGTCAGGCTCCGCACATTGGTCCGGTCGTGCACGTGGACGCGCTCGTCGGTTTGCAGCTTCCAGACGAGCTGTCCGTAGCCGACGTCCACCGCCTCGACTTCCCGTGCGCCGCGCCGCAGGAGGACGTCGGTGAATCCGCCGGTCGACGCTCCGGCATCGAGGCAGCGCTTGCCATCGACGGTGACGCCAAGCGGTTCGAATGCTTCCAGTGCCCCAAGGAGCTTGTGCGCTCCCCGAGAGGCCCAATGCTCGGTGTCGACTTCTTCGACCACCACGATCGGGGTGTCTCGAGCGACGTTGGTCGCGGCTTTACTCGCTTGGGTGCCGTTGACTTTGACGTTGCCTGCCTCGATCAGCTCGCGCGCTGCTTCCCGGGAGCGCGCCAGCCCCCGTCGGACCAGCTCGGCGTCGAGGCGGGCTCGGGCCGCCATCAGCGCACCTCGACCCGTGTAGAAATCGGCTGTCGATTCTTAGCCACGGCCAGCGTCTTCCAGGACTGCTGCCAGTTGGTCGTGCGCTTGGGTCAGCAACTCGGCCTGACGCCCCAGTGAGGCGAGGTCGACGGTATCGTCGGCCATTTCGCGAACCATTGCCGCCTCTTCGAGCAGCATCGCCACATCCGCCAGTCCGGGATGTTCGGCTGGGTTACCTGGCTCGGCGTTCCGTTCAGCGGCCTGCGAGGCGAGCGCTGCAGGCGACGGTCCGGGTCGCTGGGCGTTCACGCCCTGCGGATTGAATTCAGTCATCTCCGCTCCAGGCTAACGCAACGGATTAAGCCCGAGTTCGACCAGCGCCTTCTCCGACGCGTCGTCTTCGGCCGCGATACGAAGGTCGAATCCGCCAACATCGGCCGTCCACACACCGTGTGCCAGCGCAGCCGCGAGATCGGCGACGGTCCCGTCCCCGCGCGAGCCAACCGAAACATGCTGCTGGTTAACCTCAACACTCCACGCTCGCCGAGGACCGATAATTGATTGCTCCGCCGGTTCGCGAAGCGCCGACATGTCTTTCGCAACGTAGGTGGGCCGCTGCTCGACGACGGCTGCCAGCAGTTCGACTCCGGTGGTGACTCCACTGAGCACGAGGAGACTGTCGATACCGACGGTATTGGCACCCTCGATATCGGTATCGAGGCGATCACCAATCATCAGGGGGCGTTGGCCGGTGGTCCGGGCCAGTGCGCCACGCATGATCGGCGCCGCGGGCTTGCCCGCGACGATGGGCTCAGCCCCGGTCGCAGATGCCACAGCGGCCACCATGGAACCGTTGCCGACAAGGAGTCCGCGTTCTGTCGGAAGTGTGGTGTCAACGTTGGTCGCGAACCAGGTGGCACCGCGACGGATCGCGAGCGCCCCCTCCGATAGTTGCGCCCATCCGGTATCCGGTGAGTGCCCCTGAATTACCGCCACCGGATCATCATCTGCGGACTCAACAACTTCAAGGCCGGCGTCCCGAATCTCCTGGCGCAACGCTTGCGACCCGACCACAAGAACTTTCGATCCCGGTTCGACGGTTTCGGCCACCAATTGGGCGCCTACTTGTGCGCTAGTAACTACCTGCTGCGCGGTCGCCGGAAATCCAAGGCTGGTGAGCTTCTCCCGGACTTCTGCGGGACTACGGCTGGCATTATTCGTCACGTAGAGAACATTGTCGCCAGCATCAACAACAGCTTCGCGAGCATTGGGAACTACATCGGTGCCGGTATAGAGGGTTCCGTCCAGATCCAGCAGCAACACGTCGTACATGTCGCCGAGTGTCTGCGCTTGCTCTTCCGTCGCGTCACTGCCGGCAGTGTTGCTGTCGCTCTGGCTCACTGCCAGGGTTGCCGCGCCTTCGAGAAGTTCCATCAGGCGGAACTCGGCGTCGGTTTGGTCATCGATATCGGCGGCCGCGGCATTCTGGAACCAAGTGACGGCTTCGCTGCGGCGTCCGGCTGCATCGAGTGCAGACGCATAGGCATAAAACAGGCGTGCCGCTTCAGTCCCGGTACGGCCCGGGTTGAGATCATGGGTGGCGAGAGACTTCACGGCAGTCTCGGGGGCCCCAAGGTCGATCAATGCGCCGGCCTTCACCATCGCCATTTCAAGGGCGCTATCGCCGACGAGACGCCTTCCGGCTTCACTGTCTGCGATTTCGACGGCTCGTAGCGAATGGCCGAGGCCGCGTTCGCTATCTGCAATAAGCGGAAGCAATTCGTCGTTGCCGTTCATCCGCAGTGCGGCCCGCAATTCGGAGATGGCTTCCTGCCACTCACCGACCGAATAGGCGACGATGCCTGCGGTTTCTCGTACGACGCCGATCCGTGCTGCTCGTGCCCGTGCAGCACGGGCATGCTCGAGAGCCAGTTCGGGATCGTCCTCAAGTAGGTCTGAGGCCATAACGAGGTGCCGTGCGACTCGATCTGCGGTTGCCTTATCGAGGGCTTGCAGATCCCGTCTCACTTCGGGGTCTAAGTCGGAGGCCGAAACGTTGTCGGCAATCGCCGGCCCGGACATGGTGTCCTTACCCGCTGATCGTCGACGACCGTTGTTTCGACCGCCTGCATCACGACCACCCGCATCGCGACCACCACCAGTGCTGCTCATAACCATCCAATCTATTCGTCGACCTGCACCTTTGGCTAATCCGCCGTGAGCCTGTGCTGGCCCGCAACCGTGCAGTGGGTGCCGCTCGGAGAACCCGAAGAAGAGGGTGTCTAAATGAGTCAAGCCCCCGAACCATTGCTGGTTCGGGGGCTTGGCTTAAATTGTGTTCGGCGGTGACCTACTCTCCCACACCCATTACAGTGCAGTACCATCGGCGCAGGTGGGCTTAGCTTCCGGGTTCGGAATGGGACCGGGCGTTTCCCCACCGCTATAGCCGCCGTAACTCTATGAAACTGTCCGACCAACCCCAGCTTTGACCGCTCACGCGGTCTACACACGGGTTGGTGTGTTGTTTCAGAGGTGCATAGTGGATACGCGTATCACGTGTGTCTTCAACTTTCGACTCACACACATTTAAAATGGTGAGTGTTGTTGGTAAGTCCTCGGCCGATTAGTACCAGTCACCTGAACACATTGCTGTGCTTACAGTTCTGGCCTATCAACCCCATAGTCTGTAGGGGGCCTTACCCCACCCGAAGGTGGGTGAGAAACCTCATCTTGGAACAGGCTTCCCGCTTAGATGCTTTCAGCGGTTATCCCTTCCGAACGTAGCTAACCAGCAGTGCTCCTGGCGGAACAACTGGCACACCAGAGGTTCGTCCGTCCCGGTCCTCTCGTACTAGGGACAGGTTTCCTCAAGTTTCTAGACGCGCGCGGCGGATAGAGACCGAACTGTCTCACGACGTTCTAAACCCAGCTCGCGTGCCGCTTTAATGGGCGAACAGCCCAACCCTTGGGACCTACTCCAGCCCCAGGATGCGACGAGCCGACATCGAGGTGCCAAACCATCCCGTCGATATGGACTCTTGGGGAAGATCAGCCTGTTATCCCCGGGGTACCTTTTATCCGTTGAGCGACACCGCTTCCACTTGCCGGTGCCGGATCACTAGTCCCGACTTTCGTCCCTGCTCGACATGTACGTCTCACAGTCAAGCTCCCTTGTGCACTTACACTCAACACCTGATTGCCATCCAGGCTGAGGGAACCTTTGGGCGCCTCCGTTACATTTTAGGAGGCAACCGCCCCAGTTAAACTACCCACCAGGCACTGTCCCTGAACCAGATCATGGTCCGAGGTTAGAAGCCCAATACGATCAGAGTGGTATTTCAACAACGACTCCACCAACACTAGCGTGCCAGCTTCACAGTCTCCCACCTATCCTACACAAACCGCACCGAACACCAATACCAAGCTATAGTGAAGGTCCCGGGGTCTTTTCGTCCTGCCGCGCGTAACGAGCATCTTTACTCGTACTGCAATTTCGCCGAGCCTGTGGTTGAGACAGCAGAGAAGTCGTTACGCCATTCGTGCAGGTCGGAACTTACCCGACAAGGAATTTCGCTACCTTAGGATGGTTATAGTTACCACCGCCGTTTACTGGGGCTTAAATTCTCAGCTTCACCAACAAAGTTGATTAA
>NZ_JBARYI010000015.1:0-117322 GCF_049647785.1 Gordonia sp. (in: high G+C Gram-positive bacteria)
TGCGGGAATCGACGCATCATGCGGGAACAGCGGGCCGGGGCTTGCGACGAGGGGCGTTCGTCCAGGGTTGGAGGAGGAAGCCGGCAAACGTGAGGAACCAGGCGGCGACGGCGATCCAGAGTTCGACGCTGCCGATCTTATCGAGAACGGGCATCGTGTTGACGATGCCGATCTGGCGGGAACCGACACCGTACATCCCGAGGGGGAACACGATGGCCCACACGGATACGTCATAGCGCAGCGGGATCCGGTGACGGATATGCCGCCACCAACCGGCGAACAACAGAGGCGGAATCAGCCAGGTGCCGAAGGCCCAGAAGAACAGCGACACCGCCTCAATGGTTCCGCGCGTGATCAACAGGACCGGCGCATCGGCCATCTGCCCGATCGTCGCACCGGCGACGACGGTAATCGCGGTAGCCCCCATCGCGATCCAATACGCGCCAGTCAACTGATCGGGGTGCGGGTGATACATGAAAATCCGCGTCGCCACGAATAGCGCCACCGCCATATAGAGGAAGACTCCGACGGCCCAACAGGCCACCGCAAGCAGTGCGAGTTCGGCACGGTAAACACTCACGTGCGGCTGGATGCCCGCAGCCAACACGGCCACCGACTGCACGGCCACCACCCACAGAAACCAGGTGCCGTCGGCGCGTTCTAGCTGAGGTTGACCGGTCCGGGCCGAAAAAGCCAACGGCGGCAAGGTATATCCGAGGACCAGAAACAAGGCCAACGCAGTTCCCAGGAGAATCAGCGCGGCGGTGACGTGACCGTCAAACACCAGCCGCGAACCGAGCACACCGGTCGCAGCCACCACGGTGAAAAAGCCGAACGTCCGGCCGGGCACACGAAGGTCGAACGCGAACGCATCGCGATGGCGTACTAAACGGACCAGCGTCAGGATCCAGAGGATCACGTAGGTCACCGCAGCGATCCACAGCAGTGCGACGGACAAAGCATCCCAGCCCTGCACGCTCCCCGCGATCGAAATGATCCCGGTTGCCATCACCATCGAGAAGTATCCGGGATGCAGGGTCCGCACCACATCATCGGCTCGGTCGGCGAAGCTGCGATCGACGGTGGCGGTCATTGGTTGTCGCTCCGCGCCTCCAGCACCGCCTGGTACACATCCCGCCGCGAGAAGGGCGTGCCCGCGGCAGCTTGGGCGCTCGCATCCTTCAGCCGCACCCCGCTCTCGGCAAGTTCCTGGGCTCGTGCCACCACATCCGTGAGTTCGACGGTGTCGTCGACGGCGGGGGCACCGGCGATCACGACGGTGATCTCGCCCTTCACCCCGTTCGCTGCCCAATCGGCAAGTTCGGCGAGCCCTCCGCGCCGGACTTCCTCATACGTTTTCGTCAGTTCGCGACAGACGGCGGCACGACGATCCGGCCCCAGTACGACTGCCGCGTCAGCCAACGTTTGCGCCAGCCGGTGCGGAGATTCAAAGAAGACGACGGTCCGCGGCTGGGTGCGGAGTTCGGCGAGCCAGTCTTGGCGTTGGCCGGGTTTACGGGGGGCAAAGCCATCGAAGCAGAACCGTTCAGACGGCATCGCCGACAGGGCCAGAGCCGTGGTGACGGCGGACGGCCCGGGAAGACACGTCATCGGAAGGTCTGCTTCCGCGCAGGCAACGACGAGACGGTAGCCGGGGTCGCTGACCGACGGCATCCCAGCATCGGTCACGAGCAGGACCGTCGACCCGCTGTGGATCGCTTCGATGAGGCCGGGCGTGCGGGCGGCCTCAACTTGGTCGTAGTAGCTGAGCAGTTGTCCGGTGATTTCCACGTCCAACGACGACGCCAGCGACCGCGCCCGACGAGTGTCTTCGGCAGCGACGATGTCGGCGGATGCAAGGGCCTCGCGCAGTCGAGGCGAGGCGTCGCCGGGCTGTCCCATGGGGGTGCCGGCCAGCACGAGCCGTCCGACACCCTGCTCGCCGCTTACCGCTGTGTCAGTACTGGTCACCGACTCAGCCTACTGATCCGGCTAACATCGCACAGGTGACCCCTGCCGCCGCCATCGACCGAGCGACCGTCGTGGACCGCGCGCTCACCGAAGACCTCGGCACGGCGCCCGGGCCACGGGTGCCAGATCCGGTGTTCGGCGCAACGGACCGGATGCGCGGAACCATCGTCGGTGCCGTCATCACGTTGATCGCCATTGCGACGCGCTTTTGGGATCTCACTCATCCGACGGACAAGGGCACGCCGGTTTTCGACGAGAAGCATTACGTCCCGCAGGGCTGGCAGGTCCTGACCGGCGGCAACTTCATCGAGGACAACCCCGCCTACGGCCTGGTGGTGCATCCACCCGTCGGTAAGTGGATGTTGGCAGCTGGCCAGTGGATGTTTGGCTACAACCCGATGGGTTGGCGGGTCATGTCTGCGGTGTCGGGCGTCATCATCGTCCTGGCGATCTACCTGACCGTTCGACGCATGACCCGGTCGACGCTGATCGGCGCGATCGCGGGCATCTTTGCGATCTGCGAGGGCGTGCTGTTTGTTCAGTCCCGCCTGGGCATGCTCGATATTTTCCAAATCTTGTTCGTGACCTTGGCTTTTGCCGCGTTGATTGCCGACCGCGATCAGATGCGGGCCCGCATGCACCGGGTATGGACGCAGGGCCGGATCGACGATTCGCCGTTTGGCCCGCGCTTCGGTTTCCGCTGGTACCGCTTCACTGCGGGCGTCATGCTGGGCTTGGCGTGCGGCGTCAAATGGTCCGGTGCTTACTTCGTCATCGTTTTCACGGTGCTGTCTCTCGGTTTCGACGTTGCGACTCGGCGCGCCTACCACGTGAAGCGACCGTGGGTGGGCGTGCTGCGGCGCGATTTGCTGCCGTCGGCGTCGTCGTTGGGTTTGCTGCCGTTCGCGATGTATGTGGCGAGTTTCGCCCCGTGGTTCGCCTCCGAGTCGTCGGTGTACCGGTACGCGGTCGGGGAGAAAGTCGGCGTCGACGGCCCCTTCTCGTGGGTGCCGGCCGCGATGCGCTCGTTTTGGTACTACGAGTCCGGAATCTTGGAGTTCCACGCGGGACTGACGAACGCGGCGGGGAACCATCACCCGTGGGAGTCGAAACCGTGGACGTGGCCGATGGGCTTGCGGCCGATGCTGTACGCGATCTCGTACGGCCCGGACCAGTGCGGCGGATCCGACTGTGTGCGCGCCCAAATGCTGGTCGGTACACCTGCCCTGTGGTGGTTGGCGCTACCGATGATCGCGTGGGGCCTGTGGCGAATTATCTCGCGCCGCGACTGGCGTTATGCCGCAGTTTTGGCAGCGTACGGGGCCGCGATTTTGCCGTGGTTCTTGGAGATCGATCGACAGATGTACTTCTTCTACGCCACCGCAATGGCGCCGTTCCTGGTGATGGGTTTGGCGCTCATGTGCGGGGACCTGTTACGTGCGCCGCCGCCGGGCGCACAGTCCGAACGCCGACTCATCAGCGTGCTGGCGGTATCGATCTTTGTGGCGCTCGTGATCGCCAATTTCGTTTGGTTGTGGCCGATTCTCACCGGTGCCCCGATCTCTAACGTGGAGTGGGGTCAGCAAATTTGGTTGCCAAGTTGGTCCTAGCTGCATCCGGCGATACCAGCCAGGCGAGCAGTGCGATGAGGACCACGACACCCGTCACCACAAAGGCGGGCCCAAAGCCGAACACGTCAGCAATCATGCCGGTTATCAGCGGCCCGGCGACCGCACCGCAGTCCGACGCCATACCGTAGGCGGCCAGTGCCGAACCGCCGCGACGCTTGCCCGCGAGCATGTCACCGAGCGCCGCCTGGTGCGTCGGCGCGAACAGTCCCGAGCCCACACCGGCGATGGCCGTCAGGCCCAAAGCCACCCAGATATTTGGTGAATACCCGAGTCCGATGGTGCCGGCGATCGCGACGATCAGTCCCGGAATCATGACGGGCCGCCGCCCGTACTTGTCCGACAGTCGTCCCGACACCAGAATCGCGATCACGTTTCCGGCCGCATAGCAGGCCAGGATGATGCCTGCCCATGCCGTGCCGTAGCCGAGTCCGTCCTGGACAAACAACGGAACGAGCGCAACGCGCACGCCCATCGACGCCCAGCCTTGAGCGAAGTTCGACGTCAGGATTGCCCGATATTCGGCGAGTTTGAGCGACGCGATAAATCGCGGTGCGTCGGCGAGGCCCACTTCGTCGTCGACCTTGTCGCTTGGCTTCGCTTGCGGCGGCGCGGGCATCATCACTGCGACGACGGCCGCCGCGATGAGCAGGGCGATCGCGTAGACGACGAACGGAAAGCGGAGTCCAAATTCAACGAGGGCCGCACCGATCAGCGGCCCGGTGAGGCTGCCGACAAGGAACCCTGCGGAGAAGTACCCGGAGGCGCGGCCACGCACTTCTTGCGGCGACAGTCGGATTAGCAAAGCCATGGCGGAGATCGAGAACATCGTCGAACCGATACCGCCCGCCGCGCGGAACACCAGCAACTGCCAGTATTCCTGGGCGAAAGCGCAGGCCAAGGTGCTGAGAGCGACGATGAGCAGCCCGGTCAGGTAAATCTTGCGTTCGCCGAGTTTGGTGACCAACCGCCCGCTTGTGGGGGCAAACAGCAGCCTCATGGCGGCGAACGCCGACACGACCAGTCCCGCAGCCGCCGACGACACCCCAAATGCGGTTGCGAACAGCGGGAGGGCCGGGGCAACCAATCCGTAGCCGAGAGCGATCACCGCGTTCGCGATCAGCAGGACCCACAGTCCCCGTGGGAGATGTTTCATCGTCTGCCACGTTAGCCCGAGAAAGCAATCAGGAGTCGGGCACCCGTGCCCGACTCCTGATTGCTGTTTGGGAAAGCTAGCGGCGCGCGATCATCACCGGAACCTGGGCGTGATGGAGCACCTTCTGGCTACGTGAACCGAGCAGCAGTCCGGTGAAGCCACCGCGGCCGCGGCTGCCCATCACGATCATCGATGCGGAATCGCCAGCGGCTTCCAGAATCGCTTTGGCGGGCTCCTCCGGTACGACCACCCGTTCGACCTCAACGTCCGGGTAATCCTGGCTGTAACCGGCCATGCGTTCGGCGACCGCTTCGACGGCCTGCTGGCTCATCTCGTCGATCTCCTTCTCGTCGAGACCGAAACCGTGCAGGGCATCGGCATCGAGCGGGGTCCACGTGTGGACCGCGACGAGCTTCTTGTTGCGCAGGTCGGCCTGGCGGTAGGCCTCGGCGACGGCGGGGTCGCTGATCTTGGAGTCGTCGACGCCGACAACGATGGGGCCGTCGCCACCGAGCGCACCGCCGGGCACAATCACGACGCGGCCCTTCGAGTGCGCTGCGACGCTCGTGCTGACTGACCCGAGGAACAGGCCCTTCACGCTGCCGAGGCCGCGGGTACCGAGAACGGTGATCTGGGCGTTCTCGCCGAGTTCGAGGAGGACGCGGGCGGCGTCGCCTTCGACGATCGAACCGTTCAGCTTTACGTCGGGAGCGACTTCGCGGGCTGCGGTGGCCGCTTCCTGCACAAAGTTGGTGGCTTCGCTGCGGATCGAGTCGATCACGTCTTGCGGGATAACGAGGCCGGGGGCGTAGTCACTGGTGGTGGAGCTATACGCGGCCACGATCTTAAGATCGAGGTCTTCGACCGCCGCAGCATTCGCTGCCCAGCGAACCGCATTGGTCGATTCGGGTGATCCGTCTACGCCGACCAGAATCAAGCTCATTTGCGACTGCTCTCCTTCGTTTTCGGTTTAAATCTTGAGTGCCGACCGGGTGCCTTCTGACGGCTTTCCGCATTTGGCCTCAACCCCATTGTTCACCATGACCGTTGCCTGCGCATCGGTACGAAGTCCCGGGTGTGTCAATCCGTACACTGGAGGGCAAACCACCCGAAATGTTTTTCCGGCACAGGAGCTGACAATGTCGACCACCACCGCCCCGCGCGAACTTCGCGACGCGGGCATCCACGTCGCTGTGACGATTGGTCTCGGCATCCTCGCGGTGATTGGCGCGACCTTCACGACCGGCACTGCCGACACCGTGTTCGTCATTGCCTCGGCGGTGTTGGTGATTCTTGGAACGATTGCCGCGATGGTTCGCACGTACCTCAACTACAAACACGATGGCCGCTGGCAGATTTGGCAGGGTGCCACCTGGCTGCTGTTGGGTTTGTCGTTGCTGTGGTTCACCGCGGCGCTGCCCATCGTGATCGTCGGGAAGTAGCGCAACTAGGTCCGCCCTGCCTGGGCGTCGAGGCTGAGCTCTTCGGCATCGAGGCGTTTGAGAACAAAGCTGAGCGTGTCGGAACTGTAGGCGCCCCGGTCCCGCAGATCGATCAGTTCGGCGCGCTGCCGATAGATGATGACGCGGCGGACGCGGCGCATCTCCGCGGCATTGTCCAACCGCAGGTCTACGGTGTCGCCGTCGAAGTCGTCGTCCTCGTCGACGGTGTTCGCTTCGAGTTCGCGCACCACCTCCACGCGGCGAGCGAGGATCCCGTCCGTTCCGCACACGCCCGGGTCGGTGAGTACTTCGTCGCCGATGGCCGTCATCACGCGAAGGAGTTTGCGGCGTTCGTCGGCCGCGTCCGCAGAATTGTCGGGCAGTTTCAATCGTTTGATGAAGCCACCGAGGGTGGTGCCCTGGATCAGCAGCGAGCCCACCGCGACGACGAATGCCGTCAGAATCAGCAACGACCGGTAGTCGGTGTCGGCGGGCAGGGTTTGGGCTGCCGCCAAGGTCACGACGCCGCGCATGCCCGCCCACACCACGACGTAGCCTTCGCGCACACCGATCGATTCTGTTCGGTAGTACTCGATGTCGGCGAGCCTGCGATCGATGTGTCGCTGGAAGCGTCTGGTTGACCGGTCTGCGGCTTCATCACGGTCACCGAGCCGGTCTTGCATGCGCTCAAGCAGCGGTTCACGAGCGATGACGCGCCGCACGCGGCGAGCGATGGACCACACGAGCGACATCACGAAGGCCCAGCGGATCACCAGCAGCAGAACGAGGGCGACGGCCGCGGGCCAGACGGCATGCCACACCGTTTCGTGGCTTTCGTGCACATCGGTGACGAGGGCTTTTAGTTCCAGACCCATCAGGAGAAAGACGCCGCCTTCGAGCATGATTTCGACGGTGCGCCAGGTCTGCTGGTCCGACTGCCGGTGTGCTGCGGTGAGGCGTCGGAGCGAGGATCGACCACTGACCAATCCGGCGGCGACTGCCGCTACCAGGCCTGAGGCGTGCATCAACTCGGCGGGCACATACGCGATATACGGCGCGGTGAACGAGACCGCGGTCGCGACCGCCACGTTGGAGATCCGCGAGCGGACGGCGATGAAAATCCACCCGATGACAGCCCCCACGGCGATGGCCGCACCGATGGCCCACAGGAACGACACGGCAACCCCGATTAGCGACACGCTTGCGGCCATGGCGGCGATCGCGGCGCGGAGTACCACCAGCGCACTGGCATCGTTGAACAGGCTTTCACCGGACAGGACGGTCACCAGTCGTTGCGGCGCACCGACCCTCTTGACAGTGGTGGTGGCCACCGCGTCAGTGGGACTGAGGATGGCGCCGAGCGCCACGCCGGTCGCGAAATCGGCGTTCGGCAGGATCCACATGAAGAGCAGGCCCACCCCCAGCGCACTGATGACGACGAGCATCACCGAAAGCCCGCTGATGGCGCGAAAGTCGCGTTTGAAGTCCATGCCTGGCAGCGCGACGGCAGAGGCGTACAGGAGGGGCGGCAGCACGCCGACCAGAATGATCTCCGGATCGACGGAGATGTCTGGAACTCCGGAAACGTAGCTCACCCCGACACCGACCGCGACCAGCAATAGCGGTGCTGCGATCCGTATCCGCGGCGCGAGCTGGTTGGCCCCGGCAATGGCAAGCACGCAGACGACGACGATCACCACGATCTCCACGGGAAGCATTCTTCCAGGGGGAGGCCCGGTGATGCACGTCACTGCGAATAGACCCATCGCCATTGTGTCATCGAACGTTGACAAGATCGGGCGGCGGTGCGACGCTGATAACAACGGGTTCTACATCGGCGGCCTCTTACCCTGCGGCTGCGAGACGTCAGACCACCGACGCGAGTCAGGAGCACACCATGACCAGCACGCAGCCTCGTCCCACCACGTATGCGCCGCCAGCCAAGCAGGCCACCGAGCCCGACTACAACCAGGTCCTTGAGGATCTATCCAATGCCTCGGTGCACCGGAACTTTGATCCCTACCTCGACATTGACTGGGATGCCCCGCACATGGCGATTGTCCCCAACGACGATCGCTGGATCCTGTCGTACACCGTCGACCCCATCGGGCGTCACCCCTGGTACCAGGCATTGCCGCGCGAGAAGCAGATCGAGATCGGGATGTGGCGCCAGGCCAACGTCGCGAAGGTCGGTTTGCAGTTCGAGTCAATCCTCATTCGCGGACTCCTCCAGTACTCCGATCGCCTCCCGAACGGCGACATGCGCTTCCGCTACACCACCCACGAGGCCAAGGAAGAGTGCAATCACACGCTCATGTTCCAGGAGTTGGTGAACCGCATTGGCATGGAAACCAAGGGCATGCGCTGGTGGTTGCGTCGCATCTCGCCGATCATTCCGCTGTTCGCGACGGGCCTGCCGACCGTCTTCTACTTTGGTGTGCTCGCGGGTGAAGAACCGATCGATCACATTCAAAAGGACTTCCTGCGCGCTGGCGAAAACATCCATCCGGCAATGTCCGCCGTAATGGAACTGCACGTCGCCGAAGAGGCCCGCCACATCTCGTTCGCACACAATCATCTGCGGACCACCATCCCGTCCAAGGGTCGAGCCACCAAGTTCGCCCTGTCGATCACCCTGCCGATTGTGATGCGCGTGCTGTGCAATGCCATCACCGTGCCGCCAAGTGAGTTCCGCAAGGAATTCGACGTCCCGCGCAGCGTCCTCCGGGAGATCTTCTGGCGCTCGCCCGAGTCGAAGGCCTTCCTGTCCGGCGTATTCGGCGACGTTCGCATGCTCGCAGAGCAGTGTGGCCTCATGAACCCGGCTTCCCGTCGGGTGTGGCGCGCGCTCGGCATCGACGGCCGCGCCTCGCGCTACCGCAGCGAACCCCTCTACACCGCGAGCTAAGCAGGTTCCGTGCCCCACGTCATTACACAGGCATGCTGTGGCGACGCCTCGTGCGTCTACGCATGCCCGGTCAATTGCATCCATCCGACACCCGACGAGCCGGATTTCGGCATCGCCGAAATGCTCTACATCGATCCGGCGACCTGCGTCGACTGCGGTGCATGTGTCAGCGCTTGCCCCGTCGGTGCCATCGTCCCCGGACATCGGCTCGAGGATTCTGCGGCCCGGTTTGCCGACGTCAACGCCAATCATTACCCCGATAGCGGCCTCGGCGACGCCCGGTTCCCGGTGCCCACCGATTGGCGGCTACCGCTGGCACCGATCACCAAACCCCGCGCGCTGACCGGCGCTGTACCCGCCGAACTGAAGGTCGCGATCGTCGGTTCCGGTCCGTCGGCCATGTACGCCGCAGATCAACTGCTGAAGTACTCGCAGGTGCGGATCACGATGTTTGAGCGGTTGCCGCAGCCCTTCGGTCTAGCCCGCTTTGGTGTGGCCCCCGATCACCTGTCGACGCGTAGCGTCAGCAACTTGTTCGACGACATCGCGCGCCACCCGAACATCGAGATCCGGTTGAACACCGAGATTGGCCGCGACCTGACGCTTGACGATCTACGTCGCACGCACCATGCCGTGCTGTGGGCCGGCGGCGCACCGATCGATCGCCCCTTCGAGATACCAGGTGCCCGATTGCCCGGCGTGCAAAGCGCAACGTCGGTGGTTGGCTGGTACAACGGACATCCCGACTTCGCCGACGATGCCCCCAATCTGGCTACCGACCAGGTCGTAGTGATTGGCAATGGGAACGTCGCCCTCGACGTCGCTCGCATTTTCACCGCCGATCCGGAGTCCCTGGCCTCAACCACCATCGACCGGTCAGCATTGGCGGCGTTGCGTTCCTCGGATGTGCGCGAAGTGATCGTCGTTGCTCGACGCGGCCCCGAACACGCGGCGTTCACCCTTCCGGAACTGATCGGCCTCGCCGACGGCAAAGCCCGCGTGTGGGTCGATCCCGCCGAACTCGACGACGTCGATTCCAGCGGCATCACCGATCCCACAATCGCGGCGAAAGTGGAATTGCTGCGCGAGATTTCTCAGCGCCCCAAGCCGCCCGGACCGTTCATTCGACTGTCGTTTGGGCTCACTCCGGTGTTGGTTCTCGGCGACGATGCGGCCACCGGTGTTGAGTTCGTCAAAACCGGCACCGACCAGCGGGTCACCCTCAACGCGAACCTGGTCCTCTCCGCGATCGGCTATCGCGGCCGCCCGATTCCCGGCCTGCCATTCGACAGCGAACACGGCACCGTCTCCCACACCGAAGGTCGAATCGTTGACGACGGTGAACCCATTCCCGGCCTGTATGTGACGGGCTGGATCAAGCGCGGTCCGTCGGGCTTCATCGGCACCAACAAAACTGATTCCGGGGAAACCGTGGCGCATCTGCTCGCCGATGCGCAGGCAGGTATCTTCGCGAACCGCGTTGCTGAACTGACATAACGTTCGCTCCCGCCGGAGCCTGTGGATAGCGATGGATCCAGAATTCGTCGCGCTGCGTCTAACGAATGCACAGCCACCAATCATTCGTTCGACAATATGTCGCTCGACGCAGCCATCCGGGAGGCAGTCATGGGCTTCGGCATCACAACTGAAAACATCGCCGAGATCGTCGCCAAATGGCGACAATGCGGCACCGAGATCGGCGGCCTGTCGTACCAGGCCGCCGATCTTTCGTTAGCAGGCAGTCGTAGCGCACCCGCGCTCCGCGACGCTGGCAATGCCGCACACGGGTGCGCCCGGTCCGTGTCAACAAATCTGTCCGGACTGGCCGATGCGCTGCAGGCATTCAATGCTCGCACCGTCGAATCCGATCGGGCCGCTGCGGCCGCACTGGCCGCACTGCGGCTGCAATCATGATCGGCATCGCTGCGGTCACCGGTTGGCACCTCGACGGGCTCGCCGCTGCGGCCACCGCGTTTGATGTTCGCGGCGAACAGATCGCCAGAGTGACGTTTGCCTTGAATCGGTCCCTCGGGCTTGATCCGACCTGGACGGGATTTGCTCGCGATGCGGCAGCCACACGCATCACCGCCGACGCGACCCGGCTACGCCGGATGGAGCAGACCGTCAAAGACCTCGCCGCGGCCACCCGAGACGGCTATGCGCAACTCGCGTCGGCCCAACAGCGGTTGTCGGCCCAACTCGCCTCTATAACAGGCGCGCAGTTTGTGGTGGGTGACGACGGCACTGTTTCCCACCCGAGTCCCAAACGGCGGGCAGATGCCGAGTTCCTGTCGTCACGGCTTCGCGCGATTCTGGTCGCCGCCCAAACCGCAGACGCTGCCCTCGCTGACCGTCTCAGGTCGTTGACTGGAGAGTTCGATGGATCCGACGGCAAGGTCCCCAACCCTGCGGGCCCCGGATACGTTCGACTCGAGGACGCGCTCAGCCGACTCTTCTCGCTGTCGCCCGACCAAGTGACCCGCTACTGGGAGTCACTCAATGCCGCGCAACGAACTCGCCTCTCGTCCGAGGCTCCCGAATTTATCGGCAATCTCGACGGCATCGACTTCGCGGACCGGATCACCGCTAACCATCTGTCCATCAGATTGGCACTGGCCGAAGAAGAGGAAGCTGGCCGTGGGACCGGCGACAAGGCAAAACTCCTGCGGTCGCTCTTGGAACCGGCCCCCGACCCGATGGACCCGACCCGCATGGTGCCCCGCACGTTCATCGGGTTCCGTGCGAATAGTGGCCGGTTCATTGAACTCGTCGGCGAGCTAACGCCCTCGGCCAACGGTGTCGGTGTCCTGGTACCGGGAACGGGAACGTCGCTGCAAACTTCTGGCGACTACCGGCGCCGCGCCGCATCGCTGGCCAGCTTGAGTGGATCGCCGGTGATCGTCTGGGCCGACGGCACCTTCCCCCAGCACGTCATCGAGAAAGATCTGACGCCAATCGTCGACAATGCTGTCGACCCCAAACCCGCGCACCGGATGGCGCAGCGGTTGGCGAACTTCACGGCAACGCTCGATCAGCAGTTGGCGACGTCGAATACCCCGCTGAAGACGACAATCATTGGTCACTCGTACGGCGGCTCGGTGGTCGGTACCGCCGAGCAGCACGGTATGCGCGCCGACCGCGTGGTGTACGCATCATCGTCAGGGACGGGCGTCGACGACAGCCCCTGGCGCAACACCAATCCCGACGTCAAACGATTCTCCCTGACACCGCCCGGCGATCCCATCCACTATTCGCAGCAATTCGGTGCGGCCGTGCACGGTGGCGACCCCGACTCTGCCCCCGGCGTCACGCGTCTGGACAGCGGCTATTACAGCAACGGCGAACTCGTCCAGGGCGTCGACGCCCATGCCGGCTACTTGGACGATGCGGGATCGGATGCGCTCGGCAATATCGCCGACGTGATCAGCGGTCGCACCCCGAACCTCTACGTTCCGCGCGGACCAGATATTGACCTCAACCATGACGCCCCGCTCGCCCGCGACTGGCTCCTCGACTTAGTGTTGCCCGGGCGGTAGCGGCTTCTACCCAAACACGTGGGGCTCATTTCCCGGAGCGTGCACCGTCCAACCCGGGTTGCCGGTCTTCGCGAACTGCACCCAGGCACTGTGCATCGCTTCAGCAACGGATTGGTCGGGCTCGGGTCCGGTGAGGGCATGCGCGATGTCCAAGCGATCGAAGACGAAGGGCAGTTCGACCGCATGCCCAGCACGAATGTCGGCGACCGGCGACGAATAGCGGAACTCGTAAAGATATGTCGGCGAATCGGGCCGCAGGTCGGCCAATGCCCTGGTTGGCGCAGCAAAGGCAAGGTCGGTAATCGCTTCGCATAGGGCATCACCCGGGCTGACGCCGTGAGCCAGCCGTTCGTCGAACTGGTCGGTCGGCAAGCCAGCCTTCGCGATCATGCCTCGCGCCAGTTCCGGGGTGGCGGCCGCAACAATGCCGGTCGGCGCAAAGAAGAAGCGGAACTCGTCGGCATTCCATCCCGCCAGCAACGGGATGCCGCGGCCAGCGCCGTCGCCGATCGCGTTCTGCGGGGCATCCTGCAGCACGGTGCCGTCGAGGACGGGGAAGGTGCTCATGACACCGAGGCCGATCGAGGTGATGGTAGCACCCCAAACGTCGGGGTCGGGGTTCACCGTCAGTTCGAGCGCCACCTGGGTTTGGGCCTGCAGCAGATCGTCCATCGACACTTTCCCGAAGGCTTCGACAGTGTGGTCGACGCCGAGAATTTCGGCGACTCGAGCAGTGACCTTGTGCGCGTCGTCGACGGCTGCGGCGGTGAAGCCATTGCCGCTTTCCATGGCGGCGCGATGGAATAGCCCCTCGGCGAGCGGGGACGCCAGCAGCGAGGCAACACTCATCGCTCCGGCCGATTCACCGAAAATCGTAACGTTGTCGGGGTCACCACCAAAGGCTGCGATATTGTCCCGAACCCATTCCAGAGCAGCAATCTGATCGAGAAGCCCGCGGTTGTCGGGCGCGCCGGGGACTGAACCAAAGCCGGGAATTCCCAGGCGGTAGTTGATGCCGACGCACACCACGCCGTCACGCGCGAAGGTACTGCCGTCGTAGATCGCGATCTGGTTGGAGCCGCGGGCAAAGGCACCACCGTGAATCCACACCATGACCGGCAGTCCGGTGGCGTCTTCGTCGGGTGTCCAGATGTTGAGGTTCAGGTAGTCGGCACCGGGATCGATCACATTGTCGAGGATCGCGGCGATCGGTGCCGGGTAGCCGACCTGCGGCGCGGTCGGGCCGTAGTCGGTCGCATCGCGAACCTCGGACCACGAGTCGTGCGGGGTCGGTGCGGCGAAAGCGGTTGGCCCGACCGGCGGTGCCGCGTACGGAATACCCAGGAAAGCAGACACCTGGCCTTCCGTGGCGGCCCCTTCCCTTTTACCCCGGACGGGGCCGGTAGCAGTGGTCACAACTGGCGAAGGCGATGCGTTCTGGGTCACTCCGTCACCGTACGCGGGGCCACACCGCGACTGTCGTACGTTCGGGCGGGAAAAGTTCTTTTGTCGGAGGGTGGTGGGAACATGGGGGAATGAAGGTTCGGCAAGTTGGCAGGTTTTCTCCCGCGGGGTCACGGTGGGGAGCGAGCGCGGCGGTCGCATTGGCCGCGGTCTTGATCGCTGGCTGCAGTTCCTCGGATGCGCCTTCGGCTTCCCCGAGTGCCGCCGCGCAACTCGGGGACATGTCCTGGTCCAGTACCGAGGTTGAGACAACCGCGAGCCCTTCCCCGACCACAACCCCAGTTGGCAGTAATTCCGAGCGGGCCACGGCGGCACTGCTCGAACTCGACTCGCTTGCCGTGAAGGGCCGAGCCCCCAAGACCGGCTACGACCGCAGTTTGTTCGGGCAGAAATGGAGCGACGACGTTTCCGTCGCTGGCGGCCACAATGGCTGCGATACGCGCAACGATATTTTGGACCGCGACCTGACTGACGTCACGTATAAGCCCGGAACCCGCAACTGTGTGGTGTTGACCGGAACTCTCAATGATCCCTATACCGGCAAGTCGATTCCATTCCAGCGCGGATCCGGTACGTCGTCGGCCGTTCAGATCGATCATGTGGTCGCGATGTCGGATGCGTGGCAGAAGGGTGCCCAACAGCTATCGTCGGTCGATCGCCTCAACTTCGCTAACGATCCGCGGAACCTTCAAGCCACCGACGGTCCCACCAATCAACGCAAGAGTGACGGCGACGCCGCGACCTGGCTACCGCCTAACAGGTCGTACCGCTGCACCTATGTGTCTCGTCAGATCGAGGTGAAGGCCGCCTACCGGTTGTGGGTCACGGCCGCGGAAAAGGCTGCGATGCAACGGGTTTTGAGCTCATGCAGTGGCGAAAACCCGGCGACCACGGAAGCGTCGACCACCGACGAAACACCAACGACCACCGAAACAACGCCGCCCCCGACGACCGCGTACGTCCCGCCGCCGCGACCACGTGAAACAACCACGCCGCCCCCGGCGCGCGCACCTCTGGTGGAGAGGCCCGCGCCGGGCGGCGACGTTTACTACCAGAACTGCTCTGCAGCTCGTGCCGCCGGTGCCGCCCCAATTTCCGCTGGTGAGCCCGGCTACTCACGCAAACTCGACCGCGACGGCGACGGCATCGCCTGCGAGTAGGACTTATTTGTGGGAGGCGGCTACTCGTATCGCACCTTCTCACCTGTAGCCCCCCTTAGTCCTCAACAAACCGCGACTGCCGCACAGACTTTTCGATCAGCGCCAGTTCCCCAGGGGTCCGTGCCCGATGCCGATCACGGCCGGTGATGCTCCGAATGTCGGCAAGGACTTCGTCCCAGCCGAAGAGGATGTCGTCGTAGGTGAGCCGCAGGGTCAGCCACCCGTTGACGAGGGCCTTGCGGTCACGCTTGTGATCACGCTCGTAGTCCACTTTTGTCGCGTGGTACTGAATGCTGTCGCATTCGATGATCAGCAAACCGATCCGCAGATCGGCTCGACCGACCCCGTCGATCTGTGGTTGCGCCACCACGTTGAAACCGAGCGATCGCAGCCGAAGGCGCGTGATGCTCTCGGTTCCGGACTGCGATCGCGAGTCAGTTGAGTACAGCCATTCGGTGACTGTCGGACCAACATTCCCCATCACTGCTCGAAGATCCTCAACGGTGATGCCGCGGGAGTTCATGTACGAATCGCAGACGGCAATCCATTCTTCGCGACTCAAGCAGCCTGTTGCGCACAGCAGTGCTGACGGAATGGAGTCGACAGGTTCGGACGCCACGGTGAACTGTCGCCGAATCTCAATGCGTCCACGCAGGTCAGCACGCCACCGTCGGCGACGGCCGAGGCAACGGTCGCATCATGAGTTTTCGAGGCTAACCAGCCACTGCGGAGCCGCGACAGATCACCGGCGGCAACCATGCGGTCAATCGTTGAATCGTCATATCCGAATGAATAAAGGTGTCGTCGGTTGTAAACGCCAGAATCTTTCATGCTTCTTTGGACGCGCGCCAGACCCGATTGGTTCCACAACACACCGTCGCCCAGAAGAACTGTTAAACCAGAGGCCTCCGAGGGCAATTTGCCGTCGGAGGCCTCTGGTTTAACAGTTTTTCTGAGCTACGTAACGCCCCACTCGGCGACGAGCGTCCGAACTCGCCCAGCAATGTCGTCGCGGACCAGGCGCATTCGCTCGATCCCGTCGATCCCGCGCTCGGAGGGCTCGTCGGTGTCCCAGTTGATGACGCGAACGCCGGGTTCATCTACGACAGCCTCCCGGCCAAGCGTGACGACGAGATCGACCCTGCGCAGGAGCTCGGGATCTATCGCCTTCGGAACTTCATCCCGAATGTCGACGCCAACCTCGAGCAAAGACTCCGCGGACAGTGCATTCACAGCCGACCCGGGCCGGGTCCCGGCCGAATGAACCTCGACGGCGTCGCCAGCGAGTTGCCGCATCAGGCCCTCCGCCATCTGCGACTTCCCGCCATTCTTAACGCAGACAAACAGCACCGAACGACTCATGCCCGCACCGCCGGGAATCGGCGCCGCAGCGCTAAGGAAACGTAGACGAGGGCCACGAGAACGGGAACTTCGATGAGCGGTCCAACAACGCCTGCGAGGGCTTGGCCCGAGGTCGCGCCGTAGGTTCCGATCGCGACGGCAATGGCGAGCTCGAAGTTGTTTCCCGCGGCGGTAAAAGCAAGCGTGGTGGTTCGCGCATACCCCATGCGCAGGACAGCGCCGAGGAGGAAGCCGCCGCCCCACATGATCGCGAAGTAGGCCAGCAACGGCAGGGCGATCCGTGCAACGTCGCCCGGTCGGGAAGTAATTTGGTCGCCTTGCAGCGCAAACAGCAGCACGATGGTGAACAGCAATCCGTACAGCGCCCACGGTCCAATCCGCGGCAGAAACTTGGATTCGTACCACTCACGACCCTTCGCACGCTCACCGTAGTGGCGCGTCAGGAAGCCAGCTAACAGCGGAATACCAAGAAAAATCAGCACCGACTTCGCGATCTGCCAGGGCGAGGCATCGATTGTTGTCTGATCCAAGCCAAGCCAGCCGGGCAGAACCGAAAGGTAGAACCATCCGAGGACCGCGAACATAAACACTTGGAAGACCGAGTTGATGGCGACCAGTACGGCGGCGGCGTCGCGATCACCGCAGGCGAGGTCGTTCCAAATGATCACCATCGCGATACAGCGGGCCAACCCGACGATAATCAGGCCTGTTCGATACTCGGGTAGGTCAGGAAGCAGCAGCCAGGCGAGGGCGAACATGAGCGCCGGCCCGACCAGCCAATTCAACACGAGCGACGCGACCATCAGCTTGCGATCCCCGGTGACCGTGTCGAGACGGTCGTAGCGGACCTTCGCGAGCACCGGATACATCATGACGAGCAGACCGACGGCGATTGGCAGCGAGATGCCGTCGATCGAAATCTTGTCGATCGCCGTATTCAGTCCGGGAATTCCTCGGCCAAGAAGCAGTCCGACAACCATCGCGAGCCCGATCCATACCGGCAGGAAACGATCGAGCGTTGACAGCTTGCCGACCACGCCAACTTCCTCATCCACGGTCGACGTCATGCCCCGACCTCCGCACCCAGCGGTAACAATGCGCCGGTCAGCGATGCCAACGCGGCAGGAACCACGCGGTAGTACACCCACGATGCGCGGCGTTCGGATTCCAGGAGGCCTGCCGTTCGCAGGACCTTCAGGTGGTGGGAAATGGTTGGCTGCGACACGTCGACGGCGGGCGAAATGTCGCACACACAGGCTTCGCCGTCGGAGTGACTGGCGATCAGACTAAACAACTGCAACCGCACAGGGTCCGCGAGCGCCTTGAATATGGCGGCAAGGTCGAGCGCCTCGGCCGCCGTCAGCGGGTCGCGAACCAGCGGAGAACACCTGACCGTTGCATCAGTCAGGTCGAGCGATTTCGACATATGTCGATATTGACAGCTGTCGATATCGACCGCAACCGAGAGTCAGCAGCAGCTGGAGTTCGACGCAGTCGTGGAGCAGCACCCGCCCGCAGCCCCACCGTCGGTGAGCCCGAGATCTTTAAAGGCAGGTGCCGGAGGCGCCTCGCCAAACGACTCCGAATCCGACAACACCGTGTAGACCTCCCAGCGCTCGCCGTCGGGGGCACCGACCCACACTTTGTCTTGCGTGGCGAAACAGCAAGTGGTGTTGATCTGCTCCTCGGTGAACAACCCTTCGCCGGTGAGGCGCGCGATTTCGCCGTGCACCGTCGCACTCGATTCCACTTCAACACCGAGGTGATTGATACTACCGCCTTCGCCCTTGTTCTCGAGCAACACCAGCTTCAGTGGCGGCTCCACGATCGCAAAGTTCGCATAGCCCGGCTTCACCTTGGCTGGCGCCGTATTGAAGAGCTTGCTGTAGAACTCGATCGACGAGTCAAGATCGTCGACGTTGAGGGCGAGTTGGATGCGCGACATGGGAAGCTCCAATAGTTTGATGGATGTCGAATTAGAGATAACTCCGTTCTATTCAATACTTTGATGAATGTCAAACTATTTGATATGTTGGTCCCATGCCCAAGTCCTTGCCCGTCATCGACGTTCGCGCACCGATCTGCTGCGCACCCCTTGCCAACGGAGCGATGTCCACCGAGGACGCAACGGAACTAGCCCTGCGCCTCAAGGCAATTGCCGACCCAATCCGGATTCAGATGGTGTCACTGCTCATGGGTGCCGTTGGCGGCGAAATGGGTGCCACCAACCTTGCCGATGCCGTCGGCGTCTCCGCCGGCACTGCTTCACATCACCTAAGGCAACTCCGCGAGGCCGGGATTGTGACGTCCGAGCGCCGTGGCGTGAAGATCTTTTATCGCGCCGAACCCGGCAATTTGGAAGCAATTCGCTCCACGCTGGCCACCTGCTGCTAGAAAGTCTCAAGCGCAACTTGAGGGGCCGAAAGGTAGGTTCAGGTTAACGCCAACCTGGTCCTGGTTAACGCATCATTTCCAGCAATCTCACAGCAATCACTTAGGCATCCCTCACCTAAGGTGTTTCCGCAGGCAAAACACCATTTTCGGGACGCAATCCCGAAACGCTGTGTCCGCCAACACCTTTCACGCCTTCTGTGATGTCATCCCGTCGGATCGCGAATCCCGTAACCGCGTGTAACGATTTTCATGCATCAAACGATGCGCCTCCTTCACCGAAAAGAGATGACATGTTCCCGGCACTCACTCAGTTCTTCAACGACTTCACCGTCTTCGGCGGCGACCTCCTGCACATCGCCATCACCTTCGGTTTCGGCGCGTAATTCTCGCGGCACCACCACGCCGGCACGCGAGCCCCACAAAGGGTTCGCGTGCCGGCGTTTTCGCCCCTGTTACACTCGATAACGGTCGTCAGTACGACGTTCCGGGGCTATGGCGCAGTTGGTAGCGCGTCTCGTTCGCAATGAGAAGGTCCGGGGTTCGATTCCCCGTAGCTCCACAAAACAGGGCAGCTGTACAACAAGCCAGGTCGGAAATTTTCCCGACCTGGCTTTTGCTTTCCGGGCCGACGACCATTCCGTGCACACCCCGGCGGCAACGTGCGCGCTCGGCGCCACCATCGCGGAAGCCAACCCATTCGTGGCCCGACTCACATCACCATCGCAAAATAGGCCATGACCAGGGCAAATAGATTTCCGAATCCGTCAATCGGGACCGCTTTATAACGCTTATATAACGACAAAGGTACGGATTCATATACCTTCGTTCGAAGTACAGCGGCCCACGCGGCTGAACCCTCTCCCCCAAGGTTTCCACTTCATGCAACTCAACCGCACAACGGCGAAGTCCGCAGTCCTGGTCGCCGGCTTGGTCCCCCTCACCGGCATTCTGCTGAGCGCATCGCCCAGCACCAGTCACGTGTCTGCGCCGGCCCCAACCGTCGTCGACGTGGTCCAGGTGAAGCAGCAGGCCCCCGCACCCAAGACCGCGTCGAAGCAGACACAGAGCGCACTGGTTGCACACACCACGATTCGCCCAGAGCCCAAATCCGTACAGTCCGGCACCGTACCGCGCATCAACTTCACCGCTTATAAGTCCGCCGCAGAAACAATGGCAAAGACCCAACCGCGCTGCGGCATTGACTGGCGATTGATCGCGGGAATTGGCCGGGTCGAATCGCACCATGCCAATTCCGGCGACGCCGACAAGAACGGCCGTCTCCGCACGCCAATCTTCGGCCCCGTTCTGGACGGCAGCCTCTCGGGAAATCAGGTCATCACCGACACTGACGGCGGCACACTCGACGGCGACTCAACCTACGACCGCGCCGTCGGACCAATGCAGTTCCTTCCGTCCACATGGAAGGCCTATGCCGCGGACGGCAATGGCGATGGCAAGGTCGATCCACAGAATGTCTTCGACGCCGCGCTCACCACGGCCCGCTACCTGTGCGATGAGAAGCTCAACCTCAAGAACCCGGGCGACGAAACGCGAGCCATCCTCCGCTACAACAACTCGATGGAATACGTTAATAACGTTCTCGGGTTCGCGCGCAGCTACTAAACGCGCAGTTCACTGGCATTTCGCCGGTCCCTAATTCACACGTTCAGGCGATAGGATTTCCGTCGCCTGAACGTGTTTTTAGCTCTTTGCGGAGTAAGAACTGTCGGAGGCGCTCCATATAATTCAGATGCCCGACTGAGAGAGCGCCGAACCCGCGAAGGTTTCGGCGGAACGCCTCAGGCATCTTCCCTACCGCAGGAGCCTCCTTGACTACGCCCCCCAAACCCCCAGCAGCCAAACCCCCAACAGCCAAACCCGCAGCAGCCCTTCCCTCAGGGTCCCAATCCCTACAACCAGCCGTACCCGCAGCCGCCTAAGAAGCGGAAGATTTGGCCGTGGGTCCTCGGTGCCATCATCGTCGTCTTCATCGCGATCATCGGCGGTTGCGCAGCACTCGTGGGCGGTGTCGCCAACGAGATCGATAAGGAAAGCAACAGCACTGCCACCGTCACCTACCGGGTTACCGGTGAGGGGACCGCATCGGTCACGTACAGCGACAAAGACTTCAACATGGCTCAGGACACTGCCGCCGCACTGCCGTGGGAGAAGGATGTGACGTTGACCGGCTTCGGCAAGCTGGCATCGCTTACCGCAACCAACGACTTCGACGCCGCCGCTGGCCAAGCCATCACCTGTGAGATCGTCGTCAACGGCGAGGTCAAGAACACGCAGACAAGCAAGGGCCCCGCTGCTACCGCAAATTGCAGCTACAGCGTTTCGTCCTCGGAATCAACCAAGTAGTAGCTTCTTGCGATGCGAGGCCCCGACCGCAGCCAGCGGCGGGGCCTCGCGTTGTTGGGCTGCGACAGATTGCCCAACCGCAGATGGCCCACGGCAATTAACCCAACGGCTGTTAGCTAGGTAGGGTTTTCCCATGGCCCTCAAGGACTCCGACATCGTTAGAATTCTCTACCGAACAGTTGCAACTCTCGATCCGATGCTCGACGTCCTCGCGGTCGCCGACCCCCTCGGACTCAAGCCGCGGACCTTCTCCACGATCGCATCGAACCGGTGCCTCGACCGCACCGCCAACTCCGCGTCCAAGGTGCTGAACGTGCTTGATTGGCCGGGTACCGCCGGGTGGGACAAACTCCCCATGAACGACCGCGCCAAATGGTGGGTCTCGCGCATTGGGCTGGTCACAACCGGAGGCGTCGCCTTCCCCAGCGTATTCGGCGCCTGGACCAAGAAGTTCCCGATGAGCGATTACCTCGGGTTCGCCAGCCAGGCCCTCGTCCTGCGGGCCGTGGGCCGCGAGTACGGCATCACATCCCGCGAAGGTGGTGTCGAGATGCTCGCCTCGATCCTGTTTGGCCGAACCGTCGACGCGAACCGCGCGTCCGTGTTCTCCGACGAACCGCTCGACGAGACGAAAGATAAGTCGTTCATGGTGCAGTTGTGGCAGGTTGGGCGCACCTTGGTGAGCCTCGCTCGCTCACTCGACGAACGCCCCGGATCACCGAGGATACTCAGCATGCTCAGCTGGATTCCGTTGATCGGCGCGCCCGCCTCATACCTCGGCGAAACCATCGCTCTGCGCCGGGCCGCCAAGATGTGCCGCGAGTGGATCGTGGCGCACCCTGACGCGATTACCGTCGCGCGGGTCTAACTACGCCAAAACGAAGGCTACGGAGCACGTCTCTCAGACGCACTCCGTAGCCTTGTCGTTTGTTCGGTTAGTCGTCGCTGTCCTCAGCGTCAGCGGCCGCATTGCGCGCAGCGGCGATATCGAGTGCGCGTCGGGCAGTTGCCTCATCCGGGTAAGGGCCCATCCGGTGGAAAACATTCCCCACCTTGCCCTGGGTCACCTCTCCGGTGGACGTATCGAAATACCACTGATCATCGTCGCTCATGCTGGTCAACCTACTTCCTTTTTAGCCTGCGGTCCGGCGATCGTCGAGGTCGACGTACTCGCCGTACTCATGGGCGTCACTGCGGCCAGCGTAGGCGAAATCAAATGTCGGCAGGTGATCAAATGCCGGATCTTCATCATCGATCTCGAGGACGATCGCTCCGCCGGGCTTTCGCAAGCGGGCGGGCGGTTCCACATACGTCGGCTCTGACTGCAGCGACAGTAGTCGGTTGTCCTCCGCTTGCTGTCGGCGGCGTCTCGCTGCCCGTTGGGCTTGACGAAGATGCTCGGCCTGCACCGTCTTTCGCAAGAAGAACAGGTACATTGCCGAAGCGGCGACCATCACCACCGCGGCGATGATCCCCCACGGCTGGATGATGAATGCACTGACGACCGCGAGCAGTGTTAGGACCGCTAGTCCGAGCACCATCCGCTGGCGTTCGCGGTATTGAAGCTGCTCACGTTCGGCGAGACGTTCTGGACCGTAGCCACCGCGGCCGCGCAATTCCCGGGCGGGGGGCGCCTCGGTGTCCTCCTCGTCGACGTCTGCCGATTCGGCGGATTCTTCGTACTCGTCCTCGTAGTCAACCTCGCCGTACTCGTCCCCGTCCTCGTACTCGGTGTCCTCGTATTCGGCGTCCTCGTATTCGGCGTCTTCGCCGTCGAAATCTTCCAAGTCGTCGTACTCGGCGTCATCGTCGGCGACGAGGTCGCCTTCCGCGGGGCCATCTGCCGCGACGTTGTCTTCAAGGTCGACATCGTCGCCTGAGGCTTGGGCCTGCGCCGCATCAAGGTCGACGATGCGCGCCGCAACCGTCGGGATCTGGTCGGTTAGCTCAGCAGCCGACACCACATCGACCTCGGTTTCCTCGACCTCGACCTCTACATCGATGATCTCCGCATCATCGACCTCAGCGTCTTCGATCTCCGCCTCGTCGATGTCAGCGTCTTCGAGCACCATTTCGTCAACTCCGGCGTCGTCAACTCCGGTTTCGTCAACCTCGGCGTCTAGCTCTTCGTCAGCGGCCCGATCGGCAGCGGCTTTTTCGGCGGCCTGCTTCGCCTCGGCACGGCGCTTGGCGGCTTGGGCCTGCTCGTCAGCGTTCGCAGCGGCCCGTTGCGCGGCGCGCGCTCGCGTGACCGTCCGGGTCGATGCCGTACGACCGGAGCCTCCACGATGCACCACTCGGGTCTGGGCGACCGCGTCGGTTGTCTTGCGCGCTTGAGGCCGACCGCGCAACACCATCGGAACGAGCACGAACAGCCAAACTCCGATCAGGGTTACCCACAGCACTGAAGTTGGCATAACACGTAGCTCCTTCCGATAGTCGCGATACGGTGGTCCCCTCCGCGATCAGGCATTCATTCCGCGATAGACGGGCCCATTCCACAGCCTAGGAATCCGTGCGCCCGACACGGCTCAGGCGCGCCGACGGCATCGCGGATTCTCAGAGTTCAATCAGGACTGCGTATTCCAGGACTGTGTGGTTCGCAACGGCATGCTTCAAAACCAGCTTGATCGCTACACCGCGAAAGCGCGCCCGGCGCGGATAAGGCCTTCGACGGCGCTTCCCGGGAGTTCTTCCACTGTGAACGCGACCAGGAGATGGTCCCGCCAGCGGGAGTTGACGTCCATGTACCGCTTCAGTAGACCTTCTTGACGGAATCCAACTTTCGCCAAAACTGCCCGTGACGCTAGGTTTTCCGGTTGCACTGTTGCCTCCAGTCGGTGGAGGCCGACGGGCCCAAAAGCGTGATCGACGCCCAGGGCAACAGCCGCCGACGCCACACCGCCGCCGGTAACGGTCGAATCGACCCAGTATCCGATCCACGCACTGCGGACGGCACCGCGCTGCACATTGCCGATCGTCAACTGGCCGGCGTACTGCCCGTCGACTTCGATCACAAATGGCAGCACGGCACCGAGCTTCGCTTCAGATTTGAGAATCGCGTACATCTGGTTCCAGGCACTCGGGTGGTGTCTGGCCGCCCAGGGACCTTGTGCGGTCGGTTCCCACGGCATCAGTTCGTTCTGGTTTTGGATTCGCAGGCGTGACCAGTCACGGCCGTCCCTCAGGCGAACGGGCCGTAGCGTCACCACACCTGATTTGACCCGAACGGGCCCCAGAGTTGCGGGCCACCCGGGGCTACGCGGGGTCCCCGCTAACCACCTCAGCACAGAGTCGATTGTAAATAGTCGGTCAATCTGCCCATCACGGAGGCCAGGATCAGCCGCGCTGAGCCAAAAACATCACATCGACCTGGTCGCCGGTCCGAAGTTCTTCAACGTCTTCATCGACCATGATGAGGCAGTTGGCTTCGGCAAGTTCGGCCAGCAGGTGCGACGTTCCGGTTTCGGATTCGCCGATTACTTGGACGAGGTAATCGCCCGAGCGTTCATCGCGCATCAGTTGCCCACGCAGATAGCCGCGCCGGCCTTCGACAGACAGGATCGGTCCGATCGTTCGCGCTTGGACCGTCCGTCGCATCGGTTGCCGCTTTCCGAGGGCGATGCGGATCAACGGTCGCACCATCACCTCAAAGGTGACGAGAGCACTGACCGGATTGGCAGGCAGCAGGAACGTCGGGATTTCGTCCTTGCCGAGCCGCCCGAACCCCTGCACGGAGCCCGGGTGCATGCCGACGCGGCCAATGTCGAGATCGCCCAAGTCTGCGACAGCGTCGATGATGGCATCGGATGCGGCACCGCCGATGGCACCGCAGATCACCACAATCTCGGACCGAATCAGCTGCGCTTCAACGGCTTCACGAAGTTTGGCTGAGTCACGCTGGGCGATACCGACCCGATGTACGTCAGCACCGGCATCGCGGGCAGCGGCAGCGAGTGAATAGCTGTTGATATCGAAGATCTGGCCGGCACCCGGCGTGCGATCGATATCGACAAGCTCATTGCCAACTGCGATCACAGATACGCGGGGTCGCGGATGGACCAGGACACGCGAGCGTCCAACGGCGGCCAGCAGGCCCACCTGCGCGGGCCCGATGACGGAACCGGCGCGGACGGCGACGTCGCCGGGGCGCACATCGTCGCCGGTCCGACGAACGTAGTCACCACTGTCGACACCGTGTCCGACCATCACGCGCGATTCGCCACCGTCGGTCCAGCGCAAGGGAACCACGGCGTCGGCGAGCGTCGGCATCGGCGCGCCCGTTTCCACACGCACGGCCTGACCAGGCTGCAGTCGGGTGGGGGTGCGCGACCCGGCGGTCACATCTCCGACCACCGGCATGTGAACCACGAGACGGCCGGAGTTATCGAGTTCAGCGACCTCAACACCGTGCGTTTCGAGGGTGTCCATGTCGTCGGGCGCATCGGCCCCAGCCAATGCCACATCAACAGCGCGCACGGCGTACCCGTCAATGGCTGCTTGATCGAATCCCGGAAGCGGTTCGGTCGTAACGACTTCTTCCGCGCACAGCAGCCCTTGGGCTTCCGAGATGGCGACCTGCACCGGCCGCGGCGCAACCACCGAGGCCGTAACGAGACTCAAATGGTCTTCGACCGAGCGCATTAGCTCCTCACCGTCCCCTGGTGGTCTCGAATGCACGGGGGTCCGCGCAATTAGGCATAAGAGTGCGGTTCGAGGTTATCGGGCCGATAGCTTCCGACCGCGCAGGCGCGCGGAGGGCGGATGGTCCGTCTGAGCCGTCGAGCCTCAGTCTTTCGCGAGCCGCTCAATAAGCCACGCCCGCAACGCGGGACCGTAGTCGTCGCGGTCGAGGGCGAAGTCGACCGCCGCTTTCAGGTAGCCGCCGGGGTTGCCAAGGTCGTGGCGAGTGCCCTCGTGGATGACGACGTGGACCGGCTCACCCCATTCGATGAGGAGCGCAATGGCATCGGTGAGCTGTAGCTCTCCACCTTGCCCCGGCGTGATCTGCCGGAGCGCATCAAAGATCTTGCGGTCCAAGATGTAGCGTCCGGCGGCGGCCAGATTCGACGGCGCGTCGGCGGCGGCAGGCTTCTCGACCATGCCGCGGACTCGCTTGACGCCAGGATCGTCGGGCACGTCTTCCACCTCGAAGACGCCGTACGCGCTAATTTCTTCGCCCGGCACCTCGATGGCACACAGAACACTGCCCCCGTGCTTCGCGCGGGCCATGGCCATTCGGCCCAGGGTGCCACCGGGAATTACCAGGTCGTCGGGCAACAAGACGGCAATGGCGTCTTCATCGTCACCCAGTTCGGCTTCGACGCAGCCCACAGCATGGCCTAACCCGAGGGGCTTTTCCTGGATGACGGAAGCCACCTCCAGGAGAGACGGCGCATTCCTGACCTTCGCGAGCATGGCCTCTTTACCGCGCGCAGCGAGGGTGTGTTCCAGGACGAGGTCCTCAACGAAATGGGCAACCACCCCGTCCTTGCCCGGCGAGGTAACCACGAGGAGTCGGTCGGCACCGGCAGATTTGGCCTCTTCGGCAACGAGTTCGATCCCGGGGGTGTCGACGACCGGGAGGAGTTCTTTCGGCACCGTTTTGGTGGCGGGCAGGAACCTGGTCCCGAGCCCGGCCGCAGGGACAACCGCGGTGTGCGGGATGGGCGGCACCGCTTCGGACGCGCGCCTGGCAGTCGGGCGGGAGGTGGTCTCTGACATGCCCTCAGAGTATCGGTCGTTTCTGGCAGGATCGGATGCGAGTCACCGAAAGGGCGTCATGAAAGCTGAAAAGTCCCAGATGCGACGACGAATTCTGCAGGCCCGAGCCGAGATGTCGCCGTTTGTCCTCGCACAGTCGAATGCCGAACTGGCGAACTGGATGTATCAGTTGCCGATCGACTTGGAACCCGGTGACATCGTCGCAGCGTATGTCGCGACGCGCGCAGAACCGGGCGGAACCGCCGTGCTCGATGCCCTGGTTGACCAGGGGTTACGGGTGCTGCTGCCGATCGTTCCCGAGGGGGACCCCACTCGCTTGCAGTGGGGCGAGTACCACGGCGAAATGTCCCTATCGGAAGGTCGGTGGAAGCTGTTGGAGCCGTTGGGGTACCGCCTGGATCCGGACACGCTACACCAGGCGAAGCTGGTCATCGTGCCCGCTGTCGCCGCGGACCGGAAGGGCGTGCGACTCGGCCGGGGCGCTGGCTACTACGACCGCACTCTCGCCGCGGTTGACGCCCCGGTAGTCGCCGTCGTGCACGATGCGGAGTTTCTCGACGATGGCATCCCACATGAGCCGACCGACGTTCCCATGGATTGGGTTCTGACGCCCGGGAACGGATTCGAGAAGATCAGCTAGCGGCAGTGGCTGCCGCTGGCTTCGATGCCGAACTGCTCGACGAGTCCTTGCTTGACGAGCTGCTCGACGAACCACCGCTCGACGACGAGTCGCTGGAGCTTGAGCCGGCCTCGCTCGACCCGGCGGCAACGGAGCCACCGCCCGAACGGGAATCGGTGCGATAGAAACCGCTGCCCTTGAAGACGATCCCGACGGAATTGAACAGCTTCCGCAGGCGTCCATCGCACTGCGGGCACTGCGTCAGCGAATCGTCAGAGAACGCCTGCTGGATGTCGAACTTGTTGTCGCACACGGTGCAGGCGTAGCTATAGGTGGGCACGGGAACCTCCGAAGGTGTAGATCTCGTCGTCCAGTGTAAACCGTGTTTGGCACTCAAACATTCCGAGTGCCAACAGACTGACCGAAAGTACAGGCCGCGACACCGCGAAAATACCTGTTTCCGGGAGCCTTCGCATGGCACAGTTGTGCAAAATATTCGACAGTTGAGGAACGAATGAGCGATTTCATCGGGGATCTGAACAACATTATTTGGAGTCCCCCGCTGGTGTTCTTGTGCATCTTTGCGGGCGTGTACTTTTCAATCCGAAGCAGATTCCTGCAGGTCAGACACTTTGGTCACATGATCAAGCTCATGTTCACCGGCCAGTCATCGGAGTCGGGCGTCTCGTCGTTCCAGGCGCTGGCGATGAGCTTGGCCGGGCGCGTGGGTGCAGGCAACATCGTTGGTGTCGCAACCGCCATTGCCTTCGGTGGCCCCGGTGCACTGTTCTGGATGTGGACGGTCGCCTTCCTCGGCGCATCAACGTCGTTTGTGGAATGCACACTCGGTCAGATCTACAAAACCAAAGACCAGATCACCGGCGAGTACCGCGGCGGTCCCGCCTATTACCTGAGCCAAGCGCTCAAGCACACCCGGGCATCGAAGGCGTTCAAGGTCTACGGACTGGTTTTTGCCGCGGTCACAGTCGTCGCCTGCGGTGTTCTGATGCCGGGCATTCAGGCCAACTCGATGGCTGAATCGATGCACACCGCGTGGCCTTCCGTCGACAAGTGGGTTTTCGGTGTCGCCACCATGCTGGTTCTCGGCTTCGTCATCATCGGCGGCGTCAAGCGCATTGCGACTTTCGCCGCGGTGGTCGTGCCGTTCATGGCCATCCTTTACATCGGCTTGGCTCTGGTTGTCGTGGCGATCAACTACGACCAGGTTCCGGATACGATTCGCCTGGTCTTCTCCAGCGCCTTTGGTGCGGACGCTGCCTTCGGTGCGATTCTCGGTTCGGCCATCATGTGGGGCGTCAAGCGCGGCATCTACTCCAATGAGGCAGGCCAGGGCACCGGGCCGCACGCGGCGGCCGCCGCCGAGGTCTCGCATCCGGCGAAGCAGGGTCTGGTCCAGGCATTCGCCGTCTACATCGATACGCTGTTCGTCTGCTCGGCAACTGGCTTCCTTATCTTGTCGACCGGTGCCTACCGGGTGTATTCAAATGAATCCCCCGAGGGCGGCGTAATCCGCGAATCGCCGCTGTTCGACGGCGTCATTGCACCGCATGCCGCGCCAGGCGCGCCGTATGTACAGGTCGGATTCGACACGCTGTGGAGCGGAGCGGGGTCGTCGTTCGTCGCGATATCGTTGGCGTTCTTCTGCTTTACCACCATCGTCGCCTACTACTACATGGCTGAGACCAACGTCCGATTCCTGTTGGGTAAGGCCGCGACGACGTACGTTCGCCCGCTTCGAAGCACCATCGGTGCCGACGTGACGTTGCTGTTGCAGGCAACAATCTTGATCGCCGTCGTGTACGGCGCCGTCACCACCCCCGGGCAAGCCTGGGCCCTCGGCGATATCGGAGTCGGCGCCATGGCCTGGCTCAACATTGTCGGAATCTTCATCTTGCAGGGGCCTGCATTCAAGTGCCTGCGCGACTACGAGGCCCAGAAACAGATGGGCTTGGATCCCGTCTTCGATCCCGTGAAGCTCAACATCAAGGGAGCGAAGTTCTGGGAAACGTACCAACCCAAGGAAAAGGAAGAAGTGGTCGTCTAACCGCGAGCGGTCTGGCAAGTGCTGCTTGGCGAAAGCGCTAGTCCAACTTCACGTGGATCTCGTCGTCGGCTTCGGGCGCGCGACGGGCGTCGTATCGGAGCAGCAGTCCACCGAGAATGGCGGCAACCAACGATCCGAGAAGAATGCCAACCTTCGCGGCGGGTAGATGATCCGAGGGGAGCCCCGAACTCGACGAGAACGACAGTTCCGCGATCAGCAGCGCCACGGTGAAGCCGATGCCGGTCAGCAGGGACACCGGCAATAGGCTTCGCAAGGTGATGCCGTCGGCCAGTCGCAGCGGGGTCAGCTTGGTGACGATGAAGGTCGTGGCCATCACGCCAACCACTTTGCCCACCACCAAACCTGCGAAGACCCCGATGCTGACCGGTTGCACGATATGACCGATCCCGATCACCGTGACACCGGCCGACGAGAATGCGAACAGCGGCAGCGCGATTCCCGCAGACACCGGTGCTATCGCCTCGCCGATCGTGACCGTTCGAGCGTGCCGCTCCCCGAACCGACTGAAAGCGGGCACGGTAAAGCCAAGCAGGACGCCGGCCACCGTCGCGTGGACACCGGACGTGTGAACAAAGCCCCAGGCCAGCAGCGCCATCGGAACCAGCACCCACCAGTAGACGTGCTTCGCCCGCACCGCGAAGGCAAACACGACGACGCACGCGAGGCCCGCTGCGAGCATTCCAAAATCGATGGACTCGGTGTAAACCGTGGCGATCACGATGATGCCGAGCAAGTCATCCACCACAGCGAGGGTCATAAGAAAGACGCGCAGCGCGACCGGAAGTCCCGTTCCCACCACCGCGAAGACCGCCAATGCGAAGGCAATATCGGTGGCGGTCGGCGTGGCCCAACCGCGCAGCGCCTCGGGATCGTTCGACGCCACGATTGACACATAGATGAGTGCTGGCGCAATCATGCCGCCCACTGCCGCGGCAATGGGTACCCCGGCTCGCCGCGGATCACGCAAGCTACCGGCAACGAATTCGTGCTTGAGTTCAATACCGACCACGAAGAAGAAGATGGCCAACAGTCCGTCGGATGCCCACTGGGCGACGGTCAAATTCAGGTGCAGGGATTCCGGCCCGATCACGGTGTCGAGCAGGGACTGATACCCCTCGCGCCACGGCGAGTTCGCGACGATAAATCCGAGAACGGCGGCTGCGAGGAGGATTGCCCCCGCGTGCACATCACCGCTCACCCATGCGCGCCAGCCACCGATATGGACGTGGTCGGGACTGTCTCCGGAGTCGGTCGGCGGCTTGCTCTGGTCAATGTCGTCGTCCATAAGACGATTCTCTCAGACGCCAACCTGTGGAAATCGGGTGCACAAAGGTTGATCCGTCCACAACCGTGAGATTCTGCCCCGACACCAGCGAGAACCCACCGATTGTGGGGTATGAGAATCTTCGATCACGCCACTTCCCTGCACCCAACCCTCTTGTCGCAACTTCGCGCTTTTGCCGCAAACGGACACTTCCGATCAGTTCGTGTGCGGCGTCTCATTGCGGTCGCCTTGGTGATCGCCGCAATTGCGTCGGCGGTGGTGTCACAACACAATCCGACGTCCGTTCCGCTTGTGGTTGCTGCTGTTGATTTGCGGCCGGGGTCGGTAATCACCCACGACGACATCACCACAAAGTCAGTCGTCGTCGATACCGTCCCGCCCGGAGCGTTTTCAGCGGTGGATCAGGCTGTCGGACAACGCGTTACCGGAGCTATCCGAAGCGGCGAAATCCTCACCGCTTCACGCCTACTGACCTCACATCTTCCGGCGGCACTGACTGGTAACCCCGATGCGCGACTGGTCCCGGTGCGCCCAGCCGATGAGTCAGTCCTCCAATTGGTTCGACAGGGCGATCTTGTTGATGTGGTGGATGCCGAATCGACAGTTTTGGCACGGGCCGCGGTGGTCGCCGTCGCCCCTTTGCCGGAGCCTGGCAGATCGCCAACTTCGGTGTCCGCGCCAATCCTGTTGGCAATGGACCGGCAATCAGCACAAAATGTTGCGGCGACCGGTTTGGGGACCGCGCTAGCACTCGTCCTGCACTAATCGAACCCGCCCGCAGTGTTAACCCACGCAGATGCTCGATTAGTGGTTTAGACTCACCAACTAGCAATAGGCACAACCAAATCGGAGGGGACTCGAGTGCTTAAAGGCTTTAAAGAATTCTTACTGCGGGGCAATGTAGTCGAACTGGCCACCGCCGTGATCATCGGCGCGGCATTCACGGCCATCGTCACCGCCTTCACCGACAAAATCATCAACCCCCTTATCGCGACCATTCCCAGTGGTGACTGTGGCGGGGCACCGGCAGCGGCGGATGCACCGCCGCAGGCCGCGCAGATCTGTGGTTTCGGATTCGAAGCAAAGTCGGGCGACGCCTCGACTTTCCTCGATTTCGGCGCCGTGATCTCGGCCTTTATTAACTTCGTCATCGTTGCTGCGGTTGTGTACTTCCTGATTATCGTGCCGTACAACAAGCTTCAGGAATTGCGCGGAATCGGCGAGGATGCGGATGAGGATCCGGATCGCGAGGTCGTTCTCCTGACCCAAATCCGCAATGCTCTTGCTCCCGAAGCCAAGGCCCGCGAAGATGCGGAAGCTGCCGAGAAGGAAGCTGAAGAGAAGTCCGCTAAGGAAGCGGCCGAGCGTGCCGCTCAGCCACAGGTTCAGCAGTTTGTCGATGATCCGGGAGCCCCGGGCTACGGCGACCGCACCCACACCATGACGATTCCGCCGCAGGCGGAGCAGCAAGCACCCCACCAGTCTTCACCGCAGCAGCCTTCGCCACAGCAGCAAGCACCGCAGCAGGGCGGCCAGCACTACGGTCAGCAGCAGCCCTACCAGGGCTTCACTCCCCCGCAGGGGCCGCCGACCGGCGGGTTCCCAACGCCGCAGCCGGCACCGGGCGAGTACCCACCTCCCGGCAACTTGCCTCCGGGCCAGTACGCCCCCGGGCAGTACCCGCCTCCCGGCCAGAATCCGCCTCCCGGCCAGGGTTCAGGTGACGCCCCACGTCATTCACGGTAGGGAGACGGCGCCACCACTTCCCTTCGCCGCACCAAACAGCCAGGCCGCCGCCGATCACCCCGATCGGCGGCGGTCTGGTCTTGTTATGGAGGCTCTAGCGAGGTGAAACCTTGACGAAGCACCAATCTGGGCAATTGAGCGCACCCAGGTAGCACCCCGACGGCCCTGTTTGTTATTTTAGGCTTGCCTAAACTTATGCTTTTCCGAAAGGGATCCCTCCATGGCAACCACTACGCCGACCGATGTCGCGTCGAACGCACAGCTATCGGTGCAGATGAAGCAGGGGTCCCAGCTTGAGCACGAGCAGGCCGAGAACTCGAAGTTCGTCGAAGACCTGCTCGGTGGCCGCATCGATGCGGCTGGATACCTAGAGTATTTGCAGCGCCTGCGCATCGTGTATGCCGCACTTGAGGAAGCATCCCGCGAACTCGCCGACGACCCGCAAGTACGGCAAATTCATGACATTGCGCTGGAACGCGTCGGAACCATCGACGCCGACTTGGCCCACTGGGCCGAGCGTGCTGGCGTCGACCTGACGCCGGTGTCGTCGGAGGCCGCAGAGGCCTATGCCGCTCGGATTGCGGACGCGAAGTCGTGGGGTGGGCTACTGGTGGCTCACCACTACACCCGCTACCTCGGCGACCTCTCCGGCGGTCAGGCCATCGGTGCCATCCTCGATCGCACGTTTGAGCTTGGCGGCCAGGGCGTGGCGCTCTACAAGTTTGACCTCATCGAGAAGAACAAGCCGTACAAGGATGAGTACCGCCGCAAGCTCGACACCATCGGCGATGGACTCACCCCTGACGAGCGTGCTCGCATCGTCGACGAGGTGAAGGCTGCGTTCGTGCTGAACCACGACCTGTTTGCGGAACTGAACCGAGTCCTCTCCGCGAAGTAGTCGGCAATACCAAACAAAAGACCCGCGACCATCCGGTCGCGGGTCTTTTGTTTGGCTAGCTAGCGTCAGCCGATGTTGAACGGCTTGCCGTACATGGTGACGTTGCCCAAGAAGGTCGGCGTTGCGACGCGGACAGTCACCCTGGCGCGTGCCTGGGCGTAGCCAGCACAGCCGTCGACGCTGAAGCGCTCGCCGCTGTAGACCACACCGCCGGTGGAACCCTTGAAGTTGAAGCTGTTGACGACGTCCTCGCCGACGACTGCCTTCACGACGGGGACATACGCTGCCTGGCCGGGGCCGAGGGACAGACCGCCGGTTGTCCCACCATTAGCAGTGCGCCCTGTGGTCGAGCCTTTCCACGTATAGCCGGGCCCACCCGATCCGCCGACGGTACCGCCATTGAAGTCGACCTGGCAGCCGACAATATATCCGGCGTTGATGCTTCCGCCCTTGACGTCGCCGGAGGTGGTGACGCGCACCTTGCCCGACACCATTACTTCCCGCGAGGTCGAGATGTTGCTGACCGCACGGCTAATCTTCGCCGATTCGTCATAGAGCTTCATCGTGATGCTGCCGTCGGGGAACGACTTGGTCTTAGATGCCCCGGGCAGGGGCCCTGCGCTCGCCGGGCCGACCGTGCTGGCACCGAGGACGACAGCCCCGGCGATTGCTGCGGTCGCGGTGAGTCCGCGGATTACACGCTTGTTCATAATTTAAGCCTCGCTGATTCTGTGAACTCGGATCAGCCGAGGCTGAAGGGGCGACCGTACAGGTTGGCCTGCACGTATCCGCTGTTGCCGGACAGGACCTTATCCTTGGCGTCGTAGCCTTCGGCCGCCGTCACCTGGACCAGCGACCGCGCGGAAGCCTGGCCGCCACAGCTCTCCACGTTGATGGCGAGGCTATCGATCATGATGGTGGCCTTGCCCTTGGTGATCTTCATCGCGTCAGACTTGGCAAAAACAACCTGTCCCGGTGCCAGCGGCAAGCTCAATCCGCCGCTGAGCGTAGCGCCAGTCAAGCTGATCGTGCCTCCGAGGCTGGTGCTGAGGCTGCCGAGATTTACCTGGCAACCAATTAGGTAGCCCACGGTCATGATGCCCGCACCCTTGCTCAGGGTTGCCTTGTACACACCGGACACGGCAGCGGCACGACCAGCGCCGTTCGCCGCCATCGACGGCATGACGCGGCTGCTTTCGTTACTGCGCGAGATGTTGACAACCTGACCGTCAATTCCGACGGCCTTGGTATGCCCATTCGGCAGACGGCCAGCGTTTGCATCGCCCGACCCAACTGCCACCACTCCGGTTACCGCGGTCAACGCAACTGCGGCAGCTGCTGCCGCCCGGCGCGTCCCGATTCCACTGATCTTCACACGCTCACCCTTCATGTGACCTGCACTACTGTCGCCCACAAATGTGCGACAAGATACGGCTTCTAAGCTGAAGCTTAGATTAGCGCAGGTGAGCTGAAGTCCGCTCATCGGAGGCCATGTTTGTCCGGATCTTGGTGAAAAGGATCACCTACCGATGAGTTCACTTGCGGACGGGTCAGCCGTGATGCGGAGGGGTGTTGTCCTCATACCAACTGCGGGGGCGTCCGGCATGCGGATTTTCGCCCGGATCGGTCACGATTTCCGGCAGGTCATCGCCAAAAACGGCGTCGAGGCGACGTTTGCGACGCCAGTCCGCGTCGTCTTTGACGGCTTGCTCGTCGCTACTGGGCAGATCCGGAGTCGGGTTCTCAGAACTCACTGATCGCGGCAATCACGTGATGCGCCAACGGCATCAGGGTCGCCATGCCGTCGCGCACTGCGGCCCGCGAGTCGGCGAGGTTCACCACGACGGTCTGACCAGAAATGCCAGCCATGCCCCGTGACAGCCCCGCATCTGCAGATCCCGCGGACAGGCCGGAACTGCGAATCGCCTCTTCAATTCCGCGGAGACGACGGTCTAGGAGCGGCTCGGTGGCTTCGGGAACCACGTCGCGCGGGCCCACCCCGACTCCGCCGGTCGACACCACCAGGTCCACGCCACCGATCACGGCTGTATTGATGGCGTTGCGAATCTCCACTTCGTCGCCAGAGACGCCGGTGGTGGCATCGACGTGGAAGCCCGCTTCCTCTAGGAGTTCCACAACCAGCGGACCCAGCAGTTCCGGACCCTCACCGTCGCCGATGCGATCGTCGATCACCACCACGAGTGCACGCGGAGTCGCGATACCGCGTACGACTGCTTCGGCTTCGACGTCTGCGGAGTCAATCATTGATCCAACCTTCCCTCGAGTCACCGCCCGGGCGGTGCCCTCCGTGTTCCCGTGATGTCTGCGTGTTCGTGATGTCTGCGTGTTGTGACTAGCTTGCGCCCAGCTTTGCATCGACGGTCTTAGTTTGACCACCGATTACGTAGGTGATTTTCACGGTATCCCCCGGGGCGAACGAACGGATAGCCGCCACCAGCGCGTCTGAGGAGGGGATCTTGCGATCGTTAACTTGAGTGATCACTGCGTCCTTCGGGATCCCCGCCTGTTCCGCCGCACCACCGCTCACCAGGCTGACCACCAGAGCGCCCGGATGCGTCAGGTCCGTGCTGGGACGGACGTTGGCACCGAGGGTTGCCTGCGAGGCTTTACCGTTGGCGCGGAGTTCGTTGGCGATGCGCATTGCTTGGTCGACGGGGATCGCGAAACCGAGGCCGATGCTGCCCGATTGCTCGGAGCTGCCGTTCACGGTGGCAATCGCACTGTTGATCCCGATGAGCGCACCATTGCCATTGACCAAAGCACCACCCGAGTTGCCCGGGTTGATGGCGGCATCGGTTTGAATCGCGTCCATTACCGACTCCACACCATCGGTTCCCGATGTCGAGACAGGTCGATTCAGCGAACTAATGATGCCGGTGGTCACTGTTCCCTCCAGGCCGAGCGGCGAACCAATCGCGATCACCTCTTGCCCCACGCTGAGGTTGGCCGACGATCCGATCGTAGCGGGCTTGAGGCCCGTCTTCTCCGCTTGAATCACGGCGATATCCGACGTCGGATCCGTTCCGATGACCTTCGCGGGGGCACGACTGCCGTCGTTAAAGCTGACGAGAATCTTGTCGGCCGGGCGTCCACCGCCCGCGCTGATCACGTGGTTGTTCGTCAGAATCACGCCATCGTCACTGAGGATGACGCCCGAACCGGAACCGGACTGATTGCCGACCTGAACCATGATCGACACGACAGACGGAAGCACGGCTGCCGCGGTTGCCTGGACGGATCCCGGTGCTGCCGCCGGCTGCTTGGTGTCGGTGGGGCCGCTGGCGGCGACGTTGGTTGATGTCGAATTGTTCGACCCGTTGTCGGCGACACCCGCGCCGATGAGTCCACCGGCACCGCCAGCCAGCAGCGCGACGGCTGCTGCGCCGACGAGCATCTTTTTACCTGCGCTGCCCTTTTTCTCCTGCGGAGCCGAGGGTGCCAACGCGGGCTGGCCCTGCGGGTTCTGGAAGGGCTGCTGCGAGGTGCCGAAGGCCGAAGTTCCATACGGAGCGGCCGGGAACTGACCTGTTGACGGCGTGCCGTAGCTCGGCGCGTGCGGGGACGGCGGAAATTGCTGAGTGTTCCGCGGGTCCTGCCCCGACGATTGCGGGGTCTGCTGTCCCTGCGGATTCTGGGGCTGCTGGCCTTGGGGATTCTGGGGCTGCTGCTGCGGGTCGACCCCGTAGGCCGGGAACTGCCCCGACTGCGGATTCGAATTGCCGGGCACCTGCCGCCAATCGTTGTTGCCGGGGGTTTCGCCGTTCGTCATGGTAGTTAGCGTATTGCACCATTCTGTGAAGCGTCTCAGTCCCCAGTGCATAACTTCTGTCAGCTTCCTGCCAACTTCCTGTGAGCGGCTCTGATCAGCGTCGAACCACAATCGGATCCGGTTCGGTGTGGTGCGGAAGCCCGGGGAAGGTCATTCGGATGAGTGCACCACCCTCGTCGGAGACGTCCGCTTTTACCGAGCCACCGATACGCGTAACGACCTGACGAACGATCGCTAAACCAAGTCCGGAGCCGGGCATTGAGCGTGTTGAGTCGGCGCGATAGAAGCGCTCAAACACCATCTCCCGGTCTTCCGGCGCGATACCGGGGCCGGCGTCGGAAACTGACAGTTCGGCGGTCGTGGGGCCGGTCTGCACTAGAAGAATCTTTACGGCCCGGTTTGGCGGACTCCACTTGGCAGCGTTGTCGAGCACATTGAGCATCGCGCGGGACAGTCCGTGCTCTTCGCCGAACACAAACCACGGTGTGGTTTGGACGTCGAATTCAATGTCGGCTCGACGGCGCTTCACGCGTTCCAAAGCCGAGTCGATCACGTCCTCAAGCCCCACCTCCTGGTGGACGGCTTCGAGGGCGTCGTCACGCGCCAAATCGACCAGGTCGCCGACAAGGGTGGAGAGTTCCTCGATCTGCGCGACCACATCTGACCGCAACTCGACCATGTCGGCTACCGGCACGGGCGGGGCTCCGGGTGCCGATGAAGCGATCAGCAGTTCCAAGTTTGTCCGCAACGATGTCAGCGGCGTCTTCAGTTCATGCCCCGCGTCGGCGACGAGTCGTGCCTGCTTGTCGCGGGATTCTGCGAGCGCCCGCAGCATCGTATTGAAACTCTCGGTCAGCCGCGCCAATTCGTCGGTGCCGGTAACCGGGATCGGTGTCAGGTCTTGCGTGCGCGCCACCCGTTCGGCGGCGGCCGTCAGTCGGGTCACCGGACGCAAGCCGGTTCGCGCAACAACGGTGCCCGCGATTGCGGCGAAAGCCACGCCAGCACCGCCGACAATGAACAGCACCGACGCCAAGCGGTGAAGCACCGCATCGGTCCGGTCCAACGATTGCGCCAACACCAGCGTGCTGCCGTCGGAGAGTTTGCGTGCCAAGACGCGGTGATTAGCTGTGGTTCGCAGGCTTTGGTTCAACTTGCCCGGCGGGTTTGTCGACCGCGAGATTTCGAGTTCCGGCTCGCCGTATGGCACATCTCCGACCATGACGGCACGGCCGTTTTCTTCCACCAACGCCACCGTGATCGACGTCGAGAACACAGTGCCCGCAACCAGTGCTTCCGGCCCATTGCTGAGACGCCCGAGTTTTGCCAGTGCCGTCAAGCCGTCGGCTCGCGCGATGAGCTGGGTGTCGACGTCGTTGTACATGGATCGCGACACCACCATGTATGCGGCGCCAGCCATCAGCATGGCCGACAGCAGCACGACCGCCGCGGCGAGCAAGGCGACACGACGGCGAAGGGAGACGGCCCGCGTGAGCCGGAATGGTCCCCGCACGGGTTACGGGGTGCCTTCGCGGAGCACGTAGCCCACGCCACGCACCGTATGAATGAGGCGCGCCTCGCCGTCGGCTTCAGTCTTGCGACGTAGGTAACCGATGTACACCTCAAGGGCGTTGCCGGACGTCGGGAAGTCGTAGCCCCACACGTCTTCGAGGATGCGGCTGCGCGTCAAAACCCGCTTCGGATTGCTCATCAGCAGTTCCAGTAGCGCAAATTCGGTGCGAGTCAGGCTGATTTGGCGTTCCCCGCGGGTGACTTCACGCGTGACCGGGTCGAGCGTGAGGTCGGAGTATGAGACGGCTTCGGATTCTTCGTCTTCGCGGGTGGTTCGGCGCAGCAACGACCGTAGGCGTGCCAGCAGTTCTTCGAGTGCGAACGGCTTCGGCAGGTAGTCGTCGGCACCGGCGTCGAGCCCGCTGACTCGCTCGGACACCGAATCGCGGGCGGTGAGCACGAGGATTGGGAGGTCGTCGCCGGCGGACCGCAGTCGACGACAGACTTCGAGTCCGTCGAGCCTCGGCATCATCATGTCGAGAATCATCAGGTCGGGTCGGTCGGCTATTACTTTTTCGAGTGCTTCGAGTCCGTCGCCAGCTGTATCGACGGTATACCCGTTGAAGCTGAGCGATCGCCGAAGCGACTCACGGACCGCACGATCGTCGTCCACCACCAGGATGCGCATGGCTACAGTCTTATCGCGCGAACTGAGATTCGACTGAGCGAACACGCCGTTCCGCCCATTCCGGCAGCCTTTGGTGCCGTTTGGGGCTCCGCCCCTTTCCCCTTTTGTGTCACGATTCGACCAGACCGTCACCGATCGCCCCGATCGGGGACGGTCTGGTCGGCACTCGATCAAACGATGCGACAGAAAAGGGGGAATTCGGTCGGGCGCTGCGCCCCAGAAGCCTCAACGGCCCCTGTAGTCGCAACACATCAACGACGACGGCGGCCCGCGGCGGCCAGCATGTCGCCGACTTCGGTGAACTTCACGCGCGGTCGGCCCTGTTGGGCACCGCGTTCGCGTTCCATGCGATCGATGGCTGCGATGCCGCGGTACCCCAACGACCTCCGCTGTCTGCGGGCGAGCAGTTCGCCAAATGCTTCCGGTGCGGCGGTGGTGCGGGGTAGCCCTTCGACGACGTCGTTCATGAACGCTTCGACGGTCGCGATGGCGTGAACCTTGTTGGCACCGATGCCGCCGGTCGATCCGCGGGCCGCCCACCCGACCGCGTAGGCACCGGGAAGCGGGGTGCCACCGTCTCCGACGATACGACCGTCACGGACGGGGAACCGGCCGTCGGCTTCGTCGAATGGGAGCCCATCGATGGATGTGGAACGGTAGCCAATCGCCCGTACTAGCAGGTCACTGGCTATTTCGCGGGCCTGATCTCCGGCGCGGACTCGGACCGACCGCAGGTGATCGTCACCGCGTGCGGCTTCGGGCACGGCATGGAAGGCGAATACGATTCGACGGCGGTCCGGCGATGCGGGTCCGGACAGGTCCGGCAGGTCGTCGCCGTCGTAGACGACGATCTCCACACCGGGGATGGTCTCCAGGGCCCGGTATTCGGCCGAGGTGTAGGCGGCATCGGCTTGCCCACGTCGCCCGAGAACTATCACTTCGTGGACGTTCTGCTGGCGCAGTAGCGCCAATGCTCGGTCGGCGATGTCGGTGGCCGCCAATGCTTCCGGCGGTGACACCAGTATTCGGGCGACGTCGAGTGCCACATTGCCGGTCCCGACGATGACCGCGCGGCCGCTCCCGCCGCCGACGAACCGTGGGCCCTGCGCTCCCGGAACCGCGTTGTACCAGGCCACCAGTTCGGTGGCCGAGGTACTGCCCGGCAAGTCCTCCCCCGCGATGCCGAGCCGCCGCGACGCCGATGCTCCGACCGCGTAGAAGACGGCATCGAAATGCTCGGCCAACTCGGCGGGCGTAATCTGCCCGGCATTCACCTCGGGCCCGATTTCGACGTTGGTCGCCATCGTGACGCGCGGATCCCGGTAGAGCAGGTCGAACGTTTTCATCACGTCTTTGGTGCTCGGATGATCGGGGGCGACACCCGCGCGGACCAGGCCGCCGGGGGTGGGGAGTTTGTCGAAGACGGTCACGGTCGCTTCGGTCCGGTTGAGGAGGGTCCGCAGCGCGTACCCGCCCGACGGTCCTGTCCCGACGATTGCCACCCTCAGGTCGGCGGGCAGTTTCGGAATCACCGGGTACACCACCTCCGACCATCCCGACGGCTGCGGGTTATCGCGGTAGTAGCTGGCGTTGATGTCGATGAAGACCCGGTCGCGGTGGGCGAGCCGGTCCACCGGGAAGATCGCGTTTACCGGGCACGCGTCCGCACACGCCCCACAGTCGATGCACGCTTCCGGATCGATGTGCAGGATGTCGGACGTCCCGAAACCGGGCTCGTCGGGCGTCGGATGAATGCAGTTCACGGGGCAGACTGCGACGCACCCGGCGTCGCTGCAGCACGACGAGGTGATGACGAAAGTCACGGCGGATCCCTAGATCATGTGGGCTTTGCGGTAGTACCGCATTGCCGGCTTGGTGAGCAGGTTGGCCTCGTCGAGGAACTCCATCAAGTGCACGCAGCTGCTGCGCAGCATGGAGTGGTAGTGGGTGTTGGCCCGACGTTCAGCGACCGCACGACGCGCGTCCAGGCCCGCATCGCGGTAGGCCTGCGGCTGCACCATCGATTCGACGATCAAGTATGCCCCGGCAGCGATGCCGGTCGCACTCACCTGCCGACGCGTCCGCCCGACCGCCTTCATTTGGTCGCGGATCTGCTCGCGCGCAAACTTCATGTGCCGCGATTCCTCGAGCACGTGAATTTCGTTGACGGTCCGAATGAATGGCAGGACGCGGTCGTCGCGCATGCAGCCGCGCTGGAACACATCCAGGATTTCTTCGGCGACAAGCATTCCGGCGTAAGCGGTTTCGCGATTCACCATAAGCGGGAACCCGCGACCCATCGTTACGATTCGCGGGTGCGGCTTGTACGACGCGCCGACCATTTTCTCCGTAGCCTTCGCAAACATCAGTGAGTGACGGCATTCGTCGGCCACTTCCACGAGGGAGAATTGAAATTCTGCGGAGTGGTACTGGCCCGCATATTGGTCGCGCAGGATCAATTGCTGCAGCACCATTTCGAACCAGATTCCGATGCTCATCACCGACGCGAATTCGTAGCGCGTGAGCGTTATCTGCTGTGCGGTCGTGAGTTCGTTCCAATAGTCGGTGCCGTAGAGCGATGACCATTCGGGACTGCACCCGTACTTGTCGGGTTCCATGGGCAATGTCCAGTCGATTTCGGTCATTGCATTGCGCGACAGTCGTGCCGCAGAGGCCAGCAGTCGGTCGGAGACTTGTTCGACTCCCCTATCTTGCTGGCTGACGTCCGCTAGGTGTGCCACCTGCGCATCCAGATTGTCGCGTTCGATTGCTGCAGTCATCACTGACCTCCCGGTCAACATCCCACTACCCGTTGTAACAATGATTGTTGTCACGGTAGCACTCTCTTGCCGCCCCGCATATGGCTCTGCGAGGCTTACCTGACATTCACGTCCGCAGCGCGGCTTTCCTCGGAAGCCAGAGTGGGAGAACACATGCCATCGATCTTTATTTCCGGCGGTGCCGCAGGTATCGGCCTGGCAACTGCAACGAAGTTTGCATCGCAAGGCTGGACCGTCGGCATCTACGACGTCAGCGAAGCAGCCCTCGCCAGCGCCAAGGCCGAGAATCCCGACTTCATCGTCGGTACACTCGACGTTCGCGAACCGCAACAGTGGGCCGACGCGCTCGCTGACTTCACCTCGCACACCGGCGGCGAACTCGACGTACTCGACAACAACGCAGGCATCCTCGTCGCCGGTCCATTGTCGGAGATTTCGGCCGATGCCATCCGCTCACAGATCGAGATCGACGCGCTCGGGATCACCTTCGGCGCCCAAGCCGCGTATCCGTATTTGAAGGCGACCCCGTCGTCGCACATGGTGAACATTGCTTCGGCGTCGGCCATCTACGGTCAGCCTGGCATCGCCACCTACAGTGCCGCCAAATTTTACGTCGCCGGCCTCACCGAAGCCCTCGAGTTGGAATGGGCCCCGGACGACATTCGTGTCGTCAGCATCTGGCCACTGTGGGCCAAAACCGCCCTCGCCGCGCCGGAAACCCGCTCCGCGCACGTCCTGGGCATTCGCCTGACCCCCGAAGACGTCGCCGAGAAGGTCTGGGAGTCCGTGCATCCGTCGGCGGCCGACCGCCTCCTGCGTCGCACCAGCTATTCAGTCGGCGTCCAAACTCAGGTGCTGGGTAATCTGTCGAAGTTTGTCCCGAACGTCGTCAGCCGGAACGTGAATAAATTCTTGGCGCAGTAGCGCGCGGTAGACCCCTCAGCTCGCAGACGGTCCCAGCGGGGAATCACCGGTGCCCCCGGCAGCTGCGGGCTCCTTCAACTCCACGAAAATCACGTGGGTCTCAGTGTTTCCAACGTTGGTGCCGCGGTGGCTCTGTGCGGGCAACCACCGCGCCTCGCCAGCGTCAAGGCTGACCGGCATCTCCCGCCCACCCGAGGCGATAACCCGCTCAAACGACGACAGCGTCACCATCACACTGTCGGGGTGGTCGTGCGGATGCGTGGCGTCGCCCGGAGTGTCACGGTACTCAAGAACGCGAACTCGCTCGTTTTCCCAGAGGACCCGGTAGTGGTCCGGATCCGTCACCGTCGGATCGTTCATGCATTTAAGGGTAGTCCTCTGCACCCTCCAGCAACACCTAAAACTCCGCGCAATCGCCTTGCGTTTTAAATCTAATGCCGTTAGCTTTATCGAGAGTATAGGTGCCGACAGGGAGACGAAGAATGAACCCCACACCAACGGAGGTCGATCGGGCCACCGCTGAATTAGGCGGGAGGGAACCGGTGTATCCGTGGGGCCCAGCGCCCGACGGCTTGGACCAGCCCCACTGGGAGGGCATGAAGGCTGAGGAACTGCGTCTGCAGCGCTGCACCAACTGCCGCACCTGGATTTGGGGACCACAATGGATCTGCGCCAGGTGCCACACTTTCAACCCGGCATGGGAGTCCGTTGACCCCATTGGTGTCGTTTACGCGTGGTCGCGCAGCTACCACCCGTTTATCCGGGAATACGCCCACCGCACGCCCTACGTGACGGCGCTGGTGGAACTCCCCCACGCTGGCGGTCGACGCGTCCTCGGGCTCATGCCGGACGCCGCCAGCCACCACATCGCGATCGGCGACGCGGTGCAGGGCCGATTCGAACTCGACGAGGGCGCTGTATGGCCCCTGTTGCGCTGGTACCCGTTCGACGACAGGACGTAAGACCATGACTTCACCTTTGCGCGGCGCAGCCGCCGTTGTCGGCGTTGCCGACCACCATTACAAGCGCGGCGAGGCACCGCATGGCGAACTGCCGATGACCTTGGAAGCCATCGTCGCGGCGTGCCGAGACGCCGACATTGATCCCCACGAGATCGACGGATTCGTCTCCTACGCGGGCGGCGGTTTTGATGGGGCAACGCTCGGCGGCGCTCTCGGTGTTCACGATGTCCTCTGGTCCACCATGATGTGGGGAGGAGGCGGCGGAGGAGTCGCTGCCGCGATTAACAATGCGGCGGTCGCCATAGCTAGCGGACAGGCCAATACCGTTGTCGTCTTCCGGTCCATGGCCCAAGTCGACACCGGCAGGCTCGGCTATGCCTCGTACTTCTACGGGCCCCATTATCTCGCGCACGGCGTCGGATCTCCGGCCCAGGTCTGTGCACTTCGCACTCAACGGCTTCTTGAGCACGACGGCGTCCCACGGGAGTCACTGCGTTCACTGGTCCTCGCCGCGTACCGTCACGCACAGAACAACCCCACGGCCGCGGGGTACGGCAAACCGCTCGATGAGACCACCTACGACAATTCGCGACTCATCACCGAACCGTTCCACCTGTACGACTGCTCCAGGGAGAACGACGGTGCGGTCGCCTTAATCGTGGTCTCAGCCGAACGAGCACGCGCGATGCGCTCGGATGCCGCCTACCTTCTCGGTGGCGCGCAGGGCGCCCCCGGTGGGTACTCGTCACTCATCGACAACGACGACATGTACACGACCGCGGGTTTCGCCGGTCGCGACGGGCGGCCGGGGGTGGCTGACCGACTTTGGGCAGCGAGCGGTTTGGGCCCGGGAGACGTGGACGTCACCCAGGTCTACGAGAACTTTTCCGGGCCTGCCGTCGCTGCGCTGATCGATCACGGTCTTGCGCCGACCGGACCGGCCGCAGGTGAGGTCCTCACCGTCGACAACATGACGGCGGGCATCGGCAAACTCCCGGTCAATACCAGCGGCGGCAATATCGCCGACAGCTTTGTCAACGGGATGGGCCTGGCAGTCGAGGCGGTGCGTCAAATCCGGGGCACCTCACCCAACCAGGTTCAAGGTGCCCGCACGTCACTGTTTATCGGCGGACCGATGGCTCCCCTTGTGTCGTCGACCTTGTTTGGCCACCAAGACACCCTCTAATCGTCGAGGTACGGTCAGGCAATACAACCAAATTAGACCCGGGCCCTCAACACCACCTGTGGTGCTGAGGGCCCGGGTCTTAGCGACACTATTACCAGGCGAAATCGTCGCCATGATCGCTGACCGTATCGGTAAAGTCCGCTGGCCGCTTCTCAAGGAACGACTCGACACCCTCTCGCACGTCGGCCGATTGACCGCGGTCCATCAAGAGCCGAGACTCGATGCCTACCGTCCCGCCAAGTTCGGGTCGCTGGCTTCGCCGGCTCTGGAGTTGGAGCGGGCACTGGACGACATCAGCGTCGTCAGCATCTGGCCGTTATGGACAAAGACCGCCCTCGCCGGCGAAGAGATCAGGAGCACTCAGAATATGGGCATTCGAATCGTTCCAGTAGGAAGGATCCGAGAATCGTGGAAAAGCGGTGACCGGAGTTGATTCCGACGCGATTGGATCCCACCCCACCGCAGCGGACCGCTTCCTGCACCGAACCAGTCATTCCGTCGGCGTCCAGCCCAAAGTATTGAGGAACCCTGTCGAAGTTTGTCTCCAACATCGTTAGCCGAAACGTCGAGAGGTTTTTGGCGGAGTCGGCATTCCTTACCGGAACACCCATCCCGTCGTGAAACCGACTGAAATTCGGTCGCGTTGTGAGATACGTGAAAATGCTCGGCGACTCACACCAGAGCAATAGGCACCGTGTCAACCATCGACGTATCGGCGAGACGCGAATTAGCACTTAGGGCGTCATCGTCGGCCATGCTCCGCCGAATTGCATCCTGCGCTCCAACAGGGAGCGTGGGCAGCATCTCGAGAACGTTCTGCCGGTGCCGGATCGCGGCCTGCCGCACTGGCATACCGGGGTTCGGCTGCACCTGGGCAATGATCTCGGAGAAGTCTTCCTGCGTGCCGCCACCGGAAATACCGGCCGCCTGCAGCTGCGCCTCCGCAGCCACGACCGACTCGTCCTTCTCCTCCGACATACCGATCGGTCCGAAGCGGTCACCGGAGAGAAACTGCTTGACGACCGGCTGCTCCGAGGTCAGCAGCTGCTCGCGCGGACCAAACATGACCAGCTCCTTACGGAACAGCATGCCGATGTTGTCCGGAATCGTGCGGGCGATGTTGATGTTGTGCGTCACGATCAGAATCGTCGCATCAATCTCGGCGTTGATGTCGATCAACAACTGCGAAATATAAGCGGTACGGACCGGGTCCAGACCCGAGTCAGGCTCGTCGCACAGGATGATTTCCGGATCCAGAACCAGAGCGCGAGCCAGGCCAGCACGCTTACGCATACCACCGGAGATCTCACCGGGCAGCTTGTCCTCGGCTCCAGTCAGACCGACGAGTTCGACCTTATCCATCACGATGCGACGGATCTCATCCTCCTTCTTCTTCGTATGCTCACGAAGTGGGAAGGCGATGTTGTCGAACAAGCTCATCGAGCCGAACAGCGCGCCATCCTGGAAGAGGACACCAAACAATTTGCGGATCTCGTAGAGTTCCTTTGCCGAACACTGCGTGATATCGGCGCCATCTACGATGACCGAGCCCTGCTCCGGGTGCAGGAGTCCAATCAGCGTCTTCAAGAACACGGACTTCCCGGTACCCGACGGCCCCAGTAGCGCGCTGACCTCTCCTCTCGGCAGGGTAAGGCTAACGTCGCGCCAAATGTTCTGCGACCCGAATGACTTGGTCAGGTTCGCAACACTGACTTCTACACCCATGATTTAGTTCCTATCTGTTTCATCCTCGATTAATTGCCCGGAGTAGCGGGCACATCGCCGTTGTTCGGTGCGGGTGCTTGGGACTGCTGCGGGGTGCCAGTCGTGCCGGAGGTGCCATCCGCAGGCGTTGCACCGTTCGCATCGAGGTTGGTCCCGTTGCTGGTGATCGCGGTGATCTTCCAGTCCTGCGCCTTGTCAATGGTCAGCTTGTAGGTAGCTGTTGTCTCGACGCCAGCGGCAGGTGCTTGCACGTTCTTGGTCACAATGCCAACGAACGAGTCCACTTTGTAAACGTCACCATCAACGGACGTAACCTTCGCGGAGATCGGCGACGACGTCGACGACCACTGCAGCGGCCGCAGTAACTGTTCCATTTGTCCCGCTGCGTTGCGCAGTCTGGTGCCGAGCTCCGGAGTAGTGTTCGCGGTCAACCGCTTGAGCCAACCTTGCGTGTCCTCGTAGCTCATGTCGGCCGCACCTGTCGCGTAGTCGAGTGCCACCTGCTCGGCGTGAGCGGTATCGGCCCTCGCGGCTTTCATATCGTCGATCTCCGATGACTTCGACACCACCGTCCAGCTCAGCGCCGCAATCAGCACCCCCACGGCGAGGATCGCCGCACCAGTCAGGAGTGCCTTAATGCTCACGGTCCGGCTGGCGAGTGCACCGCCGCTCAAAGGTTCCACAGGCTTGTCGGCTTCCTTCGCTTCTCTACTCGCAGCGGGCTTCGTCGACGACACTTCGGTGTTCGTCGACTTTTTGCCCTGCGCCCGTACGCGACCACTGCGCGCAGGCTTCGTCGCTTGGAGATCCACCGCCTCTTCCTCGAGGTTGCCGTTGGCGGCTTCGCCGTCGACGATCGAGGCCAAGCTCTTGTCGACGCGATGCGGGTTAAGGCTGGGATCACTCATCATTTATCTCCTAAAAGTCCGATTCGGGTTTGTCGCTGGCTGCCATACCCCGGCCGCCGTAAAGGTCGTCGGCACTGGGCGCCGAGGCGTCCATCGCATGATGCGGTTACAAGCGCCATGGCCTACCGTCCCCCGGAAGGAATTCGAATCGTCAGGGCACCCTGGTTCGTCGCGGCGATCAACGTGTCAAGAAATTTCCCGCCATTCACTGTCCGCATCGACGCGGCACCTGCCGCCGTCACCGGCAGCAAGTTGTCACCGATGATCTTGAGGTTGCCCGAGTTCTCGTCGAGGAACTTCTGCAGGAGGGCAACGAGAGGGGTCGCCCCCTCTGTGATTCCCGTGTACATCGGCCCGGACCAGTCGATCGCGTCCTTGACGCCGTCTTGCATGTACGAGAACATCTTGCCGAATCCGCGAATATTCGCGGAGATTCCGGCCAAGTCCGCAGGCAGTCGCTCCGAACGCATCAACAGGGGTTGCATGGTCGACAGCAGCGTTCGCAGCGAATCCTCGTTACGAACAAATTCGGCGGTCAGCAGCGTGCCCACCCGGTTGAGATTGCCGAGAACTTCGGAGTCCTCCGGCAGCCCGGCATCGAGCTGGGCGAAAACGTTCTTCACTTGCTTCGGGTCGACCTGGGTGAGGACCTTCGTCACTTGCCTCGACAAGTCTTTGAAGGTGGACGCCTCCCGAACCCGCTGGCTCTCGATACTCGCGTGGTTCACCAGATACGGCCCGGAATCAGTCGTCGGCAACACTGCCACGTAGGCCTCGCCGAGTGCCGACAGGTTGTCGACACGGTAATCGCTTGCCACCGGGATCTGCTGTGTGTCCTTGTAATCCCAGGTCACCCGAGCACCTTCGGGAGTCTGCGAGATCTCGGTAACGTGTCCGATCTCAATGCCGCGCAGGAGGACGCGTGAGCCAACAAGAATTCCATTCGTGTCCTGAACGGTGATGCTCGCGTACCGCGCTCCGATGGTCTTCAAATGGAGCCCCACCTGGAAGATGTAGAGCACCGAAAGGACCATGATCAATGCCATCCCGAGGACGGAAAGTCGTGTCTTCGTCATCATCGGACCACCCCCAGAACACGCAGGACCGACGCGGAGTCGGCAAGCATCTGCCTGTCACTCCCCATCGCCTTCACCGACGTGATGGCAACGCGCGGGTTCTTGAGGAAAGGCTTCAACGTGTTGCTGATGAAGTCGTTTCCGCTGGCCAACATCTTGTCGCCAGCAGGCCAGATCGGTGCCGCATTCTCGGCGGCCGTGGCGACCGAGTTCAGAAGCGGCGTCACCCACAAACCACCGGTAAAGACCGAGCCGACGGACGGAAGGAGGGTGGCAATGTGTCGAACCAGGGAGTACCCCACGGTGTGGAAGAAGTCGATGCCTTCGTCTCCAAACACGTGCTCGATCTCCACTTTGCTTTCCGGGAACGACTTCGCGACGCCATTGAGGCCGTTGAGCAGGCGATCGATCTCGTCGACATTCTCCCCGAGATCGTTGAGGTCCGTCGCCACCGTGGTCGCAATTCGTCGGACATTCTTGACGTCCGGCAGGGTCTTGTTCAAGGTATTCATCGTGTCCTGAACCTTCTGGATGCTGCCGCCGTTCACGAAGTAGGCAAGCACCGAGATGGTGTCCTCAAGCGTCGGCGGCGACGTGGTTCGCGACATCGGGATCACGGAACCGTCGTGCAGGTTGCCTTGGTTGGTTGGTTGTTCCGGCAGCGTGAACCCGAGGTAGGTATCACCCAGCGGAGTGTTCTGACGGATGATCGCGGTGACGTCGGCCGGGACCGGTCGCGACGCCGTGAGGCCGACGACCACGTCGACGCCATCCTTGGATTCGTTGAGCGACTCGACGCGGCCCACCTGCAGTCCGTTCATCATGACGTCGGCACCGGTCGGCAGGTTTAGCACGCTGGCAAACTTCAACGTGACCTTGTAGTCCGAGCTCACGCCGGCCTTGACCGACGGAAGCCTGTTTGGGCTGAGAGAGCAACTCGACAGCACCAGCATCATCGCGGCAAGGGCGATGAGCGTCCATGAGCATTTGGTCTTCACTTCGCTCCTGCCTTCAGCACCAGGTCGATCGGGTTGACCGACGTCGTCTCATTCGACCCACGCGTGCACGCTTTCCCCAGGGCCTTGCACTGCTCGGGGGTCACCTTGACCGACGGTGCCCGGTACGGAACCGACAGCGCGCCGGAGGCCGCAGTCTGATCTCGCAGCGCGTCCCCGATCGCCGGCGTGAGGGTGCTTAGGTTCTTGCTCCAGCTCGGAGCGTTTCCAGCGATCATGCCGACCACTGGCGTGCCGACATCGAGGACAACCTGCTCGAGTTCCGGACCGTAGTTCTTCCAGACGTCCCACATGAGGGCAATCGTCCAGCCGATGCCGCGGCAGAACTTGGCGACATCGTAGAACAGGGTGGTGCCCAGATTCGTGACGGAGGTGCCTTGGTCCGCGAGAGACATGATCTGCTCCCAGTGCTTCAACGCCTCTTGAGTCAGCGGCGCCATGTCGGCAATCGACGAACCGATGTCGGCCGTAAAACCATCGGGGTTGCGTGCGGCCTCTGCGGCATTGCGGAACATGGAGTTCGCTTTTTCCCCGGTTCCGTCAAGAGCTCGATCAGCACCGGTCAATGCGCGCTGCAGCTCGACGCCACCGTCCTTCGACAGTCCTTCGAGGAACTCAGAGGCCGATCCCGCGACCTCACTGATGGGCTTCGGCGTGTAGCTGCTGTCAATGGAAATACAGTGGCCAGCTTCCAGCACCGGCCCGCTCTGGTAGTTGCCAACCAGTTCGAGGCTTCGGTCGGCCAATAGTGACTTCGATCGGGTCACGGCCTTAACCGATGCGGGGTAGGCGCGCGCAGCGTCAAGAGAGAACGTGACGCGGACGTGATTGCCGCGGGCGCTAATCTCCTTGACCGTGCCGACTTGCATACCCATCTGTGTGACGGGGTTCCCGATGTAAAGTCCGATCGCGTCGGTGAAGTCGACGCAGAAGCCGTCGCCGCCTGCCGTTCCCGTCGCGGTCGCTTCCGCACCAGTAAAGCCGACCCCGGCCGCAGTCACACCCACGACCGCAGCTACCCCGACAGCCAGTGTGCTTAGGAGACGGCGTCGGGTCCGCGAAGCACGGGGAACCTGCACAGGTTCAGCGACGATCGCGGAATCCGACACGCTTTCGTTCATGTCCGCCATGTCAGCATTCCTTTCCGGCGACCGGTATGCAGAGATTCTCAAGGACCAATTGGCCATTGCTCATCTGGCGCAAGCTGTCAGGCGTCAGCGACCCCTTCAGCTTGTCGCGCATCCCGATGAGCCCGTTGATTGTCGGCTCCAGATCGTTCTGCATCGTGCGAATCGTCTCCATGATCGATCGAATCTGCGGCTCGTAGGCTTGGCTGTTGACCAAGTAGGTCCGGAACGACGGTGATGCCTTGTACAGCACGTCGGCGAACAGCTTGTACGCGTAGTTGAAGCCCGCGGAATTGATGTGGTAGGCGGTGACCACGGAATCGAGCTTCTGGACCAGGGTGAAGACGAATTCCCTGTTCGAGTTGAAGGTGTTCAGGTATTGCGCTGCTAGCTGGGCGACCTGCTGGACCTGGCTGCGCTGCTTGGCAAAAACGCCGGTCACCGAGTCGAGTCCGTCCACAATCGAGCGAAGTGACGTGTCGTTCTTACCCAGCGCATCTGCCACCTGCTTGATGTTCGAATGCCAGGTTGGCGTTTCGATCCCGTCGGTCGTATGCGGTGCGGCCTGGATAACGTCGCCAATCGAGTACGGCACCGTCACCCGCGACGATGGGATGGTCCCCGAGATCTCGTTGGTGCCGCGCGGCGTCAGGGTGATCGCGTAGCCGCCGACCGGTGTCAGCATGCGGACGTCGACTGTCGCTCTGTCGCCGACAAAAGCCGACTCGTCGATCCGAGTCTCAACTAAGACGGTATCCCGCTGCATAGTGACTGCGGATACCTTGCCGACGACGATGCCAGCGATGCGGACGTCCTCGCCAGAGTGGATCGAAGCCGCGTCGGTTACTTCAAAGCTGACGGCTTTCTTGCCGGGGGGATGGACATAGAGGACGAAGATTCCCCCGAGGACCAAGAGCGCGACCACGATGACGGAGAGTCCGAGAAGCTTTCTGCTCGCGTCCCGCTGCGGCTTCTTCTTATGCGGCATCCGCAGTTTGCGGAGAGCGGTCATGGGTTGCACAGGGTCACCTGCCTGTCATCGAGAAAGTACTGTGCCTCGAGCGGGATCTTCGCGGTCCCCTTTGAGCACTTCGGATACGGTTCTTGGAATCCATTGGTGCTTTTCAGTCCGTCCAACGCGTTGGGTACGAGGTCGAACACACCAAGCAACTGCGTGGAGTTCTTGAAGATCGCCTTGATGCGGCTCGGCATGTCGGTGTCGTCGTGCACATTGAATGCGGTCAAAATGCGTTCGACGGGCTCAAAGAGCGCGGGCCCGGCCGACGCTGTCACCGCGAACTCGTCCAGCACGGTGGTCGCACTCGTTATGGGCAGGTCGACCGCGCGGAGGAACTCCATCACGTTCTGGTTCCGGCCACCCATGACATCGGAGATTCGCCCCAGGTTCGTGGTGAGTTGCGTGAGAAGTTGCTGCCTGCTCTTGGCGTACTTCGTCAACTTCTGGGTGCTGTCAAGCATCGGCCCCAGCCCGGTGCCATCACCCTGCAGGAGTGCGATCGCGTTCTGGCTGAACTCGTTGATGTCGCTGGTATTCATGGTCGTCAGCACCGGCTGCAGGCCGTTGAACAGCTCGGTGATATCGAAGGACGGGACCGTTCGGCTCACCGGAACATGACTGGTCCGCAGCCCGGGCTCGTCGCCGCGGACGTCGATGTATCGAACACCGGTCAGGTTCTGGTATTTGATCGCCAGGATCGTTTTGTCGGTGATCGTGTGGTCGTCGGCGAGGGTGAACTCAACATGCGCTAGCGGCTTGTCTCGGGACACTCCCTCAGTGAGCTCGACCTTCGTGACCTTGCCGACGCGCTTGCCTCGATACCGGACGTCCCCATTGGGATGCAGTCCCGACGCATCGGTGAAGTCCGCCGAATATGAGCGAGTGCTCTCTTCGACCGGATTGCGCATCGCGTTGACAACCAGGACGAAGAGCAACAGCGCGCCGACGGCAACCGCTGCCACCTTGGATCCGGAGATCAGTGTCTGTACTCGTGGTGAGGCCACAATCAGCCCTCTTTCTTAGTCGTGGGCTGATCAGTCCCGGCGGACTTCTTGACCGGGCCTGGAATCTGGTCCGGGGCAACTCCCATGCTGGCCATGCTCTGCGCGATTCCAGGAACCGAGTCCAGCAAGATTCGCAACTGCAGGGTCTGCTGTCCCTTGGGTCCCTTGAAACTTCGTTTCAAGCCCTCGATTGCTTCCTGCAGTTTGGTCATGTTTGAGGCGTCGCCCATCACGCCGGGAACTTCGTCAGACAGGTACTTCACTGCCGTGACCACCGGCGTGAGCTCTGCGGCATGCGAGCCAAGAAGGACGCCGATCGCACCGAACAGTCCGTCAGAAGCCACGGTGAGCGACCGATTCATCAGATCGTGATAGGCCTTGTCCACACCGCGCGATCCGTCGGGCATCCGGTTGAAGGAGCTGTTGGTGATCGCGTTCAGCGCACCGAGAGTCTCCACGTTGGCCTTCGGGAACACTGCGGTGAGGTCGTTTAATCGCGACATCAGCACGCTTGGCAGGTGCTTCTGCGTACGTGAAACGTTGTCGCTGACGACGATCATCGTCTCGATCAGCGGGGCGAGCCCGGTGGCGTAGTCGGTGACCTTGTTCAGACTGCTGATGACGTCGCGCGTCAGGCTCCCGTCCACCACTATCGAGCCGTGCTCGATCATCGTCGACATGGTGAAGTCTGGCGCCGAGTCCCGATTAATCGTCTGGCCATCCCGGATGGCCCCACCGCCCGTCTTCGAGATCAGGTTGACGGCGGTAGTTCCGAAATAGTTCGCCGGCCGGAAGTCGACGTCGAAGGAATCGGTGAGGCTCGCCGCAGCGGACTCGTCGAGCGCAATATCGACGTGCACCGAGTACGGGTCGTTGGAGTCCACGTCGGTGACCACCCCGACTTCGGCGCCGCGCAGCAGCACCTTGCTCTTCTTTTGCAGACCCGGTCCCACGTTGGGCAGCACCAGGTGCACTTTGGTCCCTGACTGGGCGGTCGCTTTCGGATATATGAGGGCGGTCGTAATCGCCACGAGTACGACCACCACAACTGTCGCGATGCCTGCAACCACGAGGGTTCGGTTCTGATTGATTCCGCTGCCGCGGACGAAGTCCTGATTAATTGCCTTGACCATGTCAACCTCTAAACGGGAGCGGCGGATTGAGTCCCCAGATGACTACGGTCATGAGGAAGTTCAGAACGACGATGGCCACCAGGGATGCACGAATCGCACGTCCCGATGCCGCACCGACACCCGCAGGACCACCGCTGGCGAAATAGCCGTAGTAGCAATGGATCAGCGTGACGATGGCGCAGAACAGCACCGCCTTGATGATCGACGCCAGAAGGTCCTGCCAGGTAACGAATTGGGCGAAGTAGTGGTCGTACGTCCCCGCCGGTTGATCGTGGAAGTTCTTCACGATGATGCCGCCAGTAATAAAGCTAACGACCAGGGCCATCACGTAGCTGGGCAAAACGACCAGCATGCCGCCGACCAGGCGGGTTCCAACCACAAACGGAATTGCTCTAATACCCATGGTCTCGGTCGCGTCGATCTCCTCGGAGATTCGCATGGCGCCGATCTCTGCCGTCATACGACAGCCGGCCTGGGCCGCGAAACCAATACCGGTAATGATCGGTGCGACCACCCGAATGTTGCCGAATGAGCTGATGATGCCGGTCAGGGCACCAAATCCGAGCAGGTCGAATGCCATGAACGCCATGATCGCGACCACCGCACCGACGGCGATGCCGAGAAAGAACATGAGGCTGACGACGCCGCCGTCGACGATGATCGATCCACTTCCCCAGGCCATATCGTTCATGGTCTTGAGGGTCTGTTTCCGGTACTGACGGACAGTTGTCGGCAGGAGGATGATCGTCTTCCAGACAAACACCGCAATCTGTCCGAGCTCGGCGAGGGCACTGGTGAACTTGCCACGGATGGCCCGCCCTATCCGGAGCAGAATTCCTCCGCGCACTGCGATTTCTTCGGACCGCATTCGATTCTCAGTCATGAGCTCACGCCAACCTGGCCGGGAAGAACATTGTCTGCACCTGGCTCACCGCGAGATTCGCCATGAAGATACAGAAGACGCTGAGGACCACCGACGCGTTAACCGCATTCGCGACACCTTTTGGCCCGCCCTTGGCTTCGAGTCCGCGCAAACTGGCGATCACCACCACAATGAAGGCAAATAGCACTGTCTTAAACACTGAGAATGCTAGATCCACCGGTGTCGCAAAGGCTCCGAACGATTGCCAGAAACTGGCTGGCACCACATTGTTGATATTCGCGGAAATCGCCAATCCCGCACCCACGCCAGAAGCGATGATCATGACGCACAGGGCGGGAGCGATGGAAAGCATCGCGATGAATCGCGGGACGATCAATCGCTGAACAGGATTGACACCCATCACTCGCATGGCATCAATTTCTTCGCGGATCGCCCGCGAACCGAGATCGGATGCGATAGCCGAGGCGGCCGCACCGCTCATCAGTAGACCCGCGGCCATCGGTGCGCCCTGGTTCACGACCCCGAGACCACTGGCGGCACCGGCGAGTGAGTTAGCACCGACCTGGTCCATCACACCGCCGACCTGCACCGAGACCTCGGCACCGATCGGGACCGCCATCAGCAGCGCGGGAAGCGCGGTGACCTTGAACAGCTTCCAGATTTGGTCGATAACCTCGCGGCCCGCGAGCTTCAGCGAAATTGCGTCGGCGACGGTGAAGCCGATCATCTCGCCAGCCAACGCCGCTGAGCGGCCGATGGTGTCCAGGCTTTGTGTGAACCGGTTAATAAATCCGGTCAGAAGTCTGCCAATTCCCGCGAATAGAGCCCAAATTCTGTTGCGCGGTAAGCCTAAACCATCAGGCTGGAGCGTCGTAGCGCTCATCATCACCTCTCTTGTGGCTCCGAAGGAAAGTTGATTCGGAGACTGCGTCTGGAAGGTCTGTGAAATTCAAGCTGTTCGCACGTCGCCGTGCCATTCAGCCCATCGACTCGGTAAACAGGTACAACGCCAGCGACTTCGGGTGGTCGTTGATGTGCTCGATGGCGGTATCGATAGACGGCACGCTAACCAGCGGCAATACCGGACCAAAGATTTCCTCGCGCATGAGCTCGGAGTCGAGATCGGGATCGGTCATCAGCGCGAGACTCATCATTAGTGCATTCACATCGATCACCCCGCCAAACGTTTCGCCGCCGTGCGTCATCGAGAGTCCGGCGCGCCGATCGAGGTGGTGCCGATTGACGATGTGGGTGGTGTCGTGTCCCGCTTGCACGGGACTGTCTTTCAACAGTCGCTCAACGAACCGGGGTCGGACAGATTCTTCGACGAGGACGAGGACGAGGACCACGCCCTTGGGCTCGAGAATCGTGAAGGTCTTGCCCGGTACCGTTGCTGCACTGATCGGCACCGACGTGGGCTTGGTCCACGCACTGAGTCGGCTCAAGGTGTGCCGGATCTCGTGACGAACGGGACCGATATCGGCCATGAGCGACGCCATCGCACGCCGGCCAAGATCGGCTCCACTCGCCGCCAAAATCTCCACCTCGCACTCATCGACAAACCGGAGCAGCCCCTGGAGTTGACTTACTCCCCAGGAGAGCGCGCGCGTCCGACCGTCACGGAAGTCGCGTCGAGCGATCTCTCCGTCCTCACTGACAGACGATCGACCGGTCGTCGCAATTTCGGTAACACTCAAGGGAAACTCCTGAAATCTTGGCCGAAGCGAAAATGCCTGCGGCACTAGATCGGCCTGGGATGTACGATCGCGAACTCGTCGAACATGGCGAGCACACAAAACGTTTTTGACGTGATGTCAATCACGCCTAAGCGCCACCATGACGCTGGACGGGACTAAATGCCCTTGTGATTCACAACACCTGCTGCGCCTACACTAAGTAGGTTTACATGAAACGTCAAGCGTAATTTGTCAGCAGATGAAAAGGTTCAGGCGACGACACCGAAACACCCCCACCCACCGGGCATACATGCAGGCCAAACCAACATCCGGCGAAATTCGGACATTTCGAGCCCAAATTGAGTGACGGAGAGTTTTCCATCCGCACTCACCTCGCGGAGTGACACGCCACCGGTCGCGAAGCGGCCCCGGAGTTACGTCCGGCAGGCCTACTAGGACGTCGGTATCGCCGCCCGCCCAGGAATGTGGTTCGGCCATTAAGCCTTCGAGGAGGGCTCTCGGCGGGCGTAGATCGTGGCATAAAGACATCGCCGACAGCGGCGGGCCGTACGCTCGATGCCCCCAGCGTGGCGGCATACTGCGGCGCAAGAGGCTTGCCGGGTGCCATGCCGCGCGCCCAATCAGTCTCGATAATCGCCTCAAGCGTCGCCTCCGTGGCCTCCATCGTCGCGAGGTAATCCGATCTCAGATCCGACGACGCGGCCGTGCGCCGACCACTCTATTTCGCCAGGCGGCATCTCGAGCCAGCCAAGACACCGATGTCCTGGATTCGGAGACGCACGCACCGATTCTGGCGGCCATGCGCGAGCGTTTGGTGGACCAGTCGCTCGCGAAACTGAGGGTGGCGAAGGTGCTTGAGAAGGCTGGGACCTCTCGAGGCCAACTCCGCCTCGGTTCGGCGCGGTGCGCCCACCGTAGATTGTGTCCGCGAATCGCCTCGCCCGTCCCGACAATTACTATAAATCTATACATGTAAGATTTACGCCAAATCCCAACCAGCCCTTTCCGATGGCGGTCCCACGGGGCGCAATGCCTGGCCGTCGGCAGCGTCAAGCGAGAGAGAGACTCCATGACAAGCGAGAACAATCCAGCCGTCCTCGTCGAGAACCGCGGCAACGTTGCCGTCATCACCATCAATCGCCCCGATGCCCGGAACGCGGTCAACTCTGCGGTCGCCAACGGTCTCGGAATCGCGCTCGAGCAAGCCGATCAGAATCCGGAGATCCGTGCGATCGTGCTGACCGGCGCTGGCGACAAATCGTTCTGCGCGGGCGCAGACCTCAAAGCGATCGCCAGCGGCGAGGGCATCAATCCGACCGATAAGGCACACCGCAAATGGGGTTTCGCAGGCACGGTCAGTCACGCGATCAGCACACCGCTCATCGCCGCAGTTAACGGCACTGCACTCGGCGGCGGCACCGAGTTGGTCCTCTCCGCTGATCTCGCCATCGCGGCGGAGCGCGCCACCTTCGGCCTCCCCGAGGTCAAGCGCGGCCTCATCGCAGGTGCCGGAGGCGCCTTCCGCATTGTTGAAGCCCTCCCCAAGAAGATCGGCATGGAGATCCTACTGACCGGTCGGGCCATCACGGCAACTCAGGCAGCGGACCTCGGCCTGATTAATCACGTCGTCCCCGATGCTGAGGTACTCGACGCGGCAATCGTCCTCGCCGAGGAAATCGCAGCCAACGCACCGCTGGCGGTGCAGGCCTCCAAGCGTCTCGCGCAGGGCATCGTCGACCGCGAGGTTCCCGGCGAGACCGCCCAGTGGAGTGCCAACACCAAAGAAATCATGACCGTGTTCTCCAGCAAGGACGCCCGCGAAGGACCCCGCGCCTTCGCCGAAAAGCGCGCGCCAGTCTGGCGCGCCGAATAGCCGAACGCACGGCAGCGAAAAGCCAGCGTCTACCCTCAGGGTCGACCGAGCGCTCCTCGGTCTACCTCGAGAGGCATGTCGATTTTGCGACTCGGATCACTTGCTCAAGTCGACCATCTCAGTAAGCCCAAATGCTTTATCCTTCTTTGCCACACACCTTGAACCGCACAGTGAGGTATCGAGGCCACCGGAAATCATCAGATGGCAGAACTGCTCGGTAGGGCGTTTGTCCGCCACTGCAACGCCGCAGCTGGGCCCCTGCGGAGTCAAATCGGAGTTGCAGCTACGGTGGCCCACTGCCGAAGGTGGTCCAGGCCCGGTCCGGCAGTCTTGAGCATCGTGCGTCAGGTCAACGCTGGCCGTGGGTCAAGGAGTTTCACGCGGGGCCGCCGCTGCTTGCGGCCCGCACTGCGCTCGTGCCGATCGACGGTGAACCAATCGGCCGCCGTCATCGCCGTCGGCCGTCGGTCCTTCACGAGGGCATCAAATACCTCGGCGTCGGAGTTCGGATCACTGAGCGCTCCAGAAGCAAAATCGGCAATCAGCGCCTCGACGGTCTGCTGTGCGCAGACTCGGTTGGTACCAATCACCCCGGACGGGCCGCGTTTGATCCAACCGGTGACGTACCGTCCGGCGACAGGCGAACCGGTCGCTGTATTGACGACCCGCCCTTCCAGATTGGCAATAGTTCCGCGGGCCTCGTCGAAAGGCAGCCCGGGGAACGGAGCACCGCGATAACCGATCGATCGCAGAACCAGACCGCACGCAAGGTCACTTGGTCCGTCGAGGCCTGCTAGGCGGATCCCGCTGACCTGCGATTCACCGAGTATCTCCTCGGGCGCACTGTTGAACCGAAAGATGATGCGCCGATTCCCCGCGGTCGGCTGCGCGGCCGCGTACTCGGCCAGCAGCCCTTGCTTGTACGTCGCATCCTCGTCGACGGCTACGTCGCCGTCGACGAGGACGTCGACGCCCGACAGTCCCGCGAGTCCGAGCAACTCGGGGACAGTCCCCGCAGCCGCTTCGGGTCCGCGACGCCCCAGCACCACTACTTCGCGGACGGCGCTGCGTGCCAGCGCATCGAGCGCGTGGTCGGCTATGTCGGTGCCGCGTAGATAATCAATGTCGGCGACAAGCACCCGCGCGACGTCAAGGGCGACGTTGCCGTTGCCGACCACCACCACTCGCTCGGCGGACAGATCAAACTCCAGATCTGCATAATCGGGGTGCCCGTTGTACCAGGCCACGAACTCGCGCGCGCTGACGACACCGGGTAGCGACTCCCCCTCGATACCGAGACGCCGGTCTTCGGTGGCCCCGGTCGCGACAATCACTGCATGATGGTGGGCGGCGACCTCATCGAGGCTTAGATGACAGCCCACCTCGACGTTCAGATAAAAGCTCATGCCACTGCGACGAATGGTGCGGGTGAAAGTCTTGTCGACCCCTTTGGTCTTCGAATGATCGGGTGCGACACCATATCTCACCAATCCCCCGGCGAACGGCAGCCGCTCAATCATGGTTACCTCGGTGCGAATATCGCGCCGCGACAGCACTTCCTCGGCGGCGTAGCAGGCCGACGGGCCGGACCCAATGATTGCCACGCGGAGAACCGAGGCGTCCACTGCAGCAGTCACCTTCGGCGGAACCACCGGGGTCGGCAGAATGACCGACTGCCCCGCGTCGCGCGTATAGAAGTCGGCATTGACGTCGAGGTAGCGGAGGTCGAGACCGGAGAGGCTGTCGTCTGGGCTGATAGCTTCAACCGGGCAGACGTCCGCACAAGCACCGCAGTCGATGCAGGTATTTGGGTCGATGTAGAGCATCTCCGTGGTGGCGTAGCCGGGCTCACCAGGAGCTGGATGGATGCAGTCCACCGGGCAGACCTGCACACAGGTCGCGTCGTTGCAGCAGTTCTGCGTTACAACGAAGGTCATGGGTGTTCCTCATTTCGATTCTTCAGAGATGTCACAGTCACTCGGATCCCGTTGAACACCGGCGAATTCGTCAGTGCCTCAAGGCGTTCGGTGTCGTCGACCAGCGCGTTGCAATTGGCTTCGGGTGGCGCGGCCGACTTCGGGATGCACATACCGGGCCCGTGGTCCCCCATCCGCGGCGATGACCGATAGCAGGCCGAGCAGCACGTAGGCGCAACGGAGCCTCTGCACGTCGATGTCGGCGACGGTTGAGATATACAAGCGCACCGGGTCCACCACGACCAGGGTGCCGCCGCGCGCCCGCAGTTTCTGCAACTGTGCCCGCACGTCCGGTGCGGTCATCGTGGATCCGTTCGACACCAGTGGGTTCGAGCCAAGGCTTTGCAGGCAATCGGTCCAGGTGGATGTCGGGCAGGGTGAGCCCGAGGTCGGTGCCGTAGGGCTGCATGGGTGCCAGGCTCTTCGGCCAGGTATCGACACTGCCCGACGAGAAGATGTTGCCGACACCCAGCGCCGCGATCAACTCGCCGAGATTAAAAGTCGAGTCGAGACGATGCGCGACCGAATTGCCTTGGTAGACCGCGCACGATCCGGGATCGCCGTTGACTAAGGCAGGCAACCGCCGATCAATCTCCGCAGATGCCGCGTCCCAGGTCGCTTGGCCGGATGCGCTGTCAGCGGGGCTGGGCTCGACGTCGAGCAGCCTCGGCGGTTCGAGCGTGAACAGAAAGCCGCACGTCGACACGCAAAGTGGACAAGGGCGCGGGTGCGTGGCGATTTTCGGCATTGTCACCTCCCCGCTCACCAATCTAACACCAATAGATTTAAGTCACAATGTGACACAGCCGGGAGGGAATGGGAAATTGCACCCACTACGTTCACGCAGTCGATGCAATCGGCTAGCCGGACTGCGCCACCGACGTATAGAAGTTCATCGCCGGGCATGACCTTCAGGTCGCCGGCAGCCTTACTCCCGGCCGACGTTCAGCTGCGTTCCACCGGAAGCGAACAGCCGCGGCAGCCAGGAATGAATCCACCCCGTCGACCACTGAAACCCTTGCCATATTTACCTAAAGGCATTAGCTTTATGGATGCACAGGGTGTGCCGCTGGCCACCATCGGGTAATCAGCATCAGTCGCTCGACGCGGCCGAGGCGCTCGCCAACACACGCAGGAGCATCCCATGTCCTCTCCCAACCTCGACGATTTCCGAGCGCGCTATGAACAGCACGTCAGGCATGTGAAATCGGGCGACATGAAAGCCGCGATTGCCGACATGGTGCAGGCGAATCTCGCAACGGTGTTCGACGGTGTGCAGGTGCCTCGCGCCGCAGTCGAGAAAGCGGAGATCGTCGGTGTTCACGCCGATGGCGACACACTGGTCGGCGAGGCCATTTATCACTTGGCGGACGGCCCGGTCGGACTCCGCTCCATCTGGGAGAACCACGACGGCCAGTGGCTCGCAGTGAAGCTGGAGAACTTTACCGCAGACGCCCCCGAGACCACTGCATGACCACCGCCGAGATCACCGACTCGTGGGGCCAGCCGCCGACAGCCTCGAGCCGCAGGATCGGGACAGGCTGCTCGCCGATGAGCTGCGCCTGCAGCGCCGCGAATGTGCTGTCCTGCGACCAGGGCGCTCCGGGCTGCTCCTCGCTAATCGATAACGGTGACATGTACGCCTCAGCCCGCCCCACCGGCGCCGCCAGCGAGGTCCTCACAGCCGACGATCTCACCGCAGGTATCGGCAAGCTCCCGGTCAACACTTGCGGCGGCAACATCGCCGACAGCTTTCGTCAATCGCATCGCTTTCGCCGTCGAAGCGGTCCGCCGGATTTGCGGCACCTCTGCACCGGGGTCGACAGCGCCAGCACCTCGCTGTTCGTCGGCGCTCCGATGGCACCACTGGTCTCGTCCACCCTGTTCGGCAACCAGAACGCGCTCTAACCGCATCAGCCCGAAGGAATCTCTGCTATGTCAACACCTTCCACCGTCGATACCACCCTGGACCGGCGCGAGCTGTTCATCGACGGGCAGTGGGTGGCCCCCGCGAACGGTGCCACCACCGACGTAATCGAAGCCGCCACCGAGAATGTCCTCGGTGCGGCAGCCTCCGCCTCAGCATCGGACGTCGACGCCGCGGTCGATGCCGCTCGTCGTGCCCTGCCCGGCTGGCGTGGAATGGCCATCTCGGACCGAGCCGAGGTCCTCGATTGGTTCGCGCGCGAGCTCAAGACTCGCGCCAAGGCCACCGCGGTGCTCACCAGCCGTGAGAACGGCATGCCGATCTCCTTGTCGATCGGCGCCAACGGCTATGCACCGTCGATGATGGTGTCGTACTACGCGAAGTTGGTGCGCGAAAGTGCCGCCGAGGATATCCGCCCAAGCGCGATGGGCAAGCGCACCGTGGTGCGGCACGAGCCGGTTGGCGTGGTCGCGGCGATCACCCCGTGGAATTACCCCCAGTCCCTGGCCGCGATGAAGATCGCCCCCGCACTCGCCGCAGGCTGCACCATCGTACTCAAGCCCTCTCCTGAAACAGCCTTGGATGCCTACGCTTTCGCCGATGCCGCCCACGCTGCGGGACTGCCCGCAGGCGTGCTGAACATCGTCCCCGGCGGCCGCGAGGCCGGTGCGTACCTCGTGGAGCATCCCGGCGTCGACAAGGTCGCATTTACCGGGTCGACGCCCGCGGGCCGCGCGATTGGTGAGGTCTGCGGACGTCTCCTGCGTCCAGTCACCCTGGAACTTGGCGGCAAATCGGCGTCGATCGTCGCCGACGATGCCGACCTCGACCACTTTGCGGCACAACTCGCAGGCGTCTCGCTGCCTAACAATGGGCAGACCTGCCACGCGTGCACCCGGATCCTCGCGCCGCGCTCCCGCTACGGCGAAGTGGTCGATGCAGTGACCGCTGCGGTCGCCGCCCTGCAAATCGGCGACCCCCTGGACAAGAGCACCCAGATCGGCCCGTTGGTGACGCGGGCACAGCAACTCCGCGTCCTCGACTACATCGAGATCGGCAAGCACACCGGGCACCAGCTCACCGTCGGCGGCGACATCCCCGACGGGATCGACACCGGGTGGTACGTCGCACCGACTGTTTTCGCCGATGTCGACAACTCAGCGCGGCTCGCTCAGGAAGAGATCTTCGGGCCGGTCCTCACCATCACCCCTTACACCGACGAGGCCGAGGCGATCGCCATCGCAAACGATTCCCCGTACGGCCTCGGCGGCTCGGTGTGGACCTCCGACGAGGAACACGGCCTCGCCATCGCAGATCAGATTTACAGCGGAACGGTCGGCGTGAACCACTACGCGCTCGACTTCGCCGCCCCATTCGGTGGTGTCAAAGCGTCCGGCCTTGGCCGGGAACTCGGCCCCGAGGGCCTTGCTCCGTACCGCCGAACCAAGTCCATCTACCTGTAAGTGAAGCGAGTTCAGTGACATGGCCCTCCCACTTTCGGCAATCCGCGTCGTCGATCTGACCGACGGCTTCGGCGAATCCGCCGGACGACTCCTGGCCGATTTCGGTGCTGACGTCGTGCGCATCAGCGGCGAGGCCCCCTTGGCGACCTTCGATGCCACGACCGCCCTGCGTAACGCCAACAAGTCGATCCTGCGTCTCGACCCAGCGGCAGCCGATGCTGCAACCACGGTGCGGCAGTTGATCGTCGCCTCCGACATCGTCATCACGTCCGCAACCTCCGCAACGGTGCCCGGCTGGGATATCGACATCAACGCACTGCGCGCCGATGCACCGCATCTGGTTTGGCTGGCCATCACCGGGTTCGGGTTGACCGGCCCCTACCGCGACCGGACTGCCGACGAGCAGGTGCTCTATGCCATGTCCGGGGTGCTCTCGAGGTCCGGAGTGCCCGGCGAGGTGCCGCTACTGCCACCGGAGGGCCTCGCCGAGGGATCGGTCGCCGCGCACGCGGTGTGGGCGGCGTTGCTCGCGTACCACCGGCGGCTCGACACCGGCGTCGGCGACAACGTAGATGTGTCCGCCCTCGAAGCCATGGTTCACGGCTTCGATCCCGGCTTCGGCACGCAGGGATCGGCAGCCGCCGGGCGCTCCGAGGACTACCCGCGCAACCGGCCCGACGCCGCCAGCTTTTATCCAGTCTTCGGCTGCAAGGATGGCCAGGTCCGCATCTGCCTGCTGGCCAAGCGGCAGTGGCGCAACATGTTCGACTGGCTCGGCCAGCCAGCAGAGTTCGCCGACACACGCTACGACACGATCGCCGCGCGCTTCGCCGACGCCGATCGGCTACATCCGCTGATCAGTGCGTTGTTCGCCGATCAGACCTGTGAGGACCTCGTCGCCGAAGGCGCGCACCGGGGTATCCCGGTCGGCGCGGTGTACACCCTCGACCAGGCACTTTCCGCCGAACACTTCGCTGAGTCCGGTGCCCTGATCGACGCGGAGATATTCCCTGGGGTCACCGCCCGCATCCCGTCCGGTTACGCGTGCTTTGGCGATCGGCGCGCTGGATTCCGTTCTGCGGCAACGGTTCTGCCTGGCACACCGACGTGGGCACCGCAGGCACTCGACACTCAAGAGTCCAACACGGCGGCACTGACCGACACCGCGCCGCTGGCAGGCATCCGCGTCCTCGACCTCGGCGTTATCGTGTTTGGTGCCGAACTGAGCCGACAGCTCGCCGACTACGGTGCCGACGTCATCAAGATCGAGAACGCAAAATACCCCGACGGACTTCGCCAGTCCAAACGCGGCGCCAAGATTCCGGCGTCGGTCGCCTGGGGGCACCGCAACAAGCGCAGTCTCGGTATCGACCTGCGGTCGGAAGCCGGTGCCGAACTGTTCACCCGGTTGGCTGCCGAGGCCGACGTCGTGGTCGCAAACTTCAAACCGGGAACCCTGGCATCAATGGGATTGTCGTACGAGGTCCTCTCGGCACTGAATCCGCGGATCATCGTGGCCGAATCCAGCGCCTTCGGCGACGTCGGCCCGTGGCGCACTCGGATGGGCTACGGCCCGCTGGTGCGTGCGGCCTCGGGCGTGTCCGCGCTGTGGCGCTACCCCGATGCCGATGGTGCTTGCGGCGGTTCGAATGCCGAGGATCTCCTGTGCGATGGTTCCACGGTCTATCCCGACCACATCGCAGGCTACATCTGTGCCACCAGCATCCTCGCCGCATTGATCGAGCGTCGACAGACCGGCCGCGGAACCTCGATCTCCCTCGCCCAAGTCGACGTCGCCCTCAATCAGATCGGCGCGGACCTGGCGGCGGAGAGTCTGCGCCCAGGCAGCATCTCGGCCCGTGGCAACGACGACCCCGCGCACGCCCCGAGCGGCGTCTTCGCCTGTGCGGGTGACGACGAGTGGAGTGTTCTGACCGTCCGTACCGATGGCCAGTGGGCGGCGCTGTGTCGCGTCATCGGTAGGCCCGAACTCGTGGCCGACCAACGGTTCTCGACGCCGCAGGAGCGCCTGGCGCATCGTAACGAAGTCGACGGCGTGGTCGCCGATTGGACCACCACGCGAACGCCGAGGGAAGTCGCCGCAGCTCTGCAGGCCGTCGGCATCGCCGCTGCCCCGATGGTGAGGTTGCCCGAGTTGCTCCAGGACGAGCACCTGCTGGCACGCCGTACCTACACCACGGTGACGCACGAGCTACTCGGAATGGCGCTTCCCGCGACCGCGCGGGCGGCAGTGTTCGGGGCGATCGCCGATCCGCCAACCAGGCAGGCACCGATTGCAGGCGAACACACTCGAGAGGTCTGCGCCGAGTTGCTGAACATGGACGACACCGAATTCGCCGCGCTGGTGCAAGCCGGTGTCCTGCAGCCGGACTAGCGCCCGCTGCGGGTCCCGTTCGCGATAGGCAGAACCCCTCATTTGCCTCGGGTGTAGGCCACTGAGGGGTTCTGTCAGTTCTGCGGGATGTCGCAGGTCCGGACTACCGGTTGTTGTAACCGGCGTCGACCGGCAGAGTCACACCAGTGACGTACCGCGCTTCGTCGGAGGCGAGGAACACAATCGCGTTGCTGATGTCGACGGACTCGACCAGTTCCACTGGCATCGGATTCTTGTAGGCGTCGTCGTTGGCCACTTCCGGATGCGACATCACAAACTCGCCATACTCCGCGTTGGCGACCATCGGCGTGTTGACGCCGGTTGGGTGAATAGTGTTGACGCGAATCAGATCCTTGGCGAGCTGCTTAGAGTACAGGCGCATCAGACCGACCACACCGTGCTTGGCAGCCGAGTAGCCCGCTTGACCGGGCAGGGTGTTCAGACCGATGCTGCGCAGTCCAGCAGCCGAGCTGGTGATGGTGATCGTGCCGCCGCGACCCTGTTCAACGAGGATCGGAGTCACCACGTCTAGCACCTGCCACACACCCGTCAGCATCACGTCGACGGCGTCGAACCACGCCTGCTTCTGTTCGCCTGGTCCAATAACCGGCATGATGCCCGCGTTGGCGATCACCGTGTCGAGGTGACCGAACTGCTCGATGCCGGTCTTCACGATGGCTTCGATGTCTTCGCGTTTGCGTACATCACCGATGCTGGTGACGATCTGGCCGCCAGCTTCCTTGACCAAGCGTTCGGTCTCGGCAAGGTCTTCGCGAGTGGCCATCGGGTAAAAGACCGACGGGATCTGTCCACAGATATCGATGCCGATGATCGACGCGCCTTCTTCGGCGAGACGAACCGCGTGCGAGCGTCCCTGACCGCGGGCGACACCGGTGATGAAGGCTACTTTGCCCTCGAGTCGTGCCATGTGTTCATTCCTTTCGTGGGGTCGAGCCTGTGTTAATGCGTGGATTAGGTAACGCCTGGGCGAAGCAGACTCGCGCAGAACTCGGCGATGCCGACGCTGAGAACGTCGTTGTCGTCACCGGAGACCATGTGCCCGGCACCGGCCACCTCAACGTGGCGGGCGGTGGGGATCAGGCTCAGCAGATCGGCAACTGCGTCCTCACCGACGACGTCTGACTGGGCGCCGCGAACCAGTAGGGTCGGCACCGAGATTCGTTGGGCAGCAAGCCGAGCCGTACGCTCCCGGGTGCCGGCCGCGGCAAGCGAATTCTCCCGTTGCGAGAGAATGCGGGGATCCCAGTGCCAGTACCAGCGCCCGTCTCGTTCCCGCAGATTCTTGCGCAAGCCTTCGACGCGAGGGGTCCGTCGGCGGTTTGGGTTGTAGGCAACGACAGCGGCCAAAGCATCGTCGAGACTGTCGAAACCTTCGATGCCGCGCGCCATGAAGTCGTGGATCTTGGCCAGGCCTTCAGGCTGAGCCTTGGGCGCGATATCGACGAGTACCAGCGCGCGCGCGAGGTCGGCATCTGCGGATTGGGCCAGTAACGACGCCATTCCACCCAGCGACGCCCCGATCAGCACCGGCGGCTCACTCAGCCCGCCCGCCACAGCGGCAACGTCGCGCGCGTGCGCGGCCGTCGTGTAGTCGCCGTCGGGAGCCCAGTCGCTACCGCCGTGCCCGCGCAGATCCAGTGCGTGCACCAACCAACCCTGCTCGGCCAACCGCTGACCGGTGCGCTGCCACGAATGCCTCGTCTGCCCGCCACCATGGAGCAGCAGGACGATTCCGGCGGGCTCCTCCACGGCGGCGAAGGTACTCGCAGCGAGGTCCACTCCGTCGCCACGAAAGCGGTGGAGAGCTTCGGAGAGGGGCATAGCGGCACCGCCTTGAGCGGGCCGATCAAGACCCGCAAGAGTCATGGCATTTCCACGGAAGTTGAGTCGACACCAGCAAGAATTGGTTGCTCCCCTAAAACTAATAGCATAAGATTAATGGGTACTCAACCATTTTCGGAAGGCCCGTAATGTGCACCACCTATCGCTCGCTGCGCATCGCGGCCCGCGACGATGTCGCCGACCAGGTGGTGTCGCTGCGCCTAGTCGACGCCGACGGCAAAGTCCTTCCGCAGTGGTTACCGGGCGCACATATCGACATCAATCTCGCCAATGGCCTGACCAGGCAGTATTCACTCTGCGGCGAACCGAACGACGACTTCTGGCAAATTGCGGTGCTCCGGGAGCACGCCGGTCGCGGCGGCTCCGCTTACGTTCACGACGAGCTTGAAGTCGCGATGGTCATCGACTCCGACGGCCCGCGAAATCATTTCGCGTTCGTCGACGCACAGTCGTACCTGTTCGTCGCAGGCGGCATCGGAATCACTCCACTGTTGCCGATGATGCGAGCAGCCGAACGCGCAGGCAAGCCGTGGAAACTGCTCTACGGCGGACGGACGCGTGGCAGCATGGCGTTTGCTGACGAGATCTCCACCCAGTTCCCCGCGCAAGTGAGCCTCGCACCGGCCGACGAAACCGGTTTGCTCGACCTGCAAACCGCCGTCGCGGACGTCGCGACCGGCGGCGTGGTGTACTCGTGCGGACCCGAGCCACTACTGGCGGCACTGGAGGATGTCTGCGACCAACTTTCCGTGACGTTGCATGTAGAACGCTTCGCCCCCAAAGAACTCCCGACCGATCTGGTCGACACGAGTTTTGAGGTCGAGTTGGCGCAGTCTGGTCAGACTATTGCGGTCAGCGAGGGGGAATCGATTCTCGACGCCGTGCTAACCGCGGGTATCGACGCCGATTTCTCCTGCCGCGAGGGAACCTGCGGCACTTGCGAAGTCGCGGTACTTAGCGGCACCCCCGACCATCGCGACTCGGTCCTCGATGAGGACGAGCAAGCCAAGAACGACGTGATGATGATCTGCGTTTCGCGGTGCAAGTCCAGCCACCTGGTCATCGACCTCTAAGCGACTACTGGCAGCAGGGCAGGCACCAGGGACAGCCGGAGCTTGGTCCGGAAGCGATCCATCGGCTCAGCAGTCGAATGTCGAGGATTTTACCCAATCCTCACCGAACAACTTCCGGTGCTGCGGTGGCGTTGACCCGCGAACTGTGGAGCCCAACCTCACCGAATCGCAGTCATGGCAAGTGCCGTCGACGAGACAATCGCGGAATTCGCGCCAACTGCCAATGGAGGGCCGCGCGGCGTCGTGATTCATGCGCGAGCGCCGGACCACCGACGCCATGATGTGCTGTCGCGGTCGCTAAATGATGGTAGACGGTGGCGCGGGATGTCTCCGCGGCCTGCGCGACATCCTCCATCGTGGTCTTGGCCATGCCGAATCGTTCAAAGCACGCCTCAGCTGCGGTCAGGATCCCATCGCCGACGTCGCCGGCGGCCCTTGATCGTCGGTCCCCGACTGCGTGTCAACTGGGATTCCGACTAGCGGCCCGCCCGAGCCCCCCGGTATGAACGCGGGTAGCACAAACGTGCGGAGCATCTCGCGGTGCGACGGATCATCAGAATTGTCGAAGTCGAGTCGGCCAACGAGGATGAATTGGACCAGGGCGATCCACTCCGCCATCTTCGTCCGATCGAGATCGTCGCGGACCTCGCCGTTTGCGATGGCCCGGTCGAGAATCGGCTCCCACATCTCTGCGGTCAACCGCGCCGCGAGGCCCGAGCTACCGACAAGTGGTTCAGCCAGTTGCATGTGCTCAGGGGACACCAGAACGCGAATGAGCGGGTCCTGACGACCACGATCCACCAGGTAGATCAGGCCTTCCACCAACTGGTCAGCAAAGGTCGGTTGCCGAAGCAGGAACTTCCGCGCCTTGGCGAACAACATGCGCGAGCGTCGTTCAATTAGTGCCGAGATCAGCGCATCGCGGCCCGCGAAGTAGCGATAGACGGTCGGGCGCGAGACACCTGCCTCACGCCCGATGTCGTCCATCGTCGTCTTCGCTGGGCCAAATTTGGCAAAGACCGTCTCCGCTGCCACCATGAGTTGATCACGGGCTTCATCTGCATCCTCGGAGAGGACACTTCCAGTCTTCCTGCGAGCCATTGTCCCAGTCCTGTCGTCGTGTCGTTAGAACACCACGTTACATGAGACACTTCGTGTTCTATGTTTTCGGTTGCCAATCGAAGTCGGCACCGTGCGCGCCAACGGCACCAGAAAATTCTGGCGGTCGCTTCTCCAAGAACGAAACAACGCCTTCTCTGGCATCGCTTGAGCTCCCACGTTCCACCAACAACCGGGATTCGACAGCGTGCGCCGTTTGAGGGCTCTCAGTCGCGAGCATCTGCCACAGCAGCTGCCGCGTGAGTGCCACCGAGACCGGTGCGGTGCCTGCCGCGAATTCGTCGGCGATCGCCAAAGCGCGTTGCAGGACTTCGGCTTTCGGAACTACTTCGGACACCAGACCTGCTTCGAGGGCCTCCCCGACCGATACCGTCGCGCCCGCCATCAACCACCGCAGCGCGGTTGCCACACCGACGATCCGCGGCAGGAACCACGACGAACACGCTTCCGGAACCAGGCCGCGGCGGGTGAAGACAAAGGCGAACTTGGCATCGTCGGACGCAATGCGCACGTCCGCAGGCAAGGTCATCGTCACACCAACTCCCGCCGATGGTCCATTGACAGCGACAATCACCGGCTTCAGCGAGGCGAAGATCCGCAACGACGTCGTGCCGCCAGAATCAGGCGGTACACCATCGAAGCCCGTTTCCGGGAGGAACGTCTCGCCGCCTGCTTCCAGGTCGGCGCCTGCACAGAATGCCCGGCCGGTGCCCGTGATCACCACGGCACGGACTGAATCGTCGGCATCGGTGGCGTCAAAGGCTGCGAGCAGGTCGTCGCGCATGGCAAGGGTGAATGCGTTGAGCCGGTCCGGCCGGTTTAGCCAAATCACGGCTGTGGTGCCGCGCCGTTGCACCCAGAGGGTCGGACGCTCCAACATCACGAAGTGGTGCTCGCCCGCGGCGTTGCCCGAACTCAACGCACCTTCTCGAACCGCTGGTGCACATCCTTGTACTCGTTGCGGATCGTCGCCTTGGCGATCTTTCCAGACGGCAGTCGAGGCAAAGGATCTTCCGTCACGACCACATAGCGAGGCACCTTGAAGTCTGCGAGAACGGTCGAGCAATGCTCGATTATTGCCTCCGCGTCTACACCGTTGCTCACCGTGACGATGGCTGCCGGAGTCTCGCCAAAGCGGTCGTCGTGAGCTGCAATGACGGCAACCTCGACGACTCCGTCGATGGAGCCAATCGCAACTTCCAACTCCACCGGCGAGATGTTAATGCCCCCCGAGATGATGAGGTCCTTCAACCGATCTACGAACTTGACACGGCCGGATTCGTCAGCCTCGCCTAGATCGCCACTGTGAAGCCAGCCATCGCGGAGCGCCTGCTCGGTGGTCTCCGGATCATTCCAGTACCCGGGGGTCACCCCGGGACCGCGGACCACCAGTTCGCCTGTTTCACCCGGAATTGCTTCCTTGCCATTGGCGTCGAACACCTTGACCTCGGTAAAGATGGAGCCGGTACCGCAGCGGTCCGGGTAGTCCATGGCCTCGGAGCGGATCGTTGCGGTCGCAACGCCTCCGGCTTCGGTCATGCCGTAGATCTGTCGCAGCAGCACGCCCTTGTCGGCCCACCGGCCCAGGAGATCGGTCGGCACCGCCGCTCCGCCGACGATCGCGGTCTTCAACGCCGACAGATCAGCATCGGCGAATTCCGGGGCCCGCGAGATGGCTTCGAAGATGAGCGGGACGCCGAAGATCGCCTCCACCGAGTGTTTCTCCAGCAGGGTCACCGCGCGCGAGGGCACCAAGTCGGGCTCGACGACCAACGTGCCGCCGAGCACTGTGGTAATCAGCAGTCCGTAGACCAGTCCGGGGGTGAACGCCAGCGGGAGAACCAGGAGGGTGGTGGTCCCGGGTCGGAACCCTTCCTCGGTCAGGGTGTTCTCGAGGACGATCGACAGCAGCGTGCGATTCGTGAGGACCACGCCCTTCGAGAGCCCCGTGGAACCGCTCGTGAACAGAATGGTTGTCGGCGCATCCGGCGCGACATCGACGCGGTAGCTGTCTGCGGAACCTTCGCGCAGACCCTCAAAGTGGGCGAACGGCACAATTGAGAAACCCTCGCCCATCGCCGCGGTCCGCTCCGCGAGCTCTTCAAAGCCGGGAGCGACGATCACAGCGGACAAACCCGCATCGTCGGCAATCTTGCGGAGCTCGGCTGGCTGATACCTACTGTTGAGCGGCACCAAGACCCCACCGGACTTCAAAATCGTCAGGGCCATGACCGGCCATTCGAGCGAGTTGGAACCCAACAGGCCCACCCGTTCCCCCGGGTTCACTTTCACCGTTTCCACGAGGTGGCGGGCCCCGCGACTTGTCCAGTCGCGCAGCGGTCCATAGGCGAGTTCCTTTCCGTTGAAAACGAGGGCGACGACGTCGGGCTTAGTGCGTCCCCACCAGTCGAGAGCTGCTCCAATAGATGCGGTCATGGTTACGTTCCTTTGATCGAAAGATGGGGCGGGATTGAAGTGCGGCCAACAGGGGATTCTGCGGCCAAGAAATCAAGTGGTAGGTCGGGCCAGTTCATGTCGACCGATGATGTGTTTCATGATCTCGTTTGTGCCGCCGTAGATCCGCTGAATGCGGGCATCCGTGAAAGCACGGCCGACCGGGTACTCGAGCATGTAGCCATATCCCCCGTGCAGTTGTACACAGGCGTCAATCACTGACCACTGGTTCTCCGTGGCAATCAGCTTCACTTTGGCCGCGTCTTCTGGCGTCAACGATCCGTCGTTGTACCGGGCGACTGCTCGGTCGAGATAGGCGCGGCACGCCTCGGTCCGGGTGATGTGATCGGCGATGGTGAAGGAAGTGTTCTGAAAGTCGCTGATCGCCTTGCCGAATGCGCGACGCTCCCGCACGTAGTCGACAGTCCACCGAAGTGTGGCTTCGGCGGAGAACTGCCCGGCAAGGGCAATTCCGAGCCGCTCCAGGGGGAGACTGTCCATCAGGTAGCCGAAACCGTGCCCGACGTCACCGAGGACGTTCGTGTCGGGCACGAAAACTTCGTCGAAGAACAACTCCGCGGTGTCCTGCGCATGGAGGCCGACTTTCCGTAGTTTGCGTCCACGACGGAATCCGGTCATCCCTTCCTCGACAACGAGGAGGGTGAAGCCCTTAGAGCCGGCGGCGACATCGGTGCGGGCAACCACGATCACCAGGTCGGCAAGAATGCCGCTGGTGATGAAAGTTTTGGATCCGGAGAGGTTCCAGCCACCATCAACCCGTTCTGCGGTGGTCGTGATGCCCTGTAGGTCGCTGCCAGTACCCGGCTCACTCATCGCAATCGCGCCGATGGTCTCACCGGTGGTAAAACCGCGGAGCCAGCGCTCGGACTGCTCTTCGTTCGCCAGCCGCAGCAGGTAATTGAGCACGATGTCGTCGTTGGTCGAGAACCCGGACTGCAGCGAACTGGCACCGACGCGGGCGAGTTCGTTGATCAGTGCCGCCCGGAATCGATAGTCGGTGACCGCACCGCCGCCGAAGCGTTCCGGGACCGACAGTCCAAGCAGCCCCTGCTTGCCCGCCGCCATCCACACCGACCGATCAATTTGCCGGTCTTCTTCCCACTCGTCCAGGTGGGGGACCACTTCGCGGGCCACAAACCTGCGCACCGAGTCAGCGTAGGCAAGGTGATCGGCCTCAAATAGATCACTATCCATGAAAACTTATCTCCCTCAATGGATTTCATAAAGCACGTCGGTGCGGTCGTGTTGGAAACCCAAGTGCCTACCGACCGCGACGAACTCTTCGTCGGCCGACGACGTGTACACAATGAGTCCATCCAGGCCAGCGTTTGCCGCACGCGCGCCAGCCCCAGCGAGGAGGTCTGTCAGGGCCGTGCCGCGATTGGGACCGACGATCCCCGGTGCCGTGCCGAGGTAGTCGATGCCTGCGCACTTGCCAATGTCGTCGATGTGCACCGGCGTCAGGTCAAGATCGACGACGCCTACGAGGTCAGCTCCATTCGACACACCAAGGGCAACACGCGTCGGTGCGTCCGACGCCGCAATCGCCAGCCGGTCACGCTCATTGTCGGATGCCTCCAATGCGGTGAGCAGCGCCGCGACCGCCGAATCGTCGGCCCCAGTCAGCTCGTTGATACGGCCACCGTCGTCAGCCCCACACTCACTGCTCGGGCGCACTAGCTTCCAGATTCGCCTGGTTCGGGGAAGCAAGTTGCGGTCGCCGATGCGCCCAGAGGCCGGGTGGTTGCCACGGGCCCAGCCGCGCACGCCCGCGAATCCGCTCGCCAGCCATCCGCCATCGGCGGAGAAGTCCGTTCCTTCGCGCTCGAGCAACAGCGTGACGATGCCAATCGACCGGAAGTCAGGATCGATCACGATGGTGCCATCGGCCCAGCCGTCACTGCGCGGCACAAACCGGATGACACCGGCAACCTGGTCTGCCATGGAGCCGTCCGGCATCTCCTGCCGTTCGGTGAGCCAGATGACGAGGTATCGCACCTCGCCGCCTGCGGCCAGATCCCGGTCGACCTCGTCCGGGTCGATCCGGTTGTACTCGGGTTCGGCGTCGTACGCGGCGGCCCTGACCAGCAGGTCGCGGAGTTGTTGCGCGTCCCCGCCTGTGAGATGCGTGCACCACTCATAACGAATCACTGTGACACTCGATCTAGCTGTCGGCGGCCGCGGCACGACCGGCTGCGACCAGCCGTCGCGTCTCTCGGCGGAAGACCTGGTTCGCGACCTCATTGCGGCCAAGCAGCATGCCTCCTGCATCGGCACTACCCAGCGCCTTCTGTGAGCTACGCAAGAGCGGGAAGTCCTCGTTGTGAAGGACTGCTAGGAGAATGTCCCAGTTCTTGGTCCAGATCCGCTGCCACCGCGCTTCGTCCATCCCACTATCCTCGACGCGCGGAACAATCAGTCGCTGCTCCATCCGACTCCGGGTCGGGTCCGTCGGGTGAGGCCGGAACGTCAGCAGCTGGAAGTGGTCTGGCTGCCGCAGCAGCGTGGAGTTCGGCAGCAGAAAGTGCGTCTCGGTGACGTGCTTGTCGAGCGGACTGTTACCCGGGTCTTCTTCAAGGTAGCGGTCGATCGACTTTCGAGGCGCAATAAACCGGCAGTGCCGACCGAAGTCCTCTATCGCCACGACGTTGGTGTGGATGATCTTGCCCGCGGTGTTCGGATGGGCATACTGGACGTGATAGGCGTCGAGGAAGGCATCCTGCATGAGCTTCCAGTTGGTCGGCTCATTAAACCCGCCAGCCTTGAAACATACCGAGTCTTCCAGGTGGTAGCTGCTCAGGATCGTGTCCATCTCTGGGCCCAACCAGCTCGCGACGTCGATCGTCGCGTGGGCGTTGTCCACGACCCAGACGAAGCCGTGACGTTCTTCCGCGGGAACCTCTATCAGACCGTGCTCAGAGCGCTCGACATCGCCGAAGGTGGCGTCGCGCGTAATGGTGCGTAGGCTGCCGTCTGGGTCGTACGACCACCGGTGGTACGGGCAAGAGAAGATGCGACTGCGCCCGCTCTCACACTCTTCGAGCATGGCGCCGCGGTGACGACAAAGGTTGACAAAGGCCTTCACACTGCCATCTTTCTGGCGAACGATGAGAAGGTTATTGCGGGGCATCTGCACCGTGACGAAGTCGTTCGGCCGGGCAATCTCGGAACCGTGAGCGACAATCGACGGCACGGTACCGAAGATGTAGTCACGCTCTTCTTGCGCAAGAGCCGGGTCGGTAAACTCCCCCGGCTCGAAGTCAACCACCTCGTCGAACTTGTCGGTGGTCTCGCCGCGGAGCAGGTCTAGTGCGCGCCGAATCCTGTCCTGGCGAGGTAGCGAAGTCGTCATGAGTATTCCCATCGTGTCTCGTGTCAACACTGTCGGCGTCCGCCGAACTCCGGTCGATCCGGTTAGAATTAACCTATCGCATTTAGGTTTAAGGGGCAACGAATTCGGGAAAAATCAGGCCCCAAGTTGATCCCAGAAAGAAGGGTCCGACCCGCGCCAAAGCCATCTAGGGTCGGACCTCTCCTTTCACACTGAAGAGCCCCCAAAAGGTCGGACAATCAGCGCGATTCGGGCGTGAACTCGATCGGCATCCGCGCACAACCACGAACCTGCGACGAGTGGAACACCGGCGGATCCGACTCTACGAATCGGTAGTCAGGAATCCGCGCGTGGATGGCTTCCATCGCTACCGCGAGTTCAATTCGTGCCAAGTGCGATCCGAGGCAGCGATGCGCACCGCCACCGAACGACAGGTGCCGATTAGGGCTGCGCTCGATGTCAAGCACTGCCGGATCGTCAAACTCGACGCTGTCACGGTTCGCAGCACACAGCATGAGAATGAGCTGCTCGCCCGCGGCAATTTCCTGTCCACCCAGAACCGTGTCGCGCGTTGCTCGACGTCCCGGGACCACTGCGGCTTCGATTCGGAGGATTTCTTCCACGGCGCTCGGAATCAGGGCCGGATCCTCGGCAACATCGCGGCGCTGATCGGGGTTGGCGACGAAGTGCTTTATCATCCACGCCAGCGACCCCTGGACGGTGTGCAGGCCGGCGATCAGCAGAAGGAAGAACATCCGATTGAGCTCTTCGTCGGTTAGCAGGCGCTTACCGTCGAGGAGTTCCACCTCGGTGTGAATCAACGTCGAGGTGATGTCCTCGCCTGGAGTTGCGCGCCGGTCGTCGACCATCTTCTGGAAGTAGCCGAGCATCTGCATGCCTGCAATTGCGCGGGCCTCCAGGGACTCCTGCTCAGTGCCTCCGGGCTTACCGAAGAGCACCACGTCCGTCGCCTCGGTAAACAACGGCGCATCAGACACCGGCCAGTCCATGAGCGCGAGGAACACTCGTGCCGGGAGTTCGTGGGCAAATTCCGACACGAACTCCGCACTCCCCTTCGCGGCGAACCCGTCGATCAACTCGTCGACCACCGCCCGAATGTCTTCGGTGAGCTGCTTCATTCGCGCGGGACCAAAGAGCGGCTGCAGCGCCTTGCGATACCCGGTGTGCTCCGGGGGATCGAGCTCGATCGGAATGAACTTGCCGAAGGCTTCGTTCGTCACCAGGTTGTTGGGATGGCTCGAGAACGTCTCGGCATCACGAAGAACTTCGTGAATCTCCTCGTACGACGTCACGATCCAGTGGCCACCGTAATGGGGCGACCAGACAACCGGGCCCACTGCCGCAAGTCTGGCAGCGTGATCCTGAAAATTGTCGACCGGCGCGGCAAGAGCCTGGTCGTAAACGTCGAAATCCACCGTGACATCGTCACGTGAACTCTGAACTGCAGTCATAGCGCTTCCTTGAAGTAGGTGTTGCGAAGGTGAATTGTCATGCGAACGCCGTAACCAGGGTCAATGCACGCTCGGGGCACGCCGAGACGGCGTCCCGCGCACGCGCGGACTCCTCCTCAGTCAGCTGCCGATCAGGCAGGATCGGATCGCCCTCTTCGTCGCAATCGATCAGCTCCGGCGCCGTCGCGTAACACATGCCATGACCAGCACACGCCACCCGATCGATGGTTAACATCTGCGATCCAGCCGTCATTGTGCGTGGGGGTTCGGCTGGTTGAGGTCCTCTGGGAACCACATGCCGACGCGCGACAAGGTGCCACCGTCAGTGGACCCTAGGACGGCGCCCGAGATGTACCCGGAGTCGTCCGAAGCGAGGAAGAGCGCAACCTTGGCGTTGTCGAGCAGGTTCGGCGGGCGATTCAGCTTGAGCGGAATCGGCGAGACAAAGGGCTCCCACGGTCCGGAAACTTCCTCGTAGGACTGTCCGACCACGGGCGATCCGGCGGGCATGAGGAAGTTGGGCGACATGCCATGCGTCGGTGCCAGTGCGTTGACCCGAATACCGTACGGACCCAGATCCATGCTGAGGCCGCGGACCAAGCCGTTTACGCCAGCCTTGGTCGCACTGTAGAGCGCGATGTCATGGTAGGAGACAAGCGATGCGGCCGATGAGGTCGCGAGGATGACGCCACCGCCGTTGGCCTTGAGAGCAGGCACGGCGGCCTGCGCCGTGTAGACAACGCCGGACAGGTTCACGCCGAGGACGTCGTTCCAGTCCTCAACAGTCAAGTCTTCAAAGAGGACCTGCTCGCCGCCAGCGACGGAGGGCACGCCGCCGCGCGAGACCACGCCTGCGTTTGCCCAAGCGATGTCGAGCTTGCCGAACGTCGAGACCGTGAGATCGACGGCCGCGGTGATCTGGTCACGCTGTGCGACGTCGGCGGTAATGGCCACCGCCTCGCCTCCCTGCTCCTTAACGAGTTGAGCAGTCGCCTCGGCGCGCTCCGGATCGATGTCGACCACAGCAATCTTGGCGCCTTCCGACGCGAAGAGCTGGGCGGACTGGCGACCGAGACCTGATCCCGCACCGGTGATCAGTGCGACTTTGCCTTCGAGTTTCATTCGTTCTCCCTGTGAGTTTCGGGCGACATGCGCGGCAACTGAGGAATTCAACTTGCCGACTGACGGTGGGCGGCAGGCGCCCACCGAATAGAGCGAACATCAGCCAGATCGGCTGTGATGCTTACCACTCCTACGCCTAACATATTACGACATACACGTGACGTCAAGCGTTATTTGTCAGCAGTTGATGCTTCGATTACCCGCACGCCTCGAACAGACGCGGCCAAACCTATGCTGGAGAGACACCAAGTCCGGCCCGGAGCGGTCGATCCGGATAATGACCGACGAGCGAAAGGCGTTCCATGGCACGCCCATCCAAGCCCCTGATCAGTCGCGACGCCGCAGTGAAGGCGTCAATCGACATCATCGACACCGAAGGCTTGGACGCCTTCAGCCTGCCCAAGCTCGCGAAGCACCTGGGAGTCAGAGCACCCTCGCTCTATCACCATTTCGCGGACAAAAACGAGATCCTCGTCGAGGTCGCGAAATACATCGCAGGCACCACGGTCGCCACACCGCGCCGACGTCCCGGGCCAGATTGGCCCGAGTTTTTCGTCGCGCTCGCGTTGAACTTCCGCCAGTCGATTCTTCGCCACCGCAATGCCGCCCCAGTTCTGCTGCAGCACCTGCCACGCGATCTCTTTGTCGCAACTTACGAAGACACGGCCCGATTCCTCCTAGAGTCGGATGTGCCGACGGAACTGCACGTGCGGATCTTGGACGGCATGGAGACGATGGCCATCGGTGCGGTGTTAATGGAGGCTATGCGCAAGCCTCGAACAAAATCGACGATCTTCCCCAACGTCGACCCTGAGTCTCAGCCCCTCCTGTCTGCAGCGCTGGCCAGCAACGAACTGACCCAGAAGCAGCTATTTGAAGAGACCGTGCGGAGCTTCCTTCACGGTGTGATCCGCGATCATCTCTGACCGCAGATCACACCTCTAAAGTCAGGAATTCACACCCAAATCAGGACAGGTGCACGGTCTTGGTCTCGAAGAACTCTTCGAGACCTTCCGGGCCACCTTCGCGCCCCACGCCAGACTGCTTGTAACCACCGAACGGGATCGTGAAGTCGATAACGCCACCGTTCACGTTCACCGTGCCGGTCCGAATGCGCTTCGCAATGTTGTAGGCGTGGTCGGCGTCTGCGGAGAACACCGCACCGGCCAGCCCGAACTGCGAGTCGTTCGCGATCGCAACAGCTTCGTCCTCATCGCGGTAGGTGATGATCGATATCACCGGACCGAAGACTTCTTCCTGCGCGATACGCATGTCGTTGGTGACGTTGTCGACGATGGTCGGTTCGACGAAGAAGCCGTGCTCAAACCCTCCGCGCCCGCCACCGTGAACGATGGTCGCACCCTCAGCTTTCGCGGTCTCGATATAGCCCTCAACGCGATCACGCTGTCGTGCGGACGCCAACGGACCTAGGAAATTCGCCTCTTCCCACGGGTTGCCCAGGGGGAGCATACCGAGAGCTGCTTTGTATGCGGCGACGACCTCGTCGTGACGCTTCTCCGAGACCAGCACTCGGGTCAATGCGATGCACGCCTGACCGGACTGCAGGCAACCACCCATGGGCAAGGCCTGCATCACCGACGCGAGGTCGGCGTCGTCGAGCACAATCGCCGCCGACTTGCCACCCAGCTCCAACGAGACCTTGGCGATTCGCTCGCTGGCAACCGCCATGATCCGTCGGCCAACAAGGGTGGACCCGGTGAACGTGATGTGGTCAACGGCCGGGTTTGCCACCAGTGACTCGGAGACGTCGCGATCAGCAACCACCACGCTGACGACGCCCTCCGGAATGCGCCCCTCGGCAACAAGCTCGGCGATGACGTCGGCGAACACCGACGGCGACAGCGGCGCTTCCGGCGATGTCTTCAGCACCACTGAACAGCCAGCAGCCAAGGCTGGGATCACCTTGAAGGCGATAGTCCCAATCGGTCCGTTCCACGGAATAATGACACCAACGACGCCGTTAGGTTCCTTGAGTACGCGCGAAATCCCGCCGTCGGCACGGGTCCGTTCATCGACGAGCTGCACCTTGCGCGCTTCCTCGGCGACCGCCCGGAAGAGCCCGACAGTCATCTCCTGCGTCATCGCGCTGACGGGCACGGGTATGCCAACCTCCGCGATCCCGATCTGAATCAGCTCGGGCAAACGCGCTTCCAGCCGATTTGCGATCTCGTCGATCACGTCGGCGCGCTCAGCGATCGGAGTTGAGGCCCAGACGCCTGCATCGAACGAGGCACGGGCCGCAGCGACCGCCGCGTCGACATCGGCAAAGGTGGCCGCGCGCACCCGTGCCACAACGTCCTCCGACCACGAGTCGACAACGTCGATCCACTCGTCACCGGACGATTGGACCCACTTTCCACCGATGAAGACGTCGGCGCGGTCAGGGAAAGTCGGGGCAGTCGGGCGCATGGGTGTTGTAGTCATCGTCGAATCTCCTCGTAGATCAATATGGACGCGTGACGCGCGCCACCAACCAGTGAGTCGCATCACACAGGAGCCTAGATTATCTACAGTCGTTAGGTCAACAAATGACAGGATTGGTCATTTGTATCACTGCCTACGACTTATTCGAGGCCATCAACAAAGCCGGACGCGCCCACGCGAATGCCCGCTCCGATGAAGTCAGTGTCGATTAATGCACCCAGATGCTCCGGACGATCGGTGCCAACCAGCGCACGTCCGTCGTCGGGAGTTCGAACAGAGATAAAGGCGCGCTCAGGCTCCCCATCGCGGCCATGCGCCACGGAATACGACTCCACGCGGGCCAGGCCCTCGTAATCGTTCCTGGCGCTCACGGTGGGATGGCGGTCGACCTCTGCCTGCACATCGAGGTGCCTGAACAACTCACGCGGCGGCTTTGCGCCGTAGACCCCCATCGCATGCTTCGTCAGGTAGCCGCCATTCGCCGTCACCAGCCCCATCTCATCCGGGCTTCGCCGAAGCGCGCTCGTCATCGTGGCGATGGCGTGGGTGCTGTAGTTGTTCCACGGCCCGCCAGCAAAAGTCAGGCCGCCAGTAACCGTCAACGGCACTGCGGGATCGTCGACAGGAAGTCCGAGTTCACGCGCGGCAACCTGAACCGCCGACGGGAAGCACGAGTACAGGTCGACCATCCCCATGTCCCCAATGTCGACCGCCGCAGCTTCCAGCACTCGCGCCCCGGCTACCCGGATTGCAGCACTGCAATCGAGTCGCTCGCGTTCGGCAATGTCGTAAGTGTCGTGCGCATCGGCGGCCGAATGAAGGAACACCCAGTTGTCCCGCGAAATACCCAACTCCGTCGCCAGACCCACCGAGCACACAATCACCGCGGCAGCCTGATCGACCATATTATTCGAGTTCAACAGCTTGGTGTAAGGCCGAGAAATCCAACGATTCTCCGCACTCGGGGTAGTGATGCTGGCCGCTGAATACTCTTTACGCAGCCAGGCATTCGGATTCGACACCGCCACATCGGCAAATCTCGACCACAGCTCGCCGATCACCGCTCGATGTTCGTCGACACCGCGCCCCAACGATGCGCGCAGCGCCTCCTCAAAGAGGGGATAGACATACGCAGGGCGGTCCAAGCCGATTCGCTTGTGTGAATCAAACACCATGGGTACGTCAGCGACGGCGAGCTCGGGCGGATCGACATCATCGCCTTGCATCGTCCACGCCGGACGATCCCCGTTTGCCCGAAGCTTCATTCGCGTACGCCAGGACTCGGCGCCTGCCACGAGAACGGCGGCCGATCGTCCAGCGACGATATCAGCGGCCGCCGCCGACACCAGCGATTGCGGACAGTTTCCGCCATCACCAGTGGTGGCAGTGTGGACTGCAGGTGCCCCGATTCGATCGGCAACTAAAGCGCCGGCGTTACGGTACTTCCACGACAGCATCCGCACCAGCCGGATCGAGTCGATACGAGTGAGCAGACGCTTCGACCCCGCCTCGGCGGATGCCGCCGTCGCCGCGTCAGCGATCAAATCGACCGGCTCGATGCCACCGTCGTGATTACTGATCTGTCCACCGCCGACAAGGATCGGGGTCCGGGGGTCGAGTGACATTAGGGCTCCAGTCGATAGTTCGAATCGCTACATCGACCAGGATACCTACACGCATTAGTTAAATGGCGCCCCTATCCCCGAATCATCTCCGCACACTTCTCCCCGACCATCATCACGGTGATGTTGGGGTTCACCGAGGTGTGCTCGGGGAAGATCGAAGCGTCGGCGACCCGCAGACCGTCGACGCCCTTGACCCGCAGCTCGGCGTCGACGGGCGCATGGTCGGACGAGCCCATCGCGGCTGTACCAACCGGGTGGTAGACGGTGTTGTGGGTGCGCATGATGTACTTCGTCAACTCGGCGTCGCTGTTGTTGTCCGGGCCGGGGAACAGTTCCCGACCCGCCCAGTCGGCCATCGCGGGCTGCTTCACGATCTCCCGCGCGCGTCGGATGCCCTCGGTCATGATCCGCATGTCGTAGCCCTCGGGATCGCTGAAGTACTTCGGATCCACCAGCGGCTTGTCGCGGAAGTCGCGCGAGGCCAGACGCACCGTGCCGCGCGAGCGCGCGTGCGTCACATTGGGCGTCAGGCAGAAGGCGTTGTCGACGGTCGGGAAGCCGCGGCGCACCGTGTGCATGTCGAACGGCACGCTGCCGTAGTGCATCATCAGGTCCGGCCGGTCGAGGCCACTGTCGACCATGTCGAAGATCCCGATCTCCCACCACTGGGTGGAGTCGGTGACCATCGGCTGCTTGGCCTCCCACGAGAGAACGCCCTCGGGATGGTCCTGCAGATTGCTGCCGACGCCCGGCGAATCGAGCAGCACCTCGACGCCGCGGCCGGCGAGGTGCTCGGCCGGGCCGATGCCCGAAAGCATCAGCAGTTTCGGGGTGTCGATCGCGCCTGCCGCCAGAATCAGTTCGCGACCGGCGCGGATGGTCTGGGTCTTGCCGAACTGGTTGTCGACCACCTCGACACCGACGCACCGCAGGCCGTCGAAGATCAACTTCTTGGCACGCAGCCCGGTGAGAAGGGTGAAGTTCGCACGGTCGACGATCGGGTGGATGTACGAGACCGACGACGACGACCGGGTGCCGTCCGTGCGCGAGTTGATCTGGAAGAAGTTGGCACCGGAGGTCACGGTGGTACCGGTGTTGAACTTGACCGTCGGAATGCCGAACTCGCTCGCGGCCTCCAGCAGCGCGACGCCGCACGGGTCCACCGGCGGGACGTTCATCAGGTGGACCGGTCCACTGTCGCCGTGGTGCGGCGCGTCGGGTCCAGCGTCTTCGTTAGTCTCCAAGCGCTTGAGCACCGGCCACATGGCTTCCGCATTCCAGCCGGTGGCACCGAACTTGCTCTCCCACTCGTTCAGGTCCTCGGCGGGCGGCCAGAACGCGATGCACGAGTTGTGCGACGAACAGCCGCCGAGCACCTTGGCGCGGGCATGCCGCATGAAGGAGTTGCCATTGGGTTGCGGCTCGATCGGGTAGTCCCAGTCGTAGCCCGACTCCAACAGTTCCATCCACCGGTTCAGCTGGAGCACCTCGGGGATGCCGCGATCATCTGGGCCCGCCTCGATCAGCGCCACGGTGACCGACGGGTCCTCCGACAGCCGTGCGGCCGCCGCACACCCGCCGGATCCGCCGCCGACGACGACGTAGTCGAACTCCCTGATCCCTGCCTCAGACACTGTGCTCATCAGCCTTCCTCGTGAGTCCGGTCGGCGAACCATCCGGTGACCGCCGGTGCAATGTTGTGATAGACGTGCTTGGCTTCGCGGTACTCGTCGAGTCCCGTCGGCCCCAGTTCCCGGCCCACGCCGGACTGCCCAAAACCGCCCCATTCCGCCTGCGGCAGGTAGGGGTGGAAGTCGTTGATCCAAATAGTTCCGTGGCGCAATCGGTTCGCGACCCGCTGTGCGCGGCCAGCGTCCTGTGTCCAGACCGCACCGGCGAGACCGTAGACGGTGTCGTTGGCGATACGAACGGCGTCGTCTTCATCGGTGAATGTCTCGACGGTGACGACGGGGCCGAACGCTTCGTCGACGACGACCGACATGCCCTGCTTGACGTTGTCGATGATGGTCGGCAGGTAGTAGAAGCCAGCGTCAAGGTCGGAGGTACCGGACTGACCGGTCGCGAACTCGCCACCGCATCGGACGCGGGCACCTTCGGCGACCCCGGCTTGCACGTAGGCGTGAACCTTGTCGCGGTGCTCGGCAGAGATCAGCGGGCCGGTCTCGGCGGCATCGTCGAATGGTCCGCCGAGCACAATCCCGCGAGCCCGGGCGACGAGTTCGTCAACGAACCGTTCGGCGATCGACTCGTGCACAATCAGTCGCGCACCCGCCGAACAAACCTGGCCCGAGTGTACAAACGCCCCGTTGAGCGCGTTGTCGAGGGCGGCGTCGAAGTCGGCGTCAGCAAAAATCACGTTGGGGTTTTTGCCACCGAGTTCGAGAGCAACCTTCTTGACTGTGCCCGCAGCGCTCGCCGCAATCACCCGGCCCGTGACCAGGCCACCGGTGAACGACACCAGGTCGACGTCCGGGTGCGACGACAGCGGCGCACCCGCAGTCACGCCAGCGCCGGTGACCAGGTTGGCAACACCCGCGGGCAAGCCCAACTCGTCAAGCAACTGCATCGTCAGGATCGCTGTGTGCGGGGTCAGTTCTGCGGGCTTCAACACGAAGGTGCAGCCTGCAGCGATGGCCGGGGCAATCTTCCACGCCGCCTGCAACAGCGGGTAGTTCCACGGTGTGATGAGCCCGCACACGCCCACCGGCTCGTACTGGATGCGACTGACGACCTCGGCCGATCCGGCATCCACCAACCGGCCCGCGTCCTGGGCGCCGATGTCCGCGAAGTAGTCGAAGCAAGCGGCGATGTCGTCCATGTCGAGGCGTGCCTCAAGCATCCGCTTGCCCGTGTCGAGAGCTTCCGCGCGCGCGAACTCCTCACGACGCTCGCGGATACCCGCAGCTACCTTTCGGAGCAGGGCGCAACGCTCCGGTGCCGGGACCGACGACCAACGACCGTCATCGAATGCCCGACGCGCTGCCGCGATCGCCAATTCGGTGTCGTCCCCGGTGGCCTCACTGATGGTGGCAACGAGCGTGCCGTCGGCCGGGCAACGGATCTCCCGCGTTCCGCCAGCGGAAGCACCGGTCCACGCACCGTCGATGAATAGGGTTTTAGGGCTCACGGACCGTCTCCTCTTCCAAGGGGTCTTCAACATCGGTTAGCTCAAAGTCGCCAGACCAATCCAGGGTGGCTTCGGATTCCACGGGCTCAGATTCCGCGTCGCCCACAGAATGCAGGTACTGAATGTGCCGTTCATAGTGGTCGAGCACGTTGGAACTGATCTGTTCCTTGGTGAAGCCGAAGACGTCGAACCCTTCGCTGCCGAGCGCGGTGAACACTTCGAGGCGGTAAAACACATCGGACGGTTCCGGGCTCATCCCGAACACCGGCGTCGGATGCTGCGTTGGGTACACCTGGTAATGGAATGGCTTCTTACCGTTGAACGACACGTCCAGGTGATAGGAAACCATGTCGTACGCCTCCACCTCCGTTGAACCCACCGACGCATTCATGTCTGTCTTGGTGAGTTCTGCGGCCACATCGCGCAACGCCGGGGCGACGGTGTTCTCGGTGAACCGTCGGACGTCGTTCACGTTGGGATACCGCACGGCGCGCGCAGCACGCTGTCGCCAGTTCAAGGCTGTACCGCCGGACGAGCGGTGCGAAAGTGCCCGGCTCAGCGCACTTTGACGCGAATCAATCCAGCCCGCTTCCACCTGCAATGCGCGGAAAAGACCCAGCATGATCAGCAGAATCACCACCGCAAACGGCAGACCCATAATCACTGTCGCCTGCTGCAGCGTCGTAATGCCGCCGATCATCAGCATCGCCAAGGTCAGCAGGCCAGTCGCGAACGCCCAAAATACGCGCAGCCATTTGGGTCCGTCAGTGTCGTTGTCCTCGATGCGTGACGAGAAGTGCGCCATCACCAACGCGCCCGAGTCGGCACTTGTGATGTAAAACAGCAGGCCGGTGAAAGTCGCGACAACCACCAGCAGCGGGGCGGCCGGATACTCGTGGAGCAGGGCGTAGAAACCCTTTTCCGGCGTGTCGATCGCCGTCGTCTCGAACGCCTTCGCTTCAGCACCGCCGCGACGAACAATCTCTAACGCGCTGTTGCCGAAGATCGAAATCCACACCCCGATGAACATGAACGGCACGATCAGCGTGCCCGACACGAACTGTCGGATGGTGCGCCCGCGCGAGATGCGCGCCAGGAACAGTCCGACAAACGGGGCCCATGCGATCCACCAAGCCCAGAAGAACAGCGTCCAACTGGCCATCCATTCTTCGGGGTAGTCGTAGGCCATGGTGTCTAGTGCCATGCCGGGGAACCGCGAGGCGAAGTCGCCTAGGTTTTGGACGAGGCTGTTCATGAGGAACGTCGTCGACCCGGCGATGAGGACGAACAGCATCAACCCGACGGCGATGAGGACATTGGCCTCCGACAGTCGCTTCACGCCTTTATCGACGCCGAGTACCGCGGAAAGTGTGGCCACCGCGACGGCGACGGCGATCAGTCCCGCTTGGGCCCACGTGCTTTCCGGTATCCCGAAGAGATCATCGAGTCCCACGTTGAGCTGTGCGACGCCGATACCCAAGCTGGTCGCGAGACCGAAGATGGCACCGAGGAGGGCCGCAATGTCGACGGTGTCGCCAAGCAATCCCTTCACCCGGTCGCCGAAGATCGGCTGCAGTGCCGATCGGAGACTCAGGGGCTGGTTATAGCGGTACGAGAAGTATGCGAGCGCCATGCCGATCAGTGCGTATAAGCCCCAACCCATGAGGCCGTAGTGGAACAGCGTCCAGACGACCGCTTGCCGCGTGGACTCCAACGTTCCGCCTTCACCCACCGGTGGTAACGCGCGCTGAAACACCGGCTCGGCGACCGAGAAGAACATCAGGTCGATGCCGATGCCAGCCGCGAACAGCATGGCAGTCCAGGAGAAGACGCTGTAAGTCGGCTTGGAGTGGTCGGGGCCTAACTTCACACGCCCAACCCTCGAGACTGCCGCCCAGATGACGAACACGAGAACGACGGTCACCACCAGGATGTAGAACCATCCAAGTTCGCGAGCGACCCATCCGACAGCGGTACCGATTATCCGATCGGCACCTTCTTGATCGATGAGCGCCCAGATAATGATCCCGAGGATTCCTGCGCCGGATCCAAAGAACACGGTCTTGTTGACCTGTACGTTCTTTTTGTCCCGTGCGCCGTTTTGCCCAGCATCCATTGATTGAGTTGTTGAAGCCACGACCACATCCCTGACAAACTTCGCATTAGTTACGTATGACCCAAAGTATCGACTACTTCAAACCTACTGGGTGCGAATCCTCAGTTTGCTTGGCCCCATGAGTTCGAGACCTCACCGTGACTGGTATCAGCCTCGCAAATACCAAAAAAGCTGTGCCCGACGATTTCTCGTCGGGCACAGCTCTCTAAGCTTTGACGCTAGCGTTTAGCGGCGGTCGAGGTCGACCAAGCCGAGCTTCGCGGCCTTGACCAGGCGACGCGGGATACGCTGCGAAACGCCGTTGATCTTCTCTTCTTGCAGTGTGACGTTGTCGGCCTTCCACTGCGAACGACGACTGCGGGTGTTGGCCCGCGACATCCGGCGCTTGGGTACTGCCATGGTTCCAGCCCTTCTCTTACCTGGTGCGGGTGGGATTCGGGAGGAAGCCCCGATCCGCCAAACCCACTGATCGCTTGGTCACCACGGCATAGCGACCGCGGCACACAACCAGACCAGATTAGCCGCACGAGGGGCTGCGACGCAAAACGCCAGGGGTTGGCTGGGCCACAATATTTCGCGACCGTGCTATCGCGGGCATAGGTTCGACGAGTGTCAGGCGTCGTCTCCGGGTTTACCGTTATCTTTCTTGTCGTCTCGCTCGGCTACCTTTTGGGCCGGACCGGCAGCCTCGGCGAGCACGCGTCGTCGGTCCTGGCACGCCTTGTCTTCTTCGTCTGCACGCCGGCACTGCTCATCCATTCTCTCGCCACCAGCGACCTGTCGGTGGTCTTCTCCGCGACCCTGGCGATCGCTTCGGCTTCCGCGCTCATCGTGGGTGCCGCCTATGTGGTGATCGCCCGCCTCTGGCTGCGTCGCGCTGTTCCCGAGTTGGTGATCGGCGCACTGTCGTCGTCGTACGTCAACAGCGTGAATTTGGGATTGCCGATCGCGATCTTCGTGCTCGACGACGCCTCGTTTATCGCGCCGCTTCTGCTGTTCCAGATCGTCTTCTACTCCCCCATCGCGTTGACTGCGCTCGACTTGACTGCCCTTGACCCGGTTGCCGGACCGGGCGGCAAGCGCACGTCGACGTTGAAGACCGCCCTCGTGCCACTGCGGAATCCGATCCTCATTGGTGGCGTGATCGGCCTCGCGGTTTCGCTCGTCGGTTGGACGCCTCCGCAGTCGGTGATGGAGCCGCTCAACATGCTGGGGCAGGCATCGGTGCCGCTCGCGCTCCTGACGTTCGGTCTGACATTGACCGGCGTCGCCGTCTTCAAGAAGGGGCAAAGCCCGCGCCGCGACATCGCCCTCGCGTCGGTGATGAAGATGGTCGCGATGCCGCTGGTGGCGTTCGCCTTGGCGAAGTGGGCGTTCGGCCTCACCGGTCACGCACTGTTCGCACAGGTCGTCATCGCCGCACTTCCGACCGCACAGAACGTCCTCGTCTACGCGACGAGATACCAGCGTGGCGAAGTCCTCGCCCGCGACTCCGCCCTCATGACAACGTTGGTCTCGATCCCGGTCATCGCCCTGATCGCGGCGACGTTGGCCTAACGTGCCCGGCGCGGCCCAATGTGTTCGCCGCGCGGCCGACGTTGGATGTTGATGCTGCCCGCGACTGCCCGTCCCTGCACGACCACCCGGGGAGCGCCCTCACCGCCGGGGCCGGCCGCCGAGCTTTCGACGCCGCCGACGATGCCGTTACCGTGCACTTCCAGCGTCACATCTGGCGGCACCGTGATGTCGATGGTGCCCATGAATGCACGACACTTCACGGTCAGGACGGGGGCGGTGAACTCGGCGTCCCGGAGGTCGAGCGCCACACTGCCCATCGTCGCCTTGACTCGCAGCATGTCGCCGACGACGGCACCGCCGCCCACATCACTGCTCCCGATAAACCCGGTCACCTTTGTCACCGGATTAGCGCCCGACGCACTGACCTGTGTCGCCTTACTGACTTGGGTATTCCCAGTCTGCGACTGGACGGCCACCCGCAACTGATCGATCGGCAGATCGGCCGTCAACAAATCCAGGTCGGCGCGCGTCTGCGCGGCCGCGGCACGACCGGCCCGCTCGGTGTACTCCTCCGGATTCAGCACTCCCAACGACATCGCCGCCGACAGATACGAATGGGTGTGCTCCCGATCGGCATCGCTGACGCGCATGATGGGGGCTGGCTCGCTCTGATCGGTCATGGCCACCAGCCTAATGCCGTCCCCCCGTTGATTGCCGCCTACGACCGCCGCGCTCGCAGGTAATCTCCCACCACTGCCGCGCCAAGACCGTCCAATTCCGGTGCGACAACGCGGCCGCCGATCCGGCGTGCGATGCGGTCGATGAAGCGGGCCAGACCGGGATCGTCCCCGAGGCGGAAAAACGTGGTCTGCGTTCCCATGCGGGACAGGTGGTCGAGTTCGGCGACCGTCAACCCGATGGTCCGTGGGTGCGGTGGGTAGAAGAAAAACTCTTCACCGTTTGATTCCAGGTGGGCGGTCGGTTCACCGTCGGTGACGATCAGCAGGACCGGTTGCGCGTTCGGGAAGCGACGAAAGTGCCTCTGCGCCAACATGAGTCCGTGGTGCAGATTGGTGCCCTGCTCCATCCGCGGATCGAGGCCGGTCAGCTTTTCGACGGTGGTGTCGCGGGCGATGCGGCCAAACTCGATGAGGTGCAGTTCGTCGGTCCGGAACCGCGTCGAAATCAACTGATTGAGCGCGAGCGCGGTCCGCTTCATCGGCGTCCAGCGCCCCTCCATCACCATGGAGAACGACGTATCGACCAGCAGGACGACGGCTGCCTGTGTGCGGGCCTCGGTTTCGATGACCTCGATGTCGCCGACGTCGATCCGGACGCCGCTCCCCGCGGCCAGGTCGGCGGCAGCGGATGGATTTTCTGAAACGGTTCGCAGCACCGCGTTGGTGACGGTGCGGGTCACGTTCCAGGGTTGGGTATCGCCGAACTGCCATTCGCGGCTGCTACCTGTCGGTTCGCCGAGTCGGCCAGCCTGATCTGCATCCCGGTCACCGCCGCGCGCCGACAACTGCTGCGCGATGTCACGCAAGATCGCCTGGCCCAGCCGGCGCATCGCCTTCGGGCTCAGTCGCGTCTTCCCGTCCGGCGTGCGGTCGAAGTAGCCTTCCTCACGCATCGCCTTGTCGAGCTCTGCGAGCGTGCGGGCATCGGCGGCGGCTTCGTCACCGAGCTGTCGGGCTAGCGCATCGAGGTCAATATCGTCGAGTTGCGCGCCGGCATATCCCTGCGAGAGCTGCTCGGCGAGGTTCTCAAGGTCAGCGATGTCACGCAGGGCGGCCGCGCCCTCGCCCATCCCCATCGGGTTGTCGCCCGAGAACTGTTGCCCGCCATTCCAATTCAGGTCAGGTCGCGCTTCCTGCAACGCGGCGTCCATCTGCGCGAGCTGCGACATCAACTTCGGCGACCCGAAGGCTTGCGCCGACAACTCAGCCAACTCGGCCTGCTGCTCGGGGGTGAGCGAGTTGAAGAACTGTTGCGCCGCCGCTGAGCGTGCGGCGAGCGAGTCGACGAGTTCCTGGGTGTTCTCTGGGTTCTCGGGGAAGTACTCGCCGTGCTTGTCCATGAACTCTTCGAACTGCTCGGTGGTGTCCTCGCCCCGATTGTGCGCGGCCAACAGCTCGTTCAGGTCGTCGAGCATCTCCGAAATCCGCTGCCGATCCTCATCGGTGGCACCTTCGAGCGCCTCCTTCATGCCGGCGAAACGTTGGTCGAGCGCCTCGCGACCGAGAAGGTCGGAGATCTTGTCGTAATCGGCCTTCGCCTCCGGGCTGCGCCAGTTGTAGTCCGACAGTTCTTTGACGGCCTGCGCGGTGGACGCCGGGAGGTTCTCAATCTGCATTTCGGCGAACCGTGCGTCGTCGTCTAGGTCGCGCGCGAGCTGCTTGCGTTCATTCAGCACGGCCGAATCGAGGAGTTCGCGGATCTCGTCGAATGTCCCATCCAGATTGCGGTTGCGAAGCAGTTCGCGACGACGCCGATTCGCCATCTCCGCGAGCTTGTCCAGTCCGCGCATGTTTTCACTACCGCGACGCAAATACTCGCGGAGCGCACGGTCGGGCGATGCTCCCGACATCACGTCGTCGCCGATGGCCTCCAGCGCTTCGCGGAGGTCGACCGGTGGTGCCAGCGGGTCGGGCCCGCCGGTATAGCGCCGGTAGGCGGAACGATGAAATCGACGTCGCGTCATGGGTTTGTCACTCTTCGTCTGGAGATTCCACCAGGTAGGTGGTCCGACCGTATTCGTCGGTGTCCTTGCCGATCCGGCGCGCCAAGTACAGGCCTTCGAGAGCGAGTTCGGCGGCGCTGGCCCGCTCGGCGTCTTCGGTGGCGTCGAGCCGGGCAGCAATGTCGTCGAGAAGTGCGGCAACCTCACCGTTGTCGCCGAGTGCGGTCAGCACGTCGGTGGCGGGCACGCGATCGCCAGTCAGGACTTCTTCGCCAGCTTCGAGGGCGGCGACCAGTGGTCGCATATCGACGCCGCCGAGGTGCGCGCGGACGGTGTCGGCGACCGACTTGCGGAGCAGGTAGTCGAGAATCTCGAGTTCACGGCCTTCTTCGCCGGACTCGAACTCCACCTTGCCGCGCAGGACCTCAATCACCGATTGCAGGTCGACTGGACGGGCGACGGGAAACTCTTCCCGTGCGACTGCCGAGCGGTGCAGCGCCGCCGCCGCGACGGTCTCCGCGCCCGCGATGGAGAAGCGGGCCGAAACGCCCGAGCGCTGGTCGATCGACGGGTGCTCGCGGGCGTAGCGGGTGAAACGCGCGAGGACCTCGATGAGGTAGTCGGGCACGGTCGCGACGAGGTCCGCTTCCTGCTCGATGACGTCCATCTCGTCTTCCAAATCCAGCGGGTAGTGCGTGCGGATCTCGGCACCGAAACGGTCCTTGAGCGGGGTGATGATGCGGCCGCGGTTGGTGTAGTCCTCGGGGTTGGCGCTCGCGGTGACGAGCACGTCGAGCGGCAGTCGGAGGCTGTAGCCGCGGACCTGCACGTCGCGTTCTTCCATCACGTTCAGCATCGACACCTGGATGCGTTCGGCGAGGTCAGGTAGCTCGTTGATGGCGATGATGCCGCGGTGCGACCGCGGGATCAGACCGAAAGCGATGGTTTCCGGATCGCCGAGGCTGCGACCTTCGGCCACCTTCATGGGGTCGACGTCGCCCACCAGGTCGGCGACGGAGGTGTCCGGGGTGGCGAGCTTCTCGCGGTACCGCTCGGTGCGGTGACGCCACGCGATGGGAAGGTCGTCGCCCAGTTCGGCGGCCCGTCGAATCGATGCGGGCAAGATCGGGGTGAAGGGATGCTCGTCGAGGTCGGAGCCGTCGATGACGGGCGTCCACTCGTCGAGCAGCGCGACGAGGGTCCGCAGCAGGCGCGTCTTGCCCTGGCCACGTTCGCCAAGCATCACCACGTCGTGACCGGCGATGAGGGCGCGTTCGAGCTGAGGAAGGACGGTGTCGTCGAAGCCGACGATCCCATCCCACGGGCTTTCGCCCGCGCGCAGTGCGGTCAGCAAGTTGTTCCGGAGTTCATCGCGAATGCTGCGTTCGGTGTGCCCGGAGGCACGGAGTTCGCCGAGAGTCGTGAGAGCCGGTGCAGGAGTGTCGAAATCGGAGACAGCCACGCGTTCCACGCTACCTGTAAACCGATGCTCACTGCGGAAGCCAGGCGATAGTCGCAGGTCCGGGCTACGCTTTTTCCCATCCCTTTCCGATCGGAGCAAGCCATGCCCTGGAACGCCCTTGATATGTACAACAACGGCCTCACCTTCTTTAGCGACATTGTTGCGGCGGTACCCGACGACGGGTGGGCGGTGGCCTCGCCATGCGAGGGATGGTCGGCGCTCGATGTGCTCGGGCACGTAGGCGACGCCACCAACATCGGCACGCGCATTTTGCGTGGCGGCGAACGCGACTTCAATCCGCACAACCCACCATCGTCGGCCATTGACGGCAACGCGGCGCAATGGTGGGCGGCCACCGTCGCCGAGGCCCGCGATGCACTGGCCAACGTGATCGACCTCGACCGCGAAGTCGACAGTCCCGCCGGTCGTCGGAGTGTGCGCGACGGACTGTCGTTCCCGGCGGTCGACCTGTTCCTTCACGGCTGGGACCTCGCCGCCTCCTCCGGCCAGCAAGTCACCTTCCCCGCCGAAGCCGTCGAATACATCCGCGGCATCTTCGCCGAAGTTCCCGAAGAGGTGACCCGAAGGCCGGGAGTTTTCGGGCCGGCAGTCGACGTTCCCGCGGGCAGCGACGACACCGCGCAGGTCATTGGGTTCGCTGGACGCGACCCGGCTTGGACGCCGTAACTCGCGTTCGCGTACTTCGTTGGTCTTCGCTCCGTCTGTGCGGGAGCGAAGACCAACGAACTACGCGAAGACCCGAAGCACTAAACTCCTGGTCATGAAACTGGGTGTACTTCTGAGCGTTTCAACGCTTGCCGTGGCCACGCTGATCACTGCCGCGCCTGTGCACGCCGAGCCGCCCCGTCTCACCGCGCCGAATCTTGCGCCACTGCCCGGTTGGGTGGTCGAGGGCGTCGACGAGGTGGTCCCGCCAGCACCCATTCCGCGACTGAAGACCATCCCGCAGCGCGCCTACTCCCCCGGCTACGACCACGCCACGCTGGAATTACGGAATGCGATCCTGCCCGACCCCATCGGCGACGCGATGCTCGACCGCTGGCCGACGAGCCTGGCCAAACGGGCGCCGGGTGCCGTGATCGCGACCCGCGACGTCACCAGCGTCGCCGGGTTCCTGGTGACCGTCCCGATCCGCAGCGCACGGATGTTGAAGTTCCGTTCGACCGATGTGCACGGACAACCGATCCCGGCAACGGCCACGGTCATCGAACCGCGGGCGGCGTGGAAGGGCTCCGGTCCTCGCCCAATCTTGGTGAACAACCTGCCGATTAATGGCCTGGGCACCGAGTGCACCGCCGGGTACACCCTCACCAACGGTTTCTCGGACAAGACCAATCAGACGGACCTCTTTCCGCCGACCACGCAGTTGGCACTGTCCCGCGGGTACACGGTGATCGTGCCCGACCACGAGGGGCCGCGGATGGCCTATGCCGAACCCGAACTCGCCGGGCACATCGTCCTGGACTCGATCCGGGCGGCGGCCAAGTGGAAGCCGTCGAAGTACGCCAAGAGCCGGGTCGCTATCACCGGCTACTCCGGCGGCGCGATCGCCACCAACGGTGCCGCGAAGGTTCTCGGAAAGTACGCCCCCGACCTGACCCCGCGCATGGTCGGTGCCGCGCTCGGTGGCGTCCCCGCCGACTTCCGGCTACTGGCACAGGCGATGAACGCGAACGTCGCCACCGGCGTCATGCTGGCCGCGACCCTCGGCATCGCCCGCGAGCGGCCCGAACTGCTGAAGCTGACGAACAACCTCGGCCAGTGGGTCGCGACCTCGGAGTTGAAGAACTCGTGCGGCTCAAACTACGGCCTTGCGGCCCCGCTGCTTCTGCCCGCGCAGATTCTTTCCAGTGACCCCGACCCGTTCAACTCCCCGCTCGCCAACCGGATTTACGAGCTGACTGAGATGGCGGATGTGAAGTCCGATATGCCGCTGTACATCTATCACGGTGCGCAGGAGATCTGGATTCCAGTTCAGGGTGCCCGCAATCTGTACGCCCAACAGTGCAAGCTGGGCGCGAACGCCACCTACCGCGAGGTGCTGGGTGAACACCTCTCGGCAGCGGTGATTGGCTACCCGGAAACCATGGAATGGCTCGACGCGCGGTTGCGCGGCATACCGGCCAAGAGCGAATGCCCGAAACAGTAGTCCAGCCTTAAACCCCCACCGGGATGTCGCCACGGAGCGTCACCCGATGCATGCGACGGCGCTCGGTGTAGTCGCGGTTCGCGTAATGCAGCGTGGAACGGTTGTCCCACAACACCACATCGCCAAGCTGCCACCGGTGTCGGACGATGTGCTCGGGTTTGGTGATGTGCGCGTAGAAAGCGTCGAGCAGGCCGCGGCTTTCCGCGTCCGACACGCCCTCGATGTGCGACGTGAAACCAGGATTGACAAACAGCGTTTTGCGGCCCGATTCCGGATGAACGCGCACCACCGGATGTCGTACCGGCTCCAGATCGGTGACCCGACCACCGTCCCACTCGTTGCCTTGCCCGCCGCGGCGATGCCGCAGGTAGTAGCCGAATTCGCGGGTGCCGTCGTGCAGGGCAAACAGCTCATCCGCCAGTCGTTGCAGCGGCGACGACAGCGATGCGTACGCGGCCTCCCCGTCGGCCCAGTTGGTGTCACCGCCGAGGCTCGGCAAAATCAGCGGGCGCAAGATCGACGCGGCCGGCGGTCGTGCCATGAACGTGACGTCGGTGTGCCAGGTGTCGGCGAAGCCGTCCAGCGTGCTGTCGAGTGAGTACACCTCGTCGGGCACGTCGCCGCTGTCCCACACCGGATGCCCGGTCGTCACCTCGCCCAGCCTGCGCGCAAACGCAATGTGCTCGGCGTCGTCGATGTGCTGGTCGTGCAACACCAAGACTTTGTGTTCGACGAGGGCCGCGCGGATGTCGGCGATCTGATTGTCGGAGGCTGAGGCGATCTCGATGCCGGAAACCTCGGCACCGATGTGCGGGCCGAGTCGATTGATATCGATGGTTTGGCGAATGGGTTCGACCGCGGTGTGGCGAAGCTCTGCTGTGGTGGTCACCCTCCAACATCTACGGCCCCACCAGCTGCCCGCCCACCCAAAAACCCGCGGCGGCTTTAACCCGCTTCGTATTTGAATCCCCTATAGCGAGACATCCAGCGAATAATTGGGAAAATTGGCCAAATCGGGGATTCAAATACGAGCGACCCCGGACGGACTCCCCAGCCAGCCCACGTTCGCGAACGCTTCGACTACGGAGCTACCCCACCACCCCATCGACGTACAGCCACGCGCCGTCGACGCGTTCAAAGCTGCTGCGTTCGCGCAACTCCCCACGACCGGCGGCGTCGCGATAGGTGGCGGTGAAGGCGACGATGCCGGTCTGGTGGAAGGGCGAACCGTCGACGGTTTCGAGAATCTCTAGATGCAGCCAGCGGGTGTCGCTGTCGAGATCGAGGTCGGCGGGGCGCGTCGTCGGATGCCAAGTGGCGAGAAGGTGCTCTTCGTCGCCGAGCGCGAATGCGGTAAACCTGCTGCGCATCAATGCTTCTGCCGTCGGAGCGAGCTTCCCTTCACCCAGGCCGGCCAGGTATCGCCCACAGCAGTCCGACAGGATTTCGCCCGAACCGCACGGGCAGCGACCGTTCTTCACAATTGCCAAATCTACCCTTGACATTCCCGCCAGTTAGTTACATGGTTAGTTAGTCGAGTAACTAACCAATGAAGCAGAGCGAGGAGGTGCCACATGATTGACGATGGCCGGGCAATTTTTCAACAGATTGCCGACAGCGTCGCCGATTCGATCGTCGACGGCAGCCTCGGTGAAGAAACCCGCGCACCCTCCACCAACGAGCTCGCGGCCTTCTACCGAATCAATCCGGCAACCGCGGCGAAGGGCATCAACCTCCTCGTTGAGCAGGGCGTCCTCTACAAGAAACGCGGTGTCGGCATGTTCGTCGCCGACGGTGCCCGCGCCGCCCTTCGGAGACGACGACGCGAAGCCTTCGCCGACAGCTATTTGACGCCGCTGCTGACCGAAGCACACAGGCTCGGACTCACCCCCGACGACGTCATCACCCTCATCAACGAACGCTCATCCACCGCACCCGAAGGAGACCGGCCATGACCATCACCACCGGCTCGCCCGCCATCAGTGCCCGCGGCCTCACGAAAACCTACGGCTCCACCACTGCCCTCGACGACGTCACGTTCAACATCCCCGAACACATCATCTGCGGCCTCTTCGGCCGCAACGGCGCAGGCAAGACGACGCTCATGTCGATCCTGACCGCGCAGAACTTCGCGACCGCCGGCGACGCCCTGATCTACGGGGAGCCCGCCTACGAGAACTCCTCGGTGCTCCCCCGACTCTGCTTCGTCCGCGAATCGCAGCGCTACCCGGAAGACTCACAGCCGGACCAGGTGTTCGCGATGGCACGACTGTTCTTCCCGAACTGGAACCAAGACCTCGCCGATCAACTGATCGCGGACTTCGACCTCCCGCTATGCCGCCGGATCAAGAAAATGTCGCGGGGCCAACGGTCGGCCGTCGGGGTCATCATCGGCCTCGCATCACGCGCCGACGTGACCTTCTTCGACGAGCCATACCTCGGCCTCGACGCCGTGGCCAGGCAAATCTTCTACGACCGCCTCATCGCCGACTACAGCGAGTCCCCGCGCACCATCTTGCTGTCGAGCCACTTGATCGACGAGGTCGCGAACCTCCTCGAGCACGTCCTGGTGGTCGACGACGGTCGCCTGGTTTTGGATCGCTCGGCCGACGATCTGCGCGGCATGGCGTTCACCGTCGTTGGCCCGGCCGATGCCGTCGACACCTTCGTCGGCGACCGCGAAGAACTCCATCGGGAACGTCTCGGCGGCACAGCGTCAGTTACCGCCATGGGCCAGTTGACGTCGTCCGACGAGGCACGACTGTCGTCGCTAGGCCTGTCGATGTCGCCGGTGTCGTTGCAGGAGTTGATCGTTCGTCTCACCACTCGCACCGACCGACGCGAGTCCGCCATCAATTCAATGGGAGCCCAGTCATGACCACCGTCCTGACCACGCGGACCGCGAATGTGGTTCGCATGCAATTAATCAACCGGAAGATCTTCATCTGGTTGCCGTTGATCATTCTTGCCGGAGCGTTCGCGGTGTCGATGATCATCTACGGCGCGATCTACGCATCCGTCGACGACATCACCGAACCCATGTACGGCGGCGGGTCGCAGGCACCGCTCTGGTACTTCGCGGTCATCGGGATTCAGGCGATGTCCATGACGTTCCCGTTCTCGCAGGCCATGAGTGTCTCTCGACGCGAGTTCTACGTCGGAACCACCATGACTGCCGTGCTGGCGTCACTCGGCTTCGCCCTGCTGTACCTGGTGGGCGGTCTCATCGAGAAGGCCACCAACGGGTGGGGCATCGACGGCTACTTCTTCGCCGTCCCATGGATTTGGGGCCAAGGCGCGGCGGTCGCGACGCTGCTGTACTTCATGGCACCGATGCTGACCTTCACGATCGGCTTCTTCGCCGCCACCATCTACAAGCGGTACGGCATCACGGCGCTCGTCCTGATCGGCGTCGCCCTGGCCCTGATCATCGCGCTCTCCGTCCTTGGCACCAGCCTCGGTGGCGGATGGCCGGCCGTCGGACGATGGTTCATGGATCTGACGCCGCTCAAGGTTGGCGGCTACGGCCTGGCGGTGACTGCGGTGCTGTCGGGCATCTCGTTCGCCGCGATCCGCCGGGCAATCCCCTAACCGAGCAAGCCGCTAGCCCGACACGCCCAACCACACGGCCAACCCGATCCCGCTCAGCCCAATCACGATCCGCAGGGGCTGGGCGGGCAGTCGTGCGACGAGGGGCGGACCGATCCAGCCGCCCAGCAGGCAACCGATACCCATCGCGATCGCGGCGGGCCAGTGGACCGGACCGAAGATGATGAAGGCAATGGCGGCGACGGCGTTGGCGACACCCAGGAGCGCCGACTTCAGCAGTACTGAATGCCACAGCGGCAGCGACGTCAACAGCATCGCGAAGGCCAGAAAGATGACGCCTGCACCGGCACCGAAGTAGCCGCCGTAGATCGAGACGACGAAGACCGCCGCCGACCACAGGTTGGGGCGGTCACCGCCTTTTTGTACCCATTGCCGCAGGTAAGGCTGCAAGAGCAGCGCAATAGACGCGAGCCCAACCAGATAGGGGACGGTGTAGCCAAATGCTTCCGGCGGGGCCAACAGCAGCAGTCCGGCACCGACGATGCCGCCGGCAATCGCGAACAACGACCACCGCACCAACGACCGCCCGCGCTCCCCGCCGACCAGTTCCCTGCCCGACTTCGCCATGCTCCCAACGCCGACGGCCACCAACGCCACCGTATTGGTGACGTTGGCGGCCAACGGGTTAAGTCCTACCGCTAGGAGTGCCGGATAGCTGACGAGCGACGCCAGCCCGGTCACATACCCGACGACGCCCGCACCGAAACCGGCGAGGACGAGGCCGAGGAGTTCGGCGATGCTCAGTGAGCGAAGTGGCGTGCGCCGGTCAGGTACATCGTGACGCCAGCAGCCTTGGCCGCCTCAATCACTTCGTTGTCACGCACCGATCCGCCGGGCTGGACCACGGCGCGAACGCCGCCGTCGATCAGGACCTGCAGACCGTCCGAGAACGGGAAGAAGGCATCCGATGCGCCGACCGAGCCCTTCGCGCGGTCGCCCGCACGATTGACGGCCAGGTGCGCCGAGTCAACGCGGTTGACCTGGCCCATGCCGACGCCGACGGACGCACCGTCGTGGGCCAGCAAAATGGCGTTCGACTTCACCGCACGGCAAGCACGCCACGCGAAGACGAGGTCGCGCAGGGTCTCCTCGTCGGCGGCTTCGCCGGTCGCGAGGGTCCAGTTGGCGGGATCGTCGCCCTCGGCGTCGATCACATCGCGCTGCTGCACCAGGAGGCCGCCGGAGACGGGTCGCATTTCCAACCCGGTCTCGGTGGGTGCCTGGGCAATCAGGATGCGAATGTTCTTCTTGCGCGACAGCACGTCGACGACGCCATCGGCGTAGCTGGGAGCAATGATGACCTCGGTGAAGATCTCGGCGACCTGCTCGGCCATCTCGATCGACACCTCGCGGTTGGTGGCGATGACGCCGCCGTAGGCGCTGACGGGGTCGGACGCGTGCGCCTTGCGGTGAGCCTCGGCGATATCAGCGCCAACCGCGATCCCACACGGGTTAGCGTGCTTGATGATCGCGACTGCCGGTGCATCGTGGTCGTAAGCAGCACGCCAAGCGGCGTCACCATCGGTGTAGTTGTTGAACGACATCTCCTTGCCGTGCAACTGCTCGGCCTCAGCCAAGCCCGGTGCGGCGTGAGTGTCGACGTACAGCGCGGCCGCTTGATGCGGGTTCTCGCCGTAACGCAGGGTGGCCGAACGAGTCCACGTGGCACCGGCCCACACCGGGAAATCGCTCTCAGCGTCGGGGGCGACAACCGAGCTCATCCACGACGCGACAGCGACGTCGTAGTCGGCGGTGTGGCGGAAAGCCTTGGCGGCCAACTGCTGGCGATCGGCGAGCGAGAAACCGCCCGCGGCAACTGCGGCAGCAACCTTGTCGTAGTCGGTCGGATCAACCACAACGGCCACCGACGGATGGTTCTTCGCGGCAGCGCGGACCATCGAGGGGCCGCCGATGTCGATCTGCTCGATGCACTCGTCGGGCGTGGCACCCGAGGCGACGGTCTCGGTGAACGGGTACAGGTTTACGATGACCAGCTCAAACGGGGTCACGCCGAGCTCGACGAGCTGCGCGAGGTGGTCTTCCTTGCGGGTGTCGGCGAGGATGCCAGCGTGCACGCGGGGGTGCAGCGTCTTGACGCGCCCCTCGAGGCATTCGGGGAAGCCGGTCAGTTCACTGACCTCGACGACCGGGACGCCAGCGGCGGCGATGGTCTTCGCGGTGGAACCGGTCGAGACGATCTCGACGCCCGCAGCATGCAGGCCGGTCGCGAGCTCGGCGAGCCCACTCTTGTCGTAAACACTGATCAGGGCGCGCTTAACTGCGCGGGCTCCGGATTCGGCGGGTGCATTCACTTGATGTGGGCCTTTCGTCCGTCTGTGACAACGCCACGGGTCACGACCGCGTTCACTACTTCTGGCAGCAAGACGCGTTCGACTTCTTTAATTCGTTCGTGAAGGGTCTCTTCAGAATCGTCGGGCAGCACCTCCACGATGCGCTGCGCGAGGATCGGTCCGGTGTCGACGCCGCCGTCGACCAGATGAACCGTGCTACCGGTGACTTTGACGCCGTATGCGAGGGCGTCGGAAACCCCGTGCGCGCCCGGGAAGGCTGGCAGCAGCGCGGGATGAGAGTTGAGGATCCGACCGCCGAAACGCGCCAGGAAGTCGACACCCAGGATCTTCATGAAACCCGCGGTCACGACCCACTCGGGTGCAAGTTCGGCCACGGCCGCGGTGAGAGCGGCATCCCATGCAGCACGGTCGGGATAGTCGCGGAGTTCACACAGGACGACGGGAAGCCCGGCGTCGACTGCCCGGTCGGCGGCGGCGCAATCCCGATCGACGACAACCCCTACCACCTGGAACGGTGCGTCGGCAGTAGCGGCGAGGTCGAGAATGGCGGCCATCAACGATCCGGTTCCGGATGCCATGACGACTACGGGCACACGTGCGTCCTGGGCTGATGTCACGCCGTACAGCTTAGTTCCTGCCGTTTCCCAGCGTTGCGGGAGGTCCAAGCTGCTCCTCGATACACTCCCTCGCTCCGCTCAGTCGCTACTCGGAGAGCGAGGGACGCACGCACAGTCGTACCTTCCGGTCTCCGAGTAGCCGACGGAGCGCAGCGGAGTCGGCGTATCGAGGAGCGCCTCCTCGATACACTCCCTCGCTGCGCTCGGTCGTTACTCGAAGAGCGGGGATGGCTGCGCTCGGTCGCACTCGGAGAGCGGGGGTGGCTGAACTCGGTCGCACTCGGAGAGTTGAATACGGGGGCGTCCCCGTGAAGGGTCACCGCGGACTATTTGTCGTCGGCAGGGGCTGAGGGGGACGCTCCCTCAGCTTCTTCCGCATCTTCCTCTGCGAACTCGTCTTCCACATCGAGCTCATCAACCTCGACATCCGACTCGGCGATCTGCTCGAAGTCGTCGTCCTCGTCGAAGAACGGCTCGTCCAGTTCTGCTTCGTCGGAGCCGTCGACCTCCACCTGAACGGGGGTACCGCGGCGGCCGACCAACCAAAGCACACCCGCAACCAGCGCCGCGGTGACGCCGACCGACGTGAACGTGAAGACGCCGGCGACGGGAATGCTGACGCCGACCTTGCCTATCTCGCCGAGCGTGCCACCCGAAACTGCGGTTACGACGACCATGAGGCCCGAGGCGAGGGCAGCGCCGACGCCGATCGCTCGAAAGTGGGCCTTCACGTTGTCACTGCGCGTGTACCAACCGAGGAGAATCCCGGCGGCAATTGGCGCCGCGAACATGAGAGCCCCGGCGGCACCGAGGTCGTTGGTCGGGACCACGCCCGCTACCGGCAGCGGAGGCACCGCACCAACGTAAGTACTGAAGGAATCGAGAACGGTACCGCCGAACGTCGCGCTGGCACCGACGGTCATCGCCGCAGCGCCGATCACCATGTTTGGCAAATACAGGATCGAGAGCCCGGTGAGGCCGAGGTAACCGTCGAAGGTGTTGCCGTCGGCGATCAGGTCACCGATCGCACCGAAGTGGGTGAGGTAACCGAAGAACACGGCCAGCGCCCCACCGACTATGAGCACCGCAAATGCGGCCGCGCCGCCGCGCGCACCAACGCGGTCGGATGCGGGGATCGCGAACTCTTCCAAGAACGGCTGCACCACCCGGGGCAGCAGGCCGCACATGGCGGCCACACCGTGCACCAGGATGGTGGTGCCGAAAGCGGCCAACGCATTGGGATTGCCGATCGCACTGGCCGAAGCACCGTCCGCCACCACCGCAAGCGCCAACGCCGTCGCCAACAACGGGCCCGCCACAGCGGTACCGGCGATGCTGAGAAGTTCGTTGAAGGAACCCGACTCGGCGGTCGCCCGCTTCACCACCCGGTAGGTGCCGTAGCCAACGAGCAGGGTCGGCACCAACGGCAAGACGCCGATCGTGACGCCGCCGATCATCAGCGACGTCTGGGTGACGGCGAGCCAGCCGGCGGCAGTGACTGCGCCGATACCGGAGAAGCCATCGCCAGCAGCTAACTTCACAATCAGCACGACGACGGCAATGGCTAGCCAAGCGATGGTCGGAACCGTCAGTGCCACCTTGATGACATGCCAGGTGACGGGCGGTTTCGGGGCCGTGTCCACACGCTTAGCCAGGCGGACCTGTCGCAGACGGGTCGCCAAGTTCTCGGTGGAAGGCGCAGACATCACGTTCGAGAGTGTCATGCCCCGCCGAGCGGTGCCTCTCGACGCGCCGCGCGCTCAGGAAACTGTGTCCAAAAGCAAGAAAGCGGTGCGAGAAGGTTCGTCAGAGAACCCTCTCGCACCGCTTCCGGCGGAGCTGAAAACTACTGCTGCTGGCCGTTGTCCGGCTGCTGGAACACCGTGGTGGAATCGCTCGCACCCGGAGCCGGGTTAGAAGGCGACGACGGCTGGCCGTAACCCGACTGGGCAGGCTGGCCGTACGGCGACTGTGCGGCCGGATCGGACTGGCCGTATGCGGCAGGCTGCTGTGCCTGCTGGCCGTAGCTGTACTGCTGAGCCGAAGCGTCAGCGGCACCCGGGGTAGCGGCGACAGCCGGAGCGGTCTTGATCTGCCCACCCTCGATCAGGAGCCAAACGACGGAGGCAAGGAAGGCAAGGATCGAGAAGATGAGGAGCAGGATCGCGCCGACACCCTTGTCGTACTCGACAGTTGAGAACTGGAAGATCGTCACCAGCGCCGACACCGTGGTCAGTGCGAACACGCCGCCCGCAACCCACTTCTCGCGGCCCAGCAAGAACGTGACCAGCGCGAGGACTCCAGCGACGGCGAGGAGGACGTAAGGGCCGACAAAGTTGGTTTCGAAAACCTTGGCCGTCACCGTGGTGCGGTAGCCCTCAGCCTTCGCTCCGGCCAAAAAGCCGAGGAACAGCATGATGACGCCGAGGCCGCCGATAACGCCCGCGAGGATGGTCGTCGTGTTAGCGGGCAATCCCTGGCCGGCTGGCTTAGGCGCCTGGTAACCGTAGCCCTGCTGGCCATACTGCTGCTGACCGTACTGCTGCTGACCATAAGCGGCCTGCGGCTGTCCGTACTGCTGCTGTCCGTAGCCGGCCTGCTGCTGCTGGCCGTACTGCTGCTGACCGTATGCCGACTGGGCTCCGGCGTCGCCCTGGCCGTAGCCAGAACCTGACTGCGGATAAGTCATCCAAATACTCCTAGTGAGATGTGGGCCACCGGTGTTGATGACCGTCGAACTCCGTCAACGCTAATACACAACCCCGACATCCCGCGGGTGACCATCCGCTGTTCGGCTCACCAACGATGCTTGCGCCCCTGGTCGGCATACCAATCGATCAGCGCATAATCATCAACGGACTTGGGGTCGATATTCACTTCACTGCGGCCAGCGAGGATCGCGGTGACCGGGACTTCGAGCTTTTTCCCAGTCCGCGTATGCGGGATACCGGGTGCCACGACGATTTCGTCAGGCACATGCCGCGGCGACAGTTTCTGCTTCACTTCACTGGCGACCCGCGAGGTAAGTTCGTCGGTGAACTCAGCACCGGGCACCAGGGTCACAAACAGCGGCATCCAGTACTTGCCGGGCGGGCCGTCGACTCCCAGGACAAAGGCTTCGGCGATCTCAGGAATGCCTTCGACGATCTCGTAAATGTCTGCCGACCCCATGCGGATGCCGTGCCGATTGAGCGTGGCATCGCTGCGGCCGTGAATAACCAACGATCCGCGGTCTGTAACTGTGACCCAATCGCCATGTCGCCAAACGGGTTTCGCGGGCCCCTCCCCCTCCCACGTGTGCGTGAAGTAGGCATTGCGGTAGCGCTCGCCGGTGTGGTCGTTCCAGAACATGACGGGCATCGACGGCATCGGTGCGGTGATAACCATCTCGCCGACCTCGTCCACGAGCGGCTCGCCCGACGGCGACCAGCTCTCCAACGCGACGCCCAGATACCGCGTCGACAGTTCTCCGGCCACCACTGGCACGCCGGTGCTTCCGCCAGCGAAGGCGCTCACGACATCCGTGCCGCCGCTAATCGAGGAGATCGGGAGCCCGGCTTTCACGTTGTCGTCGACCCAGTCGAACAGGTCGGCGGCCAGTGTGGAGCCTGTACTGCCGAGCAGGGTCAACGACGACAGGTCGTGGTCGGTGCCGGGGTGCAGGTTGCCCTTGCGACTGGCCTGCAGTTGTCCGGGACTGGTGCCAAAGAATGTGACACGCTCACCTTCGACGATCTGCCACAGTCGATCGGCATCCGGATAGAGGGCCGAACCACTGTATGTAATGATGCGCGCCCCAACAAGCAGCCCCGCCACCTGGTAATTCCACATCATCCAGCTCAGCGCGGTCTGCCAGAAGAACACCGACTGCTCGGTGAGGTCGGACTGGATGGCTGCCGCCTTGAGGTGTTCCAGGACGACGCCGCCGTGGCCGTGCACGATGCCCTTGGGCTTGCCCGTGGTGCCCGACGAAAATAGGACCCACAGCGGGTGGTCGAAGGGGACCTTCAGCGGCTCGGGAAGGTGGTCGGTGTCGGCCACGATGTCCGACCACCGCGTCACCGAGTGAGCGCCCGGGTCGCCGACCATGATGTGGGTGAGGTTCTCGCCGAGCAGGCTCGCTAGTTCCACCGACTCGGCACGCTTGTCGATATCGCGGCCGTTGTAGCGGTAACCGGCTGCCGAGATCAAGACCTTCGGGTCGAGTTGCGCCAGGCGTCCCGCCGCACCCTCGGGTGCATAGTCCTGGCCGCACCCGGACCAGATGGCACCCAGGGACGCGGTCGCGAGGAAGGCGATCACCGTCTCCGGAAGATCCGGTAGGTAGGCCGCGACCACGTCTCCAACACCAACACCAGCTTCACGCAGGGCATGCGCCACCGCGCCGACGCGGGTCGGCAACTCGGCCCACGTGATCGCGCCGCGGTTACCGTCCTCATCAAGGCCGACGATGGCCTCGCCCGGTAGACCCGCGTGCCGCAGAATCGCATCAACGTAGTTGAGCTTCACCTCCGGGAACCACACGGCACCGGGCATGGAGTCGTCGGCGAGAACAGCGGAATCACCTGCCGCCAAAGGGGTTTCAGCGATCGCGTCGAGATTGAAAAAGTCCCACACGCCCCGCCAAAAGCCCGGCAGATCAGTGACCGACTGCTGCCACAAAGCGCCGTAGGTGGAGAGATCTTGACCGGTGCGGGCGCTCATCTGCTCCGCGAACCGTGCAACTACGGTCACTTACTCAACCCCAAAAACTCGATCGACTGCGCGCGCATTTCCACCTTCCGTACCTTGCCCGTGACCGTCATCGGGAACTCGTCAACGACGTGTACATACCGCGGAATCTTATGCCGGGCGATGTGACCGGTCGCGAACGCGCGGACGTCGTCGACGGTCAGCGGCGATGCGCCCTCGCGGAGCTGAATCCACGCCATGAGTTCTTCGCCGTACTTCTCGTCGGGGACACCGATGACCTGGGCATCAATAATGTCCGGATGGGTGTACAGGAACTCTTCCACCTCGCGCGGATAAATGTTCTCGCCGCCGCGAATCACTAGGTCCTTGATGCGTCCGGTGATGCGGACATAGCCGTCGTCGCCCATTACCCCGAGATCGCCGGTCCGCATCCAACCTTCCTCGCTGAGTACCTCGGCAGTTTTGGCTGGATCGTTCCAGTAGCCCTTCATCACCGAATAGCCGCGCGTGCAGAACTCGCCGGTCTCGCCCCGAGGGAGCGTCTCGCCCGTCACCGGATCGATAATCTTGATTTCCAGATGCGGGCCCACGCGCCCCACGGTGGCCACGCGCAGGTCCACGTCGTCGTCCATACGCGTTTGGGTCGACACAGGACTGGTCTCAGTCATGCCGTAGCAAATCGACACCTGCGACATATTCATCTCGTCGAGCACGCGACGCATCACCTGCTCGGGGCACGGCGATCCCGCCATGATCCCCGTCCGCAACGACGACAAGTCGAATTCCGCGCCAGCTACATTTGGCCCGCTCGCTCCGCTCCCGGCGCCAGCTACACTTGGCCCGCTCGCTCCGCTCCCGGCGCCAGCTACTTTTGGCCCGCTCGCTCCGCTCCCGGCGCCAGCATCAAGCGCAGCCAACTCCGCAATGAACATGGTCGGCACGCCATACAGGCTGGTGCAGCGGTACTTTTCGACGGCCCCCAGGGTGTCCCGCGGGTCGAAGCCAGGGCCCGGGATCACCATCGTTGCGCCGAAGGCGATCGCCGCAAGGTTGCCCATCACCATGCCGAAGCAGTGGTAGAAGGGCACAGGCAGGCAGATGCGGTCGGCTTCGGTGTAGTCGAGCAGCGCACCGACCATGTAGCCGTTGTTGCCGATGTTGCGGTGCGTCAGGGTGACGCCCTTCGGCGCGCCGGTGGTGCCCGACGTGTACTGAATGTTGATCGGATCGTCGTCGGTGAGACCTGCGGCCAACTCCGCAACCTTGGTGACCTCGTCCGACGACGGCTCCGTCAACATTTCGGCGAACGTGTCCGACTCGAAGACCACCACTTCCCGCAGGTCGGGAACCTGGTCGCGGACGTCGTCGATCATGACGGCGTACTCGGCGTCCCGGAACTTCTCGGCCGTCAGCACCAGCGTTGCGCCCGACTGTTTCAGCGCATACGCCACTTCGCTTCGCCGATACGCCGGGTTCAGGACCACCAGGATCGCGCCGATTTCCGCCGCCGCAAACTGCGTCAGCACCCATTCGAAACGGTTGGGTGCCCACAGGGCAACGCGGTCCCCGGTCGTGACCCCGTGCCGCACCAGGCCCGCGGCCAAGGAAATCACGTCGCGACGCAGTTCGGCGTAGGTCCAGGTGCGGTCCACCGCCGCATCGATCAGCGCGTCGGAGTCCGGGAACTTGGCGGTCGTGGCGGCAAGCGTCGTCCCGATCGTCTGAGTCAGCAGTGGCGGCTGCGATTCGCCCGCCGCATACGAGAGTGAAGTGTCGAAGGCAGTCATGGAAGGTGCGCTCCTATTCGGATCAGCGGGGGTCGGTCGTCACACGGGCCAAGACCGCGCGTGCCTGCGCAATCACCGGTCCGTCAATCATCTGTCCGTCGACGGCAAAGACGCCGCCATCGTTCTCTACGGCACCAGCCATCACCTTGTGCGCCCACTCAACGCGTTCGGGTGCTGGCGCGTACCCGGCCCGGATGTGCTGAACCTGACTCGGGTGAATGCATGCGGTGGCCGTGTATCCCTGAGCGACGGCATCGCGAACTTCACCAACGAGGCCGTCAACGTCGTCAATATCGATGTGAACGGAGTCGATCGCAGCAACACCGAAGGCGGCGGCGGCCAGTCGCACGCGGGCCCGCACATGCCGGGCAATGTCGCGGTAGCTACCCGTATTGGCTTCGTCGTCGCCGAACCGGCTGGACGTACCACCCATACCCGCAGCCAGATCCTCGGCACCCCACATGAGTCCGACGCAGTTCGGTGCGGACGCGATTTCTTCTACGCGCACCGCCCCGAGTGGGGTTTCGATTAGCGCGAGAGTGGGCAGGCCGTGCGCGGTGAGCTGCGCGGCCGACTCCACCTTGGCCTGCATCACCACGCGGTACGACGTCGCCTGCACCGCATCGAGATCCAGTTGATGCTCGACACTGTCCGCCGGGTTGATGCGGACGATGACGCGGTCGGCGGCAATCGGGTTGCCGATAAGCGCTGACCGCGCCTGCGCCTTGTTGGCCTGCGCGACAGCATCCTCAAGATCGAGGATCACCACGTCCGAGCGATCGAGTGCTTTCGCATACCGTTCGGGGCGGTCGGCGGGACAGAACAGAAGTGCCGGGCCCGCGGGCGTCCACGCTTCTTTCGCGGCCATCGTCATTCCCCTTCCGGGCGCACGCGCACCAGCGTGGACCGCGAAGCCCGCGCCACCAGCACCCCGTCTTGGTTGCGCCCAATGTGCGTCAGGTCGACGATGCCCTCACCGGGCCGCGACTTACTCAGTCGCTTGCCGGTGCATTCGGTTTCGGCGTACAGGGTGTCACCGGCGAACATCGGTGCCGGGAAAGCAATTTCGTGGAAACCCAGATTGGCTACCAGGGTGCCCTGGGTCAGCTGCGCCACCGACAGTCCCACAATCGTCGACAACGTGAACATCGAGTTCACCAGGCGTTGTCCACCAAATCCCGGCTGCGTCGCCGACCATGCGGCGTCCAGGTGCAGAGCCTGGGTGTTCATGGTGAGAGCGGTGAAGAAAGTGTTGTCCGCTTCGGTGACGGTACGTCCGGGCCGGTGCTCGTAGATGGTTCCGACTTCGAACTCCTCAAACCAGAGTCCGCGCTGTGTGACGCGCTTGCCCTCAGTCATGCGTTCAATCCCAACGATCGGGCGATCAGCATGAGCTGAACCTCGGTGGTGCCCTCACCGATCTCAAGGATCTTGGAGTCGCGGTAATGGCGCGCCACCGGGTACTCGTTCATGAAGCCGTAGCCGCCGTGGATCTGCGTCGCCATGCGCGCATTGTCCATCGCCGCCTCCGACGAGACCATCTTCGCGATCGCCGCTTCCTTCTTGAAAGGCTTGCCAGCCAACATCTTTGCCGCAGCGTCGTAGTACGCCATCCGCGAAACGTGCGCGCGGGCCTCCATCCGGGCAATCGCGAACGACACCGACTGGTACTCGGCGATCGGCTTCCCGAACGACTTGCGCTCGCGCGCATACTTGATCGACTCGTCGACGCACCCCTGCGCCACGCCCGTCGCCAGTCCGGCGATCGCGATGCGCCCCTCGTCCAAGATCGACAGGAAGTTCGCGTAACCGCGGCCCCGCTCGCCGAGCAGGTTGCCGCGCGGCACGCGGGCGTCGTCGAAGCTCAGTGGATGCGTGTCCGAGGCATTCCAGCCGACCTTGTTGTAGGCCGGTTCGGCGGTGAAGCCCGGGGTGCCGGCAGGCACGATGATCGTCGAGATTTCCTTCTTGCCGTTGCTGCGCTCCCCCGTCACCGCAGTGACCGTGACCAGCGACGTGATGTCGGTGCCCGAGTTAGTGATGAACTGCTTGTTGCCGTTGATGACCCACTCGTCGCCGTCCTCGCGGGCGGTCGTGACGGTGGCCCCGGCATCGGATCCGGCACCGGGTTCAGTAAGCCCGAATCCGGCTAGACGCTTACCCGCTAGGAGATCCGGGAGCCAGGTTTCCTTTTGCTCCTGCGTGCCGAAGCGGTAGATCGGCATGGCACCGAGCCCGACGCCAGCTTCGACGGTGATCGCCACCGACTGGTCGACCTTGCCAAGTTCCTCCAGCGCCAAAGCGAGCGCGAAGTAGTCGCCGCCCATGCCGCCGAATTCTTCGCTGAACGGCAAACCGAACAGGCCCATCTCGCCCATCTGCGCGACGACCTCGTACGGGAACGACTTCTCCTCGTCGTGCTTGGCCGAGACCGGCGCCACCACGGACTGGGCAAAGTCGCGCACCGTGTTCACCAGGTCGGTGTATTCCTGAGTCAGTTCCATCTGATCGACAATCCTTCTTGTTCGTACGTGCCGTATTCGAAAGTTCTGGTGGTGCTATGCCGAAACATGCGCGAGCAACTGCTGCGCATCGACCTTCTGGCCGACGCGCACACTGATCGACGCTGTTCCATCGACCGGTGCGCGGAGCGTGTGTTCCATCTTCATGGCCTCCACAACCACTAGCGGATCGCCCGCGGTAACGGGGTCGCCGTCGACGCCCGGCACCGCAACCACGGTCCCCGGCATCGGGCTGACGACGCTGCCCGCAGCCTCCCCCTCATCGTGGTCGGAAAGCATGTGGACTGTCTGGAAAATCCACGTTCCCGGTTGCCCCGACACCCAACGACGACCGCCGGCCGCGTCGAGTAGCACTTCCCAGCGTCGCGAACGACCGTCAAAAACCAGGTCGAAGACACCGGGCGTCACTTGGCGGAGTCGGACGGGTGCGTTCCAGCTCTCCGGCTGCGCTTCGTCTTCGTCGACATTGGTTTCAATCGTCACGTCGGCGTCGAGGAGACCGGGGCTGGTATCCGTGATCTGCGCGGACACCGTGTACCGGCGGCCAGCCCCAGACAGTTGTGCCCCCGACAGTCGTGCCACGACGGGCGACGGCGCGCCGATCCGGAAGCCGAGCGCCGACGACCACACATCGTCCGGGGTACCGAGGTCGAGTGCACCGAGCGTCGCCGCAACGAGGGCGCGCGGGTCGGCTTCGGGTGCGGTGTAGTCGACGGCGATGCGGTCCAGGAGTTCGGTGTCGAGAACGCCGTCGCGAACTTCGGGCATGGCGAGGACGTGTCGACAGAAATCAATGTTGCTAACCACGCCTAGCAGACGCGTGTCGGCGAGAGCTTCGTCGAGTCGGTCGATGGCCTCGGCACGGTCGGCACCATAGGCGATTACCTTGGCCAACATCGGGTCGTAGTCGCTACCGATCACCGATCCGGCGACAATGCCGCTATCGATGCGAATACTCCCTTCGCGACCCCCCATCGACGCATGGGTAGGCCACGTCAGCCGCGCCACGGAGCCACCGGTTGGCAGGAAACCCTGCGCGGGATCTTCGGCGTACACGCGGGCCTCGATGGCATGCCCGGTCAGCACGATGTCGTCTTGCGTCAGCGAGAGGGTTTCACCGCGCGCGATCCGGACCTGCTGTTCCACGAGGTCGACGCCGGTCACCATTTCGGTAACGGGGTGCTCCACCTGCAGGCGGGTGTTCATCTCCATGAAGAAAAACTTGTCGGGCGCGGTGGCCGACACGATGAACTCCACCGTGCCCGCGCCGGTGTAACCGACACTGCGTGCGGCGTCGCAGGCCGCCTCGCCAATCCGAGCCCGAGTGGCCTCGTCGAGCAGGGCCGACGGCGCTTCTTCAATCACCTTCTGGTGGCGACGCTGCAGCGAACACTCGCGTTCGCCGAGGTGAATCACGTTGCCGTGGTTGTCGGCCAGGATCTGCACTTCGATGTGGCGGGGCGTCAGCACGAAATGCTCCAGGAACAAAGTGTCGTCACCGAACGCAGAGGCCGCCTCGCGTCGTGCCGTCGCCAACGCTTCGGGCAGGCCAGCAAGGTCTTCGACGCGGTGCATACCCTTGCCGCCGCCACCCGCGCTGGGCTTAATCAGGACGGGGAACCCGACGCCGTCGGCCCCGTCAATCAATTCCTCATCGGTGAGACCCGGACGGGAGATGCCGGGAACCACGGGAACATCACGGGCGGTGACGGCGGCGCGGGCGGTGATCTTGTCGCCCATCGTCGCGATCGCCGACGCGGGCGGGCCGATGAAGATGATGTCCGCGTCGGCCAGGGCCTTCGCGAACTGTTGATTCTCGGACAGGAAGCCGTAACCGGGATGGACGGCGTCGGCCCCGGTGATCTTGGCCGCTTCGATCACGGCGTCGATGCGCAGGTAGCTGTCAACCGCAGCGGCTGGACCGAGGCGAACCGCTTCGTCGGCTGCCTTCACGTGGGGCGCATCTGCATCCGGATCGGAGTAGACAGCGACCGACTTGATGCCCATCTGGCGCAGCGTATCGATAACGCGGCAGGCGATTTCACCGCGGTTGGCGACGAGCACCTTGCGGATGCTGCGCGTGCGGGTGACGGGAGTGCGGGTGTTTGCAGGAGCGTTCATGTGGTTGCCTCTCACATCCGGAAGACGCCGTAGGCGGGGTCGGTCAGCGGTGCATACCGGCACGCTTCCAAGGCCAGGCCGAGGACGGTGCGGGTGTCGGCAGGGTCGATGATGCCGTCGTCCCACAGGCGTGCGGTGGAGTAGTACGCGGTGGATTGCGTCTCAAACTGGTCGCGGATGGGGGCCTTAAAAGACTCTTCGTCCTCGGCCGACCAAGACCCACCCGACCGCTCGATGCCGCCGCGGCGCACGGTGGCAAGAGTGTCGGCGGCCTGCGGGCCACCCATCACCGAGATGCGCGCGTTGGGCCACATCCACAGGAACCGCGGCGAGTACGCGCGACCACACATCGAGTAATTGCCCGCACCGAACGAACCGCCGATCATCACCGTCAGCTTGGGTACGCGGGCGCAGGCGACGGCGTTGACCATCTTGGCGCCGTTCTTGGCGATGCCGCCCTCTTCGTACTGGCGTCCCACCATGAAGCCGGTGATGTTCTGCAAAAACAGCAGCGGGATCCGACGTTGGTCGCACAGTTCCACAAAGTGCGCCCCCTTGAGCGCCGACTCCGAAAACAGCACCCCGTTGTTGGCGACAATGCCCACCGGATGGCCGTGAATCTTGGTGAACGCGGTGACCAACGACGTGCCGTAACCCGCCTTGAACTCGGTGTACTCGCCGCCGTCGGACAGGATCTCGATGACCTCGCGCACGTCGTACGGGATGCGTGGATCAGTGGGGACCACGTCGTACAGATCGGTTTGGGGGCGCTGCGGTGAACGAGTGGGGACGGTGTCCCACTGCGCGGCGTCGCGCGGGCCAAACGTTGCGACGATTTCGCGGACCTTGGCGAGGGCTTGCTCGTCGTTGTCGACCAGGTGATCGGTGACGCCGGAAACCGTCGAATGCATGGTGCCGCCGCCGAGTTCTTCGGCGGTGACGTCCTCACCGGTCGCGGCCTTCACCAGCGGCGGCCCGGCCAAGAAGATCGTGCCCTGGTTACGGACGATCACGTTCTCATCACTCATCGCGGGCACGTACGCGCCACCGGCCGTCGAAGAACCCAAGACCGCCGAGATCTGCGGGATGCCCGCGGCACTCATGTTGGCCTGGTTAAAGAAGATGCGCCCAAAGTGGTCGCGGTCGGGGAAGACGTCGTCCTGGTTCAGGAGCATCGCGCCGCCGGAGTCGACCAGGTAGATGCACGGGAGTCGGTTCTGCGCGGCGATCTCCTGCGCGCGCAAGTGCTTCTTCACCGTGACTGGGTAGTACGTACCGCCAGAGACGGTGGCGTCGTTGGCGACGATCATGCACTCGCGGCCGTGGATGCGGCCGATACCCGCGACCACGCCAGCGGACGGTGCCTTGCCGTCGTACATCTCGTGCGCGGCCAGCGGCGCAACCTCCAAAAACGGTGAGCCTGGGTCGATCAGCGCATCGATGCGATCGCGGACCAGGATCTTCCCGCGCGAGAGGTGCCGCTCGCGCGCCTTCTCGCTGCCACCCTGCGAAGCGGCGAGCAAATTTGCCCGCAACTCCGCCACATTGGCGCGGTGCGCGTCGAATGAAGTCGAGGCAGCCATGCCCACCCTTTCAGTTAGTAGCCATTAACTGAGTTAGAGAATACGTGAGCGCGGGCACAATCGCTAGTCATCCACAAAAAAGCTTCGAACAAGAGGTCCCGGTCAGTGGACATTCGATCTCGACGCCCGCGCGACGAAAGTAGAGTCCAGTTATGACTACAGAAATCACGCTGACCCCAGCCGAGAAGCTGTGGGCAATCGAATGCATCAAGAACACCTTTGCCGAGCGACTCCGTTGCATGGACTGCAAGGAATGGGAGATCTATCCAACCCTGCACACCGACGATGTTGTCTCCGAAACCTGGGGCGGTCTCCCCGCTAACAAGCAGCCAGTCTCCGACGGCGTGTCCAACCGCGTTGTCGGTCCCGGCCCGCTGACCGCAGCCATCAAGAGACTGCTTGACGGGCACATCCCGATCACTTCGGTGCACCACGGCCACACTCCGCAAATTGAGCTGACGTCCAACACCACCGCCCGCGGAATCTGGGCGATGGAAGACCATCTGTGGTGGACCAACGGCGACCACGAAGAACACCTCCATGGCTACGGCCACTACCACGAGGAGTACCGGCTGGTCGGCGACAAGTGGCTGATCAGCTACCGCACCCTCGTCCGCCTGCGCGAAGACAAGACGCCAGACTTCTTTAACCTGATTGGAAAACTGTGACCTCACTGCTGTCCCCGCTCACCATCCGCAACCTCACCGTCCCGAACCGACTGGTGATGTCGCCGATGACGCGCCAGCAATCCCCCAACGGGATCCCCGGACCCGATGTTGCCGAGTACTACCGCAAGCGTGCCGCTGGTGGCACGGGCCTGATCGTGACCGAAGGGGTCGCGATCGACCACCCGTCGGCCGTCGACAGCCCCGATGTTCCGCGTCTGCACGGTGACGAAGCCCTGGCCGGCTGGCAGTCGGTGGTCGACGGCGTGCATGCCGAAGGTGGGCTGATCATTCCGCAGCTCTGGCACGTCGGACCCCTGTGGGGTGCGATGGCCCGCGTGGACCCGGCGATCACCCCGATGCGACCGTCGGGCCGTTGGGGTACGCCCGGACGCACCGGCTATTCGGAAAAGTACATCGACTTCTGCCGTCCCGAGACGCGCCCGATGACCGATGAGGACATTGCGGAGGTGATCGCCGGATACGTCACAAGTGCTCGCAACGCGGTGGATCTGGGCTTCGACGGGATTGCCATCCACGGTGGCCACGGCTACCTACTCGATGCCTTCATGTGGGCCGATACCAACAGCCGCGATGACCGGTGGGGTGGCGACCTGGAGCGTCGTGCCGCCTTCCCGGCCGCCGTGGTGAGCGCGGTCCGCGCTGAGATCGGCGACGACCTCCCCATCTTTTACCGCTTCTCCCAGCACAAGCAGCAGGACTACACGGCCCGGATCGCCGACACACCCGAGGAGTTGGGCGTGCTGCTTGGCGCTTTGGCCGACGCGGGCGTCGACGTTTTCGACGCGAGCATCCGCTACTTCACCACCCCGGCGTTTGAGGGCAGCAACCTCGGACTCGCCGGGTGGGCCAAGAAGCTGACGGGCAAAGCGGCGATGGCGGTTGGCAGCGCGGGCATGCCGGCAGGCACCTTGCCGACGCCGTTGGCCGGTAGCAAGCAGTCCGAACCCGTCACGGCCCCGGAC
>NZ_JBARYI010000016.1:0-10376 GCF_049647785.1 Gordonia sp. (in: high G+C Gram-positive bacteria)
ATGTCAGACATAGTGCGGGAATCGACGCATCATGCGAGAACGGCCAGGGGGCGGGGGTTAGACCAGTCGGCGGGCGGCGCGGCCGGCTTGGCGGCCGCTGAAGAGGCAGCCGCCGAGGAAGGTTCCCTCCAAGGCACGGTAGCCATGGACGCCGCCGCCGCCGAAGCCCGAGGCCTCGCCGACCGCCATCAGTCCGTTAATCGGCTTGCCGTTCTCGCCCAAGACGCGGCCCGACAGGTCGGTCTGCAAACCGCCCAGCGATTTACGGGTCAGGATGTTCATCTTGATCGCGACCAGCGGTCCCGCCGCGGGATCCAAGATGCGGTGCATCGGCTGGGTCCGGACCAGATTGTCGCCGATGTAGGCCAACGACCGACGGATCGCCTTGATGCCGTCGTCCGTCGAGCGGGGGTTCATCGACTCAGCATCGCGATGCTTGATCTGACGCTTCAGTGCAGCCGCATCGAGATGATTGGTGCCGACGAGCTTGTTCATTTTGGCCGTCAACTCTTCGACGCTGTTCGCCGTCACAAAGTCGGGGCCGCGGTCGAGGAATGCCTGCACCGGCTTAGGCACGTCGTCGATCACGCGGTTGGCCAGATATGCCGCCAAGTTCTTGCTCGTCAGCTCCGGATTTTGCTCGGAGCCCGACAGAATGAATTCCTTCTCGATGATTCGCTTGTTCAGCACAAACCACGAGTACTCAAACCCCGACTTCTGAATCAGCTCCAACGTGCCGAGGGTGTCCATGCTGGGAATGCCAGGGGTGGGGAAGCGACGACCGGCACCGTCGAACCACATCGACGACGGTGCCGCCAACACGCGGATGCCGTGACCGGGCCAGATCGGCGAGTGGTTGCGGAGGCCTTCGGTGTAATGCCACATGCGGTCGCGGTTCACATGGCGGGCACCTGCGGCTTCGGCGATCCCCAGCATCCGACCGTCGACGTGCGCGGGCACACCGGTCACCATGTGCTCCGGCGGATTGCCGAGACGGGCGGGCCAGTTGCGTCGAACAAGTTCGTGGTTGCCGCCGATGCCGCCCGATGCCACGATCACCAGCGGTGCGTGGAACTCGAAGTCGCCGACCACGGTGCGCGACGACGCCTTACCTCGCGGCTGCGAGGTGGCGGCGAGAACGCTGCCGCGGATCCCGACCACGTCGTCGCCGGAGGTGAGGAGTTCGTCGACGCGGTGCCGGAACTCAAAGCGCACCAGGCCTGCGCGCTGGGCGGCCTTAATACGTCGGACAAATGGCTCGACGACACCGGGGCCGGTGCCGAGGGTGGTGTGGAAACGGGGCACGGAGTTGCCCACACCGCCGGGGGTGCCGTCACCACGTTCGGCCCATCCGACCACCGGAACCCACAGCATGCCCATTCCTGCGAGCCATGAGCGCTTTTCCCGGTGTGCAAAATCGAGGTAGTGCTCGGCCCACTGTCGGGCCCAATAGTCTTCGCCACCAACGCTATTGGGATTACGGTCGAATCCCGCGGTGGCGAACCAGTCGCGGCGAGCGCGTTCGGGACTGTCGTGGATGCCAGCCAGCCGTTGCTCGGGGCTGTCGATAAAGAACAGCCCGCCGAGACTCCAATGCGCCTGCCCACCGAGGTTGGCACCGGACTCCTGATCAACGATCAGGACTTTCTTCTTCCGGTCGGTCAACTCGCATGCCGCAACCAAGCCGGAAAGGCCGTGCCCAACGATGATGACGTCGGCATCTTGTTTGGGCCCTGCTGACGCGATTCCGCTTCCGGGCGCGACGAGGGTGGTCGCCAGCGCTGCACCGCCTGCGGCCATCACCTGTCGGCGCGTGAGGGACGGATTCAGCGAGGGATGCACGGGTGGCCTTCCGGATTGGCGTCAAACACTTCGGGATCGCGCGATGACCCTATGCGAGAGGGTCGAGTCTCAACGGGATTTGGCCAATCACGGCACGATTACGGGCTTGCACACCCTCATTCCGGCGCAGCGCGTTGAATTTGCTACCTATAGGGTCGCAAAATCAACGCGCTGCGACTGCTCCTACGACTTCCGCGCGAACATGGCGCCGAAAGTGTCCATCCACTTCTTGGCGGGTTCGTCGAGGGTGCCGTGTTCGGCGGCGCGTTCGCACCAGCGACGGGTCATCAGGCCGAACTCCATCGGGTTGTAGACGTCTTCCTCGCAACTCCAGAGGCCGTCGCCCGCGTAGGTGAGGATGGTGATGTTGGTGGCGGTAAAGACGGAGCCATCACCGGGGTCGCGCATGGGGTTGTCGACTTCGCAGATCACGCGGCCGGTCTCGGGGTCGACGACGTGCCACAGCGACGGGTACTCCACCATGTGGCTGCCGGGGAACGCGTTCATCGTCTTGTTGATCCAGGCGCGAATCTCCTCCCGCCCGCTGAACTGTCCGTAGGCGTGCTCAATGTAGGTGGCGTCAACGGTGAATTGGGCGGCCCAGCGATCCCAATCCTTACTGATGGCGATTTCGGCAACCGTCTTCTGGAACTGGGCAAATGCGTCATTGAGTTCGGCGGCGGAGAACTTTGGGGTCATGGATGCCGATGGTAAGGGGGATTCGGACAAGTCGGAGGCAATCGGGCCGCGACGGCACGCCTTGGTCGACGACGTGGTGTCATTCGAAAAGGCTAGTGCGGTGCGTCCCAACTCGGCTACTCCTGGGTAGCATTCGACTCCGAACTAAGCAGCTATCTGGGTGAATGGTGAGGGCATGTTCCAAATCGGGGACGACATCGCGGGTTACCGCGTCGAGCGAGTGCTCGGGGCTGGCGGCATGGGCGAGGTCTATCAGGCCGCCCATCCGCGCTTGCCGCGCAGCGACGCCATCAAGGTGCTGCGCTCGGCGCATGCCGAGGACCCGGTTGTTCGGCAGCGTTTTGAACGCGAAGCCGACCTCCTTGCGCCGATTGTCCACCCCAACCTGGTCCGCATCTACGACCGCGGAGCGTTCGACGACATCCTGTGGATCGCGATGGAACTGGTCGCCGGTACTGACGCGGCCAAGATGTCGCAGTCGTCGGCCGGTGGTATGGATCCGCGCCTCGTCGTGAACATCGTCAACGGTGTTGCCGCCGGCCTCGACGTGGCCCACCGGCACGGCGTCCTGCACCGCGATGTGAAGCCCGCGAACATTTTGGTGACGCCCGGATCGGATCCGATCGTTCCGGATGCGATCAAGGTGACCGATTTCGGGATCGCGCGGACCCTCGGCGAGGCGGGAGCCGACCTCACCAGCACCGGGACCGCCGTTGGGACGCTGCGCTATTCGGCACCCGAACAGATTGAAGGACGCGAGGTGGACGGTCGAACCGACATCTATGCGTTGGCGGCCACCACTTTTGAGCTCCTCACGGGTACCGCGCCCTACGAGTCGGACACCTTGCAAGGGCTGATTAGCGCGCACCTCTTCTCCGAACCGCCGCGTGCTTCCGAGCGCGAGCGGCGTCTGCCACCGGCCGTCGACGCGGTATTGGCTGCGGGGCTGTCGAAAGATCCTGCGGCGCGACCCCAGACGGCGACGGCGTTCGCCTATTCCCTGTATTCGGCGTTCACCAGCGGTGCGCCGATGCTGCCTGCCGCGCAAACCTTTGCGAATACCCCCGGCGCTCCCGTGTCTCATCCAGTACACCCTGCGCCGGTACCGGCACACCGCTGGTATCAGAAACTGTCCGCGCTCGTGTCAATCGCCACGGTTGCCGGGCTCGCGCTCGGCGTAGGTGGCGGTTACCTGTGGTCGTCGTCGATGGGGCTCGATGCCCCGTCCGGCGTCCAGGCCACCGCGACGCCGCAGGGTGTTGACCTGACTTGGGACGCGGTGCCCGGTGCCACGAACTACGTCCTTAAGCAAGACGATGAGGTGGTCCAAACGGTCGACGACACGTCGCTGACTTTGACAGAGATCTTCCCCGGGGAGCACACGTTCTCGGTCGCCGCGCAAAACCTGGCAGATAGGCAGTCCGATTTCAGCGACGCGGTGTCGGTGACCGCCGTGCAGAACTGGGGTTTGATGCGGGACGTCGCGAAGGCTTTTCCCGATTTGCTGCCCTCCACACCGGTTAGCACCGACGGGTTCGACGGCTTGACGTGCACCGCCCAGGGGCCAGTCCCGGACGCCGGTTACCCTGCGGCGATCATCAACTGCAAGAAGAAGACCAGCGCAGATTCATCGGAATACGAGGTCCGCATTTTGCGGTATGCGAGTCCGGCCGCTGCGAGTAGCGACACCTACCACCGGGTCAATAACCGCACCTCGAAAAAGGACGACAAGGTGAGGTCGGCCCAAGGTAGCGAGGGGGCGATAACGACCGGTGTCGCTGACAACGGGACAGCGCGGTCGCTGTGGGAGTTCAAGTTCACCGATCCGCGTGCCGCCATCCTGGTCGAGGTGGTGTACCCGGATTCGCGGGACACCAAGAAGGCCCGCGACCTAATCGGAAAGTTGCCATTCTGATGACCTATACGCAACAAGCGACGACATCCGGCACGCCCAGGCAGCGTCGCACTTACTTCATCGCGGGTGCGGTTGCCCTCGCCGTCCTATTGGCATCGATGCTGATCATCAGGTTTGGTGTGGAAGGTACCCGCCCCGTCGACCGCCCGTCGGGGCTCACGTCCACGGTCGAGGGCACGAAGGTCCAGTTGTCATGGAACGGGGTCAGCGGTGCCGATTGGTATCAGGTGATCCGAGATAAGGGCACCGTCGTCTACGTTGGTTCCGCCACTACCGCCACCGATTCGACTGCACCGCAAGGCAAGCGCAGCTACGTAATTCGAGCCGAACGCAACGGAGTGTGGTCGGAACCGAGCGCGGCAACTGAGGTGACAGTTGATGCCAGTTGGGGCGTGTACCAGCCCTTTGTCGATACGGTTCCGAAGTTGCTGCCGAAGTCCCCAGACGGCCAGGGCTGGGAAGGCGCGTACTGTGAGTGGGCAATCGCGCCCACTACGGCTGAGGTCGGACCGGAACCGATGGGCAGTGGAAAGGTGCGGACCCGCGCACGTATCAACTGCAACGGAAGCTCGGCAGTTTATGTCGTCAGTTGGCTCGTATCTGCGGATGCGACGGACGAATTCTTCAAAACAAAGGCGTCCGATTCTGGAGGCGATGAGATCGCCTGGAAGCACGGCACCGGTATTTTTGATCCGAAACAGAACGCGGCCTTCCTCCGTACCGATCTGGTGAAGAACTCGTGGATCGCGGTCAGCGTTCCCGGCGGTACCAAACAACAGATGATCGAGACGGCAAACAAGCTCCCGCTCGAGTAGGCCGAACCGTCTCGGCGTCGTCATTCGAACGACGTGGTGCGATGCCCTCGATACAGGACTGTGCCGGTAGCATTCGGCGCGATCAGCAGTAATTCGGTGAACGGCGGAGAGATGTTCCAAATCGGCGACCAGATCGCGGGCTACCGTGTCGAGCAGGTCCTCGGAGCTGGCGGCATGGGCGAGGTCTACAAGGCTACTCATCCGCGTCTACCGCGAAGCGATGCCATCAAGGTGCTGCGTTCGGCGCACGCCGAAGACCCAGTGGTGAGGCAGCGTTTCGACCGCGAAGCCGATCTTCTGGCGCCGATTGCCCACCCCAATCTGGTCCGGGTCTACGACCGCGGTGTGTTCGGTGACGTGCTGTGGATTGCCATGGAATTGGTGCCCGGCACGGACGCGTCGAAGATGTCGAAGGCTTCTCCGGCCGGCATGGATCCGCGGCTGGTGGTCAACATCGTGAATGGTGTAGCAGCGGGACTAGATGTGGCGCACCGGCACGGAGTGCTGCATCGCGACATTAAGCCGGCCAACATTCTGGTGACCCCCGGTGCGGACCCGGTGATGCCTGACGCAGTTAAAGTCACCGACTTTGGTATCGCGCAGGCGCTCGGCGAGGCCGGTGCCGGAGCAGGCTTGACCCACACCGGGACAACGGTTGGCACCATGCGGTATTGCTCGCCGGAACAGATTGACGGGCGTCGGGTTGACGGTCGTGCCGACATCTATTCGCTGGCCGCGACAGCCTTCGAGCTCCTGACCGGTAGCGCCCCCTTCGATTCGGGCAGCCTGCAGGGTTTGATGACGGCTCACCTGTTCGCCGAACCGCCGCGCGCATCGGAGCGGACCAGGTCATTACCGCCGTCCGTCGACGATGTGCTGCGAGCAGGCTTGGCGAAGGATCCGGCGGGGCGGCCACCGACGGCATCGGCTTTTGCGCAGGCGCTCCAGGCGGCGTTCACCGGCGGCAGAGTGAATCTCCCGACGAGCGGCCACATGTTTGCGAATACCACAGGTGCGCCGGTGCCTGGCCCACAGCACGCGAATCTGCAGGCCCGGCCTGCACCAGCCTCGCCGCAGACACCGACTAAACCAGCGGTGAAGCGCCGCGGGCAGGCCGCCGTCGCGGTGCTCGTCGTCATGGCGCTGGGCGCCCTAGTCGGAGTGTTCATGCGCGGTGGAGGCACTCTTCAAACGCCAGATCGTCCGGAGGCCCGGGCCACGGCGACGGGAATCGACTTAACCTGGCGCGCTGTGCCGGGTGCAAAGAGCTACGTGGTCAAACAGAATGACCAAGTCGTTCATGTGGGTAGTGGAACTTCAGTGCAGCTAAATCCTTGGCCGGGCACCTATCGGTACAGCGTTTCTGCTCGGAGTCAGTCCGGGACGAACTCGGATTTTTCTAACGCCACCGAGGATGTTGTTTTTGGTCAGAAGTGGCGCGGGCTGGAAGACATCATTGAGCTGTACCCAGATTTGCTCCCTAGTACGCCGGTAAGCACTGACGGATATCAGAAGATCGTTTGCCAGGGATTGGGTCCGCTGGCGACCGCCGAAAACCGTCGATCAATCTTCTGCAACAAGCCGAACGGTGACGACTGGGTGAAGGACTACGACTACCAGATTGCCATCTATAGCTACGCTGATGAGAAATCGGCACTCGTCGGTGCGGGTAGAGAGCGATTTGCTGGCGTGGCCAACCACGAATTAATCTCGACCGCTCAAGGCGATCGCGTCGGCGTCGACTTTGGGCTTGCTGCCACTGGCGGGGCCCAAGCTGTGATGAGCTACTTCAAGGATGGCGAACGGAGAGGTTCAACCTACTTGGTGGTTGCTGTGCCTAACGGAAAGAGCGGCGACGACGCACTCGACATTCTCCGAAAGTTGCCGATCTGATGGCGCCGGAGGGTTCTGCAGTGTTGAAGTCCTGGTGGGTCCGCAGCATCGTCGGGCTCAGTATTCTTGGGGTTGTCGCCGCCGGCCTGGGCTACTGGTTGGCTGGCAGTTTCCACACGGTTAGTGCACCCGAGGGCCTGCAGGCCAAGGCCTCGGTAGGTGTCGTGGAGATCAGTTGGAATTCGGTTGAGGGTGCCGATCAGTACATGCTGGTACGTGACGACGGCGAGGTAATCTACGCTGGCGACGAGACACGGTATTCCGACTTCTCCGCAAAGTTTGGCGAGCGCCGGTATGTCGTCATATCTACCGTTGATGGCCGGGAATCGCCTGCCAGCGCCGAGACCGTGGTCAAGGTTGATTCAGGCTGGGGAGATTGGGGAATTTATGCGGCCGAATTCCCAAAACTCCTGCCGCGAACGCCGAAGCAAGTCGGCTGGCAACAGAGCACATGTCAGTGGATGATCCGACCCGACAGGGCTGAATTGGGATCGGGTCCACAGGGATCCGGACACCCGGTTGGGCGTGCTCGGATCGCATGTATGTCGCCTGATTCGGTGGCACTTCAAGTGGTGTGGGTGGCATCAGCAGAGGAAGTGGACGAGTTTTTCGGGCGAGCGTCTGCTTTCGACGGTGCAGAGGCGATCAGCTGGCGATATGGCACCGGTTACGTTCGTATCCAAGCTGGGGAGATTTATATCCGCGCAGATGATCGCAACGATGTCTTTTTCGCGATCGGGAAGTCGGGAGCAACGAAGTCGGAGCTCATCAGGCTCGCCAACTCGATGGACCTGGACTAAGTCCGTATCGGTGCCGCGAACACGGGCGTGTTGCTTATGGTTGCGGTCCGGCCATTCCACTGAATGGGTTTGGGGCGTCGAACCGGGGAGGTCGGACAGCGAACGGTTCGACAACGGTGGCGGCGAGTTCAAGGAATGCCGATCGAGTCGCTGGTTGCATGTTGTCTAGATCGACGTATCCGCCGATGGCGAGGTGATTGTCGTAGGGGATGACCTGCACGGCACGGGTGCGGCCCAGGAAATAGTTGCGAAGCATCTCAACATCGACGGGCGCGTTCTTGCTCTGTGATGCTGCGATCACCACGATCGCTTCGCGGGCGAGTTGTTCGTATCCGTGGGCACCGAGCCAAGCGAGCGTGTCGACTGCACTTTGGGCACCGTCCAATGCCGGTGAAGTCACCAAGACGAGCGCCGTCGCGGACTTGAGGACTCCGGACATCGCCGAGTGAACCAGTCCGGTTCCGCAGTCGGTCAGGATCATGTTGTAGTGGTACTCGAGGATCTCGAGTGCCTTCAGGTACTCATCCTCGTTGAACGCTTCGGAGATCGCCGGGTCGCGTTCGGAGGCAAGGACTTCGAGTCGACTCGTGGCTTGACTCGTGTGTTTGCGTACATCGACGTATCGCCGGGTATTTGGTTCGTTCAGCAAGTCTCGGACCGTCGAAATCGTCTGGGACGGGATGCGCCCGGCCAGCGTGCCCAAGTCGGGGTTGGCATCGACGGCGATGACGCGATCGCCGCGCAACGACGCCAGCACGGACCCCAAACCAATCGTGACCGTCGTTTTGCCGACCCCGCCTTTGAGCGAGAGGACGGCGAGACGGAAGTCGGGGCCGATGGGCTGCCTTACCCGTTCGGCGAGGGCGGCGATGTCTTGTTGGTTCCTTGTGCCACCGAAAGTGATGAAGCCACCGGCGATGCTGCGCATTGACGATCGCCAGGTGCGATGCCCGGAGCGGGGACCCGCGGCCGGAGCCTGCGGCAGTTGCGGCTCGGGCCTCCGCTGTGGGGAACTTCCCGGTGTCGCGTTTTGATTTGGTGGCAACGGTGCGGACGGAGGTTGCTCGGATCCGATGCTGTCGGCACCGGTGCCAGCGCTGTCGGAAGAGGCAGGCCACATCCACGATGGCGGTTGGTTGCTTGACGAAGGATTCAACGATCCGTACCTCTCAGATTCTCACCCGGCGTGCCCGAGTACCTCGTCTTCCGATGGTCGGCGTGGATGGACCGGCACGCAAAGCCGTCGTCGGTTCGGTAGTCGACGCGCGACAGGCGAGGTGACTGCCCGCGCACCGTACCCCAGTCGATGTCGGCCAGATAGTCGACGTATGCCGTTCAAAGTGATTATGTGCACTTTGCCCTATCCGGTTTCGATGCTTAAAAGAACTTAAGCTACCCTCCGGTACGTGATCAACAGTAATGTTCGGGGGCGGTCGTGGTTGCGGCTGGTTGGGGTGGTCGTACTGGCGCTTGTGTTGGCGTCGTGTTCGGATCGCCTGGAGAAGGACGGAAGCGATTCGGCAGAGTCGGTTCCGTCTGCGCAGTTGCAGGCATGGTCTGAGCTACATAGTGATCCCTACGGCATTGGTCAGCGCGCCCTGCAGTCGTATGCGTATGCGGCGGCGGCCATGGCGAAGGCACAGCCGGAATGCGGTCTCGGATGGGCCACGCTCGCGGGAATCGGCTCGGTTTCGAGCGATCATGGCGAGGCAAGCGGATCCACCGTCGGTGTCGACGGCATGGTGACTCCGGAGATGCGGAACTTGCGTCAGTCGCGAGAGACGGGCGCGAAGGTCGTCTCGGATACTGACGCCGGCCACTACGACGGTTCGTCCGTGATTGATGCCCGGATGGGGCCGATGCAGATCTTGCCGTCGCAGTGGGAGCAGTTTGCGACCGACGCTGACAACGACGGCAAGCCGAACCCGGACAGCTTTGACGACTCGACGTTGACTGCTGCCCGACTGCTGTGCGGGGTCGGCGATCTGCGCAAGTCAGAGAATTGGTCTGCTGCGGTTGGGCAGTTCAATTCGATGCCCGGCTTTGTTGAGAAGGTCCACGCGGCTGCGCTTCGATACGGTCGCTAGTCGAATATTCGCCCGTTCGGTTGAGGGATTCTCCCGTCTTGTTTGACTTCTATCTGGTCAGGAACTGAGTGCTATGTCTGGTGTTTCTTTTCGTCCGTTGGCGATGACTGCTGTCGCGGTCGTTGCGGTGTTGGGGTTGGCGGGTTGTTCGTCGGCGGGATCGAATGCGTCCGAGCAGAATGTTGATCTGAATGCTCAGGCTGAGTTGACTGTTCCGAATGTGGAGTCGGCGAGCATGATCGTGCCGCCGGCACCTCCGGTGCCGGCTCTGCCAGTCAAGAATGCCGCCAACGAGCAGAATGCCGGTGATGGGCCGGGTGAGGGT
>NZ_JBARYI010000017.1:0-25442 GCF_049647785.1 Gordonia sp. (in: high G+C Gram-positive bacteria)
AGGTAGGGGCGCAGCCCCGGACGACGGCTGCGGGTCGGGGGGTTACGCGGTGCCGAGGGAGTCGATTGATGTTGCTAGCCATAGGACGACGGCGCCGAGCGCCAGCATGGCGCTGATGTCGAAAGCACGGCTGCGGATCTGCAATAGGCCGATGCGGTGGGCCGGCAGGAAGGCGCGGAACGCCGCGCCCAGCAGCATCGCCGAGCCAAACACAAACGCCCCGCGCCGCCACCGATCGATCAGGATGAGGACGGCCGCAGCAGCGATCACCAGAAGGACCAGGTAGTACGGGATATTGACGAAAACGCCGTAGAGCTGCCGAGCTTTGCGGATGGATTCGACCCGATCCTCATCGACAGGCGTCGACGAGTTCGGGTCGCGGTCCGGTGCGGGGCCGACATGCTCGACCATCAGTTGCCCTGCGACTGTGCCAGTTCGAGTTCGGCGCGCTCAACGACGTTTGCCAGCAGGAAAGCGCGAGTCAGGGGGCCAACGCCGCCCGGGTTCGGCGACACCGCACCGGCTACTTCCCATACGTCCGGGTGCACATCGCCGGTCAGGCCAGCATCCGTGCGGCTCACGCCCACGTCGATGACCGCAGCGCCGGGCTTCACCATGTCGGGCGTGATGAGATGCGGTACACCGGCAGCACCAACCACGATGTCAGCGCGTCGAACCTCGGCGGCGAGGTCGCGGGTGCCGGTGTGGCACAACGTGACGGTCGCGTTTTCGCTGCGGCGTGTCAGCATCAGGCCGATCGGACGCCCAATGGTGACGCCACGTCCGACGACAGTCACGTGTGCGCCGTCGATCGGAATGTCGTAGCGGCGCAGCAGGTGGATAACGCCGCGCGGCGTGCACGGCAAGGTTGCTTCCTTGCCGAGGACCAGGCGTCCCAGGTTGATGGGGTGCAGACCGTCGGCATCCTTCTCGGGTGCGATCCGCTCCAGTGCCGCGTTCTCGTCAAGGTGCTTCGGCAGCGGCAACTGCACGATGTAGCCGGTGCAGGCGGGGTCGGCGTTCAGTTCGTCGATCGCGGCGTTGAGTTGCTCGGTGGTCGCATCGGCAGGCAGGTCCTTGCGGATCGACGCAATGCCCACCTTGGCACAGTCGGAGTGCTTGCCCTTCACGTACGAGCGCGAGCCGGGGTCGTCGCCCACCAGCACGGTACCGAGGCCCGGCGTGATGCCAGCCTCTTTGAGTCGTGCCACTCGGGCAGTGAGATCAACAAAGATCTCGTCGCGGGTAAGTTTGCCGTCCAGTCGAATCGCCGTCACGGTTACCTATTGTTCCACTAGTCCGGACGCCACCGCTTCAGGCCCAGCATTCGAGGCTGAATGCCGACACGCGCTTCACTCCTTCGGGTGATTCTCCGCGCCAGGGACCAGCGCGACGGGCATCACGCGTTAGGTTGGCACCACCCATTGAAAGGGGTCCCCTTTGCGCCGGTCGATCAATCTCATAGTCGCCGCAGCCGCAGCACTGGCCGTGCTGTCCGGATGCTCAAGCGAGCAGTCTTCAACTGCCGAGTCCAGTCCCGCTCGCACGACGGCGATCACGACCGCACCGGAGACTGGTGAAACGACCGCGACCACCGAAACGACTGAGACCGGGGAAACGACCAATACCCCGGAGACCACGGAAACGACGCCAGTCGCACCACCGGTATCGGCCGCGGCGGCGGTCATGCCGAACGTCGTGTGCATGAACCTCCAGGCGGCCCAGGATGCGATTCAGGATGCCGGGGTGTTCTTTTCTCGCAGCGACGACGCGACCGGTCGGGGCCGCAGCCAAGTGCTTGACCGGAACTGGATCGTGGTCAGCCAGACCCCGAGTGCGGGCAGTCCCGTCGGCGAGGCCGAGGCCGTGTTGTCCGCGGTAAAGATCGGTGAACCGAACCCCTGCTAGCCCTGGCAGGTAAGCCCGGCGATTCCGCTACTGCGAATCGCCTAGGCGACGGCCATCTGCGAGCGTGCGACGGCGAGGAATTCCTCGACGGTCACGTAGAAGCCGGTGGCGTCGTCGATCTGGAACCAAACGGTCTGCTTGGGATCGAGGTCGGCCGGATCGGCAGTGTTGTTGTTGATGATTGGACTGTGCTTATTAATGGTCTTCGTACGCATTGTGTATGCCTCCTGGCATGAGTAGGTGGCAGCGACTCGCGTCGCTGCGAAACGTGGTGGGTCTAGGGCTCCGATAATCAGCCCAATGACGGTCTGCGTTGAGGTTCTCATCTAGTCGCCTGCGCCACTCGGCGCGCGACCTAGACCCAGAGGTCCTCAGGAGATCGGCAACTGTACCGGCGGATCGTGAGATGATCGACGCCATCGCGTTGCTGAACAGCTATCATCGCACGGTCGTTCGATCCCGTCAAGGGTTTATGATGCGCGGCCGTCGTGCCGACGCCCAGGCCGACCACTCGAGTGCTCTCGGCGCAGCTATAGGATTACCTGGTGTTTCGGATCATGTACTACGAACCCTGCATCCCACCCAATACCGGAAATGCCATCCGGATCGCGGCCAATACCGGCTGTGAGCTGCACTTGGTTGAGCCGCTTGGTTTCACCATGACCGACACTCAGGTCCGGCGCGCTGGCCTCGACTACCACGAGATGGCGAACGTGACCGTGCATCCAGATCTGCCGACGGCATGGGACAAACTACAGCCCACGAGAGTCTTCGCCTTCTCATCGCACGCGACGCGGTTCTACACCGATGTCTCGTACGAGGCGGGTGACGTCCTTCTCTTTGGCCCCGAGCCCACCGGACTCCCCGATGAGGTGCTCGCCGATTCACATATCACCGATCAACTCCGGATCCCGATGCTGCCCGACCGCCGTTCGATGAATCTGGCGAACGCCACCAGCGTCGCACTGTACGAAGCGTGGCGACAGCACGACTTCAGCGGTGCGGTGTAGTCAGCTGGTCCGACTACCGCGCCACCGCAGCGGAGCCTCCTGGTACTCCTCCGCAGCATGCGCCACCATGCCCACCGTTCTGCCGTACTGAAACACCACCTCGGCAGACCGTGGCGGCAAGCCGATCTCGCTGGTGACAATCGCGCCGGCCAAGTCGATGTTCATGGGCCGCCCGACCCGCTCTTCAATGGCCCGGGCCGCCGCTACAGCCGACGATTCCGGACGATCGGCAATGACTCGATCGACAACGATCCGCGCTCGCGGATCCGAACCCGTATAGATGACGTGCCCGAAACCTGGCACGCCACCTGCCACCACTGCATCCGCGAGCGCCCGGTCGACGTCAACACCCGAAAGCACCGCGTCGAGCAGTCCACGCGCCGACACGGTAACGCCGCCGTGCAACGGCCCCGACAGCGCCGCATATCCGGCAAGCAATACGTCGAGGAGCCCGGCTCTGGCCGACGCGGCAACGCGAGCCGCCGTCGTTGAAGCGGCCAAACCGTTGTCAATCAGGACTGTGGCAAGCACGTCGATCCATGGGTGTGTGAAATCAATTTCGGGGACCGCGGCCGCGAGTTTCGGGAGTAAACTCAGCGTTCGCCCGGCGAGATCAGACAGGTCGGCGCGCAGCGGATCAGCAGCAGCCATCAGCGCCACTGCCAACGGGATTCGCCTTTCGATCGGCAACCCCGCGACGATGTCCCAGTTAACCTCTGGCATCGGCGACGGAACCGTCGTGGCGTCAAGTACATCAGCATCGAGCACAAGACGGGCGGCCCCGTCGAATCCCAGTTCGGCGCACAACTGCTCAAGGTCGCGGCCGCGTAAGAACAGTCGATTGTCACGAATCACCGAAACGCTGCTGGTGACCGCGCGAAACTTCAAGAGGCGATCTCCGGCCCGTCGACCGTCAGCCTTCCCGGCAGCAAGCGAGTCGATCTGGGTCCGATTGAACTGCGACTCCGCCTTCCCCGATATCCGACGCGATTCGAGCACCCCGCGGCTAACGTACGAATACAGCGTCCCGCGCTTGACGCCCAGTCGAGCTGCGGCCTCTGACGTGCCAATCCACTCGTCCATCCATTGATTGAATCAACATTGCAGATGTTGATCAACAGGTGGAGACTCGGTCCATGACCAACGCAACGGAAACGGCCCCCGGCAGCGCACTCATCAGCGTGCCTCGCGGCCTCAAGAATGTGATTGTCACCGATACGACCATCGGCGATGTCCGCGGCGACGAAGGTTTCTACCACTACCGCCAGTACGACGCAACTCAACTTGCCCGGACAGAGAAGTTCGAAGACGTCTGGCATCTGATGATCCACGGGAGCCTCCCCGACCAAGCCCAGTCGACCGCTTTCACTCAGCAGGTCGGCGAACTGCGGGCGCTCGACGCCGCAACGATCGATCTGCTGCGGCGGGCCGTGACTCCCGGCGTTGAGCCCCTCGCCGCCCTACGGTTGGCTCTCGCGTCGGCGGGCATCCTGGAACAGCCACTGTTCGACCTCGACGAAGCGGCACGCACTCGCGCTGCCCTGCGGTATGCGGCGATCGCACCGACGGTGGTCGCAGCGGCTTTCCGACTCGCGCAGGGCCTCGACGTCATTGATGCCGACCCGAGTATGGGACACGTTGCCGACTACCTGCGGATGTCGACGGGCAAAACCGACGAGCAGGCCATCAGTGCTCTGCAGACCTACCTAATCACGACCATCGACCACGGATTCAATGCCTCGACGTTCGCCGGTCGCGTCGTCGCGTCCTCGGGATCAGATATGACGTCGTCGATCCTCGGCGCGCTCGGTGCCTTCCTCGGGCCGTTGCACGGCGGTGCCCCGGGACGTGCTCTCGCCGCCCTCGACGACATCGGAGATCCCGCCAACACCCGCGACTGGGTGCGCGGGAAAATTGAGTCCGGCGACGTCATCATGGGTTTCGGCCACGCCGTCTACCGGACACACGACCCCCGTGCTCAACTTCTCAAAGAGGTCGTCCAAGCCCGCTACGACAGCCCGCTGGTCCAACACGCAGTCGCCGTTGAAGGGGAAATCGAGACCGCTATCAACGAGCTCAAGCCTGGCCGCAAGCTGTACGCGAATGTCGAGTACTACGCGGGCGTCCTGATGAGTGAAGTCGGCTTGCCGCCTGCGATGTTCACCCCCACGTTCGGGGTTGCGCGCATCGTCGGATGGACCGCCAACATCCTGGAGCAGGCGGCCGAGGGAAAGATCATTCGTCCCGTCGCCCGCTACGTGGGTCCGGAGCCCAAACGCGGCGCGTAGCACGCCGGGTTCAGCTCAGCGCGGCTTGTTCGCGTACACGTACTTGTAGTATTCGGCGTCCTTCAGTTTGCTGGCGGCGGCATTGTCGATAACAACGGTGGCGCGCGGATGCCACTGCAGGATCGACGCCGGGCACGATGCCGACAGCGGGCCTTCGACAGCTCTAGCGATCGCGTCAGCTTTGCCCTCACCGGTCGCAACAAGCGCGAGATGCTTTGCGTCGCAGATGGTTCCAAGCCCCTGAGTGATGACGTGCTGGGGCACTTCGTCGAAGCTGTCGAAGAAGCGGGCGTTGTCGTTGCGGGTCTCTGCCGTCAGCGTTTTGATACGGGTACGCGAGGTCAGCGACGACGACGGTTCGTTGAAACCGATGTGCCCGTTGCTGCCGATTCCCAGGATCTGGACGTCAACCGGTCCGATGCCCTTGATCAGGTCGTCGTAGGCATCTGCAGCGGCGATGCTGTCGTCGGTCATCCCGTCGGGCGAATTTACCTCGCCGATATCGACGTGATCGGTGAACTTATCTCGAATAAACCGCGCGTACGATTCCGGGTGCGTGGTTGGCAGGCCCACGTACTCGTCGAGCAGGACCGCATCGACGCCGGCAAACGAGAGACCCTCCTCCCGGTGCCTGCGAATCAGTTCGGTGTAGGTGCGCAGCGGCGACGAGCCGGTTGCTAACCCCAGAACTGATGCACCGCCGCGTACCGCATTGGCAATGATGTCGGCCATCACCTGTTCCGGATGATCCACGATCACGATCTCCATGCGTTCCCTGCTTTCGTTCGTTGCCAAATCCGAACCTGCTCGCGACCTTATCGTGGATCGCACCTACCGATGAGGATGATCAACACCAGTCGCGCGATCGAGTCCCGACCTTCAAATCTAGCTTCTGCAATCGGTCAGCGACGACGGTCACCGCGCCTTCCGCGTTCTGCACGGTGCCGCGGATCAACAGCGCCGACGACGTTTGCGCAAGCTTTCGGTACCGCGACCACAAACCGACCGAGCACACCACATTCACCATGCCGGTCTCGTCCTCAAGATTGACGAACGTGACGCCGGAGGCGGTCGCGGGCCGTTGCCGATGCGTCACCGCGCCACCGACGAGCACCCGCGTCCCGTCTTCGACTGACAACAATCGGTCGGCCGGGACCACGCCCATCGCATCGAGTCGCGGCCGCAAGTATTCCGTCGGGTACGACCGCGGCGAGATCCCCGTCGACAACGCGTCGACGGTCGTCAATTCCACCTCAGACATGCCGGGGAGGACGGGAGCCGAACGCGGGGCTTCGACATCGAGTTGGTCACTGCGGCCAGCGATGACCCCGGTTTCCCACAGCGCTGCGCGACGATCCAACCCTAAACTGGCGAACGCATCGGCGGTGGCCAGCGACTCCAACTGCGAAGTAGTGAGTCCGGCCCGCCGCGACAGGTCCGTGACCGACGTGAATGGCCCATCGGCGCGCGCGCTGATAATTGCCTCTGCGGCTTCGTCGGACAGTCCGCGAATGGCGCCCAACCCAATTCGGATGTCGAGTCCGTTGTTCTCCAGTCCCGCATGCGGCAGGGACCAGTTCACATCGGGCCGATGCACTTGCACGCCGTGTCGGCGGGCATCGGCGACCAACGACTGCGGCGAATAGAACCCCATCGGCTGCGCCCGCAACAGTCCCGCGCAGAAGGCCGCCGGGTAATGCAGCTTGAACCACGCCGAATAGAAGACGAGGGACGCGAAACTCTGCGAATGGCTTTCAGGGAAACCAAAATTGGCGAACGCCGCCATTTTCTCGTAAATGCGGTCCGCGAGCTCGCCGGTGATGCCGTGCGTTTCGCGCATGCCGTCGTAGAACCGTTTCTTGAGGCGCTGCATCTTTTCCGGCGACCGCTTGGACCCCATCGCCCGGCGCAGTTGGTCGGCTTCTCCCGCGGTAAACCCGGCGACATCGCGCGCCACCTGCATCAGTTGCTCCTGAAACAGCGGTATGCCGAGTGTCCTGCCGAGCGCCGCATCCATGGACGGATGGTCGGATTTGGCTTCTTCCAGTCCGTTGCGACGCCGCAGGTACGGGTGCACCGATCCACCCTGAATGGGACCGGGCCGGATCAGCGCCACCTCAACGACGAGATCGTAGAAGTTTTGCGGCTTCAGTCGTGGCAACGTCGCCATCTGCGCCCGCGACTCCACCTGAAAGACACCAACCGAATCGGCCCGGCACAGCATGTCGTAGACGGCTTTCTCCGACAGATCGATCTTCGCCAGGTCGACGTCAACCCCATGGTGCTCGGATACCAGGTCGATCATGTAGTGCAGCGCCGACAGCATGCCCAGGCCAAGCAAGTCGAACTTCACCAACCCGATCACCGCGCAGTCGTCCTTGTCCCACTGCAGCACGCTGCGCCCGGGCATCCGCGCCCATTCCGTCGGGCAGACGTCAGCGATCGGCCGGTCGCAAATCACCATGCCGCCCGAGTGGATTCCCAAATGCCTTGGCAACGAGGAAATCTGGGACGCCAACTCGCGGACATCGGCGGGGGCCGACTCCGGCATCTTGCTCCATGCGTCCTGCTGCCCGCTGGCGTAGCCGAGCGCCCGCGCCATATCCCGGATCGCCGACCGCCCGCGGTAGGTGATCACATTGGCAACCTGTGCACTGTGTTTGCGCCCGTGCTTGGCATAGACGTGCTGGATGGCTTCTTCACGACGATCGGATTCGATGTCGACGTCGATGTCGGGAGGCCCGTCGCGCTCCACCGACAGGAACCGTTCAAACAGCAGGTGGTTGGCAACCGGATCGACGTTGGTGATCCCGAGGGCGAAGCAGACCGCCGAGTTGGCGGCGCTCCCCCGCCCCTGACAGAGGATCCCGTTGCGTTTACAAAAGCTGACGATGTCGTGGACGACGAGGAAGTATCCGGGAAAAGTGAGGGTCTCAATGATGGCGAGCTCATGGTCGATCTGCCGGTAGGCATCGGGCCGTTGCTCGCGGGTCCCAAACCGATCCCGGGCACCGCGCTCGGTGAGTTCGCGGAGCCAACTCGCTTCGGTGTGACCGGCCGGGACGTCGAAGGGCGGCAGGTTTGGGGCAATCAGCCCGAGCGAAAATGTGCACTCGTCGGCGATAGCGACCGCATTGTCGATGGCCTCGCGGTGGGCGGGCATCAATCGGAGCATTTCGTCACCGCTGCGCAGGTGTGCGCCGCCCACGCCGGGAAGCCAACCGTCGATGGTGGCCATGTCGGTGCGCGCCCGCACTGCCGCCATCGCCGTGGCCAGGCGACCGTTCTGTGGCGCAGCAAAGTGTGCGCCGGTAGTCGCGACGGTTGGCACCCGATGCAGCGCAGCCAGGGAGGCCAAGATCGCGGTGCGTTCGTCGTCGTCGGAGCCGGTTCCGGGGCTCAATTCGACGGCGACATTGCTCGCACCAAAGCGGTCGATAAGTTCGCCGAGCGCGGTATCGGCCGCCCTCCGACCACCGCGATCGAGGGCGCGCCGCACCGACCCCTTGCGACAGCCAGTGAGGATTTGCCAATGCCCGGTGGCCGCGTGTTCGGCGATGACGGTGAGGTCGTAGCGCAGTAGCCCCTTCTCTCCACCGCTCATATGGGCATCGGCAATCACCCGGGAGAGCCTGCGGTATCCCTCGTCCCGGCGGGCAAGTACCAGCAGGTGCTCCCCCGGCGGATCGACGGCACCGGCTCGAGCGGCGTCGCGCTGCAGCGACAGCTCGGCACCAAAAACGGTCGGCATGCCAAATTCGCGAGCGGCTTCAGCAAACCGTACGACGCCGTAAAAGCCGTCATGATCGGTCAACGCGAGCCCTCTCAATCCCAGCCGCTGACCTTCTTCGACCATCGATTCAGGCATGGAGGCACCATCGAGGAAGCTATAGGCGCTGTGCGCGTGTAGTTCCGCATACGGGACCGTCGATGAACCAAACTCGATGTCGGCGGCCTGATAGGAGTCACGTTTCCGCGACCAGGCAGGCGAGTCGTTGCCGTCACCCGTTGGTGAAAATGTGGTGCCCGGTCGGTCCGCAGGGCCAGCCGGGCGCCCCGACAGCACCCGTTCCATCTCCGACCAGGTCGGAGGACCGTTGTTCCAACCCACTCTCCAAATATAGAACATCTGTTCGATACCAATCAACCGGCAATCTGCATCGATGCCGTGCCAAATCAGCAATCGTTCCGAGCCAGCCGACCCGGCAAATCCATCATCCCCGCACCCAGTTGTGAGACCCTGGGGCCGTGACGAGTTATTTTGTGACCGGTGGCAGCGGCTTCATCGGCCACCAAGTGGTCCAAAAACTCTTGGCCAGCGACCCAGAGGCCCAGGTTTATGCCTTGGTGCGCACCGGGTCACTGCAACGTTTCTCCGAGGCAATGGACCGTGTTGACGGTAACGACCGCGTCACCACCGTCGTAGGCGAACTCACCTCCGACGGCCTGGGCATCGACGCCGCAACGAACACCGCGCTCGACGCCATCGACCATGTCATCCACCTCGCGGCCCTGTACGACGTGACCGCAACCGAAGAAGCACAACGCGCGGTTAACGTCGAGGGCACTCGCCGCGTCGTGGAGTTCGCACGGTCGCGGGGCGCGATGCTCCATCACATGTCATCGGTCGCGGTCGCCGGCGACTACGACGGCGACTTCACCGAGAACGACTTCGATTTAGGCCAGGGGTTTCCTTCCGGTTGCCATCGCACCAAGTTCGACGCCGAACGCATCGTCCGCGACACCGCAGAACTGAACTGGCGCATCTACCGGCCGTCGGCCGTCGTCGGCGATTCCAGGACCGGCCGCACTAACAAAATTGATGGTCCGTACTACTTCTTCGGACACCTCTCGGCACTCAGTGGGCTTCCGTCATTCCTGCGATTGCCGGTCCCCGACGTTGGTCACCTGAACATGGTGCCGGTTGATTTCGTGGCGGAGGCGATCGTCGCGCTGATCGGCGTGCAACCGGGGCACAGCGGACTGGTGTTTCACCTGGGCGATCCGCAACAGCGCTCCGTCAGCGACCTCTTCAACGCGATCGTCCCCGGCTTCGGCGGCCCCAGCAGTTTTACCGCATTTCCCTCTGCGCTGGTCCGACCCATCTTGTCGATGAGCGGCCTCGGCCCACTGCGCCCGTGCCGCGATCTCGTAGCACTGCAGGCCGGGCTGCCACCGGGGATTCTTGACATCGCCGCACTCCCGGTCACTTTCCGATGCGACACCACCACTGCGACCCTGGCGGGCCTCGGTATCTCAGTGCCCGACCTCGCGGCCTACGGCCCCAAGCTCGCCGAGTATTGGTACCAGCATTTGGATCCGGCACGGCACCGTCGCACAGATACCCGCGGACCCCTCGTCGGCAAACACATCCTGATCACCGGCGCATCCTCTGGCATCGGCCGAGCGACGGCCCGCATGTGCGTGCGCCGCGGTGCCACCGTGTTTCTGGTGGCACGCAATGCCGAACAGTTGGTGGAGACCGCCGCCGAACTCGACGCCGAAGTTCCCGTCCCCGGCCTTCCCATTGGCCGCGCCCACGCCTACCCGGCCGATATCAGTGACGAATCCGCAGTCGCGACACTCGTCAAATCTGTTCTGGCCGAACATGATCACATCGACGTGCTGGTCAATAATGCGGGCCGCTCCATCCGCCGTTCCACCGCCAATGCGGTCGACCGTTCGCATGACTACCACCGCATGATGGCCGTCAACTACTTCGGTGCCGTCTATCTGACCCTGGCGCTGCTGCCACATATGACGGGCAGGCAATCGGGCCACGTGGTGAATGTGTCGTCGATTGAAGTGCAGAGTCGCGCACCCCGATTCGGCGCGTACGCGGCGTCGAAGGCCGCATTGGAGGCGTTCAGCGATGCGACCGGCGCCGAAACGCTCTCCGATCACGTCACCTTCAGCAATGTCCGAATCCCGTTGACTCGCACCAGGATGATCGTTCCGACCAACGCCTACGATGCGGTCCGCGGCATCTGGAGCGTCGACAAGGCCGCACATCGGGTGCTGCGCGCGATCGTCGTTCGCCCCAAGCGGGTCAATACGATGCTCGGTGACCTCATTAGCTTCGGTCATCACGCCGCACCGCGCCTCACCAACCGCCTGCTGCATCAGGAGTTTCTGATCAACGACGAGTCTGACGCCGCGCTCGGCCGCATTAGCTGAGCAGGGATCACCCTGTTCGTGCAACGATCGGGGTATGTCAGCCCCGTCTGCCCGATCACTCACCTCCGTCGACACGCCGTATCTTGTTGTCGACGTTGAACGTTTGGACCGCAACCTGAATTCGATGGCAGCGTGGGCGTCCGAACACGGTGTGGCGTTGCGTCCACACGCCAAAACTCATAAGTGCGCGCAGATCTCGACCCGCCAACTCGGTGCGGGAGCGGTTGGATTGACTGTCGCCACGATTGGCGAAGCGGAAGTTTTCGCCAACATCGGCGTCGACGATCTGTTCATCGCGTACCCGCTGTGGCTTTCCGGGAGCAAAGTTGAGCGGTTGCGAGCACTTTGCGTGCGGGCCACGATAAGCGTTGGGGTCGACTCGGCGGTCGGCGCTCGCCGACTGGCCGAAGCGTTGGCGGGTGTTCCGGTGACAGTACTGGTAGAGGTGGATTCCGGCATGCACCGCACGGGAGTCTCGCCCGCGGAGGTCGTCGCCGTGGCAACTGCGGCGCGCGATGGCGGACTCGACGTGGCAGGCGTGTTCACTTTCCCAGGGCACGGCTATGGCCCGGGAACGGCTCGGTCCGAAGCCGCCTCGCAGGAAGCCCAATCGCTCGCGGAAGCTGCGGAACTGTTGCGGTCACATGACTTTGAGATTCGCGTGGTAAGTGGAGGGTCCACTCCGACAATCCATTTTGCCGATGCTGGCGTCGTCACGGAGCTGCGGCCCGGCGTGTACCCGTTTTATGACGCTCAACAACTCGAACTCGAAAGCTGCACCATTGACGACGTCGCACTGACTGCAGTCGCGACCGTCGTCAGCAAGGCGACAACTCCGGGCGGTAAGGGTGAGCGCATTGTGCTCGACGCCGGTAGCAAGATCCTGGGTGCCGATCGGCCAACTTGGACAACGGGTTTCGGTCGACTCGCCGACTTTCTAGCCGCCCGAATCGTGTCCTTGTCCGAGCATCACGCGGTTGTTGACTTCCCGGCTGACAATAGCGCACCCGAACTGGGCGACCGCGTACGAGTGATCCCCAATCATGTGTGCTCCGCGGTGAACCTGGTTGACGCCCTGTACGCCAGGTGTCCGGTGACGAGCGACTACAAACCTGGCCGGTCATTGCCCGCGGTGCGAACTCGTAATCTGCGCTCATTCGTAGATCCCTTCGACGGTCCACTCCGCGTCGCGGCAGCAGAGGAGAAGGGCTCGCGAATCGGCCAGTAGCACTTGCGCCCGGGCTTTTCCGGGGCCAAACGGCCAGGGCCCAGCCCACCAGCGCAGCGGATAGAACCGACCGCTCATCCGCACCACCGCCGGGTCGGCACTGAAGGCACCGCGAGCATCGAGCGTGACTGGCCGTTCGGTGGCGTCAAAGACTTCGGCCCCGGTCTGCGTCAACAACGACGGTGCCGGTCGTGCCAATCGGTCTGGCCAAGCGGCTTCGGGGTCGCGCGGGGATCGCAGTTCGTCACCGAAAGCCACCAGGGCTACTTGTTCGGTCGGTCCACGACCGCCGCTGCGCACTGGGACTCGAACCGATTCGCCACCGAGGAGTCCTTGGACGCGGACTAATGCGCGGCGGGCCTGATCTCCTAATCCGTCACCAACTTCCCCAGGTAGTCCCTCCCCTGAAAGCGCATGCTGCATCGATCCCGGGTTCACCAGTTCCACCGGTTCTAATGCCAGTCGGGCGATCGGCGAATCGGGCGCATCACCACCTGAAGCCCGGCCGGTCAGCCAGCCTTCCAGTTGCCAACGCACGCGATCGGCAGTCGCTTCGGGGGTTAACGGTTCGGCGCATCGCCAGGTCCGCGAATACTGCTGTCCTCGTTCAGTGAAGGCATGAATGGTCAGTCGAGTGCAGGCCAATGCCGATGCGGACAGTCGTTGATGCAGTTGCTCCGCCAAACGCCGCCCCAGGAAGGCTGCGGCATCGATGCGCTCGACTGGCGGATCGCAGACGTGCTCCACTTCCAGCGCTGAGGCGATGGGTGCCCGTATGGGGCGGCGACCGGGCAGTCCGCGGACCAGTCGATGCGCGGTGATCGCATCGCTAGAAAACCGTGACGCCACATCGGCGGCATCCAACGAGGCAAACGACCCAAGTGTGCGAATCCCCAAGCGCCACAAGAGATTGACAAGATCAATACGGCCAGGCCCGGTTAATGCAGGTTCCACCACGAGATCGGCGATGGGTCTCGGGGCAAGGTAGTCGGCGTCTTGCCCCGGTGGCACTGTCTGCCCAGACCTGGCAGCAAGGACTGCAGTGAAGAGTTCGTCAGCGATCCCCACTCGAGCCTCGACGCCTCCCACCATCAGCGGTTCCAGTGCCGCCCCCGCACGTGATTCGCGTCCCGCGCCCTGCCCCACGGCCGCGACCACATCGGCCAACTGTTCTGCCAACCGGTCTTCTCCCCCGAAGAACCGTGCCGCGCGGTCAGCGGCAATCACCAGCAGTCCGGGCCGGAGCACTTCGGTCATCGGAACGATGCCGGTGACCGCAGCGACGACTGGCTCAAAGACCCTTCCGTCGCGCGCGGGGTCGGCGTCACTCACGATAAGTTCCGGACACAGCGACTGTGCTTGTCGCTTGCGCATGCCGCGACGGACCCCATCAGCCCGCGCAGCATGCGAGCACGCCTGAACCTGCCCCGCGTGCAGCACTGCCACCGGCGCGCTCGGCGGTACGCCGGCAACTGCTGCCGCGGCAGTGGTCGGCCAGTCTGGACACCACAGTGCCAAGATCCGTAGCCCCGACGACGTGACCGATTCCCCGCCAACCATTTTCCCGCCAACCACTTCCCTGCCGACCACTTCCCCGTTCATCCCGCCGGTACTCATTTCGCCGCGCTCAATTCGCTACGGCCAGCCCGCGAGACCGTCCGGAAACCGGATTGGCTGCCCCTGAGGTTTCGGGACCGAATCCGCTTTCCCACTGAGATTCCGGTTTCACCAATCGCATGACCCCTTCCTCGCCCAGTCCGGGGACAACGAGGTCGAAGGTGTCGCTGACTGGCCGCGCACCGGGCGCGGTAATCTGCACGTCCACGCGAAAACCACCGATCCGGCCGTATCCACTTCGCCGCAGCGGGAGGTGACGGTAGCTCTGCACTTCACCACGTACCCGCGTAGCGGTGCCGGACCAATCACCAAGCACCATCAGCGTGGACGACTGCTTCCGCGCCCGCCCACCCAAGACACGTGCTCTGGCTGGCGGTACCGACATCCCGGTGTGCCCGAGTCTGTCCTCAAACCCCAGCACCACCAGGTCGATACCATCGAGCAGCACGGCCGCCACTTCGAGTCGATCGACTCCGGGGTCGGCAATCACCGCGATCCGACTCAGATCCGCTCCCATCTCTACTGCCGAGGCAAGGTTGAGACGAGGCAGCCCCACCAACGCCACTGTGTTTCCGGTTCGACTCGCCTCCGCGATGATCGACATCGGAATCACCGATGCCCCGGACACTGCGGTGACGGCACTGCGCGGCAATCCTCCCTTAGGAAACAGCGACGCTAGCGACTCCGGCACTGCGATGACACCTTGTGATTTAACCCCCGATGCCGTTCCGGCCAAGGCTCCGTTTTCTCCGGAGAGCTTGCTCAACCGCCGCCGCAAGTCCTCCAACTCACCGGCTTTCCGTACCGCGCCCATAGCCCTTCCCCTCGTCGTATCGGACTGTCCGAAGAGGCAGGGAAGATGCCCTTCATCGAACTTTTGTTCGATACTAGAACGGCCCTCTGACAATCGTCAACGAGCCGATAAACACCCACATCAGAGGTGCTTTTTTGCCCCGCAAGCCACATTCAAAACCAACAGAACCACCGGCCACTCAACGCCATGCTTTACCGTTGGATCCATGCAGTCACGCGCGCTTGGATTTGCCGTCATCATTACCGCCGTCACCGCCATCGCCGTGACCGCACTGCCCTGGTTCAACTTGAATAGCTTTGGACTGCAGGCGCATTGGAACGGACTCGGATTGGGCAACATCAGCCACGACGAACTCGACGTTGCCCCCAATGGCCGCGGATGGCTAATTGTGGGCGCATCGGCATTCGCCATCCTGGCCGCATTGGCCGCCTTCCTAACCGCGCCGTCGGCCCGTCCAATCGCTCGGCTAATGGCCGGGATGGCGGCAATTGGCGCCACCGCCGCATCCCTGGTTCCGATCGCCATCATGATCTGGCCGTCGTGGTACTTCGGCAGTTTCCAGCAAGACCTCGGAATGACGAACATCCCGCTCGAAGTCAGCAACGTCATCCTGGTCGCACTCATTGTGATCCTGCTCGTCTTGGCAGTTCTCTGTGCGGCACTCTTCGTCGAACGCACCGAAGACCATCCGATCGGCGAACGCCCCGCCAGGCCCAGCAAAATCTAGCGTCGGGGCATCAACCAGCAGGCAGCGGCTTGGTCTTGACCGGCGACATCGCATAGGCCGTGGCCACCGAGGCCATCGCGCCCGCTGCCAAGATCGACGCCAGCACGATGATTTGAAATCGTCCAGCCTCAACGGGTGAGAGTCCACCGAAGATCGCGCCAACGAAAGCCCCTGGCAACGTCACCAGACCGGTTGTCTTCGCTTGGTCCGTAGCCGGGATCATCGCGTGATGTACCGCCTGCCTCGCCATCGAGACGGTGGCCTGCCGTGGCGTTGCACCGAGCGCCAGCCAGCCCTCCACCTCGCTCCAGCGATCTCTGATCGCCTCATTGAGCCGACGACCAGTCAAGGTCACCGAATTCATGGCGTTTCCAACAATAATTCCGGCCAGCGCCAGCACATACCGCGACGACAGTTCCAACGTGCCCGTGCCAAACACGATGAGCAGCACCGCTCCGACACCGGCACCCATCGCCCCGGCCACCGTCAGCATCACCGACCACCGGCGACGTCCGGCGCCCAACCGTCGCGCCGCAGTTAACACGGCGACCGCGAACATTGCCGCGACCCCGAGTGCCACCAATAATCCGTTCTCGATGACACCGCTCAGAATCAGACTAAGCACGCTCAACTGCACCAGCCCGCGAGCAATTGCCCATAGCGGCGCCCAACGCTGCGGCACTCCATACCACCACAGCACCCCGGTCGACATGACCGCTAACAGCACTACCCCGATGAGCGTGTTCAGCGGCGCGTGCACTTGGGGCATAACCAATGAAAGCACTGACACCGGCACGATCGCCGGTCAGAACAGGGTCAGCGCCGAAGTTGTCGAGAAGTCGTCACGGGGCAGTCGAGCGGCGGGTGCCAGCGTCGGCGGCAAATCCGATACCGCATCGCCCCCGAGTCCATATCGCTCCACCAACGGCCCCATCCGGGAGCGCAACTTCATCGAATACTCCGCGGATACGAAACTTCGCTTGCCATAGAGCGACCGATAACGCCGGACCAGTGCCGGATGCTCAACGCCCAGCCAGTCTAGAAATTCGGTGCCGAGATCCCCGTCGAGCTGCAGTGGCGACACCGACACTCGCGCCGCACCGGCGTCGGCCAGCACAGACAAGAGCTCGGATAGTTGGGATGTGCCGTCGGCCAGCAGCGGGGCCAGCGGAGCAATGCGGACGTGCGGCGCCAAGCCTGCCGATGCCAACCCTTCCACCAAGGCCACCCGGGCCTGCGGCGTTGAGGCCCCCGGCTCAAGCCGCGACGACAACGCGGGATCGAGCGTTGGCACCGCGATCGACACCGTAACTGGCACCGAACGCGCTATTAGCCGCAGCAGTGGAAGGTCGCGGGAAAGAAGCGGAGACGACGTGAACAGTGCAATTGGGGTCTGCGATTCCGCCAGCACTGCCAACACCTGGGGCATCAGCCGATAGCGCTCTTCTACCGGCTGATAGGGATCATCGACGGTGCCAAACGCCACGGTCTCGCGCCGCCAGGACCGCCGATGCACTTCCCGTCGCAGCACGCCGGCCGCATTCATCTTGACTTGAAGCTCCCCACCCAACCGTTGAAGCGTCGAGGTGGCAAAGCTGTACCGGTGGCTCCGATCGCCGGTGACAGACTCGAGCATTGTGCGCGCCAGAATCTCGTGCACCCGAATACCCGGCGCCTCGGGGATCATCACAGATCTCACGAGGTCACCGCACACCAGTTCGGTCAGCGCCGCCATGCCATCTATACGAACATACGTGCGATATCCGAGTCAAGGGATGTCCCCCTCGCCAGATACCATCGACATATGACCCACCCCACCGATGCTCCCGGCCCCTCGTATCTTGTTGCCGGACGCTACCGACTGATCCGCAAAATTGGTCACGGCGGCATGGGCGCGGTCTGGTTGGCCCACGACCAACTGCTCGACCGCGAGGTCGCCGTCAAACAGGTCCTGACCACCACCGGAATGGACGAGTCGGTCGCCGAAACCTCCCGCGCCCGTGCGCTCCGCGAGGGCCGACTCGCCGCCCGCCTATCGCACCGCAATGCCATCTCCATGCACGATGTCGCACTCGACCGCGACGAGCCGTGGCTGGTGATGGAGTACCTGCCGAGCCACAGCGTCGCCGACGTTTTACGCAGCAACGGAACCATTGATCCTATTGAGGCCGCGCAGATTTGCGCGCAGGTCGCCGACGCGATTGCCGAAGCGCACGAGTCCGGCATCATTCACCGAGATATCAAGCCGGCGAACATTCTCATTGCCAATCAGGGTCGCAATGTCGGCCTCGTCAAAATCACCGACTTCGGGATCTCGCGAGCCAAGGGTGATGCCAACATCACGGCAACCGGCATCGTGACCGGAACCCCCGCGTACTTTTCGCCTGAGGTGGCTCGCGGCGAGGAACCCGACGAGTCGTCCGACGTGTACTCACTGGGCGCCACCCTCTTCACCATGGTGGAAGGCCAGCCGCCGTTCGGAAACAACGACAACTACATTGCGACATTGCACCGCGCGGCCAGCGGTCAGATCAATCCGATCACTCGCGCTGGCGCGCTGTCACCGATCCTGCTGTCGCTGTTGGAGCCGAGTGCCGCCAACCGGCCAACCATGGCGCAATCCCGCGACCAACTGGCCGCTTTTGCCGCCAATACTCTTGGCACCACCGACAACGTGCTTACCGGGTTGATCAGCACTGCGCCGGTCTCAGCTGGCGCGGGGACCACGCTGCCACCGGAAACGAGCCGACCGACCACAGCCCGCACTGCTATCTCCGGATCGGGAGCGGCACTACCAAACCAGACGCAGGTCGCGGCCAGCGGTTTCTACGATGCGCGCAGCAATCCCGACTCGTTCCCCGGTTACCCGGCACCACAACCCGGCCAGTACACCCCGCCGCCCACGCCCTACCAGCGGCAATACCAGCAGAAGCAGAGCAGTACCGCTGGCCTCGCTGCGGCCGTGTTCGCCGTCTTTGCGCTTCTGACTGCGATCGCGGCGGGCATCATCATCCTCACGATGTAGCCCCGACGGTTAGCCGATCTGTCGGTTAGCCGATCTGTCGGTTCACCGCCCACCGAGTCAACGCATTGCGATTCGACTGCTGGGTTTTTCGCAGCACATTGGAAGCGTGCGTCTCCACCGTCTTCACGGAGATAAATAGTTCCTCCGCAATCTCTCGGTAGGTGTATCCGCGCGCCAACAGGCGCAGCACTTCCATTTCGCGTCGGGTTAGGGAGTCCAGTTCCGGGTCCAGAGCAGGTTCCGGCACGGGCGATCGGCCGGTAAATGAGTCGAGCACAAACCCGGCGAGGCGTGGACTGAAGACGGCGTCCCCCTCTGCCACTCGCCGCACAGCATCGGCAAGTTCGGCTCCGTCGATGGTCTTCGTAACGTAGCCGCGAGCACCGGCGCGAATGGTGGCGATTACATCAGTCGCCGCATCCGAAACGCTCAATGCGAGAAACACCGGAGCGTCGGAGCCGAGGGCATCGGTGACGCCGCGCAGTACGGCAACGCCCCCGCCGCCGGGCATGTGGACATCAAGTAGCACCACATCGGGTCGCAATTGCGAGATGCGTGCGACGGCCTCAGCCACGGTCCCTGCGTCGCCGACCACTTCCAGGCCAGCAACGCCCGCGAGTTCGACGCGCACGCCGGAGCGGAAGACGCCGTGATCGTCGACCAGAAACACCCGGTAGGTCTTCTCGGGGGTCATGAATCTTCCTTCGTCGGTTGGGAATCGGCTTCGGGGCCCGCTGTCGCGCGGTGCGGTCCGCGCGGGAGTTCAAGCGCGACGTTGGTACCGCGGCCGGGTTTGGCGGTGATCCGCGCCGAGCCACCAACGCGTTCCATGCGCGCCGTGATCGACTTCGAAATGCCCTGTCGGTCATCGTCAACGGCGTCGGGGTCGAAGCCTTTACCTCGGTCGCGGACGAATACTTCGACGCGATCGGCGTCGGTCTCGCAGTACACGTCAATCTTGTCCACGCCGGAATGTTTGGCGGCGTTAACCATCGCTTCGCGGGCAGCGGCCACCAATGCTTGCAGGCCATCGGCGACGGTCTTGTCACGCAATTCTTCCAATGTCACGTCACCGACTGTCACCGTCTCCACTTCCACCCCGTAGGTGTCTTCCACCTCGGCGGAGATCGCGGCGATCGCGGCGGCGAGGGATTCGCGGCGTCGTGCTTCGTCTCCCAGGAGCCACTGACGCAGTTCACGCTCTTGCCGTCGTGCCAGTTGCGCAACGACGTCGGGTTGGTCTGCACGCTTTTGAATCAGCGCCAACGTTTGCAGCACGGAGTCGTGCAGGTGGGAAGCGATGACTTCGCGTTCCTCGTTGCGGATGCGCGCGGCACGTTCGGTGTTGAGGGTTCGCCACATCCGCATCCACAGCGGGATAGTCAGCAGCAGGGTGCCAACGAGGGTGCCGAGCACCGCCAACAGTGTCGGGTTCAAACCCGCAAACGCGGTGTCCGGAGCGGCGACCAAAACCACCAGCCCACCGACGACGAGAAAGGCACCTGCCGCAAGACGCAACCAGGTGACGACGCCGCTGCGGTTTGAAAACCCGGTGACGTCCACTTCGCGCCACACCAGCGCCGCGCCGCCAAGCACCACGATCAACGCCAGCAGCGTCGACGCCGGCGTACTGGCGGCGACAAAGCCATTGAGCAGCAATACCACCACGCCGATCACAAGCAGGCCCTGCGCTTGCCGCCGCTCTCGACGGGATGGTGCCTGCGCGTCGGTGCCGGTCGGGCAGAAGAACCAGAGAAGCGCATAGGCGGCCACCCCGGCACCCGCCAGCGCTGCCAACGCGACAAAAACCACGCGCACGCGGAAAACATCAACGCCGAGATGATCGGCAATGCCGCCGCACACTCCGGCCACGATTTTGCCACCGCTGCGCCTGCGCAAGCGGTCGACGGGTGGCATTTCGACAGTCCTGGTCATTGGTTTGATCGTGTCACGAACACCGCACCGACACATCAGGGAGCATCTCAGGGTTTCACCCGATTTCCTCTGCCACCGCCACGACCATGATGGAACGCATGGACACCAAGACGCTGCTAGACCTCTGGAACACCCGGCCGGTCCGTCCTCGATCCGGCAAGACGTTGGCTGGCGTCTGCACGGGCATCGCCCGCCGCTACCGCATCGATGCCACCCTCGTGAAGATCGCGTTCCTCGTTGCTGCGTTCTTCGGCGGCGCTGGCGTCCTGCTGTACGTCGTCGGACTCATCGCGTTCCCCGCCGACAACGAGACCGCGCCGCGTCCAGTTCGGATGCGGTCTCGTCCGGCGCGCCGCGGACCGCACGGGGTGCCCTGGTACGCCATCGTCATCGGCGTGATCGCGGTGATCTCCATCAGCAACATGGGTTCATCGGCACCGTTTTGGAGCAGTGGCGGACTTCTCGGCCTGGTGCTAATGCTCCTCGGATGGTGGTTGCTCTATCAGCGCACGCCCGTCGCCCCCGCGGGGACCAGCGCGGACCAACTGCATCCCGCAGACGGCTCAGCGCCGCTTGTGCCCACCGCTTCCGCGATGACCAATCCGCTGGTAGAAAGTCCGCTAGTTGCCAATCCGATTGAGGGCGAAGCGATTCCGGCTCCATTCGAGACCCCGGTTGACGTTCCGGCCGCAACTGGGACCGACGGTGTCGACGCGCCGCCGGCGTGGGATCCATTGGGCACCGCGCGCTTTGCATGGGACCTGCCGGAGCCAGCCGCACCGCCGCAACCGCCAGCACCCAAACCCCCGAAGTCACCGTTGACGCCCATTTTCGCCGGACTTGCGGTGATCGTCGCGGCCGGCGGCACCGGCGGTCATCTGGTGGGCCTTGAGTGGTTCACCGTGGGACGAATTGCCGCCCTGGCCTTGGCAGTCCTCGGCGTCGGCATGCTCCTCGACGCAGTACAGCGACGACAGGCCAACACCAGGGCAACCGGCCTGGTGTGGCTGGCCATCATTGCCGGCATTATCGCGGTCGTGGCAACGCTCTCGACGACGGGACGACCCACCTTTGTCAACGATGGGATCGGCGAACGGTCGTACCATCCGCAGGGCGTCGAGCAACTGGCCGACACCTACGAGCTAGGAATTGGCAACACGGTCCTCGACCTGCGTGACGTCGGTCCGCTTGACCGCGACCGCACCGTCACCATCAAGCAGGGCATCGGCGAAGTGAAGGTGACCCTTCCGGACGACGTGCGCGTCAAGACCGACTGCCACACCGTTGTCGGCGATCAAACCTGCCCCGAAGGCATCGTGAACCCCGACGCCAAAACTCCCACGCTGACGGTGAAGGCCAACCTCAACATGGGATCGATGGAGATGAAGAAATGACCGAGTACAACGCAGTCGGAAACAGCGCAGAAGGAAACAACACGGTAGGCGACTCCACCACCGTCGACCGTCATCGTTCTGGGGGGATGGGGTTCGCCGGACTCGCCGCCCTCCTGGTGGCGGCATGGTGCCTGGCGGGCGGGCCTGAGACATCCGAATCGCAGCATCTCCCGTGGATCCTGCTGGCTGTCGGGGTTGCGGTCGGTGTCGGGATGATCGTGAGCGGATTCGCCCGGAAATAGCGGCCGTCAGGTTAGGCCCGCGGTCGAATGAACAGGAAGTACCCGCACGCAAAGAGCAGCACGATCCCCACGTTGACCGCGAGACGCAGCCACAGGTGATCGCGCAAGTAGGCAAAATCGACGCCGACGATCAGTGCGACCATCACCAGTACATAGGCAATGGCGATGAAGTTCTTACTCATCGCGCACCTCTCGTCAGCGTCGGTTCGCCGCTACTCCCACTCGATGGTGCCTGGCGGCTTGCTCGTGACGTCGAGAACTACGCGGTTCACGTCGGGGACCTCATTGGTGATGCGGGTGGAGATCGTCTCGAGGACCTCGTAGGGCACGCGTGTCCAGTCCGCAGTCATGGCGTCTTCGCTCGACACCGGACGCAGCACGATCGGATGTCCGTAGGTACGACCGTCGCCCTGCACGCCGACGCTGCGCACGTCGGCAAGGAGCACGACGGGGCACTGCCAGATTTGGCCGTCGAGGCCCGCGGCGGTGAGTTCCTCGCGAGCGATCAAGTCGGCTTTGCGAAGCAGGTCCAGACGGTCCTTGGTGACGCTGCCGACGATGCGGATCGCCAGGCCCGGGCCTGGGAAGGGTTGGCGCGCAACGATTTCCTCGGGGAGACCTAGTTCTCGACCGACGGCCCGGACCTCGTCCTTGAACAGGAGTCGGAGTGGTTCGACGAGCTTGAACTCGAGGTCTTCGGGCAGTCCGCCAACGTTGTGGTGGCTCTTGATGTTCGACGTGCCACTGCCGCCGCCGGATTCGACGACGTCCGGGTAAAGGGTGCCCTGAACGAGGAATTCAACCTTCTTGCCTGCGGCGGCTTGATCGCCAAGGACCTCGGAGACAGCGCCTTCAAAGGACCGGATGAACTCGCGGCCGATGATCTTGCGCTTGGTTTCCGGGTCGGAGACGCCGTCGAGGAAGCCGAGGAACGTCTCTTGCGCGTCGACGGTCACCAGGCGTGCACCGGTCGCGGCGACGAAGTCCGTCTGGACTTGCTCGCGTTCGCCAGCGCGCAGCAGTCCGTGATCGACGAAAACACAGGTCAGTCGGTCGCCAATCGCGCGTTGAACGAGGGCTGCCGCAACGGCGGAATCGACACCGCCCGACAGGCCACAAATCGCCAGCCCATCGTCGCCGACCTGCTCGCGAACGTCGGCGATCAGCGATTCGGCGATGTTAGCGGCAGTCCATGTCGGCTTGAGGCCTGCGACGTCGTACAGGAAACGCGTCAGCACTTCCTGCCCGTGCGGGCTGTGCATCACCTCGGGGTGGTACTGCACACCCGCCATCCGACGCTCAACGTTCTCGAAAGCCGCGACGGGCGCACCGGGCGTCGAAGCGGTCACTGCGAACCCTTCGGGAGCCACCTGCACGGCGTCGTTGTGACTCATCCAGACGGGGTGGGTTTCCGACAGGTCCCGGTGCAGTTTGCCTGCCTCGTCGCTGATGGTCAGCATGGTTCGACCGAACTCGCGACCACCGGTATTGGCGACGGTTCCGCCGAGCGCGGCGGTCATTTTCTGGAAGCCATAGCAGATGCCAAACACTGGAATACCCAGTTCAAAGAAGGCATCGTCGATGGTCGGCGCGTCGTCGGCGTACACCGACGACGGTCCGCCCGACAGGATGAGGGCTGCTGGGTTCTTGGCCTTGACCTCTTCGATCGTCGCATCGTGCGCGATCACCTCGGAGTAGATGCGGGCCTCGCGCACGCGCCGAGCAATCAACTGCGCGTACTGGGCACCAAAGTCGACAACGAGTACGGGACGCGGGTGGTCCGCGGAAGAATTCGTCACCGGATAAGTGTATCGGTAACGGTGCACAACGGTTATCGCTGGTCAGCCTCCCACGACCACCGTTTCTGTCGTACCCGACCGATACGGTGCCACCATGATGACCTCCTCGGACCCGTCACACGCTGGTCGACGCTCGGACAGTTCCCGCTCGTCCTCTCATTCGCGTCGCATTCACGGCCTCACGCCCGGGATGCTGTGCATCCTTCATCTGGAGACTCTCGACGTTCCGGTCACGGCGGCCGAGCGGGCCTTCTTACTCGGTAATAGCCCCGAGGCGATCATCGAGTCGGCAGATATCAGTGGCGATCAGGGCCAAGCGTGGAGCAGAAGTGCGCTGGAGGCTCGCGATTCCGATCCCGAAACCGCAACGGTGAATCTGAGCGAAGCCCGAGCCTGGTCACGCGACGCGAGCCAAGCGGCCGAGGCCCTTGCCTTCGTGAACAACTCGCAAGCTGCCGCGGTTACTTTCACCTTCGACCCTGAACTCGACGAGATTCGCCGTCAGGAAAGCGCGTGGCTTCGCGTGCACGCCGCATGCGAGGCCAAGTGGAATGAAACCGAAAACTGCCCCGTCCACGGTCCAGAAATTCGTGCGGGCATCGAACGGCAACGCCAGGCGACATTCGCGCTCCGCGAGGCACTGGATGCGGCGATGAGGGCGGCAAAGGATCGAAGATCGAAAGGCAATGCTTGATCTACGGTCACAACCGAATTGTCAGACCCTCGCGATAGTGTTCAGACAGACAAACGAACACAGAGTGAATTAGCTCACTTTGATAGTTCACGACCAGCACGCGAGGAGGTGACCCCGATGGCCGCAAACCAAGCAGTTGCGCTGCCCGACGATCCGGCCGAGCTCGCCGCACTTAGCGAGGCGGTGATCGCCAAGCTCGCCACCGCGGCGTTTACCGCCTCCACCGAGGGCCAGCTCCTCGAAACCGCCGAGATCCTCGAGCGGGCCAACCGCCGCTTCGACGGCGCCACCTCGGCTTTGCTGGCCGAGATCTCCGACCGCAGCGCCTACCGCAAGGCCGGGTTCCTGTCCTTGCATGCTTATCTTGCTGGGGGTTTGCGTCTCGGGGATGGGGAGGCCAAGCGCCGCCGGATCACCGGCGCAGGCATCGCCCGCCTGGCCAATTTGCAGGGTGAGACTCTGCCGCCGGTGTTTCCGGCCACCGCCCAGGCGGTCGCCGACGGCGCTATCAGTGCCGACCATGTGGTCGAGATTGATGCGGTGATGCGGAAAATCCCGGCCGCGGCCGACCGGGCTACTCGAGC
>NZ_JBARYI010000018.1:0-66101 GCF_049647785.1 Gordonia sp. (in: high G+C Gram-positive bacteria)
GACGTGGTGCGGGAACGAACGCATCATGCGAGAAGGGAGGCGAGGCGCCGCACGGCGAATTCGTAGCCCGCGGTGCCGCAACCGGCGATGACGGCGGCGGCGATCGGCGAAATGTACGAATGGTGACGGAAGGTTTCTCGGGCGTGCACATTGCTGATGTGCACCTCGACAATCGGTACTTCGGGGATCACCAGGGCGTCGGCCAGGGCGACGGACGTGTGCGTCCAGCCACCGGGGTTGATGACGATGCCGCTAACCTCACCGCGCGCCGCATGGATCGCGTCGATCATCTCGCCCTCGTGATTGGTCTGCAGCGCACGCACACCGAAATCGAGTTCGGCGGCCACCCGCTCTACCAGCAGCACCACATCCGCAAGGGTGTCGGCACCGTAAACCTCTGGTTGTCGGGCCCCGAGCATGTTCAAGTTGGGTCCGTTGAGCAGCAGGATCGGAAGATTGCCGGTAGCGCCGGTTACTGAGGCCTCAGACATAAGTGCACTCTACTTGGCTTAGGATCAACTGCTGTGCCAGCATTCTCTGTCCGACGCGCTCAGTTAGTCGCCATCGTTGCTGGCATTCTCGGTGTGTTCCTAGCTTTGGCGACCCCGCTTCTGCCGGTTAAACAAACCGTCGCCGAGGTCTCGTGGCCGCAAAATGGCGTCGTCGAATCGGTATCGGCACCCCTATTTTCGTATGCGCCGATCAGCCTGAACGCCGATATTCCGTGTCGGGCGGTCGAATCGCTGCCCGCGGGCGAGTCGGTGCTGCTGTCGACGACGTCGCCATCGGCACCCAAAGCCTCCGACCGTGGCCTGTTTGTTCGTGTCACCGGGTCGGCAAACCCCAACGTTGAGGTCGTCACCCGGAATATCCCGATCCTGACCGCGCCGCTCTCGGCAGTCACCTCGGACCGGTGCGAGCGCATCGAGATCCGCGCCTCCGCGAGTGAAGTCAGCGCGACGTTCGTCGGCCTCACCGACGCGGCGGGCGACGAAATGACCGCGGCCACCGGCAGTGGCGACATCCCCGGTGGAGATCAGCGGCCACAGGTCACCGGCCTGTTCACCCAGTTGACGGGCCCCGCCGCCAGCTTGCCGGGCCTCACCGCGCACATGGTGATTGACTCCCGCTACAGCACGGCACCCACGCTCACGAAATGGCTGGCGATTGTTTTTGGGATCCTGTGCACGCTGATGGCGTTGGCGGCCCTGGCCCGCCTCGACGCCACTGACCGCCGCGGACACCGCCGGATTTTCCCGGCCCGCTGGTGGCGCCTCAACTCTCGCGACTACACCGTCATCGGGTTGTTGGCCCTGTGGCACATGATCGGACCTAATACTTCCGACGACGGCTACCTGATGACGATGTCGCGGGTGGCGCAGAGCAGTGACTACACGGCCAACTACTTCCGCTGGTTCGGCGCACCGGAAGCGCCTTTTGGCTGGTACTACGAAATTTTCGGACTCCTCAGCCATGTCACCGTTGCCAGTCCCTGGATGCGACTGCCCGCGCTGGCCTGCGGAATCATCAGTTGGCTGATTATCAGTCACGAAATTCTGCCGCGGATTGGGCGTGCCGCTCGAGTGCGGGCAGCGGTGCCGTGGACGGCGGCCGCCGTGTTCCTCGTCGCCTGGTTCCCCTTCAACAATGGGCTGCGCCCCGAGCCGATTATCTGCCTCGGTGCCCTCCTCACCTGGTGTTCGGTTGAGCGGTCCATCGCGACGGGCCGCCTCCTGCCCGCCGCGGTTGCCTGCACGGCCGGCGCATTCAGCATCGCCGCAGGCCCCACCGGGGTGCTGGCCGTTGCCGCCCTCGTCGCTGGCGCGCGCCCCATGTTCCTGGCGTTACGCAAGCGCGCCATCGAGGTCAACGCGCTCACCGGGCGCGGCTCGTTCACCGCCTACCTCAGCCTGGTGGCACCGATCGTCGCGGCGGGCACGTTTGTCATTTTCGTCGTCTTCTCCAAGCTCACGTTAAGTGCCTTCAGCGAAGCGTCCGCCATGAAGACCGCCCTTGGACCGTCGCTGAACTGGTACAACGAGATCGACCGCTACTCATCGCTGTTCGCGTTTTCGGCCGACGGTTCCATCGCTCGCCGGTTTACCGTCGTCGCGATGGTCCTCAGCATGACGATCGCCGGGGCGGTCCTTATCCGAAAGTCACGCATCCCCGGCACGGCACTGGGACCGGCTCGACGCATCGTCGGCATCACCTTCGGTTCGCTGCTGTTTTTGATGTTTACGCCAACCAAGTGGACGCACCACTTCGGTGTCTTCGCCGGGCTGGCGGCGGCCCTCGCCGCGCTGGCGACGATTGCCGCCAGCGCGCAGTCCACGCATTCGCGGCGCAATCGGACCGTCGCCGGTGCCCTGGTGTTGTTCACCCTCGCCCTGTCACTGACCGCGCCCAACTCGTACTACTACGCCTCAGCCTGGGGTATGCCGTGGGGCACCTCCCAGGTCGCGATCGCGGGAGTCCCACTCGGCGACATTCTGCTGTACGCGGCCCTCGCTCTGCTCGCACTGGCACTGTGGTTCCACTTCCGGGAACCCTTCGCCGGTACCGATCCCCAGCCCGCGCCGGCTCGCGACCAATCACGCCTGCACCGCACCGCCACTTCTGCAACGCGCGTCGTCGCTGCGGCACCACTCGGGATCGCCGCCGGGGCCGTGGTGGTCTTCCTCGTGTGGACGGCGGCCATGACCGGGGTCCACCAGAGCGAATCGTTCTCGGTGCCGCGATCGAACTTCGCCGCTCTGGCCGGTAAGCCCTGCGGCATGGCCGACAAAGTCCTCGTCGAATCCGATCCCAGCCAGTTCCTCCTCGAACCGGTCGACAAGACCCTGCCCAACCCGCTCGCCGGATCGTCGACACCATCGCCCACTGACCCCGATCATCGACCGACCAGCGGTTTCACCCCGGACGGTATCCCCGACAGTGTCGATACCAAGGCTCCGTCTGGGGCCTTCGGCGTCCTCGCGCGCGACACCGCCATCAACCCCGACCTGCTGATCGCGAACAGCGGCGGCACCGGCGGCGGAACCACCACCTCCGCGGGTATCAACGGCAGCCACGCCGAGCTGCCCTTCGAGCTCGATCCCGCGCGCACGCCGGTGTTGGGTAGTTACAACGCCGACGAGCAGACCCCGTCGACCCTGACCTCGGGTTGGTACCGTCTGCCCGCCGACTGGCGCGACCGCCCGCTGCTGTCCCTGTCTGCCGCTGGCCTCTTTGCGCCGTCGAACCTGAAGTTGCAGTACACCGATCAGGAGTTGACGCCCGGCATCAAGGACAACTCAATCGTGCCGACAGGCTCGATCGGGCTGATCGATCCGGGACCGCGACCGTCGTGGCGCAACGTCCGCATTGATACCGCTTCGCTCCCGAAAGACTTGACGGCCGTCCGCATTGTCGCCACCGACTACGATCTCGCCGCCGACCATTTCATTGTTGTCACCCCGCCCCGACTGCCGCAGATGCAGACCCTGCAGGAAGTGGTTGGTTCCGAAGCACCGACGCACGTGGACTGGACGTCGGGCCTTTTTGTGCCATGTCAACGGCCGTTCAATTTCCATGCGGGCGTAACCGAGATCCCCGAGTGGCGCATCCGGCCCGGTGCCGACCTCGCCGCGGTTAGCGCATGGCAGAGCGCACTCGGCGGCGGTCCGCTCGGCTGGCTCGAGGTATCGCAGCGCGCCAACACGGTCGCGACGTACCTGTCCGACGACATTGGCCGCGACTGGGGTGCCCTCGAACGGTATTCCTCGTACGACGACGCGGTTCCCGCGACCATCGACTACAGCGAAGTGGTTCGCAGCGGCCTCTGGAGTCCCGCGCCGATCCGGTACTGAGGTAACGCGTTCCTCGGGACCAAGCAACTCCAGGTTTGGGTCTGTTTGCGTCGAGTCGACTAACGTCAGAGGGCGTGCCAGACGCGACACCGACTTCACCCGACACCGTGACCGACCGCAGGTCGAGCCCACTGACGGCTTCGACCGCTCGAATCGTTGCGGCTGTAGCCGGGGTGATCGCCGTTTTAGCGGCACTCGCCACCCCGCTGTTGCCAGTTGAGACATCGGCGGCCACCATTTCGTGGCCGCAGGGACAGTCCTTGAACTCGGCAGATCCGTCGATCGTCGCACCGCTGATCGCGCAGACTGCTCAGCAGGTCGATGTCACGATTGCCTGCAGCGTGCTCGCCGACGTCAAGACCAATGGCACCATCCTGTCGAGCATGCCGCCCGGTGCGCAGCGCGCCGCCAACAAGGCCTTGACCGTTACCGCGAATGACGCAAACATCACCGTGCTGTTCCGCAGCAATGTCGCGGCTGTCGCCTCGCGTGCCGACATTGCGGCAGGCAAATGCACCAATTTGCGGATCTTCTCCGGGCCCACCGCGACGGGTGCCGAGTTCGTCGGGATCGCGCCGCCCAAATTGCTCGAAGCCGACAAGCGGCCGCAGATCGACGGTCTGTACACGACGCTGACGACCGCCCAGGTCAAGGCTGCGGGCGACGGTATCCGCGCCCGGATTGTCGTTGATAACCGCTACGAGTCGCACGCTTCGCCCCTTAAGACCCTCGCCATCATCGTCGCCGTCCTGGCCACCTTGATCGCACTGTTCGCACTGTGGTGCCTCGATCGTCTCTTCGGCTACCGCGGCGGCCTGGCCCAGCGGACCGGTTCGTTCTTCTCCCGCATCCGGATCCGACTGTCGGACCTGGCGGTGGGCGGTGTCCTCATCCTGTGGACGTTTATCGGTGCCGGCGCGCCCGACGACGGCTACATCCTCAACATGGCCCGCACCTCGGGCGATGCCGGATATCTGTCGAACTACTACCGGTTCTACGGCATCGCCGAGGCACCGTTTGACTGGTACTACAGCTTCCTCGCCCTGTGGGCCAAGATCTCTCCGACGATCCTGTGGATGCATTTGCCGCAGCTTGTTGCCGGTATCGCATCGTGGATCCTGATTTCCCGAGTGGTGCTCCCCCGACTGCTCGACGTGGCCCGTACCGCCACCACCAAACTCGAGCGTCATACGGCGTCGTCGTGGGCGGCGTGGACTGCCGGTGCCGTTTTCCTCTCGTTCTGGCTTCCGTTCTGTTCGGGCCTGCGCACCGAGGCGATCATTGTGCTCGGTTCGTTGTTGACCTGGTGGGCCACCGAGGTCGCGATTAGCCGCAAACGCATGCTGCCCGCAGCTCTCGCCGCTACGACCGCCGGTTTCACCTTGGCCTTGGCGCCGCAGGGCATCGTGGGTGCCGCGATCTTGCTGGTTGCCGCCCGACCGATGCTGCACGTGCTGGTCGACCGTCGCCGCGAGGCTGGTCTGGCTGCCCTCCTCGCCCCGATTGCTGCCGCCGCGACCATCGTCGCAGTGGTGGTTTTCCGGGATCAGAGCATCATGAATGTCCTTGAGGCGATGAAGATCCGGTACCAGACCGGGCCCATTGTGCCGTGGCATCAAGAGTTCCTGCGGTACTACTTCCTGTCGGTCGGCACGCCCGACGGTGCTCTGGCCCGTCGTATCCCGGTGCTGCTAGCCTTTGTTGCCGCCTTCATCGTGGCCGCGGTCCTGCTGCGTCGCGGTGGCATCAAGGGGGTTGCGACGGCTCCCGCATGGCGGTTGATCGGCGCGTTCGGTGTCAGCTTGCTGCTGCTGTTCGCAACCCCGATTAAGTGGACCATCCAATTTGGTGTCCTCACCGGCTTCGGTGCGGCCATGGCCGGGCTTGCTGCCATTGCGATCGCGCAGAGCAGCGCGCGATCGTTGCGGAACCTCTCGGCGTTGACCGCCGGTTTGCTGTTTGCCCTGGCGTTCGCCTCAGCGGGCACCAACGCCTGGCCGTACGCCTACAACCTGGGCATTCCGTGGTTCAATATCGCGCCTGTGGTCGCGGGTATCGAAGTCTCGTCGATCCTGCTGGCGTTGGCTGTGGCCGCGGTCGCGGTGACCCTGTGGCTGCATTTGCGCTCCGACTACACCACCAACAGGGGCTTGGCCCACCATCCCGAGGGTGCCCCCGATTCGCCTGCGGACCGTCGTCGGATCGCGATTGCGTCGACCCCGCTGATGGTGATCGCCGCACTCATGGTCGCTGCCACTTTGATCGCCTTTGGCCGGGCCGTGGTGCTTCGTGCCCCGGCTATGACGGTGGCCAGCAACAATGTCGACGCGCTGCGCGGTCAGCCGTGCGCGATGGCCGACCAGGTGCTTGCTGAACCCGATCCGAACGCCAATATGTTGACCCCCGCAGACGGAAAGTCGGCAACTGCCGCCCTCACCGGCACCAAGTCCGTCGGTTTCACCCCCGACGGGATTCCGTCCGACCTGACGCCCGACAATCGCAACGCCCGCGCGGGACAGATGCACGTCGGCGGCTCCACGTCGAAGCCGTTTAACATCATCGGCGGCCTCGGCGCTGGCACCACCGGCGGTAAAGGCCCGGAGACGATTAACGGCTCAACGGCCCTGCTGCCGTTCGACTTGGATCCCAAGAAAACACCGGTGCTTGGCAGTTACGGTTTCGGTGCCAACGCGCATCTGACGACCGGATGGTACGACCTTCCGGCCCGGGACGCCTCGCCGATCATTGCCTTCGCCACGGCCGGAGCCGTTTCGACGATCAACGCCGACGGGGTGCCAACCTACGGTCAGAAGCTGGTTGTCCAGTTTGGCACCAAAGCCGCCGACGGCACGTTTACCCAAGTCGGTGGCGACGTGATCCCTGTCGATCCCGGACCCGTGATCCCCAACCGGCCATGGCGAAATCTGCGCGTCCCGATGACTGCGGTACCGGCAAAGGCCGAGGTGATGCGCCTGGTTCTTGACGACACCAACCTCGGACCGATGCAGTTCATCGCTATCACGCCGCCGCGTGCCCCGAAGCTGCAGACCTTGCAGGAACTGGTGGGCTCCGACGACCCGGTGCTCATCGACTTCCCCGTTGCCGCGCATTTCCCGTGCCAGCGTCCCCTCGCAATCACGCACGGTGTGGCCGAGGTCCCCGACTGGCGCATCCTGCCCGATTACGTGATGGCGAACTCGCAGTCGAAGACGTGGATGGCTGCCAATTCCGGTGGCCTCCTTTCGATCAGTGAGTCGACGACGTCGTCGGTGACCGTGCCGACCTATCTCCGAGATGATTGGCATCAGGACTGGGGTTCCCTTGAAAAGCTGACGTCGTTGAGTCCTGACGCCACCGTCGCCACCGTCGACACGTCCGCAGTTTCGACTTGGGGCTGGTCGCGGACCGGTTCGATCCGGGTGGAGCCAACTAAATGAGTGAGCAGAACGGGAAGCAAACCCAGGTGAGCGCAACCGAAACCACATCTACCGGACCGACCGGCCGGTGGAAGTTGCTGAAGGCGAACAACTATCGCAATGCCAAACTCTTGGCCGCGATTGCCGGTGTCCTCGGTTTTGTCTTAGCGGTGTTGACACCGTTGATGCCGATCAATCAGAAGACCTCCGAACTGCATTGGCCGCAGAACAACACGATCGGCAACGTGACTGCGCCCATGGTTGCGTTTGTGCCGACCGAAGTTGACCTGTCGGTGCCGTGCTCGCTCGCCAAGGAACTCCCGGCCGCTGGCGGCGTCCTGCTGTCGACGGTGCCGCGCCAAGGCAAGCAGGCGAGCGCTCGCGCCGTCTTCGTCAGCGCCACCGACAAGTCGTTGAGCATGATTGTTCGCGACGTCGTTCTGCTGTCGACCGACCGCAGCGCGCAGAACAATCCGAACTGCCGCTTCGTCATGAAGGGCGACGGCGAAGGCGTTACCGCCGCTATCGAGGGCATTGCGCCCGGCGACGCGACGTCGTATCGCGTAGACGATCCGGATATGCGCCCGCAGATTATCGGCGTCTTCTCCGACCTTCCGGCCGACGCCCCGCGCGACGGGCTGTCGTTGAATGCAACCGTCGACACTCGCTTCATTAACTCCCCGACCCCGCTGAAGTTGGCGGCCATCATTGTCGGCATCATCGCGACCATCCTGTCGCTGCTCGCGTTGGGACTGCTCGACGCCCGTGACGGCCGCGGCCACAAGCGCTTCCTGCCCGCCGGTTGGTTCACCATCCGCGGACCGGACGTAGCCGTGTTTGTGGTTCTCGCCGCTTGGTGGTTGATCGGCGGCAACACGTCCGACGACGGCTACAACATCACCGTTGCTCGCATTACCGAAGAAGCCGGGTACGCGGACAACTACTTCCGCTACTTCGGTGTGCCACAGGACCCCTTCGGTTGGCACTTCCAAGTGTTGTCGTGGATGACGAACATTTCGGTCGCCACTCCGTGGCTTCGACTGCCCTCGCTCCTGCTGGGCCTGCTCGGCTGGTGGTTGATCAGCCGCGAAGTACTGCCGCGCCTCGGTCGTGCAGTCCGGAACAGTCCGGCCGCCGTCTGGACCGGTGCGATGGTGTTCCTCACCATTTGGATGCCGTACAACAACGGTATTCGGCCCGAACCCGCCGAAGCTGTTGGCGCCCTGCTGACCTGGTGCTGCGTTGAGCGTGCGATCGCCACCCGACGGCTACTGCCGTTCGCGATTGCCGCGATCACCGCGGCTTTCACCTTGGCTCTCGCGCCCGGTGGGTTGATGGCGGCCGCAGCCCTGGTCGCTGGTTTGCGCGGTGTCGTCAAGGCGATTGTCGACCGCCGCCAACGCGACGGCCTGCTCCCGATGATCGCGCCGGTGGCGGCAGCGGGCACCGCGGTGCTCTACATGATCTTCTACTCGCAGGCCCTTGCGCCGCTGCTGGAAGGCAACAAGGTCGCGACCGAAGTCGGTCCCACCGAGCAGTGGTGGCAGGAGCCGGTTCGCTACTACTACCTGATTCTGCAGACGGGCGACGGCACGTTCCCACGTCGCTTCGGCATCCTAATGATGATCTTGGCGCTGGTCGTGGCGATTTTCCGGTTGGCTTCGCGCCGGTCGCCGAACGGTATCGCCCGCGCCCCGATGTGGCGGTTGATTGCCGTCATCATCGGCACCATGTTCTTCACGTCGTTTACCCCGACCAAGTGGACGCACCACTTCGGTATCTACGCGGGTATCGGCGCGGCACTGTGCGCGGCCGTGGCAGCGATGATGGCGCCCGCGCTGCTGCGGTCACGTCGCAACCGCGCGTTCTTCGCCTCTGCCGTACTGCTCGTGACAGCCGTATCCGCGGCAGGCACCAACATGTGGTGGTACGTCGGTAGCTACGGCATCCCCTGGTGGGACCGTCCGGTAGCGCTGGCAGGCATCAAGCTCAGCTGGATCGTGCTGCTGGCCGCCCTAATCGCCGCGGCCGTCGGCCTCTGGTACCACTTCCGGGACGACTACGTCGACGAAGCGACTCGGACCGAAGCTCATCGCAAGGGACTGTCGAAGCTGAAGGTGTCGCCGCTGCCGGTGATCGCTGGCCTCCTGGTGCTCTTCATGCTGGGCTCGTTCGCGAAGGGTGCTTGGGAGCAGCGCGACAGTTGGTCGTGGACGAAGTCGAATATCCGCGCCCTCACCGGCAACGAGTGCGGTTTGGCTAACGATGTTCTCGTCGAACCGGACCCGAACAAGACGCTGCTGAAACCGGCCGCCGTTAACGGCAGGCCCGCGCCATCACCGTTCCGTGCGCTCGCTGGTGAGAATGTTGGGTTCCGGCCCGACGGTATCCCGGCGGGTACCTACATCGATCCGTTGGAGGAGAAGCGTTCCGGGTCCGACGAGGAATCCGATCCGTCGCTCGCACCGCCGACCGCCGGTGGCGGTTCGGCAACCGACGACGGAACCGGGACCGACACCGACGAGGCACAGGAGTCCGGTGCGGAGGAAGCTGCCGAGCCAGCGGAGAAGGCGACTACGGTCCGTCTTCCGTTTGGACTCAACCCGGCAACGACGCCGGTCTTGGGTAGCTATGGCGCTCAGGGCGTGAACTCGGTAACCACCGACTGGTACGACCTCGGCTTTGACGCTGGCAGCGCACCCGAGGACAAGCCGCTCCTGACGGTTGCCGCGGCCGGTTCCATCGAGTCCATTAACGGCTTGCGGGCAGTCACTCCGGGCCGTCACCTGGTGGCCCAGTTTGGTCGACGCGACGCCAGCGGCAAAGTTGTCCCGCTGGGTGTGGCCCTCATGCCGACCGACGCGATGGAGCAAACCTACTGGCGCAACATGCGTTTCGCGCTGAAGGATGCGCCGCCCCGCGCGAACGTGGTGCAGCTCAAGGTGGTCGACGATGCGGCTGCCGTCAGCGAGTGGGTGGCGTTTACGCCGCCGCGTGTGCCGTCATTGCAGACTTTGCAGAGTGTTGTCGGCAGTACCGATCCGGTGTTTATCGACTGGATGCCCGGGCTCGTGTTCCCGTGCCAGCGGCCGATGGCTGTCAGCTACGGCATCCTTGAGGTGCCCGACTGGCGCATCATGCCCGACGCTGACGCGACGAAGCGCAATTCACAGACGTGGTCGGACGGCGTGAACGGTGGCCCGCTCGGCATCACCGACGGACTCCTTCACGGCACCCTGGTTCCGACTTACCTGCGCAACAATTGGGGCCGCGACTGGGGTGGCTTGGAGCGCTACACGATGGTCGTAGATGCACAGCCCGCCGAGATGGTGCACGGCACCCACACGGTCAGCGGCCTGTACAACCCCGCCCCTATGCGGTCGATCGGCTACTGATCGAGACGCGAACGCACTCCTAGATCTGAAGTTCGCCCATCTCGCCCCAACCGTCGCCGTCGACCTGGCGGGAAACGATCTTCGGGGTCGACACCAGGTGGGGGCGCATCGCTTCGAGGCCTTTCGCGAAGTGGTCGCTGGAGACGTGCGGGCCGGCACCGTCGTCGGTGAACGCTTCAACCAAGACGTACTCGTTCGGGTCTTCGACGCTGCGCGACCAGTCGAACCACAGGTTCCCGGGCTCGGCCCGGGTCGCGGCCGTGAAGTCGGCGACGATGGCTGGCCACGTCTCCGCGCTCTCGGGCTTGACCTGGAATTTGACGACGATGAAGTACATGAATTTTCCCTTCGACAACGGTAGCGTCCGCTCAGTTCATCATTGTGGCAATCAGCCGACCGCGGTACCGACCAATAGACCGATACCGTAGGTGACCGCCATCGCGAGGCTGCCACCGATCACCATGCGGATGGTCGGACGCCACGGGGACGACTGCCCCAGGTAGGCACCCATTGCCCCGGTGAGTGCCAGTGCGACGACCACCGTCACGAAAGTGACCGGGATACGCCACGATTCGGGTGGCAGCAGGATCGCTGCCAGCGGCAGCAGCGCGCCAACCGTAAACGAGACCGCCGAGGAAAAGGCCGCCTGCCACGGGTTCGCGAGGTCGTGGGGGTCGATACCGAGTTCGGACTCACTGTGGGCGGCAAAGGCATCCTTTGCCGACACTTCGGCGGCGGCCTGCTCTGCCGTGGCCCGGCTCATGCCCTTCGACTCGTAAATGTCGGCGAGTTCGGCCAGTTCGGCGACGGGCTCGTTGTCGAGTTCCCACCGCTCCTTGGCAAGGAGAGCTGCCTCCGTGTCGCGCTGAGTGCTGACAGAGACATACTCGCCGAGCGCCATCGATACCGCGCCAGCAGCCAATCCGGCGATACCCGCAGTGAAGACCGGCCCGCGTGCCGCGGTGGTCGCGGCAACCCCGACGACGATGCCCGCCGTCGACACGATCCCGTCGTTGGCACCGAGCACTCCGGCCCTCAACCAGTTCAGCCGACCAGCAAGATTATTGGCGTGCGGTTCATGGCCATGCACTGCGTCGTCAGTAGTCACTCGCCCAGTGTTGCCGAAGGCCCAATGGCCCGGCAAGCGTCTAACTGGGAAGTCGCTGGGAATTTGCGGGCAGGTCGTTTCGGACGCAGCCGTGACGCGCGAGCGACCGTAAAGTCTTGCGAATGGATACCATCAACGGGTTGCCTGCCCACCCGCTGCTCGTGCACTTCGTCGTGGTCGCTGTGCCTGTCGCGGCACTCGTGGCAATTGCTATCGCCGCTTGGCCGCGAGCACGGCAAGCTTTGGGAGCCTTCCCGTCTCTGCTCGCTCTCGTCACGCTGATTGCCGTACCGATTACCACTAGCGCGGGCGAATCGCTCGAGAAGACCCTTCCGGAAACGCCGCAGTTGCAGCGTCACGCCGAGTTGGGTGACGAACTGATCCTGGCCGTCGGGCCGCTGTTCGGTCTCGTCGCACTGCTGTACCTGCTGCAGCTACCTGCCGTGACAGCACGACTACCGCTGTCCGAATCGGCCCTCAAGTGGCTCGACGTGACGGTGCGCGTAGCAACCGTCGCCGCCGCTATCGCCGCCCTCATCATGGTGGTCTTGGCCGGCGATAGCGGAGCGAAATCAGTCTGGGGCTAGTCCCTGAGTTAGATCGGCATCAGGAAGTGCTTGCGCGGGTTGCGCAGCACTTCCTTGTCGCGCAGTTGCGCGAGCGCCTTCCGCAACTGCAGGCGGGTTTCGGCTGGTTCGATGACGGCGTCAATGTAGCCGCGCTCGGCAGCCAGGTAGGGCGTCGCCATCATCGCGTTGTAGAACGCGATGAAGTCTTGACGCACCTTGTCGGCATCGTTCGCGGACATGCCTTCGGTCTGGCGGCGGGTCAGGACGGCGGCAGCCGACTCCGCACCCATCACCGCAATCTTGGCGGTGGGCCAGGCAAAGTTGATGTCGGCACCGAGCTGCTTGGAACCCATCACCGCGTACGCGCCACCGTAAGCCTTACGCAGGACGACGGTGATTTTCGGGACGGTCGCTTCGACGTAGGCGAACAGGAACTTGCCCGACCGTCGAATCGTGCCTTTCTGTTCCTCCACCAGGCCGGGAAGGATGCCGGGTGTATCGACGAGGAAGACGAGCGGAATGTTGTATGCATTGCAGGTGCGGACGAAGCGAGTCGCCTTCTCTGACGAGTCGGTGTCAATCGTGCCCGCCATGACGTTCGGTTGATTCGCGACAACGCCGACGCTGCGGCCGTCAATGCGCGCGTACCCGGTCAGGATGTTCGGCGCGAACAGTTCGGATACCTCGTGGAATGCACCATCGTCGAAGAGTCGGATGATGATGTCGCGCATGTCGTAGCCGGCATTGTCGTTGTCGGGCATGAACGTGTTGAGTTCCAGGTCCGACTCGGTGACCTCGGGTTCGAGACCCGGGTTGATGACCGGCGGCTGTTCGTGGGCACTCGACGGCATGTACTCGAGGTACTCGCGCACCCACGCGAACGCGGCGGCTTCATCGGCTGCCACGTGGTGGATGTTGCCCCAGAGCGCCTGGTTGTGGGCGCTACCCAAATCTTCGGCGGAAATCTCTTCACCGGTGGTCTGCTTGATGACGTCGGGCCCGGTGACAAACATGTAGCTCTTGTCCTCGACCGCAACCAGGATGTCCGTGTTGGCCGGGGTGTAGACGGCGCCGCCTGCACATTTACCCAGGATCACGGAGACCTGCGGCGACAGACCCGACAGCAGGTCGTTGCGTCGTCCCATCTCCGCGTACCAGGCGAGTGAGGTGACGGCATCTTGGATGCGGGCGCCTGCCGAGTCGTTGATGCCGACCATCGGGCAGCCGAGCTTGCCCGCCCACTCCATCAGCGCCGACACCTTGCGGCCAAACATTTCGCCGACGGTGCCGCCCATGACGGTCTGGTCGTGGCTGAAGGCCGCCACGGGACGCCCATTAACCATGCCGTGCCCGGTGACGACGCCGTCGCCGTAGCCGGTGTCGCCCGCGCCGGGCATCTTCGCCAGCGCACCGACCTCGACGAACGTGCCGGGATCGAACAGCAACTCCAGCCGTGCGCGCGGCGAAAGGATGCCCTTCTTTGCGCGCTTGGCGACGGCCGCGTCACCTCCGGGCTCCTTGGCGAGTTCGAGCTTCTCGCGCAGGTCCGCCAGCTTGGCAGCAGTTGTCTCGATCCGAGCAGTTTCAGTCACAGCAGTCCCATCCGCAGCAGTCGTTTCAGTCACTCGTCTACAGTCTTTCCGTCACTTCTGCGTCTTGATTTCGGCCATACGACGAGTCAGGTCGGCTCCGACCTTCGCAACGTACGGCTCGTCGACGATGGCCAGGTGGTCGCCGCCAATGTGGATGATCTCAAGATCGTCCACTACTTCGCCCCAACGACCGTCCTCGTCGATCTCGGCCCACTGCGGCTCAAGCTCGATAGCGCCGTCGTGCATTTTGTCCGCGCGGTACAGGATCACCTTGCCGTCGTACGACGTCGGATTGATCTCGGTGAGCGCACGGTTGTCGAGGAACGACGTCCGCTGGTGCTCGATGATGCCGCCGGGGATCTTGGTTCCCGACATCGCCATCATTTCGGCGATGATCGCGAACTGTTCGTTGTCGTCGGCGGCGACGAGGCGATCCATCGGGATCGGCACGTCTTCGTCAAGCCCGTAGGTCTTGATCGCGAACGCCTTCCAGCGTTCGAGGCGAGCCCGCTTGTTCTCTTCGGTGTCGGGCACGTCCTTGCTGGGACGGACGACGTCAATGAGGCCAACAAACGCGATCTCGTCGCCTTCCGCGCGGAGCAACTGCGCGGCACCGTAGGCGAGCGCACCGCCCAGCGACCAGCCGACCAGGACATACGGTCCGTGCGGCTGCACTTCACGCAGGCGCGGCATGTACTGACGGACGCGCTCCTCAATGGAACCTTCAACGCGGTCGAAGCCGATCACGGGCTGATCCTCGGGCAGACGCTTCAGGAGCGCCTCGTATGCGGAGGTGTTGCCACCGGCGGGGTGGAACACCAGCATCGGGATCGGGTCACCCGCGGTGGTGTCGAAGCTGTGCTTCGGCTTGCCGTCGGCACCCTTCGGGACGCGCAGGAATCGGAGGAACCCGTCGACATCGGCCGAGGCCTCCATGTGCTGGCGCACATAGTTCGACAGTTCCTCGATGGTCTCCGAGTCGAGGACATCTTCGATGTCGAGGTCACCACCGGTGCGCTCGTTAAGGCGTTCGGTGAGCTTCTCGGCATCGTCCTCGCTGAGGACGGGAAGCTTGTTGAACACGCCGCCCGCCGACTTGCCGGTGACAACCGCGTACACGCCGTAGGTGAGACGCTCGGCCGCGTCGCGCGGCGGCACATCGCTACCGGCGGCTTCGGCGACGGACGCCTGATCCATCATGTCGGTCGGCTGGGCCGGTGCCGCGGCGGCTGCCGGAGCTGCCGTCGGTGCGGGTTCCGGTTCCGGCTCGGGCTTGGGCTCGAGTGCAGGTGCTGTTTCGGGTGCAGTTTCGACCACCGGCGCGGCAACTGGTTCCGGTGCGGGCGCTGCCGCATCCTTTGCCAGTTCCTCGTCGATGTAGGCGTTCAGCGCCGCGGTATCGAGTTCGCCGCCGCCGGTCATCTCTTCTAGCTCGTCGAGCTGGTCGCGGTGCGTCACGGCGAACGCAACAAACTTTTCCACATCTGCCAGGTTGGCTTGCCGCATGGCCTGCAGCTGGAGTTGCGGGATGTCGAACTCATACTCCACACGGTTCTTGATGCGGACCGCCATCAGCGAATCCAAGCCCAGCTCGATCAGCGGAACTTCACGAGGGAGGTCCTCGGGGTCGTACCCCATGGACTCACCGACGATCACGGCGAGGCGATCACCGACGGTCTCGCTCGACTCCGGATCCCACCGATTGCCGATGTCTTCGACGATCTCGTCTTCGACGATGACCTTCTCGTCGACGAACCCGGAAGCCTTTGCCGCCTCGGCGGCTGTCGGCGCAGCGGCCACGGCGGTCTGCGCCGGTGCCACGGCAGCGCCGGTGACGGCAGCTTCGTACAGCAGTGCGTAGTTGCCAGCGGCGTCAGCGTGAACGGCGATTGCCGCACCGCCCGGGTGTCGCGTCAACGTGGTGGTGACAGTGCCGGCCTTCGGGAACTCGGCGGCCTGTTCCACCGCGGCAACCGCGGCGGACGAGCCGAGAATCTGCTTGGCCGCAGCCAGGACCAGTTCGCGCGGGTCACGAACGGCGGAGATGTTCACTTCCCAGGCGTGGCGACCATCGGGCAGCCCAACGTGCGAGCCGGGGACTGTGCTGGCACCGGTGCCGCTGGCGATAGCCGCATCGATCCAGTACGGCTTGCGTTCAAAGCGGGTGCGCGGGATGTTCGCGTAGCGCTGGTCCGGGCCGGTGCCGAAGAGCGACGCGACGTTAACCGGATGGCCATGCACGTACAGCTTCATCAGCGCGTTGACGAGGCCGTAGCTTTCGTCTTCCTTGCGGCGCAGCGTCTCGATGAGCTCGGCGTTATGCACGCCAGCACCGAAGGTGGTGGCGGCAACCGAGATCAGCACTGCCGGGTTCGGTGAGAGTTCAACGAACGTCCGGTGACCAGCCTCCACCGACTTCGCGATGGCCTGCGCGAACCACACGCTGTGGCGCAGGCCCTTCAGGTAGTAATCGATCGTGAAGACGTCGGGGGTGCCCGGCCGGTAGTAGGTCTCGCGGTCCACCGAACTGTAGACGCCGTACTTGAGCTTTTGCGGTTCGATACCGGTGATCTCGTACGAGAGTTCGCCGAGCAGCGGATCCATCTGCGACGTATGGCTAGCGCCCTTGGTCTGCAGCTTGCGACCGAGTTTGCCGTCGGCTTCCGCGCGCGCGACGATCGCGTCGACCTGGTCGACGGGTCCGCCGATGACGGTGTGTGTCGGTGCCGCGTAGACGCAGATTTCCAGATCCGGGAAATCAGTGAGGACGCCGGTGATGTCGTCGGCGCTGTATTCGACGAGGGCCATGTAACGGACGGCATCGCCGGTCAGCATGGCTTCGCCCTCGCCCATCAGGCGGGAACGCTGGCAGATCACGCGGGTGGCGTCTTCCAGCGACAGACCACCGCTGATGTAGGCCGCCGAGGCCTCACCCATCGAGTGCGGAACCAGCACACCCGGCTCGGCACCGAAGTGGCGCATGGTGTCGGCGAGCGCCACCTGGATCGTGTAAATGCCGATCTGGGCGGTCTCGATCTCGTAGGTTTTCTCGTCGTCGAGGAAGATATCGACCATCGAGTAGCCGAGTTCGCGCTGAATAATCGCGTCGACGCGATCGGCGTGCTTGGCGAAGACCGGGTTCTCCAGGTACAGCTGCTTGGCCATCTTGCGGTGCTGCGAACCGAAGCCCGACAGGAGCCACGCGGCCGATGCGGCATCCGGCGCATCGCAGGTGTAAACGAACGGCAGTGCCTTGCCCTCGGCGACGGCACGGACACCCTTGACGGCATCTTCCATAGTGCGGGCCATGACGACCGACCGGGTACGACCGTGGTTGCGATGTGCCAGGGCGCGACCGATCTCCACGAGCGGAGTGGCCTGACCTTCGTCGGACTCGAGCCACTCCAGCAGATCTGCGGCGGCCTTGCGGCGCCGCGAGGCGAGGAATCCGGAGATCACCAGCGGCACCACGGCACCTTCGACGGCGGCGGGGGCAAATCCCGCTGCGGGATCGACCTCGGCGGCTACCACCTCGGCCGGCACCTTGCTGGCCTGCGCGGCCAGGACGGCACGCTCGGCCTCGGTCAAGTACTCGTCGTCATCGTCGTAGTCGTCGCCGGTATGGACGGCGACCGGCTCGACGGCCTCGGCCGCTGACGGCTCCACAAAGTCGGACGGCAGTGCCTCGCGGATGACGAGGTGCGCGTTGGTGCCGCCGAAGCCGAATCCGGAAACACCCGAGATGGCATGACCCGAGTAACGAGGCCAATCGGTGGCCTCGGTGATGACGCGCAGGTTGGTGGCCTCGAACTGAATGTACGGATTGGGTCCGACATAGTTCAGCGACGCAGGCAGACGGTCGTGCTGCATCGACAGCACCACCTTGGCGAGCGCACCGGCACCGGCTGCGGACTCCATGTGGCCGAAGTTGGTTTTGGCCGAACCGAGCAGCATCGGGGCTTCCGGGCGACGACCGCGGCCAACCACGCGGCCGAGCGCATCGGCCTCGATGGGGTCGCCGAGGACGGTGCCCGTGCCGTGGGCTTCCACGTAGTCCACCGTGCGCGGGTCAATGGCGGCGTCGGCGTAAGCCGAACGCAGCACCTGGACCTGAGCTTCGGGGTTGGGGGCAAAGATGCCGTTCGAGCGACCGTCGGAGTTCACCGCCGAACCCGCCACCACGGCGAGGACCGTGTCACCGTCGCGGCGGGCGTCGGCCATCCGCTTGAGAACAAATACGCCGCCACCCTCGGCACGGATCATGCCGTTGGCGTCGGACGAGAAAGCCTTGATGCGACCGTCCTCGGCTTGCGCGCCGATTTGGTCGAAGCCCAACGTGGCGGCCGGAGTCAGCAGCATGTTGACGCCGCCGGCAATAACCACATCGGAATCGCCGTTGCGGAGGCTGCGAACACCCTCGTGCACGGCAACCAGCGACGACGAGCACGCGGTGTCGATCGCGAGTGACGGGCCGTGGAAGTCGAAGAAGTACGACACTCGGTTGGCGATGATCGACGTCGCCGTACCGGTCAGCGCGTAGGCCGCCGTTTCCGACGCGCCTTCACTGAGGCCGAGGGTCGCGAGCATCTGGTAGTCGTTGGTTGACGTGCCCATGAAGACACCGACCTGGCCACCTCGCAGATCGCTTGGCGGAATGTGGGCGTGCTCGAGGGCTTCCCACGTCAGTTCCAGCGCGAGCCGCTGCTGCGGGTCGACGTTCTCAACTTCGCGCGGGCTCATTTGGAAGAAGTCGGCGTCGAATCCCTTGACGTCATCAAGGTAGCCGCCATGCACGTTGCCGTTCTCGATGGCTTCGGCGATGCGCGGGTCGGCCTTGAACTCGAGCCAGCGGTCGTCCGGCAAATCGGAGATGCCGTCGACGCCGGTGATCAGCGTCTCCCACGTAGATTCCGGGGTGTCGCCGGAAGCCGGGAAGCGGGTCGCGAGGCCGACGATGGCGATGTCGTTGTCTGCCGAGCGCTCCCGCTCCCAGAAACGGTCGTCGTCGGCGTCCAGGCCTTCGTCGGGGTCACCCTCGATGATGCGCTTGGCGAGCGAACCGATAGTCGGGTGGTTGTACGCGGCGGTGGCGGTCAGGACGACGCCGCTGTAGTCCTCAACGTCGGCAGCCAAGGCCACCGCATCGCGGGACGACAGCCCAAATTCTTCCATCGGACGGTCATCGGAAATCTGGTCGGCGGGCACGCCCGTCGCCTTCGAGACCCAATTGCGCAGCCAGTCGCGCAAATCTTCCACCGTGAGGTCGCCGACGGTCTCGCCGTTTGAACCGTTGTTCTCAATTTCAGACATTACTAACCAGCCTACCGATCGCGTTACTTGTTATTAGCAAACGAGCCCGGTACGCCACCTCGTGACGTACCGGGCTCACTGCTATGTTCATGCGCCCGCGTCGGGGAACGCCGTCTGCTGGTACCCACCGCGCAAGGTGCCATCAATGTAGGCAGCCTTGGTGGCGCGTCGGGCAATTTTGCCGCTTGACGTGCGCGGGATCGATCCAGCGGGAGCCAACAGCAGGTCCCGAACCATGACACCGTGGCGGCCGGCGACGGCGGCGCGCACCGTATCGGCGACCTCCTGAGCGTCGGTTTTGCGACCCGAGCCGCGCTCAGCAACGATCACCAACTGCTCAGAAGCGTCGTCGGGGTCGTAGCTCAAACCGCTGTGACCGCTCTCGAAAACTTCCTTCGGGAGCTGGTTGGCGGGCACCGCAAACGCTGCGACGAAGCCCGGACGCAGGGCCGTGCTCGACTCCTGCGCGCTGTACTCGAGGTCCTGCGGGTAGTGATTGCGGCCGTCGACGATCACCAGGTCCTTGACGCGACCGGTGATGTACAACTCGTTCTCGTACCAGACACCGAAGTCGCCGGTGCGCATCCACCGGTCCGGCTTGCTGGCACCGATGGTGTGGCTGCCCTCATCGAGCGGCTTGGAGATGACGTTGTGGAACGTTTCGGCAGTCTCTTCGTCCTTGTTCCAGTAGCCTTCGCCGATGTTCAGGCCGTTGAGCCAGATCTCGCCGACGCGACCGTCGGGCATCTCAGCACCGGTCTCTGGGTCGACGATGGCGGCCCACTGGCTCAGTGCGACCTGACCGCACGAAACCTGGGCAACAGCGCCCTCGGCTTCGGGATCAACGGGCACAAATTCGCCAGCGTTCAACCGGTCACGGTCGACATAGTTGACGAGTGCTTCGTTGTCGCGCTGGGTGGCCGACACGAACAGCGTGGCTTCGGCCATGCCATAGCAGGGCTTGATGGCCTTCGGCGACAGCCCGTACGGGCCGAATGCCTCGTTGAACTTGCGCATCGAGCTCACCGTGACCGGCTCGGAACCGTTGATCAGGCCGATGACGTTCGACAGGTCGAGGTCTTCGCCTTCGCGCGGCAGGCCGCGGAGAGCAGCGTGCTCGTAAGCGAAGTTGGGGGCGGCGGCGTAGGTCGGCGCATGGTCGTCGTCCGCGGCGAGTTCGCGGATCCAACGACCGGGGCGGCGGACAAAGGCGAGCGGGCTCATGATGGTGACGTAGCGGCCGCCGAGCGCCGGGAGGATCACCGTCAGCAAACCCATGTCGTGGAACATCGGCAACCAGGTGACGCCGCGAGCATTGCGGTCGATTTCAATCGTGTCGTAAATCTGCAGGCAGTTCGCGGCGACCGCCTCGTAGGTGATCTCGACGCCGGCGGGCACACGGGTCGAACCCGAGGTGTACTGCAGGTAGGCAACCGAGTGGAGGTTGTTGTAGTCGGCGACGGGCGGAACCCAGCTCGATCCAACCGAGTCCGGGACGGCGTCGACGGCGATAACGCGCGGGCGGTCCTTGGCGGGACGATCAGCGAAGAAGTCGCGGACGGCTTCGGCCGACTTGGTCGACGTCAGGATCGCGGCGGGCTGGCAGTCGGCCAGGACGGCGATCAACCGGTCGGTGTGGCCGGGCTCGTCGGGGCTGAACAGCGGCACCGCAATGTTGCTGGCGTACAGCGACGCGAAGAAGCCGATCACGTACTCCAGCGACTGCGGCGCCAAGATAGCGACGCGGTCGCCCGGCTTGGTCACCTGCTGCAGGCGAGCCGCGACAGCGCGCAAGCGCTTGCCGAACTGCGACCAGGTCAGGTCGATACGTTCGCCGTCGCGTTCGCGGCTGAAATCAAGAAACCGGTAGGCGAGGGTATCCGCCTGCTCACGCACGTTGCGCTCGACGTAGTCGACCAGCGTTGCGTCCTCGCTAAAGCGAAGATTGCCGGTCTCGTCAAGGAACTGCTCGAACTCGGTATTCAGCATCCAAAAACTCCTGTATCCGCACTCTCTGCACGGTCTGCGTCACTACTTCCGCACGCGTTCCTTTTCCGACACGCCCGTGTCGTCCCCCCGAACGTACGAAAACCTCGATTAGTTTACTCTCCCCGCAGAAGCGGGATGACGGGCGCAAAGGCGTCCATCTGTGTCGGGAAGATCCCGACGTAACTCATGGTGGTCTGCCGACGAACCTCACGGATCTGATCAGCGATTTCCTCAAAGCTACCGAACGCCAGGTACGGGGACGACAAAATGTCGTCGACCGTCAGCTCCACATCGCGGGCAATGTTGGGCGGGTATCCGCTTTCCAGTGCCTTCAACGCCATCTCGGCGGTCGCGACACGGTCGTCGGTGATGACGATGGTCGCGATGGTCCAGTTCAGTTCGATTTCGTCGAACCGGTCGCCTGCGGCCTGTCGAATCCGGTCGACGCGCTCAATGGTCTTTTCCATTGTCATGTCCGACAGTCGCAGTCGGCCATCGACGGTGGTGCCGGTGGCCACGGAGATAATGTCTGCGTGCTTTGCGGCCAGCGCAAGCATTTTGGGGCCACCGCCGCCAACGGCGATTGGCGGGCGAGGTCCCTGCCGCGGACGGGGGGAACCTTCCAGGCCCTTGATGGTGTAGAACTCGCCGTCGAAGTCGACCGTCTGGCCGCGCATCAGTTGGTCGAGGATGGTCAACGCTTCGTCGAGCTTGCGGATGCGTTCGCCGGGGGTACCGAATTCGATACCGGCCTTGTCGAACTCTTCTTTCATCCAGCCAGCGCCGATGCCTAGTTCAAGCCGACCCTTCGACAGCACGTCGATGGTGGTGGCTTCCTTCGCCAGCAGCGCCGGATGCCGGAAACCGTTTGCGAGCACCGACGTCGCCAGGCGAATCGTGCTGGTGGCCTGAGACAGGGCACCGAGCGCCGCGAGCGGCCCCACCTGGTTGCCCAGGTGATCCGGGATCGCGAAAGTGTCGTATCCGTATTCTTCGGCAGTTTGGGCGAGCTTGACGAATTTACGGGCGCCACCCTCGTCTTTATTGCCTTCGCCGCCCGCACCGAAGCGGAACTTCCGAAGTCCGTCAACGTTATGCGTCGACGAGTCTTGGGCAGTCGTCACGAAGTATCTCTCCTCAATGGTCTGCGGCCGCCGCGTAGCGGGCCCCAACCCGAGAAGGTTATCTCAGGCGGCCGTGTTCCCCAAGCTCAGCGGCAGCGATACGACGCAACTGTGCCGCGGTCGACACCTGCCCACGACCACCGCTAATTGTGAGCGGGATGGGGAGCACCCTTGATTGTTGTCGACGCCCAATCAGTCATCCACTGAACGGCTGTCCGGCCGCCCTTGGTCTTCCAATAGCGCGGTGTTGCGTACATGGCGTGCACGGGATTGCCTGCCGCATTGGCCAATTGGCCGATGGCCTTCAGCGGATCCCGGATCGTCGGAGAATCGCAGATCAGGTCACCTGGGGCACAGATCGACCGGACGCGGTTGGAGATCTCGGCGAAGCCGCCCACCCGGGGACCGGACATGCGGATTCCGGGAACCAGGCTGCCGAACCCCGCGAGAGCGATTTCGGCCCCCACACCGGGAGGACTGGGCATGACGTCGGACTCCTGGCCAGGTTCGCGTCGGCCGTCGGCAATGAGCCCGACTCCGATGATCAAATCTTGGTCGGCCGCCGGGATGGGGCCGCGGTCATTCGCCATATTGCTGGCGAGGTCGCCAGCGATGACGGCACCCTGCGAGAAGCCCAACAGAAGGTACCGGGTCAGCGGGCAGTGCTCGTAGGTCTTCTTCAGCTTGATCGACCCGCGGGCCGTGCCTTGCTTCCGCGAGTCGTTGTAGTCGGCCTGCCGATCCGCGAGATTGGTGGGATTACGGAACTGCGCCTTGTACGGCACCGTGTAAACCTCGGTGCGCGAACGCGGGAACTTCTCCTGCAGCTGCGACGACACTTTCAGCATCAACGAATTCTTGTTCGCATGCGGCGCATACGGGTCGTCGTTGGGACTTGACTCCCAGGTACCGGGGAACACCAGCGTCAACACATCCGGGCAGTCGGCCGGTTGCGCATTGGGCCGGCTCGGTGGCGCGGTGGTCGTAGTTTCCGGACCGAGGCCTGGGGGCGCGGGGGTCGGCTTAAGCCATTGGAAGATGAGAAAGCCAATGAGAAGAAGCGCAACCAGGCCGAGCGCCAGCACAATCAGCAGCAGCTTGCCCCACTTACGCTTTCTCAGCACAGATTCTTCTCTGCCGCGGTGATTACCTTCGCGGACTTATCGTTCGCTTCCGCCTCGGTCTTGGTCATGGGGCCGATCGCTGCCCGCACATAGGCCTTAACCAGCATGGGGTCGGCTTTCTGCGCTTGCGCGTCGCACACGTAGTGCCCCATGGTCAGCGCGACATTGTTGTCCGTGTCGCCCATGAACGAGACGTTCTGTCGCTTCAAATCTGCGAGGTAAGCCTTGTCCTTGTCGCTCAGCTTGATGCCACTGGGCGGCGGCGCGCCACCGGGGAAATTCTTCGGGACCGACGTCGAGTTATTGGGCGCGGTATCGGGCGGCGAGACCGAAGCCTTCGACGCGCCAGCAGCAGCTTCCCGCGATGCTTCCTGCGATGCCTTCGAAACCTCTGCCGACGCCGAGGAAGGATTCGATCCCGGCATCGTGGTGGTGGTGACTGGTGCGGTGCCGATCGGCGCGCTCGCCGTCGACGAGTCGTTGCACGCGGTCAATGTCCCCACTGCAACAGCGAGTGCACCGGCCGCAGCGGCGATGCGCATGTACTTGACAGTCATGTCTGACAGCCTACCGTCGCTTTCGGCCTAGTTCGGTCCCGCAAAGGGCTTTACCTGCGAAGACACGGTAAACCCTCAGAGGAAATTCAGATAACCCCGCCAGCGGGCCGCGGTAGACCCGCTGGCGGTGACCCACGTCATTCGACGCGAGCGCCACCCTGGGGAGTCCACGTGATTTTTCCGCGTTCGACGGTATTGAATTTGACGCCGTCGCGACCGGTCATCTCGTCACTGGTCGGAAGCCCGAGACGGTCGAAGGCGGGCACATAGGCACCACCAATCGCACCGGCAACCACCCTGGGCCCCTTCGGCCCGGTGAAGATCCGACCGTTGCGGAAGTCTTGCGCCCGGCCACCGGGAACGGCGTATTCGGGAGTCAGGCAGCCGCCCAGCCCCTTAACCTGCGGAGCCTTCTTGAAGGCATCCCCAACCTGGCAAGCCACCGCATCATTGCCCAAGCCGAGGGCTCCGGCGGCCTGCGGCCACGCCTGCATCATTTCGAACTGCCAGTACGGCCAGGTGTGGGTACCCGACGGGCGGTACACCGCCTGCCCAGGAATACCGAGCTTGTTCAGTTGCGCAGCAAACTGCTGGCTGGTGACGCGCGAGAGCACCTCGAGGCCAACACCGGAGTAGTTCGTTGCCAGCAGTGGAATGTCGGACGGCTTGTCGTGCGGGCCGACCACACCGTTGCCCGAGGAGATGTACAGACTGGTTCCCTTGAGCTTCTCGGCCAGCAAGTAGGGGTCGTGCTCCTTCCACGCGGGATCAGACGGCGGTCCGAACATCTTCGATGAGTCGTAGCCGCCACCGTCGCGCAGGGCGAACTGAATGGCTTGCGGCATGCCGTACGACGACATCTGCAGAATGCCGGAGAACGATCCCGCGAACTTGTAGAAGCCCGGGTTACGGGCGGCCAGCATCATGGCCGCCGTGCCACCCATGGACAGGCCCTGGATGGCGCGAACATTCGTCGACCGCCACTGACCTTCCAGGATGGGTGGCAGTTCCCGAATGAGGAATGTTTCCCACTTGTAGTTCTTGCCGCGGTCGGGTTCTTTCCAGTCGGTGTAGAAGCTGGACTCGCCGCCGACGGGCAGCACCACGTTGACGTTCTTATCTTGGTAGAACTGCGCAACGTTGGTGTTGATCAACCAACCGTTTTGGTCGTCCTGCGCGCGGAGGCCGTCGAGCATGGTCAACTGCGGGAACTTGGCGGCAGGGTTCGAGAACCAATCGCGCGCCAGCAGCAATTGCACCTGGATGTCGGTGCCCATCGCGGGCGAACGCACCCACAGCGCCACGCGGTGCGCGTCGTACCAAAAGGTCTTGGTGACCGTCGCCGGCTTCGCGGCCGGTGCCGGGCGTGCTGGCGGTGCGGGCTTGTCAGCCTTCGGCTTTGGCTTGGGCTTCGGCTTAGCGGGGGCCTGCTGCGTCGGCGGCTTGGGTGCCGGTTCGGCCGTCGCCGAACCTACGCCCATCGGCACTAGTGCCGCCACCATTGTCACAGCGACGGCGATACTCGCCGCGCGGCGTCTGCGCACCGCCCCGCCATTCATCGTCCGGCCCGTCCACTTCTTCACTGCCTGCTCCTCACGAGTCCCCCGACTGCGCTTATCGCACTCCGTTCACAAAACCGAGCGCCTCGTTCTGTTTTCTACACGGGAAGCGGGCCGAACTGTGCGCGCCACGCTGTGACGCATGTGAATTGTGTGACTAATGTTTCTCGCTTCCACCGTTTCCCGCGCTTCGCCCGTTTCCCTTTTCTGTCACGATTCGACCAGACCGTCACCGATCACGGTGATCGGCGACGGTCCGGTCGCTGCGCGACCACGGTTTGTGACAGAAAAGGGGCAATCGGGGGGTGGGATTGCGGCGTGAGACGGCAAAACAAAAGCTGGGCCGCGACTTCGCGTTAGCGATGTCGCGGCCCAGCTCTCGTTAGATCTGGCCTAGCGGAAGAATCCGCGGCTGTAGGCGTTCCACAGCATGTCCTGCCAGTAGCCCCACGCGTGGGTGCCGTTGGCCGAGTAGGACATCACCGGCACACCCTGGAGGAATGCCGCCGCCTCGAAGGCCTTGGCCTGAGCGAAGGCGAGCAGCTCCAGCGGGGTGCCCTTCAGGAGGTCGTCGCCGACGTTGCCCGGGTAGTTGTAGCGACCGAAGAAGCCGTTACCCGAACCAACGAAGACCTTGAGGCCATGCATGCGGTTGATGAGCATCATCGGATCGTTAGCGGTCCAGCGCGGGCTCCACGGAGGTCCCCACATGGCGTCAATGTTCCACGGTGCCGGAGCAACGTCGAGCATCGCCATACGCAGTGCGGTGCGCATACCCGGTGCCGACAGGGTCAGGTAGCCCGACATCGAGCCGGCTGCGTAGTACAGGTCGCGACGCTGCGCGGCGTGCACCAGAGCGGCACCGCCACCCATGGACAGACCCATGATCGCGTACTTGCCACCCTTGCTGGCGAAGCCCCTGGAGCGCAGTGCGGGCACGAGGCGCTTATCGATCACGCAGCCCCACTTGTAGGCCTTGCGCTGACCGTTGAAGTTCGAGGGAGCATCCCAGTCGGTGTAGAAGCTGTTGGGGCCACCCACCGGCATGACGACGTTGACGCCCCGGTCGGCCAGACGCTTGGCGTTGGTCTCGATGTCCCAGCCGCTGCGGTCGTAGCCGGCGCGCATGCCGTCCAGCAGGATGACGGTGCGGGAGTTACCCGGCTTACGCCATGCCTGAACCCTGACGACACCGGGCTTCATCGACTTGTTGCCGAAGGCACCGTTGGTCGGCATTCCACAGGCGTCGATCGTGAAGCCCGCGTATGCGGCACCACTCGACGGACCCGCACCCAGTGCGGTTCCCATCAGGCCCATGGCAGTGAGCACTGCGACGAGGACCGCTGTGAACCGCCGATGGCCAGCGTGCGGTTTGCTCTTAGCTTCGCGCATTGACTGCTGTCTCCCTAACATTTGCTTCCAAAGTTCATACCCAGCCCTCAGGCTGGCGCATTACGGTTGCGATGGACGGACGTGGCAACCTTCGTCACTCACGTCACACCTGCAACTCGATAGTGCGAGCCTATTCGACTCGCCAACCCGCACCAAACGCTGTGACTCTAATCACAGTGTCGGTACTGGCCATACACGGCAGGTCGCGCTAGAGACACCAGATGCCTCCGCTTTCGACCACGCCATGACTATCGCTCGACCGATGAGGGACGTTACCGTTTCGATATCTCCGCAGGCAAGCCATTGAGAGACATCCGACACAGGATCGGCTTAACTACGACCAAGCTGACGCTCAGGTTCGCAGACCGAAACCCACTGCCGCCCTGTCACTTTCCCTGCAATCCCGGCGGCATGACCAGCCCGCAACGCTCAATCTCGTACTTCGGTTCACGAGCAATCCGGTACGAGTTGAACTCCGCAGCCTGACGCAAATTGTGCCGGAATCGCGCAAAACTCCATGTGTCCTTGTACGACGCGAACCGCGCCTGCGTCATTGGGCAACTCAACGCCACCCGCGCCATCTTCACGTCGTCCCTACCCAGGAAGCCCGGGAATCCGCCCATAACGCCACTCTCGGCGATAACCCACTCGCTGGGCAGTCGTTTGTCATGTCCGATGCGACCGTCCGTCAAACGCGCCGTATGGGCCGCCAGCGGGTAGGCCAGCCCCATCTGGTCGACGACCCGGACATCGAGCGGGGCGTTCATGCTCGTCATACCCAAGTTAAGGAAGTACACCGTGGTCTCGCGGGGGATTCCCGGCGGCATCTTCGCTGGCAACGGCGAGTAGTACCACTCGTCGAAGTTCGCCGACGACAGCAGCACACCGCCACCGCGCGCTTCCGACTCATCGATCATCCTGACCATGGCTCGCATGCGCGGATAGTCCAGATAGTCCTGTGCCGTTACCGGATTCTCGTTACCCATATTGGTGACGTAGAACCGGCGTTCGTCGACGATGCCGTCGCGGCTGATGTCCATCCCCGCGCCGGACAGCACCGTCTGGTTGACGGCCACTCCCCACCAGACGGTAGTAATGACTCCGCCCAGCAGGACCAATCCCGTACCGAGTTGGATCCGCGAACGCTTCGTCGACAGCGACGCCGGAAGCGACACCGGAATCACCATGACCGGGAGCAGCAGAATAAACAGCGGTGCCAAGAGCACACGGCCGTGCATGAAGTCGCCGCCCTGACGCAGCCAGTACAGGCCCAGAATCAGTCCGGCGACCAAGACCGTCACCACGACGGTGTTTTGTGTCTGCAGGCGATCGACGATCCACGACCATCGGTTTTGTAGCCGGGCCGTCGGGCTCGGTGCGTCAATCTCGTCGCCGAGGATGTCCGGTACGCCGGACGTGCTGGCCTTGACTGGCTCAGCCGTCGTGGCCTCACTCTGCGACGTGCGGCGCGACAGGTACGAGCCGACGGCCAGCAGGATGCCCGCTATCACCGCGACGATCACCGGCAGCAGCAACGTATACGGACTGAACAGGTTGCCCAAGTAGGCGAAACCCTGCTGCCATTTGGAGCCGCTGGCATCCTTGGCGATGGCCGGGTTGGGAACCAGCACGGCGTAGTAGCCCATGCGGAAGATTTGATAGCCGATCGGGAGCGCGCCCGCGACGACGACCATAGCCACGCGCATCCGCCAGCCGATCCGCGAGGCAAACAGCACCAACAGCACCAGTCCGCCCAGAATCGTGATCTCCGGTCGCACCAGCGGCGCCAGACCGGCAGTGAAGGTCAAGGCAAGGAACGCTGCGCGCGAGCGACGGGTCGGATTCGCCGGATCACGACGTCCCCAAGCCAAGAACTGGCACCAGAGGGCGGCGATCCAGAAGATCGTCAGGCCGTTCTCCAGTCCCGAGGTCGCGAAGTCGCGCGCTGGCGGCACCACGATGTAGACAATCGCACCGAGCGGAAGAATCAAGGTGAGGCCGGGGCTCATTGCCCGGCGACCGTACAGTCGTGCCGTCCCGTACATCGCCAGCGGCACGGCGGCAATCGACAGGACCAGCGCCACCCACAGCACCACATACTCGGTCTGCTCGGCACCGGTCACCCAGCTCCAGAACCAGATCAGGTACGTCCAGGCGGTCGAAGTATTGGCCTCGACGCGTTCGCCCGCGTTAAAGACCGGACCGTTACCGGCCAGCAAGTTCCGGACTGTTCGTAGGACGATCAGGCCGTCGTCAGCGATCCACCGTCGCTGCCAGGCACCAATCGCAAACAGCACCGTAACGACGATCGCGCCGATCGAGAAACTCGCGATCGGCGCAATCAGTCGACGGCGGCTCTGAGTCTCTGGAACATCAGAGGTCGCCAAGACTTCAGAGTGGGACATATACCGCGATACCTACGAGCACGACCCAGGCCAGGGCCAGTAACTGGAGTGCGCGGTCGCCGAGGGCCACCTCTTCGGGTTCGCCAGCTTCGCCACCGTCGACGTCGACCGCGTACCGCAGGATCGCGATCGTGAACGGCACCATCGAGATTGCGTAGAAGACGTTGTCGCTGCGGGTGTCGTCGAACGCCCACATGCCGTAGCAAAGGACAACGGCGGTCGCCGCCAGCGTCCACACGAACCGCAGGTAGGTGGTCGTGTAGTACTCGAGCGACTTGCGGATCTTGGCACCGGTTCGCTGCGCCAACTGCAGTTCGGCATAGCGCTTACCGGCCGCCATGAACAGCGAACCGAAGGCCATGACCAGCAGGAACCACTTCGACAGGCCCTCGGGAAGTTCCGCAGCCACGCCACCGGCGATCGCCCGCAGCAGGAAGCCGGACGACACGATGCAGATGTCGATGACCGGTTGGTGCTTGAGCCCGAAGCAGTAGCCGAGCTGAATCACCAGGTAGACGGCAATCGTGACGGCAGTCTGCCAGTTCGCGAGGTACGCGATGGCGATCGACGCCACAGACAGGACTACCGCGAGGGTGTAGGCGAGATTGACCGGGACCACGCCAGCCGCGATCGGCCGGAACCGCTTCGTCGGATGCTGGCGATCGGCTTCCACGTCGAGTGCATCGTTGACGAGGTACACCGCCGACGCGACCAGGCAGAACGCCACAAATGCGATACCGACATTGAGCATGCGGTGACCGTCGGTCAGCGTTGCCGTACCGGCCGCCATCGGTGCGGCCAGCACCAATACGTTCTTGACCCACTGACGGGGGCGCATGGCCTTGATCAGGCCCGCCGCCAAATTCTTTGGCGGTTTAGGGACGCCGTGCTCGATCGGCTCCTCGCTCATCGGTGGTTCCTCACTTGCTCGAGTCTCGGTTTCTTGCATCTGTGCTCTTTGCCTCTGCGCTCTTTACCTCTGCGCACTTTGCCTCTGCGGCGATCACCGCAGCCGCAGTCAGCGCGCCAACAAGCGCGCCACCGGCCACATCGGAAGGGTAATGGACACCTAGAACAAGACGCGAAAGCAGCATGGGCGGGACGATGGCCGCCGGCACCAAAATTTGCGCGCCCGGTTTGCCGGTCGCCCGGCCCAAAAGGATAGCGGCCGCGGTTGTCGACGTTGCGTGGCTTGACGGGAAGCTGAGCTTGCTCGGGGTCCCCACACCGATGCGGATGTCGGGGTGGTTCGGCCGCTTGCGTCGGACCACTCGCTTAATGACCACCGACGCCGCGTGAGCGACAAAGGCACCCGCGCCTGCCTCGATGTACCGGCGACGAGCGACGGTATCGCCACGGCGGTGCGCTGAGTAGGCACCGGCACCGGCGAGCGCCAGCCAGCCGAGGGAATGCTCGCCGAAGTGCGACAGTCCGCGCGCGGCAGGAAGCACCCCCGGTCGATCGGCGATCGCGTCCTGGATGCCGACGAGCATCGCGGCCTCACCGGTGGCGGGGCCCTGGTTAAGCGATGCTGTTTCCTTAGATACCGAAGACACGTGCCCAACTTTCCTTGCTGACGAGGTCGTCGTGTGCGGCACGGTATTCGACACGTTTGGCATCGAACTCGTCGCGCAGTTGCTTCACCAGAGCCGCCGACTCCTTACCGAGGGCGATCATCTTGTCGCGGTCGCGCTGGCGGTACACCACGCCACGGCCGTCCGCGGTGGTGACGGTGACACCGTCGACGCGACCGAGCGAGAACCAGCGGGCCTCGATTGGCGGGTAGTTGGCCTGCGGAACACTGTGGTGTCGCGGGTCGGCCGGGCGTGCGTTATTGACGACCGCGGCGGCCAGGGCCTTCACCTTGGCGATCGGTCCCTTGGGCTCGTTCGCGCCGAGCGCGGTGGCCTCACCGGTGGCGGTCGGCAATTCGGTTGCCGATGGCAAAACCACGGCGTCCGGGTAGCCCTTGCGGATGGCCGCGACCTTCCCGAGCGCGGTCGGCAGAATCTCCCGAATGTGGTCGGGGCCGGCGAGGAAGTCGCGGATCGCCTCATTCTGGATGGCGACCGTCGAGTACTCCAGGCACAGCAGGTGCTTGGCCGTGGCCTTCGCCATCGACTTCAAAATTCCGTCGATGGCGCCGTCGGTGTACATCGACGCCACCACCAGGCGGTTCCGGAGGTGGAAGTACGCCTGCCAGTCGATGGCGTCGTCCTTATCGCTCCAGGCCATATGCCAGATCGCGATGCCGGGAACGGTGACCGTCGGATAGCCCGCACGCTCGGCACGGAGGGCGAATTCCCAGTCATCCCACTTAATGAACAGCGGGAGCGGCAGTCCGATGGTTTCGGCGACCTCGCGCGGGAACATGCACATCCACCAGCCGTTGCCTTCAACGTCGATGCGGCGGTGCAGGTTCTTCGAGTTGTCGCGGTCGCTCAGCGGATACTTGGAGAAGTCGTGATCGTATTCGACGAACGGGGCAGCCGTCCACATGAACTTGCCCCAGTCGATGACCTCGCCCATGGAATGCAAGTGGCTGCGGTCCTGCAGGTTCAACATCTGGCCGCCGACGAGCATCGGCGACTTCGCGAACCTCGACATGGCCAGCGCTCGCAGGATCGAGTCGGGCTCGATCATGATGTCGTCGTCCATGTACAGGATGTACGGGCTGTCGGTCAGGCGCAGCGCCTCGTACAGGATGCGGGCGTAGCCGCCCGAACCGCCAAGGTTGCCCTGGTCGAAGATGTGCAGGCGGTCACCGAGGCCCGCTGCCGCTTCCGCGTAGCCGGGTTCGTCGACCACGTTCTTGGTGCCTTGGTCGGGCATCAGGACGGCGTCGATAACGGCGTCGACCATCGGGTCCGAGGTCAATGCGGCCAAAGCGGCAACGGCGTCGCCCGGGCGGTTGAACGTCGGGATGCCGACGGTGACGCGATTGTCGTTGTCGGTCGGCGCCTCAATCGGCGCATACCAGCCAGCGGACACCACTTCGGCGTCGGAGGCGGTCGTGATGTCGAACCAAATCCAGCCGCCGTCCTCGAATGGGCCGAGATCGGTTTGGAACTCGAAGACGCCGACACCGTCGTCGGTCGAGGACACGAGGTCGCCGCCGATGGCGATGCGCGCACCGTCGATCTTGGAGCGGTACAGGTCAACGCGGGCGGTGCCCTTGACCTCCACGTGCAAGATCACCGAATCCAGGACGGTCCAGTGGCGCCAGTACGACGCCGCGAACGCGTTGAAGTAAGTCGCGAAGCTGACCTCGGAATCGGCGGCCAGGCGAACGCTCGTCCGATTCGGGGCGTGCGCGCGGGAGCTGTTGCTCGCCGACTCCTCCAGGTACAACGACCGCACGTCGAGGGGCTCGCCCTGGCGCGGAAAGATCACTCGCTGCAGCAGGCTCACGGCTTGCGTTGGCGTGTCCGGCATTCAGTTCTCCTCTTCGGCCAGCGGCGCACCGTCGCGCAGGTGCGGGGCCAGGGTGTTGTCGAACATGGTCAGCGCACTCGCGATCGCCATGTGCATGTCCAAGTACTGGTAGGTGCCGAGGCGACCGCCGAACAACACCTTCGATGCGGCGACCTCGGCCTTCGCCAACTCGCGGTAGGCGGCCAGCATCTCGCGGTCGTCGGGGGTGTTGATCGGGTAGTACGGCTCGTCTTCGTCCTTGGCGAACCGACCAAATTCCCGCATGATGACCGTTTTGTCGGACGGGTAGTTCTTGCGTTCCGGGTGGAAGTGGCGGAACTCGTGGATGCGGGTGAACGGAACGTCGGCGTCGTTGTAGTTCATCACCGGGGTGCCCTGGAAGTCGCCGGTCGGCAGCACTTCGAGCTCAAAGTCGAGGGTGCGCCAGCCGAGGCGGCCAGCCGAGTAATCGAAGTAACGGTCGAGCGGACCGGTGTAAACGATCGGCGCGTCGGGGCTCGCGGCGACAATCTCGTCGCGGACGTCGAACCAGTCGGTCGACAGTCGTACCTCGATGCGGTCGTCGGCGGCCATGTTCTCCAGCCACGCGGTGTAGCCGTCGACGGGCAGACCTTCGTATGTGTCGCTGAAGTACCGGTTGTCGAAGTTGTACCGGACCGGCAGTCGCGTGATGTTGCCCGCGGGCAGGTTCTTGGGATCGGTCTCCCACTGCTTTGCGGTGTAGTGCTTGATGAACGCCTCGTAGAGGGGGCGGCCGATCAGGCTGATGGCCTTTTCTTCAAAGTTCGCGGCCGAACCGGTCTCCACCTCGGACGCCTGCTCGGCGATCAATGCGCGCGCTTCGTCGGGCGTGAAGTAGCGGCCGAAGAACTGGGACACCAAGCCGAGGCCCATCGGGAATTGGTAGGCCTGGCCGTCGTGCATGGCGAAAACGCGGTGCTGGTAGCCGGTGAACGAGGTGAAGTTGTTGACGTACTCCCACACGCGCTCGTTGGAGGTGTGGAACAGGTGGGCACCGTACTTGTGGACTTCAATTCCGGTCTCGGGCTCGGCCTCCGAGTAGGCGTTTCCACCGATGTGATCGCGCCGTTCGACGACGAGCACACGCTTACCGAGCTGCGTTGCCGCCCGTTCAGCGACGGTCAGGCCGTAGAAGCCTGAACCGACCACGATTAAGTCATACGTGTTGTTGTCCGTCACGGCTGTTCAGCCTATCGGACCCAACCTGATAGTTTCCGCAGCGCGTGGCCGTTGGGTCCAGCGTCACCCCTTGTTGCCCGCCCCTTGTGCGTTCCCGCATGATGCGTCGATTCCCGCTCCACGTCAGACGTGGAGCGGGAACGAACGCATCATGCGGGAACAGGTGAACGGGCTAGCGCAGGCCGTCGGCGGTCGGGAAGCCGAGCTTGGCTAGGCCGCCGGCATTCAGGAAGTCGGTCAGCGCCTGCCCCATCAGGGCGTGGGCACCGGTGGTCGGGCTGAAGTACAGCATGCCGTTCTGCAGCACCTGAACCAGACCGGGCATGCCCTTGCCGTCCGTCAGCATCTGCGGACTGGCGACGGTGCCCGTCGAGCCCTGCGAGTTGTCACTCTTTTCGAGCGCCACTTGCTTGGCGGCCAACGCCGGCATTCCCTGCTTCAGCAGCTGTTCCACCAGCGGCTGAGCCTGCGCGAGTAAGCCCGCCGCATCCGGGAGGGCAATCACCGGCAGGCCGGGAACCAACTGGCTGAGCATCGTGTTGAGCGGGCTCAGGTCGAGGAAGTCGCCGCCAGACGGGGCGTCCGGACCGATCTGCGGTTTGACGATCTTGGGCATCGTCTTCTGGCCCTTCACGGCAAACCAGTCCGACTTCAGCTGCAGTTTGGTGCGGGCTTGGTCGCCGGTCGCTTCGACGGTGCCACCGGTTCCGACGACGCGCACCTTCACCACGCGGCCGCTGCCTTCACCGAGACCATTGGCCTCGATCACCTCAAAGCTCTTCAGCGCTCCGACGCCGAACGCGGAAGCGATGCTCGACGCGCTGACGGTCGCGGTCCAATTGTGGGTCGGCGAAATGGAGTCACCGGCGTCGCGGACGGCCGGGAACAACCCACCTGCGGTGTAACCGCCGGTCGACGCCGAGAACTCAGTCAAAGCGGGCTTGCCGCCCAAGGTGCGGATCTGCCCTGCCGTCGCATCTGCGGCCCGGTTGGTGCGTGGGTCTTCGCCCGACGCGCCGTGGTACATCTGCGACTGCTGCGTGTTGTCCATCTTGCGGCCGTTTGCCAGGCCCGCGACCACGTACGACCGTGCCGCCACAGCCTGCGCCTTCAGCGCCTCAAAACCACCCGAATCCGCCCACGACGGCATGGATTCCTTGGGGATGACGCCCTTGACGTAGTCGTCGACGTGCAGTTTGTTGATGACGCCATCAGGTCCCACGCCGATGGAACCGCGGTACTGATCGTTGCCGCCGCAGAACGTCAGAAGTTCTTCGGCTGGCCGATTGGTGCCCGGATTGATCGGGTCAACCATCGAGGCCTGCACCGTCTTGACGACCGCGCCACCGCAACCGCTCGTGATGGTGGCCGTGGTCCCGGACAGGCTAACCGCCTGTCCGGGAGCGACCTTCTCCGGGCCTACGCGCATTCCGGCAGTCGCATGAACACTGACCGACGACTTCTCGCTAAGCGAGACCGTAACGTCGGGAGTGCCCACCTTCCCCGCAACTGTATTGCCGTAATAGTGCTTCAGGATCCGGTCGGCGGACCATCCCTGCTTTGCGTAGCCGTAAGCACCCCACTGGCCTAGGCCACGGCCATGTCCGTGCCCATGCCCGTCCAGGACGATCGGCGAACTCGCGGCCAACGCAACATCGTCGGACGAGAACACACCGGTGCCGCCTGCAATGAGTCCACCCGCTAAGAGCGCAGGTGCCAGCCCCAGTGCGGCGAAGGTAACGGTTCGCTTCTTGGCTCGGCTCGGTCGAACATTCGGCACTGCATACCCCTTTGGGCAAAGACCAGGGTCAGGACAACGCATGACCCCTGTGGCCTGTGTGACTAGTGGGACTTCTGTGACAGTAGTGACTCAATGGCAGGCACGACAAGTCAACACGGTCACAACACAGTCACACCGTTAGAACCAGCGTTCGAGTACCTTGGCGACGCCATCGTCGAGATTGGTGCCTGTCACCTCGTTGGCAGCGGCAATAGCTGCGGGATCGCTGTGCCCCATCGCGACCCCACGCGTCGCCCAGCGGAGCATTTCGACGTCATTGGGCATGTCTCCGAAGGCAATCGTCGAGACCGAATCGACATCAGTGTGCTCCGCAAGCCACGACAGCCCCGACGCTTTATGCGTTCCGGGTAACGAGAACTCGACGAGCCCGGTATCGATGGAGAAGGTGATCTCCGCCAAGTCGCCCACCCGCGAGGCAACGGCCTCGGCCATGGCGCGCGACGACATCTCGGGCACGCGCGCGAGCAGTTTCACCGCGGGCATCTCCGTGACTTCATCCTGACCGACGTACACGTGGTCGGGATTAAGCCAGGCGTGCTGGTAGCCGGGCGTCGCCACAAAGGGCGGTGTCGCCGCGTCGAAGGCCGAATCTCCGATCCGTTCGGCAGCAAGACCGCAGCCGGGTAACGCTTCGGCACAGATCGCCGCGATCTCGGCGAGGGCGTCCGGGGCCAGCGCCGATACGTGCAGCACCCGATCGGTGAGAACGTCGTAGACGATGGCACCGTTGGCACAGACCGCGTACCGAATGGCCGCAGGTGATTGCGCCAATTGGTCGGTGATTTCTGGAACCCACCTCGGAGGTCGACCGGTCGCGAGGACCAGCTCTACGCCTTGCTCGCGCGCCCGCTCGAGGACCTCCCTCGTGCGACGGGTGATCTGGTTGTCGTCGTCGATCAACGTGCCGTCGACGTCGGAAGCGATCAATGTTGGAGCATTCAATGGCGGGGCGAGAGCTTCGTCGCTCATCGGCACCTACTTCCTACTTCTCTGGCCGTCCATGCTGGTCGGATGGGTCGTGCTGGTCGGGTGGGCCGTGTTTTTCGGCCCGCTTACGTGCTTTTTCCGCGGCTTCGGCCTCTTCAATCACGAGCGCCTCCTCCGGCGTCGGGGCACTGCCGCCGAGCCGGGCTGGCAGCCAGTCCGCCCCCTCTGGGGCATCGGGGTAGCGCTCTTGGACGCGGTGCAATAACGCGGTCATCACCTCGCGCAGCCGTCGGGTGCCGTCGTCGGCGTCGTCGGGTCCGAAGTGCATGGGCTCGCCAAATTCGATATCGATCGGGATCCGCGCGCGTCCGAGCTGTCGCTTGGCCCCCTTGGTCCATTGGCGTTGCGCGCCCCAGACGATCACCGGGATGATTGGGACCCCCGCCTCAATGGCCATCCGAACCGCGCCAGGTTTGAATTCTTTGAGTTCAAAGCTGCGGCTGATGGTCGATTCCGGGTAGACGACAATCAATTCGCCAGCTTGAAGGGCATTGACCGCCGCGTGGTACGCGGTGCCGCCCGCCGACCGATCCACCGGAACGGCTTTGGCGTGCTTCACCAGGAACCGCATGATGGCGAAGTCCATGATCTCGGATTTCACCATGTAGCGGCCGCGACGATGCTTGCGCGCGAGCCCCAATCCCGAGGGCATGAAGTCGGTGTAGCTGGTGTGGTTAATCACCACCACGCCGCCACCCGACCGCGGAATGTTGTCGAGCCCGAAGTAGCGGCGTCGCACCCCCTGCACCGCCAGGATTGACCCGGCGATGGTTTCGAGGACGCGATACACCGGTTCCATGGTCAGTCCGTGACCTCGGGACTCTCGCGTGCGGCCCGCTTCGCGGCTTTTGCTTCTGCGTCGGCGGCGTCGAGCGCATTCGCTTCTTCCAGCGTCGGTGCCCCTCCCCCGCGGGCTGCAGGTACCCAGAATTCGCCGGCCGGGTAGTCGCCGTAGGCGTCCTGAAGTTCGGTCAGCTTGGTGCGCATTGAGTCGTAGAGTTGCGCGGTGAGCTGCTCCGGAGTTCCCTCGGGCTTCAGCGGTTCGGCCACTCCGACCATGATCTTGAAGCCGTTGCGGCCCATGTTGCGCGGATGTCCCTTGGTCCAAATCCGCTGTGCACCCCAAATAATGGTCGGGATGATCGGCGCATCGGCTTCCAGCGCCATCCGCGCGGCACCGGACTTTAGGGCTTTGATTTCGAAGCTGCGGCTGATGGTGGCTTCCGGGTACACGCCGACGAGTTCGCCGCGCTTCAGGTAGTCGACGGCGTCGCGATAGCTCTGTGCACCATCGGCCCGGTCGACGGGAATGTGCTTGAGCGAACGCATGATTGGGCCGCCGAGAGCATTGTCGAAGACTTCCTTCTTCGCCATGAAGCGCACGTACCGCCTCGGCTTGTGCAGGTAGGCCGGGATGCCCGCGAAGGTGAAGTCGAGGTAGCCGGTGTGGTTAATGGCCACCACGCCTGGGCCAGACGTCGGCATGTGCTCCACGCCGGAGATGTCGAACTTGAGGCCCTGGGCTAACCAGAGCGTACGGGCAGCGGACACGACTCCGGCGTACACGGGTTCCATATCCGAAAGCTTAGTCATTGCGTCTGACACGCGAACCTGTCCGACCGCCGTCCCTGCTTTCTAGGGACGGCCAACCCCGCCTAGGCCAGCGACCGACTGATCACCAGTCGTTGGATCTGGTTGGTGCCCTCGAAGATCTGGGTGATCTTCGCTTCGCGCATAAGTCGTTCCACCGGGAAGTCACGGGTGTAGCCGTTGCCACCAAACACTTGGACGGCGTCGGTGGTCACCTTCATGGCGGCGTCGGTCGCGATCAGCTTGGAGACGGAGGCATTGCGCGAGTACGACAGTCCGGCGTCACGTCGTCGTGCCGCATCGAGGTAGGTGGCGCGGGCGGAGTCGACGGCCGCGGCCATATCGGCGAGTAGGAAGCCGAGGCCCTGGTGGTCGATGATTTTGCGGCCGAAGGTTTCCCGTTCTTTGGCGTAGGCCACGGCGTTGTCGAGCGCGGCCTGCGCGATCCCGGTGGCGACTGCCGCGATGCCGAGTCGACCCGAGTCGAGGGCGCTGAAGGCAATCTGCAGGCCCTGGCCTTCGGTGCCGATTCGACGGTCCGCTTCCACGAAGGCCCCGTCGTAGCGAGCCGCTGTGGTTGGGACTGCCGCCAAGCCCATCTTTTCTTCGGGCCGACCGAAGCTGAGGCCTTCGGTGCCGTCGGGCACGAGGAAGCAGGAGATCCCCTTGGATCCATCACCCGTGCGGGCAAAGAGGTTGTAGAAGTCAGCGATGCCGCCGTGCGTAATCCACGCTTTCTCACCGGTGATTGCGTATCCGCCGTCTACCGCGTTGGCTCGACAGTTCAAGGCCGCCGCGTCCGAACCGGCTTGCGGCTCGGACAGACTGTAGGCACCGATGGTGCTGCCGCCGAGCATCTCGGGTAGCCAACGTTGCTTCTGCTCCTGGGTTCCGAACGCGAATAGCGGGTGGCACGCCAGGCTGTGGACGCTGACAGCAACCCCGACTGCCGCCCATCGCGACGCGATTTCTTCCAGAACCTGCAGGTAAACCTCGTACGGCTGGCCGCCGCCGCCCCATTCCTCGGGGTACGGAAGGCTGAGCAAACCCGCCTCGCCGAGTTGGGCAAAGACGCCGTCCGGGTACTTCTCTGCCTTCTCGTACTCGTCGACGATCGGAGCCAGGACCTTGTCGGCGATGTCACGGGTCAGGTCGATGAGGTCGTGGGCTTCCTGGGTGGGGAGCAAACGGTTGACGGGCACGGAAACCTCCGGGGAACAGTACTGGAATCCCTCTCACAGTACTGCCAGGCGATCAGTACTACAAGAGCGGCAGCAGTACTATGACGGAGTTATGGCCCCCGAAGTGCGCCCGACAGGTATCCCCGACCCCGCGACCGTCTCCGACTTTGCGACGCAGCGACGGTCGGACCTGTTCGACGACCTACTCGCCCTGTTTCTGACCGAGGGTTTCGCCCACTTCACCCTCGACGCCCTCGTCGCCCGACTGCACTGTTCCAAGTCGACGCTCTACACCTTGGCTCCCAGCAAGGGCGAGCTGGTGCGAGCGGCGACGGTCCGCTTCTTCCGTCAATCCACTGACGCCGTCGAGCACGCCGTGGCCCAGACGCCGTCGCCAGCAGCCAAGATCACCGCGTATCTGTCCGCGGTCGGTGATGCGCTCGCCGAAGCTTCACCCCGGTTCTTGACAGACCTGGCCGCGTTTGCCCCGGCCCGTGAGGTGTACGAGCAAAACACGGCGATCGCCGCGCAGCGAGTCAAAGAACTCATCGACGACGGCGTCGAAGCTGGCGCGTTCCGCGATGTGCACGCCACCTTCGCCGCCGACCTGGCGGCGACCACCATGGTCCGAATTCAGCAGGGACAGGTCCGGGCGGCCACCGGACTCGACGATGCCGCCGCATACCGCGAACTCGCCGCCATCCTGACCACCGGCATCCTCACCGCAGGGATCACCGCCTAGGCGCGGCTTTGGTCCGCGGGAGCGATACCCTTGAGGCGACAGCTCATCGCTATCGGAAGGTCAGTACCCGTGCAGATCACCAGCGTCGGCCACGCCGGATTCCACATTCAGACCGCGGCCGGATCCATCCTCTGCGATCCCTGGGTCAATCCCGCCTATTTCGCCTCGTGGGTCCCGTTCCCGGACAACTCCGAGTTGGATTGGAAAGCGCTGGGCAACTGCGATTACCTGTACGTTTCGCACCTGCACCGCGACCACTACGACGAGCAGCACCTCATCGACTACGTCAACAAAGACGCCACCGTCCTGCTCCCCGACTACCCGGTGCCGGACCTGCGCGGCGACCTGGAACGGATCGGCTTCACCAAGTTCGTCGAAACTGTCGATTCTCAGAAGCACACCGTGTCGGGCCCCAAGGGCGACCTCGACATCATGATCATCGCGATGCGCGCTCCCGCCGACGGCCCCATTGGCGACTCGGGACTCATCGTCGACGACGGCGAGACAGTTTGCTTCAACATGAACGACTGCCGTCCGATCGATTTGGATGTCGTAGCCGAGGAATTCGGTCGGGTCGACGTGCACCTGCTTCAGTACTCGGGCGCCATTTGGTACCCCATGGTCTACGACATTCCCCGTAAGTCGAAGGCCAACTTCGCGATCCAGAAGCGCCAGCGGGGAATGGACCGGGCACGGTCGTTCATCGAGCAGATCGGCGCGACCTGGGTGGTCCCGTCCGCTGGCCCGCCGATGTTCTTGGACGATGAGCTGTACGGTCTCAACGATTTCAACACCGGCAGCGACGCCGACAAAGCGAGCATCTTCCCCGACCAGGCGGAGTTCCTGGAGCAGATGCGCGAGCACGGCACCGACGACGGCGAACGCCACCGCGGATTGATGATGGTGTCGGGGTCGGTCGCCGATTTCGCCGGAGCCGAACTGCGCGAGATTGAGCACCCGTACCCGCCGGAGAACGTATTTGGCGAGAACAAGAAGGCCTACCTGGATTCGATGAAGGAGAAGTTCGCTCCCATCATCGCCGCACAGAAGGCCACGTGGGCCTCCGCGGACGGCCCCTCACTGTTGGAGCCGCTTCGCGAGAAGTTCGAGCCAATCATGAAGCAATCCGACCTGATTTGCGACGGTATCGGCTACCCGGTGGGCCTCGTGATCGGCGACGACACCTACGTCCTCGATTTCCCGGCTCGCACGGTCCGAATGGCGCAGGACGGCGACGGCAAGTACCGCTATGGCTTCCGGATTGCCCCGGAGATCGTGCGGACGGTCTTGCGCGACGACGAACCCGACTGGGTCAACACCATCTTCCTGTCGACCCGATTCACCACGTGGCGCATTGGCGGCTACAACGAGTACCTGTACACGTTCTTCAAGTGCCTTACCGACGAGCGGATCGCCTACGCCGACGGCTGGTTCGCCGAGGCGCACGACGATACTGCGACCATCGAGCTGGACGGCTGGGAGATTCAGCGCCGCTGCCCCCACCTGAAGGCCGACTTGAGTAAGTTCGGCGTCATCGAGGGCGAAAAGCTGACGTGCAACTTGCACGGATGGCAGTGGGATCTGTCGACCGGACGGTGCCTGACGTCGAAGGGCCACGAACTGCGAGCCGAGCGTGCCCAGCAGTAGTTCCGCCTCCACTGATACCGGAACGCACGCCACCGGGGAGCAAACCGCCGGGGAGCAACCCGCTGGCGAACGCTCGTATGCGGGCCGCAGCCTCGCCGACCGCAAGATCGAGCGTCGTGGACGCTTTCGCGAAGCCGGTTTGGAACTGTTTGGCACTCTCGGCTTTTCGCAGGTAACAGTTTCGGCGATCTGCACCGAGGCGGGCCTGTCCCGCCGTCAGTTTTATGAGGAGTACACGGGTCGGGAGTCCCTCCTGGCCGAGATCTACGATTCGATCCAGTTGCAGACGCGCGACGCCGTTATCGCGGCGGTCACGTCATCGGTCACCGATGCGGAGTTCGATATCGCGACGGTAGCTCGGGCTGCGGTGACGGCCTATATCGACACCATCACGACTGATCCCCGAAACATTCGATGCTCGTTCATTGAAGTCGGCGGGGTTTCCGATGAGGTCGAGCACCACCGTCTCGCCGGTCGTGAGACATGGGCCGGATTTATCGCTGACACGATTTCGTCGGTGCCAGGAACGACGGCTCGAAAGATCGACTACGAGGCCACTGCCTACATTGGCGCGCTGACCTCGGTGGTTCATCGTTGGGGAACCTCAGATCCGCGGCCAGATCGCTCAGAAGTCGTCGATTTGCTGACCGGCATGCTGGTTCATCTCGCCCTCGACTGAGCTGAGACTGCACTCATGAGCGTTGACGTGCTAGATTTTTTGTTAGGTCTGAGACGCAGCAGTCTCACACCGCACGCTCGATCCGGGTGGAATCGGGGCTCTTGGGAGGGAGCTACTCGGGTCGCCTTAAGCGCGGCGCAGATTTGAGGATCTACATCCCCCCTCAAACCTGCGCCGCGCTTTCCCCTTTCCGGAGTTCTGCACCGCTCCGCGTTGGTTGCTGGGAGTGCGCTAGGTATCTACACCCAGCCGAGCCATCCGGTTTCCGCGAGGACCGCATAGCCGACGAACGCGACGGCGTCGATGAGTCCATGAGCGATCACGAGCGGCCACAGCCGGTTGGTCGCTTGGTACCAGCGGCCGTACACCAGCCCCATGATCACGTTGCCGATGCCGGCACCAACCCCTTGGTAGAGGTGATAGCTCCCGCGTAGTAACGCCGACGATGCGAGTGCGCCGTTTGCGCCAACGCCGAGCTGCCGGAGCCTGGTCATGAAATACCCGACGACCACCACTTCTTCGGCGAAACCATTGGCGAAGGATTTCACCGTCAGGAGCGGAATGCGCCACCAGAGGTCGTCGGTCGGCGCGACGACGAGGTTCGCGTTCCACCCCATCACCTGCGCCAGGGCCACCAACGCCAAGCCCGGGAGGCCGATCACCGCCGCCAAGATCGCCGCGGGCGGCACGTCGCCCCAACCGGGGCGCCCCAAACCGACGCGCTTAGTTCCAATTCCACTGCGCCACAACAGGTATGCACCCAATGCGCCGATGGCGACCAGCCTCACGACCGACATAATCTGGCGAATCATGTCGAGGATTTGGAGCGAGGACTGTTTAGGGTTGAGGGCCACGGTAGCGTCGGAAAGGCCCGTCGTCAGTTCGTGTTCAATCAACCGCAGCACGGCATCGAGACCTAGGAACCCGAAGGTCAGCACCCCCACGATGACGAGTTCGACCACGATCGCCCGACGCTCGCGCGGGTCGTCGACCCGGTCAACGGGACCGGGCGGTGGATGCAATAGCGCGCGCCAGCCCCGAAGAATCCGCGACTGTCGAATCCCCGACTGTTGAACCCCCCGCTTCCCGGCCACCGCACCACCGTAGTACGCGGTGTTCGCGCCTAGCAGTCGTGCCCGAACGCGGCGTCCAATGCCAAAGCGCCGAACGCCGCCGACAGATCGGCGATGCGCGAGACGGGCCGGGCAAATGCGATCCGCACATCCTCTTGTCCCCCGCCTTGCTCAACGCGGAGGGTGATTCCGAATCGGTCGAGGCGCAGCGGCCGGGCACGACCCTCGCGGAGATGGGCGGGCAGGCGAAAGGTCAAGTGGTCGAGGAGGTCACCGTGGTGCGATTCCAGATGGACCAGCCAGTCTTGTTCGTACTCCCAGAAGGGGTCGGGCTTAGCCGAGGCAATTGCTTCGACGTCGACGCTGCCGGCACCGCCCATGGTGGCGAGGACGGCAGAGTTCACTGCCAATCGCATTAACGACAGGCCACGCCCAATATCTAGCAGTTGCTCATTCGGGTGCTCGCCAGCGATCTCGGCTGCCAGTTCGCGTTCGAGTTGGTCGGGAACCGGGTGCAAGGTTCCCGAGAGCCACACAAGGGCCCGGACTCGCTCGCGCATATCGACCGGTGCCATGTCGACCACTTCCACCATCGCAGTAATCCCGTCCGCGAGTCCGTCGGCGAGACTCAGAGCCGTCGACGAACTCGGGACCAGGAGAAATGCGTCCCCTTCGAACAGATGGACCATGGTGACGGTGTCGCTTACAGTGCCGCCGAAGTCGGACTCGCGCGACCCACCCGCCGATAGTGTCCCGGCCTGGGCGCGGCGGCACGCCGTTTGGATCAGTTCGGCATCGTATGGCGCGACGATCGTGTTCACGGCAACCTCCAACGGTGATAGCAACTCAAATTAGTACACCCTAACTTAGCCGAACCTAACTTAAGCGCCGGAGAGTTTTCCTGTCAACGTTCCTTCGTAAGGAATCGAGGTAAATGACGTGGCCGGAGACTCTCGACTAGGGTGGTGACGTGCCCGTCTACGCTTACTTCGGTCCCGCCGGCACGTTCACCGAGATGGCGCTCGACGCGCTACTTCAGCGCCGCGGCGAGGAGACCACCGCGACCAAACTCGCCGTGAGCAGTCCGCTGGCCGTTATCGACTCTGTCCGCAACGGCGACGCCGACTTCGGTTGCGTGCCCATCGAAAGCTCTCTGGAAGGCGCAGTCCCGGCCACCATGGACGCCTTGCCCCCAAAGGCTGGCCAAAGCCGCGTACAGGCATATGCCGAGGTGGCACTCGACATCGCGTTCACGATTGCCGCCGCAACCCCGCTCGCACCCGAACAAGTACGGACGATCGCCGCGTACCCGGTGGCCGCGGGCCAGGTCCGACGCAGCATCGAAAAGCTGTACCCCAACGCCACGTTTGTCGTTGCCACCTCGAATTCCGGTGCTGCGCAAGATGTTTCCAAGGGACTGGCAGACGCAGCCGTAACCACCGCGGTGGCCGCACGCATGTACGGACTCGTCGCGATCGCCGACGGGATCGCCGACTCCGACGACGCCGTCACCCGGTTCCTGCTCCTCGGCCTCCCCGGTGAACCCTCAGTTCCGACCGGCGCAGACCGCACGTCCGTCATCCTCGATCTGCGAAACCAGCCCGGCAGCCTGGTCTCGGCGATGAATGAATTCGCTATGCGCGGGATCGACCTGACCCGCATCGAGTCGCGGCCACGCGCCGCCGATTCGTCCGGATCTGCTGGCGCCCAGTACCGCTTCTATCTCGACGCACGAGGCCACATCCGCGATGCCGCCGTCGGCGAGGCCCTGCGCGCCTTGTACCGAATGGCCGAGCGCGTGGTGTTTCTGGGATCCTGGGCGGTGGACCCCCACCTCCCGGTCCCCTCGGCTTCGCTTCCGCCCGACCACGCCGAATCATGCGAATGGTTTGATCAACTTCTTCAGGGAGGGAGCTAGCCGATGGCCCGCCTACATCTAGTTCGGCACGGCGAGACGACATCCAACGTTCTCCGCAAGCTCGACACCGCGCTCCCCGGCGCCTCCCTCACCGATTTCGGTGCCCGGCAGGGCGTCCGTTTTGGGCTCGAACATCCACTCACCTCCGATGCAGTCCTGGTTAATTCCGTGGCAAACCGCGCAAGGCAAACCGCAGACCTGATTGGTTCGGCGTGGGAATCATCGACAGACACCGTCGAAGGTGTTCACGAAATCCAGGTGGGCGACCTCGAAGGTCGAAGCGACAGGGAAGCCCACGACCAGTTCCACGAGGTCGTGACACGCTGGCACAACGGCGATCTCGATGCCCGGATCCCTGGCGGCGAGTCCCTCGAGATGCTCCACAACCGCTATCTGCCGGTGATCGACGAGCTGGCCACTAAGTACTTGATCGGGGAAAACCAGCAAGACGTCTACCTCGTATCCCACGGCGCAGCGATCCGGCTGATTGCGGCGCACTTGGCGAAAATCGATCCCGAATTCGCCATGAAGAACTACTTGCCCAACACCGGGTCAGTGGAGTTGGAACTCCGCGACGACGGCCTTTGGGTGGCGCACCTGTGGGGCGATTCGGTTCTCCCCCTCGACGGTGAGAACATCACCGACCCGATGGGTTAGCGAGCGCGCTTATGCCTCGGGCGCGGTGATGTGTTCAACCCCGACGAACCGCGCCAGTTCCGGCGGCAACTTGACTGAGCCGTCGGGCTGCTGGTGGTTCTCCAAGATGGCCACGAGCCAGCGGGTCGTCGCCAGGGTGCCATTCAGGGTGGCTGCGGTCTGCGGCTTACCGTTCTCGTCGCGGTAACGGACCTGCAGACGACGGGCCTGGAAAGTGGTGCAGTTCGAGGTTGACGTCAGTTCGCGGTAGGTGTTCTGGGTGGGAACCCAGGCTTCGCAGTCGAATTTGCGGGCCGCCGAGCTCCCGAGGTCGCCGCCCGCCACGTCGATGACGCGGTAGGGAACGTCAATGGCCGCGAGCATGTCCTTCTCCCAGCCGAGGATGCGCTGGTGTTCCACCTCGGCGTCTTCGGGCTTGCAGTAGATGAAGCCCTCCACCTTGTCGAACTGGTGAACACGGATGATGCCTCGCGTGTCTTTGCCATACGACCCGGCTTCGCGGCGGAAGCAAGTGGACCAGCCAGCGTACCGTTTGGGGCCTTTGTCAAGGTCGAGAATCTCGTCCTTGTGGTAGCCGGCGAGGGGCACCTCCGAAGTACCGACGAGATACATGTCGTCGTCATCGAGGTGGTAAATCTCATCGCTGTGTGCGCCGAGGAAGCCGGTGCCCGCCATAATCTCGGGTTTAACCAGGACGGGCGGAATCATCAGGGTGAATCCATTGGCGGTGGCCTTGGCCGCCGCCATGTTGAGCAGGCCGAGCTGCAGCATCGCGCCGAGACCGGTCAAGAAGTAGAAGCGCGACCCCGACACCTTGACGCCACGCGCCATGTCGATGATGCCCAGGCTCTCACCGAGTTCCAGGTGGTCCTTGGGGTTCTCGATCTGGCGCGGTTCCCCGACGTGCTCAAGGACGATGTAGTCGTCTTCGCCGCCCGCGGGTGCGCCGGTGACAATGTTCGAGATGGCCCGGTGGGCGATCCCGGCTGTTTCGTCGGCGGCGTTTTGCGCGGCGACGGCCGCTTTGACTTTCTCGGCCAGTTCTTTGCCGCGCGCAAGTAGTTCGGCCTTCTCGTCGCCGGAAGCCTTGCCGACGAGTTTGCCGAGCGTCTTCTGCTCAGCGCGCAAAGTATCCGCTTCGACGATGGACGCACGGCGCGTCGCATCCGCCTCAAGCAGTTGGTCGACGAGAGTGGGATCCTCGCCGCGGACACGCTGGGAAGTGCGAACAAGGTCGGGGTGCTCGCGCACAATCTTCATGTCGATCACATCTTGAAGCGTACTAGGAACACACTTTTGCGGGCGACCAGGCATGATGGATTGCGATGACTTCGAAGAACGATCACCCGCACCGCGGCGGCCGCCGCGATGAGGAGGCGTCGACCGCTGGCGACGCCACCGAGCCAGTTTCAGGGTGGAATGCCGACGATGATGTTGAGGACGACGTTGAAGAGTGGGGCGTCGAACCGGAAGAGGCGTACTGGGATGACGCCGATTCTGACGAGGACGCCCCGGTAGCTGCCGCCCCCGTCGAGGAAGACGCAGAGGCCACGGCGCGGGTCTCGTCTCGGCCAGTTCGGTTGATGCTGAGCGCCATCCTCATCGGAGCAGTCGTTGCGGCCGGCGTAATGTTCGCGAACGGTAGCTTCCGCGACGTCGGCGACGTCGCGAACTCCGTGATCGGCGAAAACTTGGTCGAAACGGACTTCACCCGTTCGGCGGCAGGCGATTGCTTGACCTGGACTGTGAACCCCCAGGGCTCACCGACCAGCGTCAACTGCGCCGAACCACACCGCTTCGAGGTGGCGGGCGTACTTGATACCGCACGGTTCCCGACAGCGGAGTTTTCCGCGACCGCGCCGCGGCCGAGCACGGAACGATTCGCCGAGATCCGTGACGAGAACTGCCCGGTCATTGTCGACCGCTACCTGGGTGGCCTCCTCGATCCGGCAGGCCGGTTTGCTGTCGGTTTGATGTATCCGTTGCAGGCCGAATGGGACAGCGGTATCCGCGGCCTCCGGTGCGGCATTGAGGAGCGCGGCGCGGCCGGTTCGATGGAGGAGTTCAAGGGCCCTGTCGCCGATGTCGATCAGTCCTTCAACTGGCCCGATGGCACTTGCATCGGCATTAATCGCGCCGATCGGTCGGCCACCAGCGATGTCGTCAACTGTGCCGAACCGCACGCCTTCCAAGTGACGGGCACTGTCGACCTGTCCCAGCGCTTCGGTGGCAGCCGCTCCGGCAAGCCGTGGCCTAGCGCAAACGACCAGAACGAGTATCTGCGCGGAATCTGTCCGACGCAGACCAACAAGTTCTTTGGGGGTGCCCAGCAGTTCAAGGCGACCACCCTCAACGTCCAGTGGTCGGTGATTTCCGAGGTCAGTTGGATGACCGGTAGCCGTCGCGTGGCCTGCTACGCGGCGCTGCCGGACCGCGGCGGTTTCGCGACCTTGGTCGGCGACGCGCGTGGTGAGGCTCTGCTGATTAATGGTCGGGTGCCGATGCCGCCCAAGAACGACAATCCCGGTCGCGCCGTCGGCGAACCTGTTCCACTGCCGCCCGGCTACACCCCGAACGACGCGGAACTTCCCGCTCCGGCAGGCGGATAGTCGTGCCGATGCAACTGTCCGACAGGGATTTTGAGAATCTTGTCGGCGAGGCTCTCGACCTGTTGCCGCCCGAATTAATGGACGCGATGAGCAACGTGGTGATTCTGGTGCGCCCGCACAACGACGAAGATCCCAACATCCTCGGCCTGTACACGGGTGTGGCACTCACCGAGCGGACCACCGAGTACAGCGGCTTTCTGCCCGACACGATCGAGATTTACCGCGATCCGCTCATGCAGATGACGCACACGTACGAACACCTGCGCCGCGAAGTTGCCATCACGGTGCTGCACGAGGTCGGGCACCACTTCGGCATCAGCGACGACTGGCTTCACGAAAACGGCTGGGGATAGCTTCCCGGGGTTCTTGACGTGGAGCGGACTCCGAGATTTAGCGGTACCGCTTGAGCGACCGGGCGGGATCCGCGTGTCCGACGCCGCCACCGACCTGGCTCTCGATGCCGAGGCGATCGGGTACCGCTGCTCTCAGCCACCAGTAGGCTGACCATCACTTACGAGCGGGGGCGGACCTGTGACGATTGGACTATCGGCGGCGATCGCCGCGGCCCTCGCTTTTGGTACCGCATCGGTACTTCAGGCACGGGCAGCGGACACCGCGTCGACGGCACTCTCCGCGATGATCCAACCGCTGTTTCTCGCGGGGATGGCCCTTGACGGCCTCGGCTTTGTGACCAGCGCCGTTGCCGCCCGCACCCTGCCGCTGTTTCTGGCTCAACCGATCGTCAGCGCCAATCTGATCGTCACGGCCGTGCTCGCGGCAGTCGTGCTGAAAGTAGCTTTGAACAGGCGCGACATCATGGGTATTGCGGTGGTCATGGCGGCACTCGTGGTCTTGAGTCTCACCGCGGGACACGAGGGCCACGACGACCCCGGTGCCCCCTTGCACTGGGGTTTGCTGATTGTCGGCGCGGCACTGTTGACGATCGGCCTGGGCGTAACCACGGGCGCCAACCGGTGGAAGGCATTGATTGCCGGAATGGCCTCGGGGGTCCTGTTCGGGCTGATGGCGGTGAGCGTGCGCGTGGTTGACGGGATCTCGCCGTTCTCTCTGACGGCACTCGCCTCCGATCCAGCGGCCTGGGCAGTCCTGGTTTGCGGGCCCGGCGGCTTCTACCTGTTCACTGTCGCCTTGCAGGCAGGTAGCGTCGCGGCCGCAGCGGCGGCCCTCGCGGTTGGCGAAACAGTGGTCCCGGGAGTGATCGGAGCCGTCGTCCTCGGTGATTCGACGCAATCGGGATGGGCTCCGGTTACCGCCATTGCGTTCGTCGCCGCGATTGTCGGTGCTGTGACGGTCGCCATGTCGGACGGCGTCAAGGCCGCAGGTTAGTGTCATTCGGTCGGCCAATTGGCGCATCTCCCTCAGGCTTCTTGTAGATTTCGCCGGTAGCGTTATCGGAATGAACCGTCAGCGACCCGAGCCGCCGCACCAGCGGCGACCGCGCGATCAGCGCGCTCCTGAGTCGCCCACCCGGCGCGTCACTCCGCCGCAGGAGTCGCCGTATCAGCCACCGTTGGCCTGGTCGGCTGAGCCCGATCCGCGCTACCGTCCCACCCAGAGTCCTCCTCCCGCCCCAAATCCCCGTCCCGCCCCGAATCAAAGTCCCCGTCCCAGCCAGCAGCCGCGTGCCGCCGGTACCCGCCCGCCAGCACCCGGCTACGCCCCGCGCCAGGATCCCCAGCCGATCCCGGCGAGGCAACAATCGGCCACACCTGGCAATCGGCCCCCACCCGGGAATCGAACCCCGTCTGGCGATCGAACCCCGTCTCGCGATCGAACCTCGCCTGGCGGGCCGCCCCGGAAACCCGCCGTCGCCTCGCCGACCCGACATCGAAAGCAGCGGAAGCGCCGCAAGTTCCGAGTCGGCCGAATCCTGCTGGTCCTGCTGCTTCTGATCGTCGTCATCCCGGTCGGCTTACTCTTCTTCTACGACGGCAAGCTCCACCGGGTCGACGCGCTGTCGTCGTACGCCGGTCGAATCGGCGACACGCCTGGATCAAACTGGCTGATCGTCGGCACGGATTCGCGCGCTGGCCTCTCGACGCAACAGAAGGAGAACCTGGCGACGGGCGACGCCGACGGTGCCCGCACTGACACGATCATGATGGCGCACCTGCCGCTGTCCGGGAAGCCGATGCTGATCAGCATTCCCCGCGACCTCTACGTACCGATTCCCGGCATGGGGAGCCACAAGATCAACGCCGCCTTCAATAACGGTGGGCCCCAATTGCTCGTCCGGACCGTCGAGGAGTTCACCGGCGTCCACATTGATCACTACGTCGAGATTGGCTTCGGCGGTTTCGACCAGCTCGTCGACTCTGTCGGCGGCGTCGAAATGTGCTTGGATCAACCCCTCCGCGACCCGAAAGCCGGGCTCCGACTGCCCGCCGGATGCCAAACGCTGAATGGTCAGCAAGCTCTCGGCCTGGTCCGCACCCGTGCCTTCCCCAATGCCGACTTGGAACGCGTGGTGAATCAGCGCAAGTTCCTCGCCGCCCTGATGGCGAAGGCAACCAGCCCCTCGGTCCTGCTGAATCCGTTCAAGCTGATTCCGTTCGTGAACGCAGGTGCCGACGCGGTCACCGTCGACAATGGCGATCATCTGTGGGATCTCGCCTGGCTGGCGTTCAAAATCAGCGGCAACACGGTCACGACGACCGCACCGAGCGGCGGCGACCAGTACACCGATGACGGCGACTCGTTGATCCCGGACGACAAGACTTCCGCCTTCTTTGGTGCCATCGCCCGCGGCCAGACGGTCCCCGACGATCTCCTCAGCACCGGTACCGGCGCAGTATCCTGACGACTGACGAGTGGCAGTAGCGATACGCCTGGATGTCAGTGATCGTCGTCGTGGACGTTGACACCGCGGAGACCGCGCCACGTGATCGACAGTAGGAGGTCGGTGGCGCGTTCAAGATCGATGCCGCCGTCGGAGACGCGATCGGCCACAGCTTCGCCCGCACCAACCAGCGCCACAGCGGTCAGTTCGAAGTCGACGTCGCTGGCTCCCTCGGTGGTGGTGCCGCGGCGAATCAAGTCGGTGATCATCGCGGTTACACCGTTGCGGCTCTCGGTGACGATGTGTGCGAATGAGGCACTACCGACCGCCACCCGGTACAGGACGCGCCACGAGTCTGAGTTCTCGTAGACGTAGCGGAGGAACTCACGGACCAGCGTTCGTGCTTGGTCGCGCTGACGCATCGACAGGTCGAATCCGGAAGACACGGCCTCCATGAAACGGCCCGACTCACGCGCCACGCAGGCACTGAACAACTCGTCCTTCGACCCGTAGTACAGGTACAACATCGGCTTCGAGATCTTCGCCTCGGCGGCAATCGCATCCATCGAGGTGTCAGCGAAGCCGTTCGCCGAAAATGCAGTCACTGCGGCGTCCAGCATTTGCTGTTCGCGAACTGCACGCGGCAGTCGCTTTGTTCCGCTCGCCATGAGACCAACTTACCATCGAGTAAGAAGCTCAGGCGCAGTCGACGACGCCCTTCGCCTTCAAAATCCGCACCACCGAACGATCTACCCGCTTCTCGGACAGTCGACCCGTCGAAACTGCCTTCTCCAGCGAATCGAGAACCGACGTCACGCGGTCGGTCGTCAACCACAAACCGATGTCACTGCCCGCGATGATGGCTTTCAGCACGGCCTGCTCGATCGTGTACTTGTCGGTGATCGCCTGCATTCCCGACAGGTCGTCGGTGAACACGACACCGTTGAACGCGGGAGCGTTGTACTTCTTGCCGCTGCGCAGCATGCCGATCGCTGCCGGGCTAATGCTGGCTGGCGTCGACGGACCGGTGAGGCCCGGAACAATCAAATGCCCAACCATCACCCCCGCCGTGCCGGGATCTTTCAGCAGGTTCCGGAACGGAACCAGGTCGGTGTTCTGCATCTGCGCCAGCGGCGGCGTCGTCACGGCGCCGGTGTGCGAATCGCCCGAGCCGTGACCGTGTCCGGGGAAATGCTTGTAGACCGGCATGATCCCCGCGTCGGCCAAGCCTTGAGCGAAGGCACCCGCATAGGCGGTCACCGTGTCGGGATCACTTGAGAAGGAACGGTCGCCGATCACGGTGTCGTCGGGTTGGTCACTCACGTCGGCCGACGGCGCAAAGTCGACGGTGATGCCCAGGTCCGCCATCTTTTTTCCGGCTTCCTTAGCGAGTGCCCGAACTTGCTCGGGCGTGTTGTCCTTCGCCATTTGGCGGGCCGACGGCAGGTCGATTCCAAGAGACTTGAGGCGGCTCACCCGACCGCCCTCTTGGTCGACGGTCACCATCAGCGGAATCTTTTGGCTCTGCGACAGCTTCTTTGCCGAACCGTCCTTGAGGAAAGCCAGGTCCGTCCAACTGCCGACGAACACGCCACCGATGTGTTCGCGTTTCACCACCTGCTGCGCGTCGGCCGTATTTTGCACGCCGACCACCAGCAGTTGCGCCAACTTCTGGCGGAGAGTCAGCTCCTTCAACTGCTTGGCCCCGCACGCGGGGGGCACGGGCGCAACGCTGCTCGACGACGCTGCCGAGTTTGGCGCAGGAGTGCTGGCAGAGGCGGAAAGACTCGAGGAGGCGGCGTTATCAACCGGCGCATCCGAGCACGCCGCGGTCGCAAACAGTCCGACGGTGGCGACCAGCACCGCAACCGTGCGGCCAAGGCGCGGGAGGTTCGTTCCACGACGGCGGGAAGGGCGGCGATAGAACTCTGGTGAACGCAGACGCATTCCCCCAGTGTTTCATGCCCCTCGTCCCGCCGTATTCGTCAAAAGCGCATCGAGTGGCCGGAGACGGCGAGGATGGTAGTTTGGGGTCCATGCGTCAACGCCTGATATATGGAGCCGTCGCCGCGATTGCTGGCGTGGTCGTCGGGGTCGGCGCGGTGTTCCTCGGTGGGCAACTTGCCTCCGAGACCAAGCCGTCAACGGACGTCAACAGCTTTAACGCTGAGAATGGCTTCGTTCAAGGATCGGTCGACTACGGCTCCCGCGGCGGCACCGACTCCAACAACTGACGCCCGCTGTGACTAAACGCGGCGTGGCTGTGGTTGCCGCCGTCGCCCTGCTGATTTCCTTTCTGCAGCGTCCGGGCCAGATTTCGCCCGACACCAAACTCGACCTGACCACCGACCCCCGCGGCTTTCTAGCGCGGGCGGCGCACCTGTGGTCTCCGGATGCGCCCATGGGCCAGGTGCAGAATCAGGCGTACGGCTACTTCTTTCCACACGGGGCATTCTTTGCCGTCGGAGATCTGCTGCACCTCCCGCCGTGGATTGTCCAGCGTTTCTGGTGGGCACTACTGCTGACCATCGGTTTTGTCGGCATCGTCCGCCTGGCCGAAACCCTCCGCATTGGGTCGTTCACGTCTCGCCTCATCGCCGGATGGGTGTTTGTGTTGGCCCCGCGCGTGATGACGACGCTGGGCACCATCTCGTCGGAGACGCTGCCGATGATGCTGGCCCCCTGGGTCCTGATCCCGGTGATCCGCGCCCTCGACACGACGCCCGATGCCGATCGCGGACCGCTGTGGCGCGACGCCGCCCGCTCTGCCTGCGCTGTCGCACTCATGGGTGCGGTAAATGCCGTCGCCACCGGGGCCGCCGTGCTGGTGGCGGTGATTTGGTGGTTGCTCGCGACCCTCGGACGCGACCGTGACCGCCTCCGTCGAGGACTCACCTTCGGTTGTTGGTGGGCTCTCGCCCTCGCTGCGGCCTGCCTGTGGTGGATTGCCGCGCTCCTCATCCTGTCGCGGGTGTCGCCACCGTTCCTGGACTACATCGAGTCCGCGAGTGTCACCACCGAGTGGACCTCGCTGACCGAAGTGCTGCGCGGAACTGACTCGTGGACACCGTTCGTCTCGCCGGAGCGCGCCGTGGGCGCGGTCCTGGTGTCCGAACCGGCCGCGGTGATCGCGACCGCCATCGTCGCCGCGGCCGGACTCGCCGGCCTGACCATGCGGGCCATGCCTTTTCGGCGACGACTGCTGGCCATCCTGACCGTTGGCTTGCTGGCATTGTGCCTGGGCTATCCCGGTGCGCTGGGGTCCCCGATCCGCGAGACCGTCATTGCATTTCTCGACGGCCCCGGCGCGGCCCTGCGCAATATTCACAAGTTCGATCCCCTCCTACGACTGCCGCTGGCTCTGGGTGTCGCGCATCTTCTCGGGAAAGTTCGCGTGCGGGCCCCGAGTTCGCTTCCCGGCCGCGAACGCGGGTTAGCAGCGGCGATGGTCGTAGTGATCGCGGCGTTTGGCGCCGGTTCCCTGCTGTGGACGGGAGGCCTGGCACCGGCAAAGAGTTTCGCTGGCATCCCCGGCTACTGGCAGCAGACCGCCGACTGGCTGAAGGCTCAGGAGCAAGACTCGCCGACGCCGCGCCGAGCGCTGGTGGTGCCGGGTGCCCCCTTCGCCGATCAACTGTGGGGCCTCACACGCGACGAACCGCTACAGCCTCTGGCTCAGACACCCTGGGCCGTGCGCGATGCGATTCCACTGGTCCCCCCGGGCGCGATTCGGGCCATGGATGCCGTGCAGCGGGCCGTGAACTCCGGTCGCGGGTCGCCGGGATTGGCCGCGACCCTCGCCGGGCAAGGCATCGGGTACCTCGTGCTGCGTGCCGACTTGGATCCGAATACGTCCCGCTCGGCACGACCGTTGACCGTCGCGCAGGCAATCGAAAACTCACCGGGACTGTCGCAGGCCGTCACGTTTGGCCCGCTCGTGGCACCGGCAACGATTGATGGGATCGTCGTCGACGACGGCCTGCGGCCCCGCATGCCAGCGGTCACCGTCTATCGCGTCAACGCCACCAGCGACCAAGGATCTGCGGTCGGCGGTCCCGGCTTGGTCGACGCGACGACCATGCCGCGCATCAGTGGCGGTCCCGAAAGCGTACTGGCGGTGCAGGATTCGCGAAGTCGGGCGGGTCTGCCCGCATTGGGTCCGGCTCTTCTCACCGGCGACGCCAAACGCGCCGGTCTCAGCACCAACAACATCGTCGTGACTGATACCCCCGTCGACCGCGAGACCGACTTTGGTCGGGTCGACGACCATTCGTCGGCGATCCGGTCGCCCGCCGATCCGCGGCTGACGAAAAATGCCGCACCCGACTATGCGGTCGGCAACCAGCAACTGGTGCAGGGCCAGTGGCTCCTGGATGGCCACAGCGACCAAGTACGAGTGGGCAGTTCCGGATCGGCGGCCGACGCGACACAGCCGGGCCGGACGTCGCCGGCGAATTCCACCGCCGCCGCCTTCGACGGCGACCCCGCTACCGCGTGGATTTCCCGCGGTTTGGAGTCTGCGGTGGGGCAGTGGATGTCGATCGACCTCACGCAACCCCGCAGCAACCTCGCAGTCACCGTCACCACAGCAAAAGCTCTTGGTCCCGACGTCACCAGCTTGCTCCTGACGACCAACAACGGCAGCACCGTGGCACAAGGAATTACACCGGGCGAACCGGTGCGCATCCTGGCACCGCCCGGCCAGACATCGCACCTCGAGATCCGCGCCATCGACACCGAGAACGGTTCGGCGGGCAACCAATTCGCCATCTCTTCGCTGGCTCTCGCGGACGCGAATACTGATGTGCCACTAACCATTCGGCATCGCACGGTATTGCCGACCCGCGATGCCTCCGACCGCGTGAGCGAATGGGTGTTGGGGCCCGAGTTCGGCGCGCGCAGCGACTGTGTGACCGCCGCGGACCGGTCACCGTCGGGCGGCCGAGTCCGCTGCTCCCCCGCGCTCGGCTTGAGTTCGGAAACCCCCGGCATCTTCGGCCGAGTCCTGTCGGTTCCGACAGGTACCGAAGCGACACCGGAAGTGACCCTGAGGCCCCGCCCGGGCGGCGAACTGTCGGATTTGCTGCGCCAACCGGGCACTATCACCGCCGAGGGCCCCTCGGCCGTGGCCGATCCGCTCGGCAATGCTTCGGCCGCCGTCGACGGTGACCAGAACACCTCGTGGACAGCACCGGAAAGCACCGGCAAAAAGTCCCCTAAACCTCAACTGACCTTGCACCTCCCGGCGGTCCGCGAGGTCTCCGGGGTGCGCCTGCACACCGCACCCGACTACCCGGCAAAGCCGACCACGGTGACCGTCGAACTGCGCGACGGCGATCGGACGGTCAGCAAGCAGCAGGCAAAGGTCAGTGCCGACGGCACCGTTAGGGTCGCTACCGCCCGCGCCGACTCCATCGTCATCACGGTCAACAATCGCAGCGATCTGATCAACGTCAACGACCTGGGTTTCGCGACCGACGCACCCGCCGGAATCAGCGAGGTACAGGTACTGCCGCTAGGGCCGGAACCGGTATTCGACGACAATCGGCCGATCGAGATCCGGTGCGATGCGGACCCTTTCGGCCCGTACGGGCTGGGAGCCACCGTCTCCGGGCAGGTCGTTCGCCTGCAGGTCAGCACCACCGCCGGTGCCCTCCGCCGTGGCGAACCAGTGTCGGCAACCCCGTGTCCCGGGCCAGCCCTGGTGTTGGCCGCTGGCGAGCAGGAGTTGTCGGTGAATCCGGGAAAGGCGTTTTCGGTCGACGCCGTCACCCTGCGTACCCCCGACAGCTTGCGCACTCCCGACAGCTTGCACACTCCCAACGAGCCGACCCCGACCTCGGTGACTCGGCCGCAAGTGGAACGGTGGGACGCCACCGATCGAGCCGTCCGCATCGACCCCGCAACAACTGAGCGGGTGCTGTTTGTCCCCGAAAGCACCAACCCGGGCTGGCATGCACGCGTTGGGGACCGGGAGTTGACGCCGATCGTGGTCGACGGATGGCAGCAGGGGTGGCTGGTACCCGCGGGCGTCGCGGGCACCGTGGCCCTGACCTTCGATTTCGATTCCCCGTATCGGTGGGCGATGGGGGTGGGTCTGGCACTGATGGCCCTGCTGTTCGTCGTCGCGTTCTGGCCTCGCCGCGGCGTCGCCGGGCCGGCTGAACTGGTGGCCGCGCGGCCCGGCTCGCCCTATCTGCCAGCGCTCGCCTTCCTCGCGGCCGCATCGCTCCTGACCGGGTGGCCCGGTCTACTGATCGCGGGCATCGCCGGTGTCGTGGCCTGGCGAATCCCCCCTCACGCACGACCGCCGCTGGTGTTTGCGTCGCTGCTCACCGCGGCGGTCGTGCTGGCGACCGGTCCGTGGCATTCCGGTGCACCGTATGCCGGTTACAGCGGGTGGGCTCAGGCGTTCGCGCTCGTCGCGGTGGCGGTGGCGGTCTGGTCGGGGATCTTGCCCTCCGACCGCTTGAGTGCCGCGCGCAGTGGCTCTTCAACGAAGGCATAGCTCGCGGCCGACACTGCAACCGTCAAGACCACCGTCAGCAGCCAGACCTGCCAAAAGTGTCCGCTGAACATCGGGATCCCGAACAGTCCGAACACGACCGACAGGACGGCGAGATGCCAAATGAAAATCCCGTACGACCACCGCCCCAACGCGTTCATCGGCCGGGAGTCGAGAAAACGGAAACGCGCGCGCTCATCGGTGACCGGTGCCAACACCAGCGGTGCCAGCACCGCAGCGGATGCGATTGCCCCGAGCAGCATCTTCACGAGGTAGGTCATATGCGTCATGTCACCGAGTCCGACAGGCCCGGCAATCGGGGTGCATGCGAGGGCGTAGGCGGCTACGAACACCGCGAACATCAATGGTCGGTTTGCCGCGATTCGGACCGCCTGCGATCCGGTGCTGATCGCACCGGCCGACAACGCAGCCATTACCTCCGCCAACACGAGCCCCACCGCGAACCACGACAGGTAGCCGGGCACCCAGTTGCGCGCCTCGACGCCCGCAGGCAACACCATCAGGCGAGTGACCCACGTCCATCCGAGGCTCACGACGGCAACGGCGATGATGATCGGGATCCGACGATGCGCTCGCGCCCCGCAGACTTTCCGGAGTGCAAGCCCAATAAGCGGCAGCAACAGATAGAACGCCACCTCCACCGACAGGCTCCACATTTGGGTGAGCCCGGGGGCCAGGGTGAGCGGGACAAAAACTTGGGTCAACGTCAGGTTTGCCAGCCACACGGTCGCCGACGCTCCCCGCGCTTGCGGCAGCAACAGCAGGACCACCACCACGACCAGCGCATAGGCCGGCCAAATGCGGACGAAACGGTGCCGCAGGTAGCGGCGCACATTCGGCGGCTGGGCATCGGCGCGAGTACGGTCACCGCGAGCCGCGGACGCGTATGGCCGCCAGAGAAGGAAACCGCTCAACGCGAAGAATAGTGCGACGGCCAAGTCGAGGCGGCCGAGTACTTCGCCGACTACCGGCCAGGTGGTGGCTGCGGTCTGGAACGCGACATGGGTGGTCAGAACCCCGAGCGAGGCGACCGCGCGCAGCCCTTCGAGCTGCGGATAGAACCGTCTAGCCGGAGGCGGCGGCACGGGAGAGCGCTGCGAGTCAGTCATGTCCTGCCCCAGGGTAATGGGCTACTAGTGTTGCTTCCATGACCGATGCGCCCGGTGAAAGTCCCCGATTCTCGACGCGGGACCTAATCGTGCCCACTTTGTTCTTCCTCGGTGCGCTGCTCTTGGCGGCAGCATTCGCGATGGGGCCGATCGTCGGGTCGGGTCTCAAGAAGCTGCCGTTGACGATCGATCGCACGTGGGTGGCCGACGGTTCCGACGGCACGCTGGTCTTAGACCGCTGTTCCCTTGAGCGACCCACGGCGCAGGTCCTGGAAGCCGACGTGCAGCAGCGGCAACGCAGCGTGGCCGTGCGACCGGCCGACTCGAACGTGGTGACGGTGCAGGCGGGCACAGCCCTCGGCGTCGACACCTATGTGCTGGGCGGGAAGTCCGTGGACGCTAAAGACGTTTGTGCCGAGCCGACCCTGGTGGCAACCATCGACCGCGTCACGCTTGGCCGCCAGTCCGCCTCGCCGACCGGTCAATCGAGCATCCAGTACGACGACAAGCGCGCGGCCGTCGACGTCCCTAACCGGACGGGCCGCACGTACGTGTTGCCGTACGGATGGGCCGCACCCGGCGACTACTTCGATGTGCCGACTCGGACCACCGTCCCCCTCCACGACCTGGGTGGTATGTCGATCGACGGCCGGGACGTTCGACGACTGCAGGCGCAGGTCCCCGAGACCGATCTCGGGTCGGCGGGTACCGATCCGCGCGGGGTGATTCGGCGCCCGGCGTCGTGGTTCGGGCAGTTTCCCGGTGTCGCCCCGAACACCGAGTTGACGGCAGTCCTGCATTATCAGTCCACCAGGGACCTCTACGTCGACGAGCGGACCGGCGTCGTTATCGATCAGCGCGTCGACATCACCGAGAGCTACCGGTTCACCGCTGACGAGGTCGCCAAGTATCCGGCGCTGCGCGACTTCGCGCTGACTAATCTGCGGACGGTATTGACCGGGGATCGACAAAGTCGGATCGACGGTGCCAACGAGGCCCGCGATCGGGCCCGCCCGGTTTTGCTCGCGACGCGCGTCCTGCCTGTCGCTAGCGGGACGCTTGGGGTGCTTCTGCTGCTTTGCGGTCTGGTGCTCGTTGTCCGGTCCAGCCGAAAATCCGCACACCGAACAGCCCCGTAGCGACGACGGCGCACGCCGCCGACACGGCAGCAACCGCTGCCAACTCGACCACCGTGTTGACGACGGTCACGATGATGATGACCTCGCCGATGAGAATGACAAGGGCGGGCAACGCACCGCGTGCCCGATTCTGTGCGATTGCCGCCAAGAGCATCACCTGTAGAACTGCCAGCAGCGCCCCGGCCAGCGCGAAGAGCCACATTAGCCCGGCGACCGGTCGGTAGTCGTTCGAGATCACGATGGGAACCAGCGGACCGGCGATCCCGGCAACCAGCGTGGTGGCCGCACCGATCGCCGCCAGCACGCCAATCGCCTTCCGCAAGGCATTCGACGACGCTGTCGGATCGGCCAGTCGCGGATACACCACCACCCCCACGGCTTGCGGCAGCCAGAACGCCGCCTTCGTCGCGACCGCACCGAGCGCGTAAACCCCCGCTTCCTCGTGCGACAGCACCGACCGCGACAGCAGCAGGTCTACCGACACCGCGACGATCATCACGAACTGCACACCCGAAGCGGCGAGGACGTCGAGCAATGACACGGCGGGTCGCCCATGTCCGAAGCCCGCTCCGCTGCGTTGCTCTGCCGCAGTGACGCCCCCGACCACCGCGGCGACGACAACCGCGGCGACCATCGTGCCTGCCGTCCCGGCGACGAGCGCGCCCGTCGCATCGGCTCCGGCGTACACGGCCGCAACCACCGGCATCGACCGCAAGACGCCGACCCCGGCAAGGACTCCGCCGAGCAGGCCGAAGCGGCCGAAACCCTGCAGAAATCCTTGCCCTCCAGCGATCACCGCGAGCGGTGCCGCACTCGCGAGCGCCGCGACCGTCGACGCGGTTCCGGTGTGCGCGATCTCGCGCATCGCGGCCACGCCGAGCACCGATAGCCCGGCAACCGCCAGGAAGACCATCCCGATAAGCCGCCAGAGTCGTCGACGATCGGTGCCGCGAACCACTTCGCGCGCCACCACTGACTGCAAGGCCAACGCGGGTACTGACGCAATCAGCATGGCCGCGTTGAGCACTGAGAATTCGCCGAACCCGTCGGGCCCGAGGACCCGACTCGCCGGGACTTGCACGGCATAGGCGAGCAGGTTCGCGAGAAGTGTGCCAACGGTGACCCAGCCGAGGGAGCGCACAAGGCCACCCATTCGACCCGCGGATGCGGGGGGTGCGGCAACAGGCTCGACCATGCTGACCAGTGTGCCTGCCGCACTCGCGATAGACTGCATCGGCAGCATCCCCACCGGATTTGAGACGAGCGCTAACAGTCGATGTACGACACAGATTCCTTCACTGAGACCGACCCATCTGTCGTCGGTTCCCGCATCGACCCCGTTCTGGCCCGCAGCTGGCTGTTGGTCAACGGCGCTCAATATGAGCGTTTCGAGACCGCTTCGCGGTCGCGGGCCGACATCGTCATTCTTGATATCGAGGATGCCGTCGCCCCCAAGGACAAAGACGCCGCCCGCGACAATGTGGTCCGCTGGCTGGCCGACGGCCACTCGGACTGGGTCCGCATCAATGGCTTTGGCACGCCGTGGTGGGCCGCCGACCTCGCCGCTCTGGCGGGCACGTCCATCGGTGGCATCATGCTGGCGATGGTCGAATCCGTTGACCACGTGACCGAGACCGCGCAGCGGGTCCCGGGCGTGCCGATCGTCGCTCTCGTCGAAACCGCCCGCGGCCTCGAGCGCATCGCCGAGATCGCCTCCGCAAAGGGCTGCTTCCGATTGGCATTCGGTATCGGTGACTTCCGACGCGACACCGGCTTCGGTGATCAGCCAGCCACCCTCGCCTACGCCCGCGCCCGCTTCACCATCGCCGCGAAAGCCGCGAACCTACCGTCGGCGATCGACGGTCCGACCGTCGGTTCCAGCGCGTTGAAGCTGTCGGAGGCGACCGCTGTTAGCGCCGAGTACGGGATGACCGGCAAGATCTGCCTGACCCCCGACCAGTGCGCCGCCGTGAACGAGGGCTTGTCGCCGTCGCAGGACGAGATCAAGTGGGCGCGGGAATTTTTCGCCGAATTCGAGGCCGATGGCGGCGAGATCCGCAATGGCTCTGACCTGCCTCGTATTGCCCGTGGCACCAAGATCTTGGAACTGGCTCGCGCCTACAAGATCGTCCCGAGCGACTACGGGATCAACGACCACATGCCTGCTCCCACCGACACCTACCACTACTAGCTCGGTTGTCGCGGTGCTGTACGCGTTCAGTGCGCTGCTCACCGCCCTGATCTGCGGCCCCATTTTTGGGAAGTACCTGCTGTACCGCGACGCGGTGGCGACGCCGCAATTCCCGATGACGGCCAGTGCCTTGGGGATCGACGGGAGCGCACCGAGGGCGGTCCCGCAAGACACCGCACTGGCGTTGGCTTCACGCCTGGTCGACGGCGGCTGGCTGGTTGCCGGGTTCACGGCGCTCGCACTGTTCGCCGCCGGTGTCGGGTACGGGAAACTCGCCGCGCAGCTGATTCCGGTAACCGGGCGGGCCGGAACCGTCGCTGCCGCGGCCGTGGCCATCTGGAATCCCTTCGTCGCCGAACGACTGCTGCAGGGCCATTGGAGTTTGCTCGCTGGCTACGCCGCCCTGGGATGGACCGTGCTCGCGGTGCTGTCACTGCATCGCGAGCCATCGTGGCGACGATGGGCGATGCTCGCCGGAGCATTCGCCGCTGGCGGGTTGACCCCGACGGGCTCAATTCTGGTGCTGCTGGTGGCGGTCGTGACCGCGGTCGCGGCCCGACTGCCCGGCCGAATGCTGACGGGGTTGGTCGGCTGTTGGGTTGTCACCGCTTCCCCGTGGCTGGTTGGCGCGGTCGTCTCGTCGAATGTGGGCTGGTCGGGTGGTGCCACTGCCTTTGCCCTGCGCGCCGAGCCGTGGTTGGGGACCTTCGGTACGGCGCTTGGACTCGGCGGAATCTGGAATGCCGATGCCGTACCGGCCAGTCGGACCGGGCCATGGGCGCTGGTCGCGACAGTCATGCTGGTAAGCGTCGTCGCCCTGGGTACGTGGTCCATGGTTCGCCTACGACTGGATTCTGCGCGCACGGTCGGGGCCCTCGGGATGTTAGCCGCGGTGGTCGTGCTGGTGGTGGTGCTGGCCGCGACGTCGCCGGGGATTGCGCTCATGGACATGCTGCTTGCCCACGTGCCCGGCGCCGGACTCGTGCGCGACACCCACAAGTATCTGGCCCTCGCGGTCCCGTTCGTGTCTCTTGCCGCCGCGGCAGCGGTGGCCGCCCTCCGCCGACTGATTCCCGCTGGCTTTGCGGTCGCCGCGATGTTGGCGCTGGTTGTGGCACCGCTACCCGACCTCGCGTGGGGCGTCGGCGGCAACATCAAGCCCGTCGCCTACCCCGCCGACTACGGCCGCGTCACCGGCCTCATCGGGGCAAACGCGGACGGTCGTAGCGGGGCCGTCGCACTGTGGCCCGCCGACAATGTGCGACGACTGTCGTGGGTGGGGGGCCAGTCGCTGTCGCCGCTGCCGCGGATGCTCGACGCCCCCGTCGTCGTCTCCGGTGAGTTGTTCGTCGATGGCGAACCGGTGGACTCCCCGACCGGCAGAACGTTCGAGGTGGTTGAAACTCTTCGCGATGGGGGCGACACCCGGGAACTCGCCCACCTCGGCATCGGTTGGGTCGTCGTCGAAGAGTCCACCCCACCCGCCGACCTTGCTGCGGTCGAGCCCGTCTATCGGGGCCAACACCTGACCCTGTACCGGATCGACAGCGCCGAACCGCCGCCCACGCCGGGGATGCCAGCGTGGACGGCGGCGATCATCGCGTTCGCGCTGTGGGTCAGCTCGCTGCTCGCGGCGCTGATTGCGCTGCTGCTGCCTGCGGCAACAGCCCGCGTGCGGCCATTTCTTCGGTGAGGATTGGGACCCCGATATTGCAGGAGTGGATGCCGACCGTGGTTGCCAGTTTGAGCACTTCGAGGACTTCCTCGGGCGTGACGCCCATATCGAGTGCGGCTTGGATATGCCGCCGAGTTCCTGGCGCATACATGTGCGTGGCTGAGGCGTCGACGGCGATACAAAGCATCTGAACCACCTTGGGATCGATGATGCCGCTTTGGAAGGTCGCCATCGCCATCGCCATGTACTGCTCGGTCCAGTCCGGATCCATCTCGTACAGACCATCCCAGAGGTGGTTCCAGCCGCCTCCCGATTTCATCGCGTCTACTACGGGATGCTCGGTGGCGGGTTGCTGGGTGGGTTGCTCGGTGGCGGGATGGCCTGCAGCCTGGCGTACTTCGGTAATGGTCATCGACGATCTCCTCTGAGTTCCGTGCATCGCCACGTCCGCGATTGCTGTGATGTACCTCATCGTATGAGCCAGCACACCCCAGAGTTTGACCAATTCGGTCACGAGAGTTGACATTCTGGGTCAATATTGGCTCATGTTGATGATTCGCAGCACGGCCCTCAGCGGATACATCGAGCTCGCGGAATCCGTGGGACTCAACCCCCACCCCCTCCTGCGCGTGTCAGGGATTGACCCCAGCCGGTACGCTTCCCCGACCGGATGGATCCCCGCCCGAGCCGTGGACCATCTGCTCGAGATCTCAGCGGAACAGTCGGGTCACGCCGACTTTGGCATTCGCATGTCAGCCGACCGCGGAGTCTCCCATCTGGGTGCGATCGGCCTCGTCGCCCGCGAGGAACCCGATCTCCGCAGTGCCGTCAACATCATCTTGCGACACCTGAACCTGCACAATGAGGCGGTCGAACTCCGCTTGTCGGAGGCGCAGGGATTGACAATTTTTGAGTCTGTCCCTTCGCCGGACACATTTCATCGGCAGTCCGTCGAGTTTGCAGTCGGTTCCATGTACCGAATTTTGTCCGATCTGATGCCCGCGGACTGGGCGCCGTCGGCAATCTACTTTTCCCACAGCGCACCCGCCGACGTGTCGACCCATCGCCGACTGCTCGGCGACCGCGTGATCTTCGATCATGATTTCAATGGCATCGTTACCCCGACCAGCGACCTAGACCAGCCAAACCTTCTTGCCGACCCGCTACTCCGCCCCTTTGCCCAGGAATATTTGGGCCTCCTAGCCCCCGCCGCCGGCCTCACGCTCGCGCAGCAAGTCCACGAACTGATCGCGACCCTCCTCCCGGAGGCTCACTGCTCGGTCGACCGCGTCGCCCACACCCTCAACTTGGATCGGCGCACAATGCATCGCCGCCTATCGGCTACGGGCGACTCGTACTCGTCGATCCTCGATCAGGTCCGAAGCGAGCAGGCGACGGCGGCCATCCTGAAGGAGCGCAGCACGCTGACCGAGATCGCAACCGAGATGGGGTTCTCCGAGCTGAGCGCCTTCTCGCGGTGGTTCCGCCAGCGGTTCGGCGTGAGTCCGCGGCAGTGGGCATCCCAGCAGCGCAGCCCGGAACAGGCAGCACCCGAACAGCAAACCGCCGCCTCCACCGATGGAATCGGTGAAGGCGGCGGTCGAAGAACGTCTTAGAAAGAGTTCCGCTTAGGCGTGGCCGGTGAAGCCGACCTGGCCGGGCTGACGGTTCGGTGCGTAACCGAGCTTGGCCAGCGTCTCATCAGCGTCGGCGTACCACTCACCGATGCGGTAGATATCGCGAGCTTCCTT
>NZ_JBARYI010000019.1:0-22916 GCF_049647785.1 Gordonia sp. (in: high G+C Gram-positive bacteria)
ACTAGAACACGTTCTAGTATTGGCCTGCAAGGTAAAGACGGAAGGGCAGTGGCGTGAAATTTGGTTTGCAGCTGGGGTATTGGGGAGCGCAGCCTCCGTCCGACGTTCCCGACCTGTTGGTCGCGGCGGAAGAGTCGGGATTCGACTCGGCATTCACGGCTGAATCCTGGGGCTCGGACACCTACACGCCGCTTGCCTGGTGGGGTTCGGCGACCAAGACCCTGCGGCTGGGTACCGCCGTCTCTCAGCTGTCGGCCCGCCCGCCGACAACCCTCGCGATGGCTGCGCTGACTTTGGATCACCTCTCCGGCGGACGGCACATCATTGGGCTCGGCGTGTCCGGCCCGCAAGTCGTCGAAGGTTGGTACGGGCAGTCGTTTGGGAAGCCGCTCGCTCGCACCCGCGAGTACGTCTCGATCGTGCGCGACGTACTCGCCCGCGAAGGTGCGGTGGCCAGCGACGGTCCGCACTATCCGCTGCCGCGGCGCGAAGGGGCCGGCGTCACCGGTTTGGGGAAGTCACTCAAGCCGATTACGCACCCGCTACGGGCCGATATCCCGATTTGGCTCGGTGCCGAAGGTCCCAAGAACGTGGCCCAAACCGCAGAGATCGCGGACGGCTGGCTCGCGATCTTCTACACGCCCCGACTGTCGGGCATGTACGACGAGTGGCTCGACGAAGGCTTCGCCCGCGAGGGTGCTCGTCGTTCGCGCGAAGACTTCGAGATCTCGGCCACCGTGCAGTGCGTCATTACCGACGATGTCGCGGAGGCGATCGATCGCTACCGCCCTTCGACTGCCCTCTATGTTGGCGGCATGGGCGCGGAGGAGAAGAACTTTCACGCTGACCTGTACCGCCGGATGGGATACGGCGAACAAGTCGACGACATCGGTCGCCTGTTCCGCGCGGGCCGCAAGGCCGAAGCCGTCGCTGCCGTTCCCGACGAAATGGTCCGTGAAACGATGCTCGTCGGTACCGCCGACGAAGTCCGCGACCAGGTCAAGGTGTGGGAAGCGGCAGGAGTGACGACTCTTATGGTGACGGCGAAAGACGTCGAAACGGTTCGTGCGCTGGGGTCGCTCGCGTAAGCGAAGAACCTGAACTTGACGTCAAGGTCGAGTTTGGCGTGCGTATTCTTGGGCCAGTGACTTCATTGACCAGGAGGGGCCGTGCTCGACGATGAATCTGCGGTGGCGCAGACGCCACTCGCCCCGGCCGTGCCACGCGATCCGCCCCTGACTCAACGTGGGGCCCGGACCCGGGCGGCGTTGATCGCCTCGGCGCGTCAGGTATTCGAAAATGTCGGCTACCTCGATGCTCGCCTCGTTGATATCGCCAAGGGGGCCGGTTGCGCGACCGGGTCCTTCTACACCTACTTCGCCAACAAGGAAGAGGTGTTCGCGGCGGTCCTCGAAGTTGCTCGCGAGGAGATGATGCATCCCGGCATGGGGCGGGTCGCGAGCGCCGACGACCCGTACGCGGTGCTCGAGGCAAGCAACCGTGCGTACCTTGCGGCATATCAACGCAATGCGAAGCTGATGGGGATCATGGAACAGGTCGCGCACATCGACCCAGAGTTCCGAAAACTTCGCAACAAGCGCGGCGATCTATTTATCGAACGTAATGCTCGCGGTATAGCCGACCTTCAGGCCCGCGGTATCGCCGACGCGTCGCTGGATCCCATGATTGCGTCAATTGCATTGTCTGGCATGGTCAGCCGCCTGGCGTTTAGTGCCTTCACGTTGGGCGAAGGCAGGCTTGGTGGTGAACCCGTGGACTTTGAGGACGTCGTTGTCACCGTCACCAAGTTGTGGGCTAATGCGCTGAAATTCCCTGATCGCGACTGACGGTCGGAGCGGCTCGAGGCCAACCTCTGTTGAAGTTGACGTCGGATTCAACTATACATGGAGGGGAGATGTAGCTCACTTGAGGTGAGTGTTCGATCCATCCCGTCTCCCCACAAAATCAGGAGTCTCCATGGCATTCTTCGAGTTCTCGGATCGCACCAAGCAGTACCAGGCTGAATTGATCGACTTCATGGACCAGCATGTCTATCCGGCGGAGGCGGTCTACGAGGCGCAAATGCGGGAGGCCGGCAATCCGCACTTCCAGCCTCCCATCATCGAAGAGCTAAAGACGGAAGCCAAAGCCCGCGGTTTGTGGAACCTCTTTCACCCCCATCCGGAGTGGGGTCCGGGCCTGACCAACCTGGAATACGCACCGCTTGCGGAGATAATGGGGCGTAGTCATCTCGCTTCCGAGGCCACCAACTGCGCTGCCCCTGACACCGGCAACATGGAGGTGCTCACGCTGTTCGGTACCGACGAACACAAGGAGAAGTACCTTAAGCCGCTCCTTGCTGGCGAGATCCGGTCGGCCTTCGCGATGACCGAACCTGAAGTAGCGAGCTCCGACGCCACCAACATTCAACTGCGGATGGACCGCGACGGCGATGAATACGTCCTGAACGGGCACAAATGGTTCGCGTCGAACGCCCTGCACCAGAACTGCAAGGTGCTGATTGTCATGGGTAAGACCGACTTCGATGCCGCAACGCACCGCCAGCAGTCAATGATGGTGGTCCCGATTGATGCGCCCGGCGTCACCGTTGTCCGCAACCTGCCGGTCTTTGGGTACCACGATCGAGAAGGGCACGCAGAAATCACCTTCGAGAATGTGCGGGTTCCCGCCAAGGACATCCTCTCCGGTGAAGGCGAGGGCTTCGCAATCAGCCAGGCGCGGCTGGGACCCGGCCGCATTCACCACTGCATGCGGGCCATCGGCATGGCAGAGCGCGCTTTGGAATTGATGTGCAAGCGCGCCTCCACCCGAGTCACCTTCGGCAAGCCGGTGAGCGAGAACGCCAACATTCAGGACTGGATCGCCGAAGCCCGCATCGACATTGAGATGGTCCGACTTCTCACGCTCAAGGCCGCCTACATGATGGACACCGTCGGTAATAAGGAAGCGCGCACCGAGATTGCCGCGATCAAGGTTGCCGCACCGAACATTGCCTTGAAGATTATCGACCGAGCCATTCAAGTCCACGGTGGTGGAGGGGTTACCGACGACTTCCCGCTGGCGATGGCCTACGCCCACATGCGCACCCTTCGGCTAGCCGATGGCCCGGACGAAGTGCACAAGCGAGCCATCGCCCGTCAGGAATTGCGCCAGTACCGCGACCTGGTTGCGAAGTAGTCGGCCGCACATAACGGTTCCCGCTCACCGTCGATGGTCCGAATAGTCGGAACAACGACCGTGAGCGGGAACTGTTATGCAGTGTTAGCGAACTACTCGCCGGTGAAGACGGGCTTCTCGCGGTTGGCAAACGCACGCGGGCCGATTTTTGCGTCCTTCGACTGGAACACCTTGGAACCGAGTTCGGCGTCGATCTTGAATGCCTCCTCTTCGTGCATCCCTTCGCTATCGCGAATGGTCTTGAGGATGGCCTGCACCGCGAGGGGTCCGTTGGCGGCAATCTGATCGGCGATCTCGAGGGCCTTGTCGAGGGCGGTACCGTCGGGGACCACGTGTCCGACGAGGCCGTACTCCTTGGCTTCGGCTGCCGTGATGTGGCGTCCGGTCAGCAAGATGTCAGCGGCGACGGTGTAGGGAATCTGGCGGACCAGGCGCACGGCGCTGCCACCGAGTGGGAAGAGGCCCCACTTCGCTTCGGAGACACCGAACTTCGCGCTCTCCGCGGCGACGCGAATATCCGTGCCCTGCAAGATTTCTGTGCCACCGGCAATCGCGGGGCCTTCCACGGCAGCAATCAACGGCTTCGTGAGACGACGACCCTTGAGGAGAGCCGGCATCTTGGTGAGGTCCCAGCCGCCCTTGGCGAATGAATCGCCCGGCGCGGATTGGTTCATCGCCTTCAGGTCGGCACCGGCACAGAAGTAGCCACCCGCGCCGGTGAGGATCGCAACGCGAATGTCGGGATCCGAGTCGACCTGGTCCCACGCCTGCTCCATGATGCGCATCATGGGGCCCGACAGCGCGTTACGCGCCTGCGGGCGATTCAGCGTCACGATCAGTACGTGGCCCCGCTTTTCGACGAGACATTCCGGGGCGGCGTCGGTGTTCGCTGCGGTCAACTTTCCTCCTGGTGTCGCGATAACCTTGCCGCGAACAGTAACACGTTCTAGTTTTGACGCATGGCCTTCACTATTGCGGACCTTTTCGAGCATGCTGTCGACCTCATGCCCGACCGCATCGCACTCGAATCCGGCGACCGTACTCGCACATACATCGACCTCGACGAGCGTGCCAACGCGCTCGCTCACAAGCTTCGCGAACTCGGTGTGCAACCGGGCGACTCTGTGGGGCTGTACAGCAAGAACACCATCGAATCCGTCGAGGCGATGATCGCGATCTTCAAGGCGCGCGCGGTGATGGTCAACGTGAACTACCGGTACGTGGAGAGCGAACTCGAGCACATCTTTGTCGACTCCCAAATGAAGGTGTTGATCCACGAGCGGGAGTACACGCCCAAGGTCTGCAACGTGTTGGCGAGTACGACAACCGACATTCTTGCGCGAATCGTCATCGACGACGGGTCGGATGTGGCCGTCGACTGTTCGGACGAAAATTTGGCGGTCTCCGCATTTGAGGAGGCGATCGCTTCGAGTTCGCGCGCCCGCGACTTTGAAGAGCGTTCCAACGACGACCTGTACATGCTCTACACGGGCGGCACCACGGGTAAGCCGAAGGGCGTCATCTGGCGTCAGGAAGATGTGTGGCGAGTTCTCGGCGGAGGCATCGACTGGTACTCCGGAACGCCGATCGCCAACGAGTGGGAGCACGCCGAAACCGGTGCGGCGGGCGGCCAGTTGGTGCGCTTCCCGGTCCCACCCTTCATTCACGGTGGCAGTCAGTGGGCCGTGTTCCAGTCGCTGTTCGCTGGCGGCAAGGCGGTGGTCTACCCCGATTTCGATCCCAAGGCCGTCTGGGAGGCCGTCGACCGGCACGGTGTCAACGTCCTGTTTATTACCGGTGATGCGATGGCCAAGCCGATGATCGATGCACTCGAAGCAGGCGACTACAACACCTCGACGGTGGTATCGGTGGCGTCATCGGCGGCGCTGTTCTCGCCTTCGGTGAAGGATCGCTACTTGGAGAAGTTCCCGAATGCCGTGATCGTCGACGCCATCGGCTCGTCAGAAACTGGCTTCGGTGGCATGGGAATGGCCATTAAGGGGCAGAGTCGGGTCGGTGCGCCGACCGTGAAGGCCGACCCCAACACGCACGTCCTCTCCGACGACGGTAAGCCTCTTGAACCCGGAACGGGCCAGCCCGGACGGCTCGCCCGATCGGGACACATTCCGTTGCGCTATCACAATGACGAAGCCAAGTCTGCCGAGACTTTTGTCGTCTACGACGGTGTGCGCTACTCCATGCCCGGCGATACCGCCGTGCTTGAGGCCGACGGGACCATCACCATGCTCGGGCGTGGCTCGATGTCGATCAATACCGGTGGCGAGAAGGTCTTCCCGGAAGAAGTTGAAGCCGCACTCAAGGCACACCGCGATATTGACGATGTCGTCGTCGTGGGCGTCGCCGACGAGCGGTTCGGGCAGCGTGTTGCTGCCGTTGCCGCCGTTCGGAATGGTGTTGTTCCGACCCTTCAGTCGCTCAACGAGACTGTGCGCCAGGAACTTGCAGGCTACAAATGCCCGCGCAGCCTGTGGATCGTGGACGCCGTAAAGCGTTCGCCCGCAGGCAAACCCGACTATCGCTGGGCCCGCGAGATCACTGACTCGCGTCCCGCTGATCAATCGCTGTAACTTCCGATCACCTTTAACGACAGGACCGTCATGAAAACCCCATTGTGCGAGAAGTTCGGGATCGACTACCCGATCTTTGGCTTTACCCCGAGCGCGGAGGTCGCCGCCGCCATCAGTCGCGCCGGCGGACTCGGTGTGCTTGGTTGCGTGCGTTTTAACGAGGCTGAGGAGCTCGACGAGGTCCTCGAGTGGATGCACGAGAACACCGACGGCAAGCCTTTTGGTGTCGATGTCGTGATGCCTGCCAAGATCCCGACCGAGGGATCGAAGGTGGATCTTGACACGATGATTCCGCCGGAGCATCGCGCGTTCGTCGAGCGGACCCTCGATGACCTCGGCGTCCCGCCGCTGCCGGACGGTGGCGACCGGGTTAACACCGGTGTCCTGGGCTGGCTGCATTCGGTAGCCCGCTCGCACGTCGACATCGCGATGGAACACAAGCGCAAGTACGGGCAGATCAAGTTGATCGCCAATGCCCTCGGCTCGCCGCCCCAGGACGTGATTGACCTGGCGCACGAGAATGGCGTGGCCGTCGCGGCGCTCGCTGGCGCCAAGGAGCATGCGCTGCACCATGTGGATGCTGGCGTCGACATTGTGATCGCGCAGGGCTACGAGGGCGGCGGCCACACCGGTGAGGTCACCTCGATGATCCTGTGGCCCGAGCTTGTCGATGCGGTCGGCGACCATCCGGTCCTGGCCGCCGGTGGTGTCGGCAGTGGCCGTCAGATCGCCGCGGCCATTGCGCTCGGTGCACAGGGTGTTTGGATGGGGACCTACTGGCTGACGGCGGCGGAGTATCGCCTCGGTGCTCACGGCGACGGTCCGACCACGGTTCAGCAGGCGTTGTTGGCTGCGACGTCGCGCGACACCGTGCGTCGTCGGATCTACTCGGGCAAGCCGGCGCGTCTGCTCAAGACGGCGTGGACGGATGCCTGGGATGCGCCCGGCGCGCCCGATGCCCTGCCGATGCCGCTGCAGAATTTGCTCGTCGGAGAGGCTCATGCCCGCATCTCGGCATCCGACGATCCCAAGGTCGTCGCCATGCCCGCAGGTCAGATCGTGGGTCGCTGCAACTCGATCACGCCGGTGCAGGAACTTATCGACGATCTCGTCGCAGAGTACAAAGTTGCTGTGCAACGAATGAATTCGACACTAGAATAGGTTGCGGACGGTTCGCCCGTCCCCTGTCGGCCGGCAGTCACACCCCCGTAGTGACTGCCGGCTTGACCTATCTATTGGGGGCGTCCGGGTGTCGTACGCCGACGGATTTCGGTCGGCTGCTGCTCCTGCCGCTACCGTTGTGGCTGGATTCGCCAGGTGGGCTTGCCCAATGAGGCCGCTAGCGCTGCGCGCGCTGTTTTGAATGTTGCGGTTTCCGGCTGGGTGTCGGTGAGCCAGACCGTGGTTGGCCACTGCTTGGGGCCCAAGTCGTCCTGGGCCGCCAAGAACTCGATGAGTGAGGTCTCGGTGAGGCCGGGGGCCACCACGACCGCTCCTACGGTGTCGCCGATCTCGTCCGGGATGCCCAACACGGTGGCGTCGGTAATCTGTGGATGGCGCAGCAGGATCTGCTCAATCGGGCGGGTGCCCAGATTCTCCCCGTCGACGCGCAGCCAGTCGCCGATGCGGCCGGCGAAATGAACAAAGCCTTCGGCGTCGACCCAGCCGAGATCGCCGGTCCGATACATGCCGCCGCGCATCCGCTCGGCCGTTGCGGCATCGTCACCGTAATAGCCGTCGAAAAGTCCTGGGCCAGAAGCGTTCACGATTTCGCCAACCTCGCCAACCGCAACCGGTTCCAAGGTGTCCGGATTGACGATCGCGTTCGGTGCCACCAGCGGGCCAAGCGCATCGTGGGGGGTTTCGGCGGTCCGCGTAATCGACACGCCCGCTTCCGTTGACCCAAAACCGTCAACCACGCGGGCATTAAACCGCCGTAGGAACTCGGCGCGGTCGGTCGCCGAGGCCTCATTGCCGTACATCAAACGGAGCGTCACCTCGGCGTCGTCGGGCCGCTCCGGGGTCGCCAGAATGTAGTGCAGCGGCTTGCCGACATAGTTGGCGTAGGTGACGCCGTAGCGGCGAACGTCGTCGCAGAAACCCGATGCCGAAAACTTTTTCCGAATCACGAAAGACGCGCCCGCGGAGGCCGCCACCGACCAACCGGCGATCAGCGAATTGGAATGGAACATCGGCATCGACAGATAGGCGACGTCGTCGCGCGTCAGGCCGAACCGCGTGGAGAGCATGACGCCCGGCGCCGCGAACTTTCGTTGGCTGCACCGGACGGCCTTGGGGTTGCCGGTGGTACCGGAAGTAAAGATCAGCATCAGCATGTCGTCGGGCCGCACCTGCGGTTCGACGAAGTCATCGGCGGACGCCGACTGAACCATCGACGACCACTCGGGGGAATCGATATTCAGCAGTGGCACCGGCAGGGTGCTTGGCAGGAGGTCGGCGGTCTCGTCCGATACGACCACCAACTGGCAGTCCGATAGTGCGACGTCAGCGGCGAGGGCCTCGCCGCGACGCGTGCTGTTGAGACCGACGAGGACAAACCCGCCGAGCGCCGCAGCGCCGAACAGGTAACTGAATTCGGGAACATTGGGGAGCAGGATCCCAATGTGCGGCGGCCGCTGCGAAGCCAACCGGGCCGACAGTGCTGCCGCGCGCCGCCGACTGGCGACGAGATGGTCGCGCCACGACACGAAGTCACCGTCGAAGAACATGCCTCGATCGGTCACCTCGCGCAGGGGCTCAAGCAACTCGATAAATGTGCGTGCGTCAGAAACTGTCGGTCCGGTCATGACTTCTAGTGTCCGTAAGCCCTAAACCTGTGCGGCGAGGAGGTCGCCCAACTCGTCGAGGACGACGGGTGCATTACCGAGCGTGAACTCGTTCTGCTTGGCGCGCAGGAAGTAGCGGTGTGCCGTGTGGGTGGTGTCGAGGCCGACGCCACCGTGAACGTGAACGGCGGTGTGCGCCACGCGATGTCCGGCTTCGGCGGCCCAGAACTTGGCGGCGTTGACGGCGATGGTCGCCTCTCCCGGCGTGGTCTCGGCCAGTCCCGATAGCAGCCATGCCGCCTGGGTGGTCGTCAGCGAGAGGCCCTGAATGTCGATGAACGCATCGGCCAGGCGTTGGGCGACGGCCTGGAACGAGCCGATGGCACGACCGAACTGTTCGCGTTCGCGGGCGTACTCGGCGGTGGCTGCCAGGGCCGCTGAGGTGGCGCCCTCTTGGTCGGCGCAGATTGCCAGGCGCAGCAGGTCGACCAACTTGGCGACCGTTTCCGCACCGCCACCGAGGACGTGTGACGCCGGGACATTGACGCCGTTGAACTCGACCGTGTACGCGGGCGTGAGGCCCGTTACGCGGGTCTCGGTGATGGTCACGTTTGCATCGTTGACCGGAACCGCAACCACGACGGCACCGTCCGGCGTGGCAGCCGAGACCAGGACAACATCGGCGACGGCGGCGTACGGAACGTTCACCTTGGTGCCCGAGAGGCTAGCGCCGTCGAGGACTGTGCGGGGCTGCGCGACGGTGTAGTTGCGGTCTTCCTCGACGGCAACCGTGATCGTTTTTCCGCCGGTTGCCGCTGCAGTGAGCAGTTCGGCGACAAGCTCGTCGGAGCCGTGTGCGGTGACGACGGGAACACCGGCGACGGCGTGCGGGCCGAATGGAACGCGAGCCAGCCCGCGTCCGAGTTCGGTTGCGACAGCGACAGTTTCGAGCGTGGTGAGGCCAGCGCCCTCAGCCGATTCGGGGGCGGCCAAGCCGAGCAGGCCGGCACCGGCAAGCTCAGCCCACAGGCGCTCGTCGATGGGTGCGTTGGCGCTTTCAAGCTCGGCGACGCGGTCGGCCGGGGAAATGCGGTTGACGATGTCGGCGGTGAGCTTCGCCAGGTCGGTTGCCGCTTCGGTAGGGGTGAAATCCATGATGTCTCCTAAAGATGTGGGCGGCGAGTCAGCGGCGGGCGGGCGGAAGTTTGAGTTCGCGCATACCGATGATGTCGCGCTGGACTTCGTTGGTGCCGCCACCGAACGTGAGGATCAACGAAGTGCGCTGGAAGCGCTCGAGTCGGCCGAGTAGATGCGTGCCGGGTGTGCCCTGGCGCAGCGTGGCGGCAGGTCCGACGACCTCCATCAGCAGTCGGTAGGCCTCGGTCGCGAACTCGGTGCCGAACACCTTGGTGGCCGACGCGTCGGCGGGCGACGGTGAGCCGCCGGATGCCGCGATCGAAGCGACCTTCCAGTTGGCGAGCTTCAAGAAATCGACCTTGGCGTGTACTTTCGCGAGATTGGCCCGCACCCACGGGGTGTCGATGAGACGACGGCCGTCGACTTCTTCGTTCGCGAAAGCGACCGTCTCGCGGAGTGCCGTCTGGATGGGGGCGGCACTCACCAGGGCAACGCGCTCGTGGTTGAGCTGGTTGGTCACCAGTGACCAGCCGCCGCCCTCTTCGCCGACCAGATTGGCGGCGGGGATGCGCACGTCTTGGTAGTAGGTCGCGCTAGTGTCGACGCCGGCCATGGTGTGCACCGGGGTGTACGAGAAGCCTTCGGCCGTGGTGGGCATGATGAGCATCGAGATGCCCTTGTGCTTGGCCGCTTCCGGATCGGTGCGGCAAGCGAGCCACACGTAATCGGCGTAGGGGATTAGCGACGTCCACATCTTCTGACCATTGACGATGTACTCGTCGCCGGTCTTGACGGCGGTCGTACGCAGTGCCGCGAGGTCGGTGCCTGCGCCCGGCTCGGAGTAGCCGATCGAGAAGTGCAGTTCTCCCGCGGCGATCTTCGGCAGGAAGAACTTTTTCTGCTCCTCGGTGCCGAAATGCATGATGGTCGGCGCGACTGAGTTGATGGTCAAAAACGGGACTGGTGCGCCCGCGATTGCGGCCTCGTCGGTGAAGATCAGCTGATCCATCATCGAGCGGTTTGCGCCCCCAAATTCGGTCGGCCAGCCGAGCGCCAGCCATCCGTCCTGGCCCATCTGGCGCACGACGTCGCGGTAGGCGTCGCCCTCGCCGAGTTCCCCGTCGCCACCGGTGAGCGCTGCGCGGCGCTCCGGTGTCATCAGGTCGTTGAAGTAAGCACGAAGCTCGTTGCGGAGCTCTTCTTGTGCTTGCGTGTAGGCGATCTGCATGGCTCTCCCACCGTTGCTGTTTCCCACTTTGGGGGTAATACTGCTTCCCTAGGACTGAAACACGTTCTAACGTGTAGGAGGCGAGCCCGTCAACTGTGAGGGCCGCAAGCGGAGGAGAAACTGATGCACATCAAATGCGATTACGACCTGTGTGAGTCAAATGCTGTCTGTGTCGGCATGGCACCCGATGTCTTCGAGCTGGATGACAACGATTACCTGGTGATTCTTCAAGATGACGTCGCTGAGACGCGTCGCGAGGAGATGCGCCAGGTGGTAGCGAGCTGCCCGCGATCGGCGTTGTCGATCCACGACGACTAGTACCTGGTCCGATCAGGTCGGCTGGCCGCTCGGTCGGATCTGTGTTAGAACAAGTTCTACTTTTGGATGTTTGAAGGGAATCACGTGAGTCAGTCGTTGGATGGTCGGGTAGCAGTAGTCACCGGTGCAGGTGCCGGCCTGGGTCGCGCGGAGGCCATTGGTCTCGCACGCGACGGGGCCACCGTCATCGTCAACGACCTCCAGCAGGCTCTCGATGCCAGCGACGTCTTCGATGAGATCGCATCACTCGGTGGCAAGGCTGTGCCTGTCGCCGGTGACATTGCCGATTCGGCGACCGCGACCGAGATCATGCGCGTAGCCACCGAGGACCTCGGCGGACTGCATGTGGTGATGAGCAATGCGGGAATCACTCGCGACGCGATGCTCTTCAACATGACCGACGACCAGTGGGACCTCGTGATCCGTGTGCACCTGCGCGGTCACTTCTTGCTTAACCGCAATGCTGCCGCTCACTGGCGCGCAGAGTCAAAGGCCGCCGGAGCTCCCGTGTTCGGTCGCCTCATCAACACCTCGTCTGAGGCTGCGCTGCTCGGTGGCGCAGGCCAGGCGAACTACTCGGCAGCCAAGGCTGGCATCTCGATGCTGACCGTCTCGGCAAGCCGCGCACTGGCCCGTTACGGCGCCACTGCCAACGCCATTTGCCCGCGGGCCCGTACCGCGATGACAGCTGACGTCTTCGGCGATGCCCCCGAGGGCACCGTTGACCCGTTGTCGCCGGAGCATGTGGTGAACCTGGTTCGCTACCTTGCGAGCCCGGAAGCGCAGAATGTGTCCGGCCAGATCTTCGTCGTCTACGGACCGAAGGTCAGCCTCATGGCCGCCCCGCGGGTGCAGGAAGTCTTTGCTGCCGAGGGTGAAATTTGGGACACTGATTCGCTAAGTGCTGCGATGACGGGATATTTTGCATCGCCGGACCATGCGGGCACTTTCTCCGCGTCGGATTTGATGGAATAGGCAACGCTGACCTGTTTTACTGTGTCGTGTAAACGGACTAATAGGTCATCGAAGAACTAGGGCCGAAGTCTGCCCGGCTCGGAATGTAACGCCGAGCACAATGATTTCCACGTGATAGGTTGCCAACATTAAAGCGGGAGGAGGGGACGTTGCCGAGTAGACTCGCAGCCCCCATGAACGGCGTAGGGGAGTTCGTCTCGCTCGGTGTGGAATCCGCGCGCGAACTTTTTCGCAGACCGTTCCAGTGGCGGGAGACCGTTGAACAGTCGTGGGCCATCGCCCGCGTGTCGTTGGTTCCGACTCTCCTTGTCGCAATCCCTTTCACCGTTCTGGTGAGCTTTACACTCAATATCCTTCTCCGTGAAATCGGCGCACAGGACCTCTCGGGCGCCGGTGCCGCACTCGGCACCATCACCCAGATTGGTCCCATCGTCACCGTGCTCATCGTGGCCGGTGCTGGTGCGACCGCCATCTGCGCCGACCTCGGTGCCCGCACCATTCGCGAAGAGATCGACGCTCTGGAAGTTCTTGGTATCAACCCGGTCCACCGATTGGTGGTCCCGCGCGTGATTGCCTCGACCGGTGTGGCGCTGTTGCTCAATAGCCTGGTGTGCACCATCGGTATTGCCGGTGGCTTCATCTTCTCCGTGTACCTGCAGGACGTGAACCCCGGCGCATTTATCGCCAACCTCACCCTGCTCACCGGGCTCGGCGAGCTCATCATCTCGATGATCAAGGCCGCGCTCTTCGGCCTGTTCGCCGGACTCGTTGGCTGCTACCGCGGCCTCAACGTTAAAGGTGGAGCGAAGGGCGTCGGAGACGCCGTCAATGAGACCGTCGTCTACTCGTTCATGGCGCTGTTCGTCGTGAACGTGGTCGTCACGGCGGTCGGTCTCAAGGCGACGATGGGATAGATGATGGTTCTGCCAGGTACTACCCGACTACTTACTGCCCGCACCGCGCTTTCGCGTGCGAGCGAAGACTGGAACAAGATTGGTGACCAGGCCCTTTTCTATTGGGACGCCATCATCTCGATTCCCCGCGCACTGCGCCTCTATAAGAAGGAGACCCTCCGCCTGATCGCGGAGATCTCCATGGGCACCGGTGCCCTCGCCATGATTGGCGGCACTGTTGTCGTCGTCGGCTTCCTGACACTGTTCACCGGCGGCACCATCGCCGTGCAGGGCTACAGTTCGCTCGCCAACATCGGTGTTGAGGCCCTGACCGGCTTCTTCTCCGCGTTCATCAACGTCCGCATCGCGGTTCCGGTGATTGCGGGTATCGCATTGGCGGCCACCATCGGTGCAGGTGCGACCGCCCAACTTGGCGCCATGCGCGTCTCCGAAGAAATCGATGCCCTCGAAGTGATGGCGATCGCCTCGGTCCCGTACCTGGTCAGCACGCGTATTGTCGCCGGCCTCGTCGCGATCATCCCGCTGTACTCGCTCGCCGCGCTCGCGTCGTTCTTGGCCAGTAGGTTTGCGACCGTCGTCCTCTACGGGCAGTCTTCCGGCGTGTACGACCATTACTTCTCGACCTTCTTGATCCCTTCCGACATTCTGTGGTCGTTTGTCCAGGCCATCTGTATGGCGGTTGCGGTCATGCTCATTCACACCTACTACGGCTTCAACGCCTCCGGCGGCCCCGTCGGCGTCGGCGTGGCAGTCGGCAATGCGGTCCGCTCCTCGCTGGTCGTTGTCGTGATCATTACGCTCCTGACGTCGCTCGCCATTTATGGCGCCGACGGCAAGTTCAACCTGGCGGGCTGAGTTAGATGGCGAAAGTAAATAGGCGCGGCTACAGCGGCGGCACGCGCAAGATTGCCGCACTGATCATGGTTGGCGTGCTTGGCGGCATTATTGCGCTGGCCTCTGCCCAGTTCTTGGGTGCCTTCCAGGACACGCAGCAGATCACCTTGATGGCGAAACGCGCCGGCCTGGTGATGAACCCGGACGCGAAGGTGAAACTCCGCGGTGCTGAGGTCGGACGAGTCCACGCCATCGACATTGTCGGCGATGAGGCCAAGCTGACGCTCAACATCAAGAGCGACCAGATGCAGTTCCTGCCCGAAAACGTGTTTGCGGACATCAAGTCCAACACCATCTTCGGAGCCAAGGCCGTTAACCTCGTGGTTCCGGAGACCGGCCCCAAGGGCCAGCTCACCCCGGGCGCTGAGATCAAGGCCGACCACGTGGTCGTCGAACTCAACACCGTCTACCAGCAGCTCGTGAATGTCCTCGCGCAACTGCAGCCCGACAAGCTCAACGTCACCATCGGTGCCGTCGACGAAGCACTGTCCGGGCGCGGTAAGGAAATCGGCAATGCGCTTGTCCAGCTGACCAATGTTCTCGGCACGACCAACAAGTACCTGCCGGAACTGAACCGACTGCTCACCGAGGCATCGACCGCGACCAACGTGTTCGCGGACGTGATGCCCGACCTGATGCGTGTCGTCGACAACTCGACTGTCTTTGGAAACACGCTCGTGGAAAACGCGTCGAACCTCGACTCACTGCTGATGAACGTGACCGGTATGGCCAACGCAGGCAACAGCATGCTGTCGAAGTCAAAGGTCGACCTGATCGCGATGCTCAGCGACTTGAATCCGGTCGCAGAGTTGCTCGGGCGACAGGCTCCCGGCCTGCGCTGCTTCATCACGGCCGCATCAGATGCCACCGACATTGCGACGCCGCTCCTTGGTGGCCGCAACGGTATGCTGCTGCTCGACGCAGGCTTGACCCCCGGCAAGGACCCGTACCGCTTCCCGCAGGACCTCCCCGAGGTCCGAGGTAACGGCGCGCCCACTTGCGATGCAGGTCTGAGCAACGTCCAGTCCAAGGAACACATTCCCTTCTACGTCATCGATAACGCAGCGCAGCCGTACCAGCCGCGTACCACCCCCAAGGTGGAATCGCGCAAGCTGTTCCAACTGCTGTTCGGAGGTACCCCCTAGTGGATACTCGCGCACGCGCATTTCGTGCGACGGTCATCAAACTCACCGCTTTCGCGGTCGCCATGGTCCTTGTGTTTACCGGACTGGTGTTGGTGTTCAGTCGCTACCAGAGTGGAAGCAGCGATAAGTACACGGCCGTCTTCGCCAGTGCTTCGGCCATGAAGTCGGGCAGTGTCGTCAAGATCGCCGGCGTTGATGTCGGCGCCGTCAATTCGATCGACCTGACCCGCGAGAACGAAGCCCGTATCTCGTTCAGCGTCAACTCCAACTACCGTCTGCCGACCTCGGTGCAGGCGTTGATCCGCTACCAGAACCTCACCGGTGACCGGTATCTGGAACTGCAGCCCGGAACTGGCGATCTCAACAAGACGCTGTCGGCCGGTGATGAAATCCCGATGACGCAGACTGAGCCGGCACTCGACCTCGACAACCTGCTCGGTGGTTTTAAGCCGCTGTTCCGCACCCTCGATCCCAAAGAGGTCAACCAACTGTCAGCGTCGCTGATCGAGGTTTTCCAGGGTCAGGGACCGGGTCTCAACAAGCTGCTCGCCAACACGGGAGAGTTCACGAACTCGATCGCCGACCGCGACAAGCTCATCGGCAGCGTCATCGACAACCTCAACACCACGATGGGGACGCTCGAAGCCGACCATCGCGGACTTGATCAGAGCGTCGATCGCATGCAGCAGCTGATTTCCGGACTCGCTGGTGATCGCGTTGTCCTCGGCGAAGCGATCACGCAGGCAGGCAAGGCCACCACCGGGCTCGCCAGTCTGATGAGCGACATCCGACCCGACGTCACCCAGAGCCTCACTTCGCTGGGAGTCACGAGTGGTCAGGCATTGAAGTCTGAAGCCTTCATTCGCGACCTGCTCGGGCGGCTCCCCGGCGACTTCAAGATGCTGTCGAACCTCGGTAGCTACGGATCCTGGCTGCAGATCTACTTCTGCCGCATCCGACTGCTAGTCCCGGGTCCGGGAAACACTCAGTACTACTTCACGGCCATCGATGCGATGGGCGATTCGACTAAGGCCGGCGGGAGGTGCGCAAGTTGAGCGAGAGCAACAATTCCCACATGGAACACGACGTGGATGCCGACCCGCAGCCGTTCGTCCGTGATGGCCGACCAAAGTGGCAGATCGGCGTCATCGGTGTCATTCTCACCGCGATGCTCGTCATCACGGCTATGCAGATCGACCGCCTGCCCTTCCTGTCGCAGATCAGTTCGTACGACGCCTACTTCGACGATGCCGGCGGCCTCGTCACTGGCGATGTCGTGCTGGTTTCGGGCGTCAATGTCGGTACGGTGCAGAACATTTCCATCGCCGACACCGCTGACGGACTCAAGGCGAAGATTCGCTTCCGCATGAACGACACCATCGAAATGGGTGACCGTTCGCGCGCCTCGATCAAGACCGAGACCGTTCTGGGTCGCCGTAACCTGACGATCACCCCCATCGGCACCGAGCGCATCCGCCCGGGTGGATCCATCCCGATCGACTCGACGGTCTCGCCATACTCGCTCACCGATGCTCTCGACGATGCCACCAGCACGCTCGAGACCACCGACACCGATGAACTGAACCGCGCGCTGGAAACACTGACGCAGACGTTCTCCAAGACGCCCGCCAACGTGGGCGAAGCGGTCACCGGTGTGGGACGACTGTCGAAGGCCATCGCCGACCGCGATAACGCGCTCAGTGACCTGCTTCGGCGTGCCCGCGGCGTTACCGATGTTGTTGGCCAGCGCAGCGATCAGATCCGCCAGATGCTGCTCGATGCCAACGCATTGCTCGGTGAATTGAACCTTCGCCGCGAGGCGCTCCGTCAGGTCATCAAGGGCACCAAGGACGTGACCGCGCAGATCACCCTCTTCATCGAAGAGAACAATGCGCAGATGAAGCCGGTCCTCGACAAGTTCAACGGTGTGCTGAACATTCTCAACGACAACGAAGAGAACTTTGGCAAGGCCATTGACCGTCTCGGCCCGTACGCCAACATCCTCGGCGAAGCCGTCAGCGGTGGACCGTACTTCTCCTCACTGGTCGGTCTGCCGACCTTCGGTGACTACTTCGGTACCTTCTTGAAGGTGCTGCAGCGGAAGTACCCCGAGGCTGCGAAGTACTTCCTCGATTACTCCGGCAACCCCCTGATCCCGAAGAACTGGGAGCCGGGTCCCAACGTGGGTGCACCTGATGTCGGTCGGCCTGCGCCGAAGCGACAGAACCCGACGGTGATCCCGCAGGCTCCGCAGAACAACAACGACCTGCCACCTGGCCAGCGACACGGAAACGGAGGCTGACATGCGTTTCAACCGTAAAATCGGTGCTGGCATTGCTGCCGCTCTGGTCCTGGCATTGCTGGCAGTCGGCGCATACTTCGGCGTTCAGAAGGCCACTACCCGCACGGTCACCGCGTACTTCCCGAGTCTCAGTGGGTTGTACACCGGCGACCCCGTGCGTGTGATCGGCGTCAATATCGGCAAGGTGTCGGGCATCGAACCCCGCACGGGCGATGTGAAGGTCACCCTGCGGATCGACCGAGACACCCCGATTCCCGCCGATGCGCGTGCGGTCGTCGTGGCCCAGTCGTTGGTCTCCGGTCGTTTTGTCCAGCTGACCCCCGCGTTCAGCGGAGGCAAGGAAATGTCCGACGGCGGCACCATCCAAATGGATCACACCGCTGTGCCCATGGAATGGGACGACGTCAAGAAGCAGTTGGACGAGCTCACGAAGGCCATTGGGCCAGACGGCACCGATCCGGGTACCGCAGTCGCCGCAATTGACGTGATGGACAAGAACCTGTCGGGCAACGGCAAGGCGATCTCCGAGTCGATCAAGGAAATGTCCCGCGTGATGGGCACCATGTCCGACAACCGCGACGATGTCTTCGCCACTATCAAGAGCCTGCAAAAGCTGACCGACGCGCTGTCGACCAGCCACGAGCAGCTCGTCCAGTTCAATGGCCGCATGGCTAGCGTCAGTGATGTCCTTGCGGGCAGCAGCGGTGAGCTCGGCGATGCCATGACGAACCTCAACGAGGCCGTCACCGAACTCGAAGGCTTCCTCGGTACCAACAGCGGCGTGATCTCGGATACCACCGAGAAGCTGGCGCAGTTGACGGGAACGCTCAAGCGCAAGGATGAGCAGCTCCGCGGCCTCCTGCACTCGGGTCCCAACCAGCTGGCCAACTTCTTCAATATCTACAACCCGCTTGCTGGCTCTCTTGACGGCGTCTTCGGTCTTGGTATGGGCAACAACCTGATCTCGTTGCTCTGCGGCAGCATGGCGGCCACCTCGCGTCCCGGCGACACTGAGGCCGACATCGAACAGTGTGTGGACATGCTGGCACCGGTCCTGAAGGACATCGTCGTCAACTACCCGCCGTTCTTGTCCAACCCGGTGATCGGCCGATCGGCGAATCCCGACCAGATCACCTACCAGAACGCGAGCGTTGAACAACGGGCAAAGCAGGGGGTGCGAGACCGCGATGCGGCAACCCGCGCAGCGACTCCCGACCCGCTCAAGCGGCTCCTGGTCCCGTTCGGCGGTGAAGGATAATGAAGTCTAAGAAAGTAGCGGCAGCGCTGATGGCCGCGAGCCTGGTGCTGGTGCCGATTACCGCTGGTTGCAGCAGTGAGAGCATCTCCACCCTTGCCGCCTTTGGTGCCGCAGGTACCGGGGCCGATGGCTACGAGATCAATGCGATGATCCCGTCTGCGGCCGGCCTGGTCCGCAATGCGCCCGTCATGATGGACGACATCACTGTCGGCAGCATCGGCGAAATCACCATCGATAACTGGAATGCGAAGCTGACCCTGCGCCTCAATAAGGACGCGAAGGTACCCGTCGGCTCGCACGCGATGGTGGCCATGACCAGCGTCCTCGGCTCGTCGCACATCGCGATTGTGCCGCCAGAGAAGCCGACCGGTGCCTACCTGGCCAACGGTGGCTCGCTGTCGTTGCCGAACTGCCCGAAGACCGGTGAGATCGCGCAGACCGACGCAAAGAAGGTCCCGGACATCACCTCGGCGCAGACCGTTGACCCGTGCATGTACCCGACAACCGAACAGGTACTGAGTTCGCTGTCCGTGGTCCTTAACGGTGGCGGATTGTCGCAGATGGGCGACGTCGTCCACGAGATGAACCAGGTGTTCTCCGGCAACTCGGAAACGCTGACCAAGCTGGTCCCGCGCCTCAATGTCCTGGTTTCCGACCTCAATACGCAGACCGGGAACATCATCAGCGCGATGGAGGGCCTCGACCGGCTGTCAGCGACGATGAACGCACAGACGCCGACCATCCAGCGTGCGCTGGTTAGCGCGCCGAAGATCCTCCAGTTGCTGGTTGATCAGCGCGAGAACCTCACTGCGGCAATGGACAGTGTCGGCAACCTGTCGAAGACTGCGAACCAAGTCCTCGACGCGAGCGGCAACGACATCCGCGCCGTGGTACCAAATCTGCGCGAACTGCTCGATCAGTTGGCGCAGACCGGTCCGGCACTGTCGAACTCGCTACGTATCTTGCTGACCTTCCCGTTCGTCGAGGAACTGATCCCGACGATCGTCAAGGGCGACTACGTGAACTCCGATCTCGTCCTCGACCTGACCTGGAAGCGACTCAACAAGACGATGGTGGAGTCGGTTGTCACACCGGGCCCGGAGATTGTTGTCGGTAAGCCTGCGGGCGGATCCAAGAACGGGGCAAACCCGTTCAATGCGCCACTGAAGAAGGGCCCGACCGAACGTAAACAGCAGAACCCCGGCAATCCCACGCTGGAAGATCTGCTGCCGAAGATTGGTGGGGGTAACTAATGAAGATCACTCCCTTTGTTCGCATGCAGTTGATCATCTTCAGCATTGTCACTGTGATCTCGATGGTTGCGATGGCCGTGTACTACATTCGCGTCCCGCAGATGTTTGGGATCGGCAGCTACAACGTCAAGGTCGCCATGGACTCGACGGGCGGTCTGTATCAGAACGCGAACGTCAGTTACCGCGGCGTCGACGTTGGCAAGGTGACGGCCGTGAATCTGACGCCCACCGGCGTCGAAGCGAATCTGTCGATCAACTCGTCCACCAAGATTCCCAGTAACTCGACTGCCTCGGTGCGAAGTGTCTCGGCCATTGGTGAGCAGTTCGTCGAGTTTGTGCCCCCGGCGCAGCCGTCGAGCAGCAACCTCACCGACGGTGATCAGGTCAAGGTCACCGAGATCCCAGTCGAGATCTCGTCGATGCTCGACCAAGCGGACGCCCTCCTCAACGCGGTCGGCGACTCCCAAATCCGATCGGTCATGGACGAAGCCTTCCTGGCTTTCAACGGAACCGGTGAAGATCTGCAACGCCTCATGGATTCGATGACCCTGTTTGTTGGGGAACTCGACAAGAATGTCGACACGACTGTCGACCTGGTACGCCAGGCCGGCCCGTTGCTCGCCACGCAGAACCGCACGGCCGACGACATCCGCTCGTGGACCAAGGACCTCGTGACGGTGACCGATCAGCTTCGCGCCAGCCGTCCGGATGTCTCTGACATTCTGGCGAAGGGGCCCGGCGTTGCATCGCAAACGCAAGCGCTATTCGAGAGCATGAACACCTCGTTCCCGCTCGCCGTGTCGAACTTGAAGGTCGCAGCGCACACTCAGTCGGTGTACCTGCCGAACCTGCAGCAGATCGTCGTGCTGTACCCCCGTGTGCTGTCGGCGTTGATCACCGCGATCAACAGCGGAAGCAACCGGCATGGACCGAACGTGAACTTTGGCCTCGGCTTCCAGGACCCGCCAGCCTGTACTGTCGGGTTCATGCCCCCAGACCAGTGGCGCTTCCCGTCCGTCCAGGATGCGCGCGAACTCCCACCGGGGCTGCTGTGCCGACTCCCGCAAGACTCGCAAACCGCAGTCCGCGGTGCCCGTAACTTCCCGTGCGCGGAATTCCCGGGCCGTCGTGCACCGACGCCAGCTGAATGTCGGACCGGATTCAAACCCGATCCGCAACGAAACCTGGCATTCCCGAACGGTCTCCCCGGCACCAACCTGCCGAAGGACCCCAAGCCGGCCAATAAGCCGTCCAGCTATGTGGTTCCGGGAACACCGACCGACTACGACCCATCGCCTGCCGTTTACGCCACCACGTACGACCCCGAGACCGGTCAGTTCATCGGCCCCGACGGCAAGACGTACGTGACCAGCGAAAACGATTCGGCGAAGGCCAAGAACAAGAGCGGCACATGGACCGACCTGATAACGAACCCGGTAGAAAACTGACTTCGCCCGACGAGAACGCTGTCCAACGGAGCAGCCCGCTAGGCCGACGCCGCAATAAGGCGTCGAAGCCTGCCGTCGAGGTTCCCACAGACAGTGTCGACGAGGCCGGCGTTGATACGGCCAATGTCGACGAGGCCAGTGTCGACGAGGCGAATGCTGACGACGCCGGTGCTGCGAAGGTCAGTATCGACAAGACCGACACTGAAATCGCTGATGACGAGACGGAAACGATTGCCGTCGAGCCGGATGGTGACGAGGTCGCGAGCAACGCTGCCTACCGTGAGCGTCGCCGCAAAAAGGTAGCGGGTCGGGACTCGGTTGTCCGGGAGTCTGCCGCGACGAAGGCAAGTGGTGGTTCGGCATGGATGGTCGTTGCGGCCGCGCTGACCGCACTGCTGGTTGTCGTGGGCATCGTCCTGTCGGCGTTCTTCGGCTACCAGTACTCGAAGATCGATCACCAGCGGGAACTTCGGGCCGAGTACTCGACGTTTGCGCAGCAGATGGTCGTCTCGATGAGCACCCTGAACCCGGATAACGCGGACCAGATGTACCGGAATGCGATGGAGAAGACCAGCGGTCGCGCCAAGCAAATGTTCGAGGAGAACATGAAGCAGGTTGCCGACATGATCCGCAAGGGCGACATGGTCACTAAGACGACCGTCCTTGCTGACGCGGTGTCGAAGTCGACCGAGGAAGAAGGGTCGGTCCTCGTCGTGTACGCGTGGGAGGGTCACCCCAAGAACGACAAGAAGAATAGCGACTTCGCAACGTTCCGTGCCCGCGTCGATATGACCCGCATCAACGGCGAACTGAAGATGACGTACTTCGATTGGGTGGCGTAATGAGTCGGACACAGAAGTGGCTGCTGCCGCTGTTGGCGGCCATCGTCGTTCTGGTGGTGGCGGTTACCGTCTTTCTAGGCATCGTCTACGCGAATGCTGCGGCCGAGGAACGGGCCCGCGATTCGTCGAAGGAAGCGGCCGAACAGTACGTCGTCGAAATGTTCTCGTGGAATCCCAAGGACGTTGACGCTCACATCAACGCGACCATGGGTCGCCTGACGGGTGAAGCGCAGAAGGAATACCAGAAGAATATCGTTTCGGAGAAGGTTGCCGACGGTGTCAAGAAGCAGGGTGTTTCGACTGTAGTGACTGTCCAGGGCGCGGGCACCATGGAGAACACGCGTAACACCTCGAAGGTGATGCTGTTCATCAACCAGTCGTCGACCCGCAACGACGTCTCCGAGGTCCAGATCGACAAGTCGCGGCTGATCTTCACGATGGAAAAGCATGGTGACATGTGGAAGATCAATGGGATCGACATTCTTGACGATCAGAGCCTCCGCGACCGCATGACTGGCGTTACCGGTGCACCGCCTCCCGGCGCTGTCCCGATCCCCGGCGCCCCGCAGGCCCCGACCACCCAGGCACCGCCCGCAACCCCAGCTGGCTAACTAGCTAGCTGGCTCCGCC
>NZ_JBARYI010000020.1:0-57723 GCF_049647785.1 Gordonia sp. (in: high G+C Gram-positive bacteria)
CAGGGCTGTACATTTCGCGGTATCCGCGACCCTGGACGCAATCTCAACCTCGGGTACGAAAACTACTTCGGTGGCATCCGGATGCCGCCGTCGACGCGGACGACCTCGGCGTTCATGTAAGAGTTCGTGATGAGCTCCTCGACCATCGATGCCAGCTCGTCCGGCACGCCGAGGCGCTTCGGGAACAGGACCGACTCGCCCAGCTTGGCCTTGAAGGCCTCCGACTCGGGGCCCGAACCGTAGATCGGGGTGTCGATGAGTCCGGGTGCGATGCAGTTGACGCGAATGCCGGAAGCTGACAGGTCACGTGCGACGGGCAGGGTCATGCCGACAACGCCGCCCTTCGACGACGAGTACGCAGCCTGGCCGATCTGGCCGTCGAAGGCCGCGACCGAAGCGAGGTTGACGATCGCACCGCGTTCGCCGTTCTCGTTGGGCTCATTGCGGCTCATGGCGGTGGCCGACAGGCGAACGCTATCGAAGGTGCCGATCAGGTTGATCGCGATGACCTTCTTGTACAGGTCCAGGTTGTGCGCCGAAGCGAACTCGCCATCCTTGCCGATGGTGCGCTGTGCCCAGCCGATACCGGCCGAGTTGACGACGGCCTTCAGCGGGCCAAGCTCGACAGCCTTGGCGATGGCTGCCTCAATCTGGGCGGTGTCGGTGACGTCGACGGCAACGAAAGCGCCACCGATCTCCTTGGCCAGGGCTTCGCCGTCTTCGGCCTTGAGGTCGGCGATGACGACCTTGGCACCGCGGGCTGCGAGCCGGCGTGCCGAAGCCGCACCGATACCCGACGCACCGCCGGTCACAATTGCACTTGCTCCATTAATATCCATGACCGCGAGCTTATCGCGGGGTGACAGCGAGCACAGCAGGGGGTTCCCTACCGGCAGCGGACAATCGGCTCAGCCGCATACTTCACCGTGCGGGTATGCCGGTACGTCTCTCGACCGGTCTTAATACTGCGGATAATTCGCGTATCCGACGCGGTAAATCCGCCCTGTCCGCTGCTGGGAACGCAGTTGTCAGAAGCGGCGACGTCGACTGTCGTTGGTGATGTGGGATCGGTCCGCGCCCCGGTCACGGACTCGACTTCCACCGTCTTGGTGCTCCACATGCGGACGGTCACCTCCGACGGACTCCACGACGTATCAATGACGATCCCGTACGGGGTGTTGTTCTTGAACTGCAGGTCAATCAGTCCTTCAAAGACCGTCGCCTCTCGAGCCTCCGGATACCGGGAGATGTAGTAGGCGTGCTCGGTGTGCGCCACGTCTTCCAAGCCCGCGAAGTACGCCGCGTTGTAGAGGGTCGTGGCGAACTGCGAGATACCGCCGCCAACGGCCTTCGAGGGCCGCCCGTGGTCGATAATCCCGGACTCCACGTAACCCTGAGCAGATCCCCGCGGGCCGGTGTACCCGTTGAGCGAGAACGTCTGACCTGGCAATACCAGCGCCCCGTTGACCTGTTGGGCGACAAGGCGAATGTTCTCGCCAGACGGACCGCTGAAGCCGCCGGTGGTGAATTCGGAAACAACCTCGTTGACGCCCAACTTCTTCGCCCGCTTGGTGTCGACCTTCGGTTTGGTGACGGTGTATGCCACCTCGCCCGACCGCTTGTCGGGTGCCACGGAAAGTGCGGCAATTGAGTCGGCCGTCGCCGCCCAGTTCACTGACGCACCTTCGGTGGATCCAATAACCGTGGGCTTTCCGCCGGTCAGCCTGAACGAGGCATTAACCGGCGCCGATTCGGTTTTTGCGGCGCGATCCCCCAGCAGGGCCTTGGCATTCTTCGGATCGACATGCGGTTTCAGCCCGCCCTTGCCGTCCGGAACAAAGCTGACCAGGGCGCCAGCCTCGCGGGCCGAAACGATGACTCGAGAACCGCGCCCGGCGAGCGGAATCGGCGATGCGGTGACGTGCTGCGCCGGTCCGTCGAGCACCGCTTGAACCGTCTCCGCGGAAACAGTGGGCGAGAACGGTTCCATCTCCAGGGTGATCGGGTGCCCACTGAGCCAGCTGTCGGCGATGGTCTGCTTCGCGGCCTCACGCTGAATCCGCAAGCCCTTCGACGGGAAGTCGCCGACTGCTGTGAGACCGTCGTAATGGACGCCTCCTTCGACGGCCGCCTTCTCCAGTTCTGACCGGTTGGCGTCGAGAGCGGCGTTGAACTTGGCGTCGTCGAGGACAACAACCGGAGCCACCGCGCGTTTGATCCCGACCATCCCGAGGAGCCTGTCCCACGGATTACGCGGCTGATCCAACAGCCGCTCAAGCGTCCCGTCGACATCAAAAGCCGCACCGAGTTGATCCGGGTCGATACGTACGGAGCCGGAATTCGTCTGCACCAGCACAGGTGCGTGCGAGGCGACGGTGAGGGCTTGGAGCTTCGCGCGCGCTTGATCCTTGTCGAGGTTTCCGAGATCGAACTCGGCGATCTGCGCGCCGCGCGCGGTATGACCGTTGGTCATGATCGCGTCGATTCCGAAGACGACACCGACGAATAAGACAGCGCCGAGGAGACCGCGAACGATCCACCTGCGCACGTCGGAACGATCGTCGGGAGGGGTCACAACTATTTAATCCTAGCGGGAATGAATCGCTCCAGCTGTACCGCCGGGTCGGGGGTCTGGCGGTTCAGCTGGAGCTACTCGGTATATAGGTGAGACCGTAACTGGCGTTACACATCTTGTGAAATCTTTTTGAGAATTCTCGCCAGATCCACAAAAGCCCCGGTCAGCGCTATTAATCAGCAGCATTGACCGGGGCTTTTGGATGCGGTGAGCTAGCCTTCGACGATCGCGGTGACGCCCTGGCCGCCCGCGGCACAAATCGAAACAAGGGCACGACCGCCACCGTTAGCCTGAATTTGCTTAGCGGCCTGCGCAATGATGCGGCCACCGGTCGCAGCGAACGGGTGACCTGCCGCCAGCGACGAGCCGTTGACGTTGAGCTTCGCGCGGTCGATGGAACCCAGCGCCCCCTTCAAGCCGAGACGCTCGGTGCAGTACTCTTCCGACTCCCACGCCTGCAGCGTGCAGAGCACCACCGAAGCGAAGGCCTCGTGGATCTCGTAGAAGTCGAAGTCCTGCAGGGTCAGGCCGTTGCGCTCGAGCAGTCGGGGCACCGCGTAGGTGGGAGCCATCAGCAGGCCATCGGGCCCGTTCACGTAGTCGACGGCTGCGGTCTCGGTGTCGCGGAGGTAGGCCAGGACAGGCAGTTTATGCTCGGCGGCCCACTCGTCGGTCGACAGCAGAACGGTCGACGCACCGTCGGTCAGCGGCGTTGAGTTGCCCGCGGTCATGGTGGCGTCGCCAAGCCCAACGCCGAAGACCGGCTTGAGGGTGGCGAGCTTTTCGACCGAGGAGTTGGGGCGCAGGTTCTCGTCGCGGGTGAGGCCCATGAACGGGGTGATGAGGTCGTCGAAGAAGCCGCGCTCGTAGGCAGCACCCATTTTCTGGTGGCTGGCGGCAGCCAGTTCGTCCTGGTCGGCGCGGGCGATGCCAAATTCCTTGGCGGTAATGGCGGCGTGATCGCCCATCGACATGCCGGTGCGTGGCTCACCGTTGCGGGGGATCTCGATACCCAGCTTCGACACCAGGCCGAGGGCGGCCTTGATGCGCTCGGGTGTCGACTTCGCGCGGTTCACTTCGAGCATCTGGCGACGCATGGCCTCGGAGACACCGATCGGTGCATCGGATGTGGTGTCGACGCCGCCGCCGACTGCCGAGTCGTAGCGACCGTTGGCAATGCCATCGGCAACGATCTGGATGGCCTGCAGGCCGGTACCGCACGCCTGCTGCACGTCCATGGCGGGCGTGTAATGCGACAGCGATGAGCCGAGCACCGACTCGCGGATCAGGTTGAAGTCACGCGAGTGCTTCAGGACGGCACCGCCGGCGACCATGCCGAGCTGCTCACCCTGAAGGTTGAAACGACTCACCAGGCCCTGCAGGGCTGCGGTGAACATGTCCTGATTGCTGGCGCTGGCGTATGCGCGGTCCTGGCGAGCAAACGGGATGCGGTTGCCACCGAGGATGGCGACCGGACGCTGCTGGCGGGTTTCCGGCTTGCGGGGCGTGTACGAGGCCACGAGCTACTCCTGGAATTTGATTATGTCGAGTGACCGACATTTCTTACATGTCGACAGGATCGACCTTGAGAGTATTCTTACTCACGAGTAAGTTCATTGTCGACCCCTGAGGCCTGCGGCACTTGTCACAGTCGCGCGGACTACAAAACCGCAGCGGCTCGCGCTTAAGGTCTCAGGCAGGACCGGTAGCTTCGCGGCACCGGAAGCACGTTTTCAATCGACCACACAAGGAGACTGTCGTGGCAGGCAACACCGATCTGTATTCGTCCATCGTCAACAGCGGCCCCGGCGCGTTCATCGCCTCGCGCGTTGGCCTCCCGCAGCCCCCGACCCTGCGGCGCTACTCGGCTAGCCAGCCCGCCCTGGGCGGCCCGGTAATCCTCGGCGGCAGCGGCCGCCTCGTCGAACCGATCCGCGAAATCCTCACTGCCGGTGACGATTACACACTTGTCGAGAACAACGCTGGCAGTCGCGGCGCGGACAAGCTGGGTGCCGTGGTCTTCGACGCGACGGGCATCACCTCGCCCGCCGAACTCGAACAGCTCTTCGAGTTCTTCGGTCCGCAGATGCGTTCGGCAGGCAACTCGGCACGCTTTGTGGTGCTGGGCACCACGCCCGAATTGACCAAAGACCCCAACGAGCACGTCGCCCAGCGCGCCCTCGAAGGTTTCACTCGCTCGCTCGGCAAGGAACTCCGCAACGGAGCAACCGCGCAGCTGGTCTACGTTTCCCCCAAGGCCAAGGCTGGCCTGTCCGGCCTGGAGTCGACCCTGCGTTTCCTACTCTCGGCGAAGTCGACGTATGTCGACGCCCAGGTGATTCGCGTCGGCGACGCCGAGGCTGCCGCCGTGGAGAGCTGGGACAAGCCCCTCGCGGGCAAGGTTGCCCTCGTCACCGGTGCCGCTCGCGGCATCGGTGCCACCATTGCTGAGGTTTTGGCACGCGATGGTGCCCACGTCATCGTCGCCGACATCCCGGCCGCCGGCGAAGCCCTCAGCGAGACCGCAAACAAGGTCGGGGGTACCGCGCTTCCCCTCGACGTGACCGCTGAAGACGCAGGCACCAAGGTTGCCGACCACGTTCTGGAACGCCACGGCGGCCTCGACATCATCGTCAACAACGCAGGCATTACGCGCGACAAGCTGCTCGCCAACATGGACGACGCCCGCTGGAACTCGGTCATCGCCGTGAACTTGATCGCACCGCAGACGCTGGTCAACGTGCTCATCGAGCGCAAGGCACTCCGCAAGGGCGGCTCGGTTATCGACGTCTCGTCGATCGCCGGTATCGCCGGTAACCGCGGCCAAACCAACTACGGCACCTCGAAGGCTGGCGTCATCGGCCTCGTTGATACGTACGCCCCGATCCTCGCCAAGTCGGGCATCACCATTAACGCCGTCGCCCCCGGTTTCATTGAGACCGCAATGACCGCTGCAATCCCTCTCGCCACCCGCGAGGTTGGTCGCCGGATGAACTCGCTGCAGCAGGGTGGCCAGACCATCGACGTTGCCGAGACCGTTGCGTACTTTGCGAGCCCGGCGAGCAACGCGGTGACCGGCAACGTTGTCCGCGTCTGCGGTCAGAGCCTCCTGGGTGCGTGATGAGTAAGACCATCACCCTGAAGTCGCTGCCGTCGTCGGGCCAGCTGTATCCGAAGATCGTGAGCGCCATGCTCCCGGTCATCGGTAAGCCCGCCACCATCAGCGCCGACGCCAAGATTCCAGACACGGTTTTCCGGATCGAGAACTTGCGCGTGGACCCGGCACAGTTGAAGGACTACTGCCGGGCCACCGGCATGCAGTTCGGGACGCAAGTACCGTTGACGTACCTGTTTGTGTTGCAGTTCCCACTGGTGATGAGCGTGTTGGCTGCGTCGGACTTCCCGATGGGTGCCATCGGCTCGGTGCACGTCGAGAACAAGATCGAGCGGTTCCGCGAGATCGGCGTCGACGAGCCGTTGACGATCTCAACGCACGCGGAAAACCTGCGCGAGCACCGCAAGGGCATGTTTGTCGACCTGATTTCGGAGTTTCACGTTGGCCGCGAGCTCGTCGCTCGTCAAACGTGCACGTTCCTTAAGCAGCAGCGCACCAGCCTGTCGGGCGGCGAACGCGGCCCAGCCCCGAAGGACGTGACGCCTCCACCCCCCGACCGGGTGGTTCGCGTCGACTTGGGTTTGATTCGCCAGTACGCTGCGGCGTCCGGCGACCGCAATCCGATCCACATGGCCGATCTGACCGCGAAGGCCTTTGGCTTCAACGCGGCTATCGCCCACGGCATGTGGAGTGCCGCGGCAGTCTTGGCAAACGTGGAAGCCCAGCTTCCCGCCGCCGTCGACTACTCGGTCCGGTTCGGCAAGCCCATCCTGCTGCCCGCCACGTTGAACATGTACACCACGAAGGTCGACGGTGGTTCGGGTGACTTCAGCGGATTCGACCTGTCGATCCTCAACCGCCGCAAGGGCTACCCGCACCTGACGGCAACGCTGCGCCCCATCAAGTAGGCGTCGCGAACGCAAGCGCGCTGTCCCGCAAGGGGCAGCGCGCTTTTGTTATTCGTACGCGGCATTCGGCCATTCCAGATCGCCTCTACACTCTCTCCATGACCGAAACGCCGCACACGTCGTTCCAGCAGCTGTTGCACGATCAGATCAGCAACGAATTCTCCGCCTCCCAGCAGTACATTGCCGTCGCCGTCTACTACGACAGCCACGACATGCCGCAGCTCGCGAAGCATTTCTACCGTCAGTCAGTGGAAGAGCGTAACCACGCGATGATGATTACCCAGTACTTTTTGGACCGCGATCTGGCAGTTGAAATCTCGGCGGCGAGCGCCCCCACAACCACGTTCGCCGATTTCCGGGAGCCCATCAAACTGGCCCTCGCCCAGGAAAAGCAGGTCACCGAGCAGATCGTCGCATTGGCGAAGGCGGCCCGCGACAGCGGCGATTACTTGGGTGAGCAGTTTATGCAGTGGTTCCTGAAAGAGCAGGTTGAGGAAGTCGCAACCATCACCACGTTGCAGACCATTGCCGAACGCTCCAACGGCAACATTTTCGACCTCGAAGCGTTCGTCGAACGCGAGGTCAATTCGGCAGCGGGCAACGTCGATCCCAACGAACCAGCTGCGGCGGGCGGCAACCTGTAGCGATCGCCGCCAGCCGCAACTGTAGAACGCAAAGCTCGATTCGCTAACGCAGCGTGACTTGCCGCCCGGTGATACCGGCGCGCGAGCCACGCTGCGTTGCTGTCAGATCCGAGGTATCGGCCAGCGCTTCGGCTAGGTGCCCATCTAGCGTCTCGACGGCGGCGTGCCACTCTTCATGGTGTGCTTCCGGGTCGACGTCGAACACGGGAACGATGAGTCCGTGTGTCCGGAACGACCCGGCAAATTTCGACCCCTCCCCCAACGTCAGGTGGCCTGCGGCATGGACGCGGGCCAGGGCGTTCATCAGATCGTCCTCGTCCTCCGGGCGCACCCAACGCAGGTGGGCACGATCGCCGGCGTTGACCCACCACGGGGCGCCGACACCGCTGGAGGGGAACAGTCGTGCCGTCGGCATGATGGAGTCGTTGGCGCGCTCCAACATCTCCGCCAGTTCATTCCGCGCCGCATTGTCGTCGGCGAACCACCAGTCAAAATTCTCGTAGACGACGATCTCGAGATCAGCATCCGGGTCGATGATCTGTCCGAGACTGAATTCGGCGGGCTCCCCGGTGTACTTGTCGCCTTCCTTCGCTGCGGCTGCCCAGGTGAGCGCTGCGGTGAGGGATCCAACGAGATCGCTCGGCTCGGGGTTGGTCTGCAGGGCCACCAGGCCCTGCGTCACCATCCCGTCGGAATCGCCTGCGACGGCACCCTTTTCACCCATGACGGCGGCCTTGCGACGGCGGACATCCGCTGGCACAGCGCCCGGCAGAATGGTTACCAGGTCGGCTTCGTGCGCGGCGTCGAAGCCCTTCGCAAAGGGCACCTGGGCGGTCGCCGAAGCAATGAACGAACGCATCGCCACTAGATCGCATTCGGATTTCAGTCCCCGGAAGGGGCGAACAGGTGCCGCCAACGAGGTGGCTTGGCGAATCTTGCGTGCCGCTACTCGCTCAGCACGGTTGCTTCCCGGACGCGGGCCGCTGCCCCGCTTGCTCTTCTTTGCCATGGGACTAGCTTCTCATCTGAGAGCCCCACAACGTCAGTCAACGGTCACGAGCCAGTCGCGAACTTTGGCCGGATAGTTGGTCGCCAACCAACGGACTCCCAGGTCGGCGCACAGTTGGACGTCTTCCTGACTGTCGACTGTCCAGACGTATGTGACACGCCCGGCGGCGGCCGCTCGATCTACCAAATCGGGGTGCAGCCGCAGCGTCTCGATCGACGGTCCGACGCCGGTGGCACCGACGGCGGTCGCCGCCGTGCCGCCAATGAGGCGGGCCGTATCACCGAGCAGAATGGTCGGCAGCATCGGCGCCGTGCGTCGTACGCGCCACACTCCGGCGGCCGAGAACGAGATTACGACGGCCCGCGAATGATCGGCAGACGGCGGCGATCCGACCCCGAACTCCCGCAGCAGTTCCATCAACTTCAATTCGACGAGGCTGCCGACGCGCACCGGGTGCTTGGTCTCAATGAACAGTCGAACCGGCCGATGCCAGTCCAGAGTCATCGTCAAGAGCTCGCGCAGCGTCAGCACAGATGCCGGTTTGCCGCTGGAATGCCACGACCCGAAGTCGTGCTCCTGCAACTGCGACAGCGTCATCTCGCTAACCACACCAACCCCGTCCGAGGTTCGGTCGATGGTGCGGTCGTGGACACACACGAGTTCTTCGTCGGCGGTCAGACGAACATCGCATTCCAGACCGTCGGCCCCCTGCGAGAGCGCAAGGTCGTAGGCGGCCAGGGTGTGCTCGGCGAGTTCACCCGACGCGCCACGGTGGGCGACGACGGCTGGCTTGCCGGAACGGGAAATTCCACTCGGGCTCACGCGATCACCATTCGTCGTTCGGGGCGGCTATTGCGGGTGGAGCCGTCGAAGATCGTCACCAGGCGTGGTGCCACCCAGTGCGCGAAGACGGCAGAGACAGCGAGCGACAAGGTGGTGATCGCGAGGCCGTCCGCGCTCACCTGTACGGAGTCACTGAACAACGAGCCGATCCGGTAGGCGAGTGCGAGGAGCGCCAAGAAATTCACGACCGCCCAAGCGAGGGCGATCCGCTTGATCCGTTCAACCGACTTCAGCGTTTCACCGGCACCCGCGGATTCGCCATCACACATCGCGGTTTCGGTTAGCAGCAGCGGCGCGCCAACGACGTTCACCAGCGGGATTGCCGACAGCAGCACTTGCCCGCGCGTCGAGCGGGGATCGAGGCGGTTGGCGGTCGCGAAAGTCTGCGCCCGCTCAGCCAGCAGCCAGCGAACAAAGGCGTAGAGCGCAAACAGCATGCCGACGACGGCGCACACTCCGAAGACGAGCACTGCGGCCCCGGTTAAGAGGTCGAGCCACATCGGAATCGGCGTCGAGCGGTTGACGACGGCAACGATGTACCGGATCAGATGCGCTACGGCCGCCCCACCCAGCATGTACGTCGTGAGCGCGAAAGCCCGCGTTAAGGCTGCCTTAGGCTCGGTCGTCGGACTTTGTGGGCCCTCTGCCGCGGCGGGAACCGAATCGGACAGCCCCCAGCGGGGCACCGTCCGGTACGACGGCGTCGGTAATGCCGCCGTCTTGCGCGCTGGGCGCGGCGACGGTCGTGCTTCGGCGGGCCGGTCGGCGATCCATCGGAGGTTGGGGCGGGGCGCGAGTCGGCGCGCTTGCTGCTGGTGCGACTGCCCACGTTGTGGCGGTACCGCTGTGGGAGCGAGAGCCCGGCCCGCCTGATCAACAACCTGCAGCGGTCCGCCGCAGCGCGGGCAGGCGGCCCGGCCGGGGCGGTGCGGTGCCTGGATTCGGCAGGACGGACACACGTCGAGCATCAGGCGCCGTCGCTCCCGTACACGCCTTCGGTTCCGGTATCGAACGGCTTGTCGGCCAACTGCCACGACACCATTCCACCGCGAACCACCGTGACTGCGATACCGCGCATGGCGAGGTACTGGGCGAGGCGGAACGACCGACCGCTGGTGCGGCAAATGACGAGGAGTTCGGCGTCCAGATCAATCTCGTCGATCCGCGCCGGTACGTCGTCGAGCGGAATGTGGAGGGCACCGCGAACGTGGGCTTCCTGCCATTCGTCATTCTCTCGAACGTCCAGAAGCACCTGGTCGACGATTCCCTTGAAGTCGTCGGGAAGGTCGGCAACATCTACCGTTTCGATTCCGTCCATGCTCATCGGTTCCATAGTCCCACAACCCCCGAATCGGCACAGGATTCCCATCTCGGGGATCCGGGTTGCGTGAGGTTTGCTCGGAGCGGTTTGCGCTACCACAGCGGCGGTCGCCACAACACCCGGTACTCACTATGTAGGTATGCATATTTTTATGCACAGCTGGTGAGATGACATTCAATCCACAGTTACCCACAGCTCGAGCAAGCCCTGTGGACAGTCCTGTGGATTTGTGGATAAGCAGAGGAAAACGCGCAAATTTGTGTGTCGGGCGTCTCAATTAGGGTTCCCGTTGTCCTGATTTTTACCCTTAGTCCGCACTACCGAAGGGTAAATGTCAGGAAATCTATCCCCATCCCATCTGTGGACAACCTGGGGACAACACGCCTATAAAACTCTCAAGTACTACTTGCGAGTTGGTTCTCGGCGGCTCACAACGCTCTAGTATCGATGGAGTGCACGTGCGCTGGATCACCGCCTATTTCGACCTGCCCGCCGCCAGTTTTGGTGAGGAGGTCACGTTCTGGCGTGCGATCTCCGGAAGCACGGTCTCCCCGCCCCGCGGTGAGCACCTGGAGTTCGCGACTCTCGAACCCTTCCATGGCGACCCCTACCTGCGAGTGCAACGGGTCAACGATGGCCCCGGCGGTATGCACCTGGACTTGCACGTCGATTCCCCTGAGGATGCCGCACTCGAAGCGCAGACACTGGGTGCGACTCTTCTCCGCCGTGCACCCGAAGGCTTCGTGACCCTACAGTCGCCAGCAGGCGGTGTCTTTTGCTTGGTTCCTTGGGCTGGCGAATCAGAACGTGCGCGGCCTATCCGTTGGCCGGACGGCGGCATCAGCATCGTCGATCAACTGCGATTTGAGGTTCCGCACGAAGTCTTCGACGCGGAGGTGACCTTCTGGGCCAAGCTCACGGCCCGGACTCTCGACGATTTGGGCGGCGCTGACGAACTCGCCATCAATCACAGTCCGCGACTGTCGCTGCAGGTGGTGATCGGGCGGACCGACAGCGACACCACCCGCGCCCTGCCATCGATTGCCGCAACTGATGTCGCTCACGAACTTTCGCGCCACAAAGACTGGGGTGCCGTGGCCACCCACGGCAGCGAGGGCAACGACGACATCCATGTCGGCTTCGGTGAAGACGAGGTACCGGACACGGTCGAAATGACGGACCCGGCGGGCCGCCCCTATTCGATTACCGCACGTAATCCGCGCACCGGCGTCTAGTACTTACGCGCCGAAGCGTTACGCGCCGAAGGCTGCCATTAAGTTGGCTTCACGTTCGCATTCGCGGCGCTGCGCCGGTTGCAGGTCGACCAGTTCAGTGAGTTCGATGCCGCCCCCGGCACCGTCGGCTTTTCCGCTTATCCGCCACGTGCCCGCCAGCCGGCCGTCGACCAGAATGAATCCGGGCGACTTCCCATTCGGAGTCAGCGTCTTCGAGTAGACGTCGGCGTCGGCGACGCGGATGCGGTCCGCTTGCGAGAAGACGACGTTGTCGAACGGCGCGATAAACCTCACCGGAACTGTCGCCTCGGGCTCCGACAGCCCGAGGCCGTCGAGATCGTACAGTTTCTCCTCGTTGGGCCCGACAAAAGATTCGACTTCCCAGTCGACTTCCATAGCCTCGAGAATCGGGCGCAGGCCACGCAGCCCAGACCATGCTTGAATGCCCGCGACAGTCGATGGCCCAAAGCCGCGCAGGTACATCCGGATCAGGTCGCGAACCGATTCGGTGTCGGCGCTGGCTCTATCGGCAGCATCGGCGTCGGGACGGTTTGGCGCTGACCGGTCTGCGCTGACGCCGAGCCACTCGTCGAGCATCGCAAAGGCGGGGGCCCCCGATTGCCGCCACAGCCCGCGCGGCGGTGTCTGAACCAATGGAAGACACCCTCTCACCACGGCCATCATCGCGTCGCCGGGTTCGTTCGGCCAGCGATCGAGCAATGCGTGCCGGAGTGCGGCACCCGATACCGGTGCCTCCGCGGAACTGACCAATTCGGTTGCCGCCGAAGCCAACTCATTTGCAGTCACCCGCACAAATCGACGCACGTGACTGCGCGTTCCGGCGTCGAGTACCGGTTGCAGTACCTCGCGCATCCACCTCGAATCCAGCCCATCCATCAGAAAGACGGTCCCGCGTTGCAGCGGTAGTCGTACTACTTCGCGTTCGACGAGCAGGTCGTCGAGTTCGGCCGGGTCGAAACCTTCGATGCGGGAGGCGAGCGCGTAGAAAGCTGCCTGTGGATCCTGCGACTGCAGTCCGACGCATCGATCGATCACATCGATCGCGTCCTCGTCGGCGCGCTCGTCCAAGTACTGGCGATGCAGGAGCGTGCGGTTCCACTGCTGCATGCTGATGCGTGCCACCACGGTGGGCGGCCTACTGCTCGGCTGGAGAGGTGGACTCCGTTGGGAATTTCAGGTCAGTCGTTGCGTGGCACCGGTACCCGTTCGGGTTCGTGAACAAGTACTGCTGGTGGTAGTCCTCGGCGTAATAGAAGGTGCCGTCGCCTGCCTCCGACATCAGCGAGATCTCACTGGTCACCGGTCCGTAGCCTGCCTCGGCGAGCACTGGCTCAAAGCGGCGGGCGAGTTCGGCCGCGCGGTCAGCTTCGGCTTCATCGAAGGTGAAGACGGCCGACCGGTACTGGGTACCAATGTCGTTGCCCTGGCGCATTTCTTGCGTCGGATCGTGGGCGGTGTAGAAGATTTCGAGAAGCTTGTCGAAGGGCAGAACTTCCGGGTCGTAGACCACGAGGACGGCTTCGGTGTGCCCCGTCTGCGCGGTGCACACTTCTTCATACGTGGGGTTGGGCGTGTAGCCGCCCGCATAACCGACGGCAGTCGTGTAGACGCCGGGCTCCTGCCAGAAGATCTCTTCAAACCCCCAGAAGCACCCGCCGGCCAGAATCACTGCGCGCAGACCAGCGTCAAAGGCTCCGATTCCCGCTGGCCGGTATTCGCCAGAACTGTCGGCAGTTCCGCGCAGCGGATGACCGAGAACTCGGTGCTCGCCGCGTACCGGCAGTGGCGTAGCGCGGCCGGGCAGGGCGTGGCCGGGTTCGACCATGACCCGCTTGACGTCGGCAGCAGCAATAATCCGATCGAAGAGGCTCATGCTTCCACAGTACGTCGCTCCGTAAGTTTGCCGCGGCCGTCGTGATCGTAAAGTCCGCCATTGTTGCAAACGGCGCTGGTCTACGGAAATGTAGAAAGTGGACCCGGGTACGGATCTTTCAACTTCTTTGACATGAGAGGACCATCGTGGCTGACTACACTTTGCCCGAGCTGGACTATGACTATGGCGCTCTGGAGCCGCACATCTCCGGCAAGATCATGGAGCTCCACCACAGCAAGCACCATCAGGCGTATGTGAATGGCGCGAACACCGCGTTGGAGAAGCTCGCTGAGGCACGCGAAGACGGCACCATCGCAGGCAAGGTCTTCGGACTGTCGGCGAACCTGTCGTTCCACCTCGGTGGACACACCAACCACTCCATCTTCTGGAAGAACCTGTCGCCCAACGGTGGCGACAAGCCGGTGGGCGACCTCGCTGACGCGATCGCCAACGACTTCGGCAGCTTCGACAAGTTCCAGGCTCACTTCACCGCCGCGGCTACCACGTTGCAGGGCAGCGGCTGGGCCATCCTCGGCTGGGACACCATCGGCCAGCGCCTCGTGATCGAGCAGCTGACCGACCAGAGCGGCAACACTTCCGCCGCCCTGATCCCCGTCGTCATGCTCGACATGTGGGAGCACGCCTTCTACCTCGACTACCAGAACGTGAAGCCCGAGTACGTCAAGGCATGGTGGAACATCGTGAACTGGGCTGACGCTGGCGAGCGTTTCGACCGCGCACGCACCCAGGGTGCAGGCCTGATCGTTCCGGCCTAATCTTCCTGACGGCCTGATCTTCCAGGCCTGATCCGTACGACGCGGCGGCGGCTACCTCTTCGAGGTGGTCGCCGTTTGCGTTGTCGCGGGTTACCCGGAAGTCGGACACCAACCGGCAGCAGAACTGCATATTTATACACCCAGTCGTTTCATGTGAAACCACATAGCCCCGGCATCACACCAGGTGTCACCTAATCTAGTGACACCTGCCACGGATTTACTCCCTTTGGGCGATAGAAGATTATGCAGATTGCAGAATAATATCAGCAACGTCATATTCCCGACTTCCATTGGAGACGTTGAACTGATGAAATCTCTTCCCACTCGTTTAGCCATCGGACTGGCAGTCGCCGGAGGTGCCGCGGGCATGCTCCTCGCACCCGCCGTCGCAAATGCTGACGGCACCAAGGACCCCAAGTACCAGCAGCCGCCGACAGCACAGAAGCAACAGCCCAAGCAGAAGCAACAGCCCAAGCAGAAGCAACAGCCCAAGAGCAACGACGACGACGGTGCCGCACCGCTCAACAACAAGCGCGCGCCGTTGGAACGATGCCCAGGCGGCGTCGCCTCGGGTGGCTATAACGTCCAACCGTCGTACTACCCGTTCGAACTCGGCAAGTCCGGGTCGTCGTTCCTTTTCGAGTACAACGCATATCAGGTTCCCGACAAATTCGACATCCTGTATCAGGGCAAAGTCATCGCCTCTACCGGGTGGCGCGGATTGCAGAATGAGAACAAGAACAACCACCCGCTCACGGGAATCGGCCAAGATTCGATGATGGTTTCCGTCCCCAAGGGCAAGTCCACTCAAATCGAGGTCCGTGTCACCACCGACATTGACGGCACCGAGTGGAATTTCAAGGTCAACTGCCCCCGCTAGGGGAGCCTTTAGTACCCCGCTAACGGCTACCCTCGCGCTCGGACTACCCGATACCGGCCAATTAGAAATGCCCTATTCTGTGCGGTTTCGAGGAGTTCGAAGTCGAAGGCACCGTCGAAGAGGGGGCGTCCGGCACCCAAGGTAACCGGCGCATACGAGACGACCATCTCGTCGAGCATCCCGTCGGCGGCGAAAGCCGCGGCCAATCCGCCTCCACCGACAACCCACACACCGAGGTCTCCCGCGGCTTTTTCCAGGAGCTCTCGGTTGGCGGCGGGTTGGCCTGACACCACTGTGATTGACGGATGCACCTTCTCGAATTTGCGGTGGGAGAAGACAAAGGTCTGCTGCTCCGGATACGGCCACGGTTCGCCGGGCGTGTGGTCAAGCACCCACTGGTAGGTAGTCGCTCCCATGACAATGGCACCGGTCTTCGCCATGAGGTCAGAGATCGGGAACGGCCCTGACTCATCGATCGGTTGAGTGAGTAGCCAATCAAGGGAGTCGTTGGAATCGGCGAGGAACCCGTCCATCGTCGAAGCCGTGTAGTAGACGTATTGGGTATGTGCTGGTGAGGTCATTGTGGGGCTCCTCCGGTGTGGCGTCGATGCCACATGATGGGATCGGGGTCGAGGGCTGGTGAAGTGATGTCGACGCCGGCGTCTTGCAGCATCCAGCGGGCCAGCAGTCGACGGTGGGCAGAGAAGGGCCCACGCGCCGCGGCGCTCGATGTCACGCAACATTGCCAACCACAGTGCCGCTGTCGCGACGTGACGCTCCCGCAGTCCGTGCGAATCGGCTTGCGGTGTGAGGTCGGGCATCTGCTCGCCAGAAATTGTCGCCAGCCAGGGCTCTTTACTGACGACCAGATGCCACATCACGTCGGCAATCGACTCGTCGGGGCCATCCCAGGCACGCGGTTGGCTTCTCGGCAATCGCGTCTTCCCGAACTCCGCAGACGACATTCCGTCAACCGCGCTCAGCAGGACGTCAATATCGGCCAGGTCGTGGCGCGACATCAGGGTCATCACGTCACCGGCCGACTCGACCTGCTGGTCGGCCGTTCCGTCGACGTACAGCGCGGTCGGCGAGTGGAAATGGATGCCGTTCGGCGCGGGCAACCAGTGGCCTGCTCTGTCCGGTGCGGGGAGTGCAGACGGCGAATGCCCATACGCTCGAGAAAAGGCCCGACTGAAACCTTCGACCGAGTCGTACCCGGCTGCGAAGGCGGCATCGGTGACCGATGTACCACGCTGGATCTGCCACGCCGCACGTTCCAGGAGAACCCTGCGGCGCAACATCATTGGCGATTCCCGGCTACTCGCACGGACCTGTCGCGAAAAGTGAAACGGCGAGGTGAAGGCCCCATCGGCCATCTCGCCAACACTGTTGTTGGCATCGTCGAGGACGGCGTCGAGAAGTCGTCGAAGTGGATCTGATGGAGCCATGCAACGAGTATTCCCCGCGGCGGCAGCCTCGCGCTTGATCGTTCTTGCTAAAGATCTGTTGGGCGCGAACCGCAAGTCCTGCCCCCGGGAATCTGACCTACAGATACATGACACTCACGGTGATGGCGCCCGCGCACGCGATGGCGAACACCGTCAAAACGATTGCGTCAATGCGGCCCGGCCGCGACGGGTACGCCGCGAGACGGCCGGTGCCACCGCGAGCGGTAATGGCTTCGGCCATCTCCGAACTGCGCCGCATGGCCGACGACATCGCCGCGACAATAATGTCGAGAATCGACATCTCTGCCGAAGGATGCCCGGAATCGGCACGCGACTTGGGACGCATCCGATGCGCTGCCCACAGCAGACGCATCTCTTCAACCAGCAGCGGAAGGCCGCGCAGAGCCAGCGCAATGGTGACCGCCCATTCGTCAACCGGGAGTCGGAGGATCCGCAGCGGCGCCATCAGTCTCGCCAGTGCAGGCGCCAATTCCGCCATCGGCGTCGTCCAAATCACCAGCACCGACATCGCCAGCACAAGCAAGCCCAGCAGCACGCCGCGCAACGCGGTGATGCCGCCGTCGCTGCCTCGCGCCACCCACGACCACGCCACCGTCACGGCCATCAGCAGCCAGAACCACCACGGCGGACGAGGCAGCGCCCCCAGCGGAATCTTTGCGACCACGACAAAAATGATCAGGCAGATTGCGACGAATCCCAGGCCCGGCCACGACGGCAACACCCACGTCATGAGGCCGAGCGCCAGGATAATGAGCAATTTGCTACCAGCCCACAGGCGGTGCACGGGTGAGTCACCGGGAATCTCGCGAAGCATCGGAATCTGCATCACAGGCCGCCTTCCAGCACGCCGTCGACCAGTTCCAGTCGACGGTTACACACCCGATCGAGAGCTTCGAGATCGTGAGAAATGATGATGATGGTCGCGCCCTGCTCACGTAGTCCGGCAAGTACGCCGATCACTTCTTCACGGGCCTGCGGATCGAGTCCGGCGAGCGGTTCGTCGAGGACCAGCAGATCCGGGTCGGAGGCAATCAACGAGGCTAGGACCACGCGTCGCATCTGACCGCCGGAGAGTGCGTCGACCCGGCGGGCCGCAATCTCGCGAGGCAATGCCACCAGGTCCAGCACTCGTCCCACCTCGGTGGTCCCGACTTCGATGCCGCCGACCGCCATGATCTCGTCGGCGACGGTCGCCTTCTGTAGTTGGAGTCGTGCGTGCTGGAAACCGAGGCCCACATCGCCGACGTGATCGTAAGTGGGTTCGCCCTTCAGCAGGACACTGCCGCTGGTGGGTTTCGTCAGGCCCGCAAGAATCCAGGCGAGCGTCGACTTGCCCGATCCGTTGCCGCCGACGATGAGCAAACCATCACCCTCGTTGACCTGCATGTTCACCGATTTGAGGCCGGTGACTTCCCACGGCGACCCTTCCAAGTACACGTGGTGCAGGTCGCGCACCACCAGCAATGCTCGACCGTCTTCGTCGTGTAGTTGCCGGAGCGGTGCACTGCCCGCTTCGGGGCGCATCCATTCTGGGTGGTGTTCCACCACGCGCCCGGCCTCAAGGTGAATCACCCGGTCGGCGGCACGTGCTTCCGAATCGCGATGCGTAATGAGCACCACGGTGATGGCCCGACGGCGCGGGAGTTCGGCCAGAATGCTGATGAGTTCGGCGCGCCCCACTGGGTCGACCATCGAGGTCACTTCGTCGGCGATCAGCAGTTGTGGGTCGCGCGCCAGTGCGGCGGCCACGGCCAGTCGTTGCTGCTGTCCGCCGGACAGGTCGGTGGTTTCGCGGTCGCCGAGGCCCGCGAGTCCAACCTCCTCGAGGAGCCCGTCTACGTCTACTTCGGTACCGACGGGGAGTCCCCACACGAGGTCGTCGGCGACGCGCGCACCAAGCATCTGCGCTTCCGGACGCTGCAGGACAAGCGCCGTACCGCCTTGCTTGCCGAGACCTGGGGCACCGGGACGGTCGACGATGCCGATGGTCGGTTCCACGCCAGAGAGAAGCTTCGACAACGTCGACTTGCCGGATCCGTTAGCACCAACGATCGCGACAAACTCGCCCGACGACAGTGTCAGGTCGATGCCGAACATTACCTGCCGGTCGATCCCCGGATAGGTGTAGCCAACACCAGCCATCCGCAGTGGAAGCGGAGCGACGGGCAGATCACCATCGACAATGCCCGCTACTTCGAGAGTGTCTTCGAGGGGAACTTCGTCGAGGCGGTCGAGCACCTTGCTCAGCAGCCAGGCGGCTATCCACAGCGCGATCAACGAGCCGACGATGCCGGGAATCCACATCCACAGCCACCAGTTTTCGACCACATTGCGCGCGAGCGCGTCCATCGCGTCGCCGACCGCGTCGAGCTTCACCGCGCGGGCCGTCTTCGCAATGCCGGTCAGGACGTTGTCGAGGATCTCCAACGCCAGTTTCCGCAGCGGCACCAGCACCCACATGAGGACCACCGAGAGGCCCGCGAGGATGGGTGCGGCAATCAGCGACATGACGAACATCGCGACCCCACGACCGCCGCGGCGATGCACTTCGCCAACCAGGCCACCCATGACGACCGACGCCAGCACACCGAACGCGGCACCGAGGCCCGCGATGACGAAGGTGACGCTGACCGTCGTGACGATCGCGGCGGTGACCGCGCGCAGTCGGGTTCTCGCGGCGAGTAGGGCGACGGGAACCGGCGTCATGAAGCCCAGCGCCGCCGCGAGCGGGACCACGGTGACGATGACGGCCGGGACCACTGTCAGACCGCTGAAAATCGCGATTGCGGCGATTTCACGGGCGCGCAGTTTTCCTGTCGGCACCGTCGGGGCGTCGATTGCTTTGCTGACCACTTGTCCATTGTGCCCGGTCGGCATTCCGCACTCCGATTCACCGGCCACCCGCGCGAGATAGTTGAGGGTCCCCGAATCCCCTAATTTGGCCCACCTACCAGCAGTTTTCCGAACTTCGGAGGTGTTGCATGTGGCTTGCGCCTCGTCCTAGCGTGGAGCAATGTTCTCTGCACTGATGCTCAGCATGGGCATCATTTTCGTCGCTGAGTTGGGCGATAAGTCCCAGCTAATGGCGATGACCTATGCCCTCCGGTACCGCTGGTGGGTGGTCTTGAGCGCCATCTTGGCCGCGACCACTCTGGTTCACGCGATCTCGGTGTTCTTCGGGCATTTCTTGGGCTTGTCGATTCCGACGGACTTAATGTCGGTGCTCGCCGGCTTGTCGATGCTGGTCTTTGGGCTCTGGACGCTACGCGGCGACGAACTCGACGACGAGGAAGCCGGTCGTGCCGCGCGAGTCGGCAGGTCGGTGTTCTTGGCGGTGATGAGTTCGTTCATGCTCGCCGAGCTTGGCGACAAGACAATGCTCGCCACCATTACCCTCGCGACCGACCACGACTGGGTCGGTGTGTGGATTGGCTCCACCATCGGCATGGTGGCCGCCGATGCTCTGGCAATCGTGGTTGGCCGTGTCTTGGGTAAGCACCTCCCCGAACGCACAATTGCGATCGGTGCCGCATGCTTGTTCTTCGCATTCGCCGTGTGGCTACTGGTGGAGGGACTCTCCGGTGCGTCCGCCACGCTGGTCGCGGTCACTGTTCCGGTCGCCGCCCTCATCACGGCCGCAGGCGTGGTGTGGATCAACACGACGCACCGCCGTCGACGGCGCGAACTCGCCGCACGCAAGGCTTGTGCGCCGGACGTCCACCAGGTCGGCTAGCCGGGCAGGTTTTCGGCCAGCAAGTCGGGCGCAAACGGCAGTGCGAGCACATCGTCGGACGCCATCCATTCGCGCAGCACCTTGGTGGCCTGCACGTCGTCCTCGTTGTACATGAGGAGACGATCGCGCTGGGTTTCGTCCCGCGCGGCACCGTCGAGCGCGACGGCCGCCGCGTACCACTCCATCGATGCCTCGCCGCTTGCCTCGCTGTCCCGCCAGCCGAACCCGGCGACCGGCGCAATCCGCTTGAGGCCCTTACCCTTCGGGCAGATGAAGTTAGAGCCGACGGCCTCGAAGATGTCGACCCACTCGCGCGAAGCGATGAAAGTGTCGATCGTCTGACGTGAGGGAATGCCCGGCATCCCCGCGAATCGATCAGCGCTCCCACGCAGCCAACGGTTCTCTGCGTGTTGCGAGTAGCAGTAGGCGGCGAAAGTTTTGCCCGCAGCGTGCGCCGCGGCGCGCTCGTCCATCAGCCACGACCAGAACTCCGCAAACGAACGACCTTCGTCGGTGGTCGGCAAAGGTTCCCAGGTCACGAAGGGACGGTAAACCACCGGTCGCGCCGCATCCGTGTTGTCGGTCAGGAGGGTGCCCCACATGTACGCACCGCGCTCGGAATAGCTCTCCATGTCGACGTCGACCTCGATGTCGGCGCGCTGCACACGCGGACGCTCCAGGCGGCGAACCAGTGGAATGTCACGAACCCAACATTTGGCGGAGACGATGGTGTCGTTGAACGCGATGGCACCGGTCCAATCGACCGGTGCCAGGCCCCGGTAGTTGGCGAGTTGATCAACGGTCGTGATCCCCGCATCTCGGAGGACCGCCCCCTGGTTACCACCGACCACGAGTGAGACGTCGCGGCGCTCAATGAGTTCGGCTTCGCAGCGCGGCCACCAGTGGCAGCTGCGACATTCGCTGACCTTGCGCGACTGCGTGGGAATTTGCCCCTTCGCGATAGCGAGGCGGCGGGCGAAACTTTCGTCGTAGTCTTCGGTGCCCTCACCCAACGGCACCACCACCATGCAGTCGGCGTCGAGGCCGATGAGACCGCCCACACATTCCTCGCGTGGCACGTTGAGTTGGCCGAGGTCGTCGAGCATCGCCGCCAGGTGCGCCAACCGCATGACGTCGCGACGTTGACTGCGAAACGCCCTGGTGGCGTCCGGTTCGGGATGCCAGCCGAACATCGGGCTGGTTTGCAGCGTCGGAATTTCACCTTCGCGCGGTTGGGCGACGGTGGTGGTGACGCGATGGTTCACGACGATGATCGGCAGGTAGCCGTCGCCGACGCGCAGGAGCACCTCGGAGTGACCCCGACGACCGCGGTCGTAGTCGGTGGGCAGCGTCGCGTTCAAAATCCATTCCACACCGGCGGACATCGCTTCTTGAGTCGCGGCGACTCGTCCGCGATGGTCTGGCGCTTCAATCACGACGGCCGCGCCCGCGCGGCCACACTGAAATCCGCGGATGCGGTCGATGACCGCCCGGCGGTGTGCCTGCGCCGCGTCGATGCGACGATTCGCCTCCGCCGTCTCCGCGGCGTCACGTTCTTGCTCGACCGTGAAGTCGAGAGCCAACCGGTGTTCACAGCCGGTGAGGTTCCGCGCTCCCAAAATCGCAGATCTCACGTGATCGGCCTCCGCTCATACTTCTCGGCTACACCCGCCACCCGTTGATTCCTCTTGGGGCCGAGTTGTTCATTACCCATTGAGACTATGCAAAGCTTGTGACATCTGATCGAAGCAGTCGATTTATCCGACGGAAAGGTCGTCATGGGGTTGCTCTCATCAAAGGGTTCCACGCGGGCTACGCGCAAGGCCGACAAAAAGGTTCGCAAAGCTGAAGCCAAGGCGATTCATGCTCGCGCCAAAGTGCAGGCCAAGGCCGAATCGAGCGCTGATCGCGCCGTCAAGAAGCAGCAACTCAAGGACGAGCACAAGTTCCACAAGCGGTCGCAGAAGCAAGAACGGAAAACGGCCAAGAGCAGCGGCAAGGCTCAGCAAAAGGTTGCCAAGGCCGAGGCCAAAACGATTGCCGAGCAGGCGAAGGCCGACGCGGCAGCCGCCATGTTTACCCCCGCCAAACTGAAGCGGTACCTGACGGTGGCGCGCATGGTCGCGCCGATCGTGGTGCCGATTGCGTACCGCGCCGCCATTGGTGCGCGCGGTCAGGTGACGGCCCTGCAGGCCCGTCGCGCTGGCGTTCCGGCGTCCTTGCTCACGCAATACGGTGGACCGAGCGCACCATTGCGCGCCCGCATTGCCTCGAGCCGAGCCACCGCCGACGAGGTCGCGGCTCTGCAAAAGTCGGCCGAGGGGCAGACTTTCGTCGCCGCAATGGCCGACCGGTTAGACAACTTGCAGGTTGCCGTCGACGCCGCCGACACGATGCCTTCGGCGCAGCGTCGCAATGCGCAACGTGCCATCGACAACGAACTGACTGCCATCGACAACGATCTCCTGGCGCGCCTCCACGTCAACACGTCAGATGTAGGCTGACCGGATGATGCGTCGCATTCTAGTTGTCCTGTCGTGCCTCTTCGTTGCTGTTGCGGGCCTCATCGCCGGCAGTTCGACGACGGGAGGCACCCCCGCGGGCGCTGCACCGGGGAAGTGCGCCGACGTACACGTCCTGTTTGCGCGTGGCACCGCCGAGACCGCCCCGCCGCTCGGCGTCACCGGAATCGCCTTCGGTAATTCGCTGGAGAAGCGCCTGCCGGGCAAGTCGGTCCGCGTCGAAGCGGTGAACTACGCGGCGAGTGCTGACTTCAGCGAGAAGCTGAAGTTTGCCGAGTCGTTTGTGGAAGGCATGAGGACCGCACAGCGCCGCATCAAGGCAATCGCGGCCGCGTGCCCGGACACCAAGATCGTCCTCGGCGGCTACTCGCAGGGCGCCGCCCTGATCGGTTACACGATCAGTTCGGAGTTCAAGATCCCCGCGAAGTACAAGCAGTACGACCGTTACGTGCCCGCACCGCTGCCAGCCGAGCTGGCGTCGCACATTGCGGCTGTCGTTCAGTTCGGCACGCCGTCGGCCCGCTTTATCCGCGATGCCGGCGCCCCACCGATCGAGCCGCAGTCGGTGTACCGCAACCGGACAGTCCGTTACTGCATCGCTGGTGACACCATCTGCAACGGCGCTCCCCTCGGCGGCCCCAACGGCCTCCACCTGCTGTACCCGGTCAACGGCATGACCGACCAGGCCGCGAACTTCGTCGCCCGGCACCTGTAAGCACCTTCAGCATTAACCCGGCTAGCTCAACGCGATCAACGACAGCGGGTCCGACAGCACGTCGGCGACGGTGGCGAGGAAGCGGGAGCCCTCTTCGCCATCGACGAGGCGGTGGTCGAACGACAGGCTCAGTGTTGTGACCTGACGCAAAGCAATCTCGCCTTCCCATTCCCACGGGCGGCGTCGAACGGCACCGAAGCACAGGATCGCTGCCTCTCCGGGGTTGAGGATCGGGGTACCCGAATCGATCCCGAAGACGCCAATGTTGGTGATCGTGATGGTGCCGCCAACCAAATCCGACGGCGGCGTGGTGCCTTCCTTCGCGACCGCCGTCAACTCCGACAGCGCGCTCGCCAACTGCCGCAAGCTCAGTCGATCGGCATCCTTAATGTTCGGGACCATAAGTCCGCGCGGGGTCGCGGCGGCAATCCCCAAGTTCACGTAATGCTTGGTGACGATTTCCTGGGCTTGCTCATCCCACGTGGAATTCAGCGACTCATTTGTCCTCAGCGCGACGAGGAGCGCTTTCGCGACCATCGTCAACGGCGTCAGACGGACCCCGGCAAAGCGTGGATGCGAAGCGAGTTTGTCGAGCAGATCCATCATCGGGGTCACGTCGACGTCGACAAACTCGGTGACATGCGGCGCGGTAAACGCACTCTGCACCATCGCCTCGGCCGTGTGCTTGCGGACCCCGCGAATCGGCGTGCGTTCCTCGGCGCCATTATCGAGCTCAGCGGGAGCAGTCGGTTCTTCAACGCGGCCCAGATGCGCATCGAGATCGTCACGCGTCACCTGCCCCGACGAGCCAGTCGCGACCACCGCCGCGAGATCCACCCCTGCCTCACGGGCGAGCTTGCGCACCGGCGGCGACGCCAACGCGGATCGCTTCTTCCGCCGACTCCCCTCCTCCTGCGCCACCCCATACCCAACGAGGACCGGAGTGCGCTCAGCGGCAGGTTCAGGTTCCGATACCGGCTCGACGGCCGCGGCCTCCCCCTCCATCTCAACGTCGATAAACGGGCTTCCAACTTCGACGGTGTTACCCGGTTCGGCATGCAGTTTCACGACGGTGCCCGCATACGGGGACGGCAATTCGACTGCGGCCTTGGCCGTTTCAACTTCGGCTATCACCTGGTTGAGTTCAATGGTGTCGCCGACGGCGACCTCCCATCGCACCAGGTCGGCATCGGTGAGACCCTCCCCGAGATCCGGCAGATTGAACGTGGAGATGACAGACATGCCGCCTCCTCAGGCGTCTAGCGAGCGGTCGACGGCGTCGAGGATGCGATCGACGTCGGGTAGAAAATGCTTCTCCAACTTGGCCGGCGGGTACGGCATCGCGAAGCCACCAACCCGTTCGACGGGGGCTTCCAGCGAGTAGAAGCACTCGGTCATGATGCGCGACGCGAGTTCGGCGCCTACCCCCATAAAGACAGGTGCCTCATGTGCGATGACCAAGCGTCCGGTCTTGCGAACCGACTCGGCCACGGTGTCGGTGTCGAGCGGCGAAATCGATCGCAGGTCGATCACCTCAATGGACCTGCCTTCCTCTTCGGCGACGGTCGCCGCCTGCAAGCCGGTCGTCACGAGCGGGCCGTAGACCACCAGCGTCAGATCTGTCCCTGGCCGAACCACGCGCGCCTTGTGGAGCGGGAATCCGTCGGCAGCCTTCGCCGCCAGATCGACGTCGCCCTTCTCCCAGTAGCGGCGCTTCGGTTCAAAAAACAGGACGGGATCGTCGGAGGCGATCGCCTGCTGAATCATCGTGTGCGCATCGGCCGCATTACTGCAGGTCACCACCCGTAATCCGGCGGTCGCCGCGAAGTAGCCTTCGGGCGATTCGGAGTGATGCTCGACGGCCCCGATCCCGCCGCCGTACGGAACGCGGATGGTGATCGGCATCGACACATGGCCTGCCGTCCGATAGTGAAGCTTGGCCACCTGGGCGACGATCTGGTCGAAAGCCGGGTAGATGAAGCCATCGAACTGGATCTCACAGACGGGTCGATAGCCGCGGAATGCGAGGCCCACCGCCGAGCCAATGATTCCCGACTCAGCGAGCGGGGTGTCGATGACGCGGTTGGTGCCGAACTCGGCTTGCAGCCCGTCGGTGATACGGAAGACGCCGCCGAGTTTGCCGATGTCCTCGCCCATCAGTACCACTTTGGGGTCGTCGGTGAGGGCTTGTCGCAGGCCCGCCGTGATGGCTTTCCCCAGTGGCATCTGGACGGGTCCGGCCGTGGCCGGGGCAGTCATCACGCCTCCAAAGTCTGCAGGTAGGCCTCGTAGTCGCGTCGTTCGGCGTCGACTAGCGGATGCGGGGCGGAGTACACGTTGTCGAACATCGACAGGGCTGGCGGATCGGCCAAGGCCAGGCAGCCGCGCCGCAGCTCAGCGGCCGCTTGGTCGGCGTGCTCGGAGATCGCCGCGATGTCGGCCTCCGACAAGGACCCGGCCGCTTCCAGGAACAATCGAATCCGCTCAATGGGGTCGCGGCGGATCCACTCGGCATCGTCGTCAGCGGTGCGATAGCGGGTGGGATCGTCGGACGTGGTGTGCGGTCCACGGCGGTACGTGACGGCCTCAATCAACGTGGGGCCACCGCCTTCACGCGCGAGTTCGAGTGCCGCGCGGGTGACGGCGAGGACGGCGAGGACGTCGTTGCCGTCGACCCGGACGGTCGGCATCCCGTAGCCGTGGCCGCGGCGCGCGATCGGCACCTTGGTCTGCACTCCGACCGGCTCGGAGATGGCCCACTGGTTGTTCTGGCAGAAGAAGACGACGGGCGCGGCGAAGCTAGCGGCGAAACCCATCGCCTCGGCGACGTCGCCCTGGCTGGTGGCGCCGTCACCGAAGTAAGTGATCACGGCAGTGTTCGCAGCGTCGGGTTCGTTGGCGGCATCAAGATTGATGCCCATTCCGTATCCCGCAGCGTGCAGCGTTTGCGCGCCGATGATGATGGCGGGCGTCGCCATGTTGTAGCGGTAAGGATCCCAGCCGGACAGCGACGTCCCCCGCCAGAACGGCATCAGTTCTTTCAGTTCCACGCCACGGCAGTAGGCGACGCCGTGTTCGCGGTAGCTGGGAAACACGAAGTCGTCGGCTTCGAGCGCGCGGGCCGAACCGATCTGCGCGGCTTCTTGCCCGAGCAGCGGGGCCCACAGACCGAGTTGGCCCTGCCGTTGCAGGGCGGTCGCTTCGGCGTCGATGCGCCGCACAACCACCATGTCCTCGTACAGTTTGCGCAGTTCACCGGTGCCGATATCTTCGACGTAGGTGGAGAAGTCGGGATGGATGTGGCGTTCGCCAGCGATCGTGATGAGTTGGACGGTGTCGTCTAGGTCAGACATATCAGCCTCCTGATGAGAACATCCGCGTGGATCGCACTCGGACTGCCTCGAATACCTGTGGCAAGCGTCTCAATTCACCGCAGCTTGCACAAGGACGCTTTCTTAGATTGATCAAAGTGCCCAATATTTGCCACGCTGGACGGGCCATACTGTGCTGTATGGCCACCATCGATCGGACCGACGCGCGCATCCTCCGAGCCCTCTGTGAGTTCCCGCGAGCTTCCGGCGTACAACTCGCCGGGCTCGTTGCCATGGCCCGCAATACCGTCCAGGCACGGCTGGGCAGGTGGGAAACCGAGGGCCTGCTGGCCCCGTTCGATCGCCGGGTGCGGCCCCGCGACCTGGGCTTCCCACTGCGCGCCTACATTGCGGTTGTCGTCGATCAGCATCGCCTTGAGGAAGTCGTCGATCAACTCGATGGGATTCCCGAAGTCCTGGAGGCCGTCGGCATTTCTGGTATTGCCGACCTGCAATTGCTCGTCGCCGCCGCCGACGCCGACGACCTCTATCGAATCGCCGGCTACATCCTGGCCGTGCCCGGCGTGGAGCGCACCACGGTCTCGGTCGTGATGCACGAGGCTATCCCCTATCGGATGTTGCCGCTGATCGACCGCCTCGCCGGTCAGAACGAGCCGGGCTAGCCTGGGATTTAGGAGCACTTCGTCGCATCACCGTGAACCATGACCGGGTCGAGGGGAGTCCAGGTGAACAGTAGTTTCGACGTCATCGTGATTGGCGGTGGAATCGCCGGGGTTTCCATCGCCTATGAGCTGGCCGAACATCGCAGCGTGGCGATAGTTGAACGGGAGTCGACGCTGGCCTTCCACACGACTGGTCGGTCTGCCGCCACCTTTTTGGAGAGCTACGGCAATTCGACGGTCCGCGCGATCACTCGCGCGAGCCGCGATTTCTTCCTTTCGCCGCCCGACTTTGTGGACGGCCCACTGATTGCCGACCTGCCGCTGCTGATCGTCGCGAACGACACCGAGGTTCCCGGTTTGCGGGAGCAATATCGGACGGTGCACGGACCGGCGGCGTCGACGATCGAACTGGTCAACGGTGCCAGCGCGGAGGCGCTCAATCCGATGTTGCGGCCGGGCTACACCGCACTCGCGATGGTCGACTACGGGTCACTGGAGCTGGACGTTCACGGTCTTCATCAGGGATATCTGCGTGGACTGCGACAGCGCGGCGGGGTGGTGAAGCGGTCGGCGGGCGTTGTCGCTGCACGACGCGAAGGGTCGTTGTGGGTGCTGACGGACGCTGCTGGCAACGAACACCGCGCCTGCACCGTGGTGAACGCTGCGGGCGCGTGGTGCGACGAGGTCGCGACAACGTTCGGTGCCGCCCCGATTGGGATTGCACCCCTGCGGCGGACCGCCTTTATGGTTCCGGCTCCGCGTGATTTGCCGAGTGCCAGCGCGTCTGCGGTCAACCGCACCATGACCGCGGTGAACCGCACCATGACAATGTCGGCGAGTGAGGATTTTTATTTCAAGCCGGATGGTGCCGGTTTTCTGTGTTCCCCGGCGGATGAGACGTTGACTATGCCGTCGGATGCGAAGCCGGACGACTTGGAGATTGCGCGCGCTATTGAACGCCTCAATGAGGCGACTCTCCTCGCGGTGCGGAGTGTTTCGGCATCGTGGGCGGGGCTGCGGTCGTTCACTGTTGACCGCAGCCCGGCCGTCGGCCCCGATCCGACCGTTGATGGCTTGTTCTGGTTCGTTGGCCAGGGCGGGTACGGGATCCAGATGGCTCCGGCGTTGGCCCGTGCGGGCGCATCCCTGCTTGCGGAGGGAGACCTGCCCGACAACTTGCTCGCCACCGGCGTCACCGCCGCCGGGTTGGCCCCGGACCGGTCAGCATTGGCCGCTTAACGGCCACCAAAGCAACAACTTCTGTCGGCGCCGGGCTACCGTCCCGGCAGGAACTTCAGCGACTTGATGAGCGCTGGCGTCACCTTGAGGTAGACGCTCTGCGGGATGCCGCGGATACCGTCGAGGCCGATGAAACGCTGGGTCGCGATGGTCTTCGACTCGCAGTACTTCAGCAGGCCCTCTTCACCGTGGCGACGGCCCATGCCGGAGATGCCCATGCCGCCCATCGGTGCGGCAGTGGAGCCCCATGCGGCGGCGTAGCCCTCATTGATGTTGACGGTGCCGGCATTGATCTGGTCCGCGATCTTCTGCGCTTCAGCGTCGCTACCGGCAAAGATGCTGGCGTTGAGACCGTAGTCGGTGTCGTTGGCGAGCTTGATGGCTTCGTCGGTGGAGTCGACCGGGTAGAGCGACACCAGCGGACCGAAGGTCTCGTCGCCGAAGCATTCCATCTGGTCGGTGACGTCGGCAAGGACGGTCGGTTCATAGAAGAAGGGCCCAAGGTCCGCCCGACGACGACCACCGGCGAGCACCTTGGCACCTTTGGCTACGGCGTCGGTGACGTGGGCGTCGATCGCCTCGACCTGCTGAGCCGAGACGAGCGAGCCCATGTCGGCGGAGAAGTCGTAGGTGGCGGCGAGCGTCATGTCCTTGACGTGCTGCGCGAACTTGGCGGTGAACTCGTCGGAGATCGCGCGGTCAACGTAGATGCGTTCGATTGAGATGCACAATTGCCCCGAGTTCGAGTAGCAAGCGCGGGCGGCACCGGCGACAGCCTTGTCGATGTCGGCGTTGCGGGTGATGATCATCGGGTTTTTGCCGCCGAGTTCAGCGGAGAAGCCGATGAGGCGTGCACCCGCCTGGCTGGCGAGGGTGGCACCGGTGGCCGACGACCCGGTGAACATGACGTAGTCGGTGGTGGCGACAATCGCCTGACCAACGACCGATCCGGCACCGGGAACCACGGCATACAGTTCGCGCGGCAGGCCAGCCTGGTAGAGCAATTCGGCGAGGGCCAGCGCGCAGTACGGGGTGTTGCTGTCGGGTTTGATGACCACACCGTTGCCCGCGAGAAGTGCGGCGACAGCGTCGGAAACAGCAAGCGTCAGCGGGTAGTTCCACGGGCTGATAACGCCAACAACGCCCTTGGGTTGGTAGGTGACACGTACGTCAGTCGCTCCGGGAAGCATGCCGGGGACCTTGCGGTCGGCGAGCATCTTGGGACCGTTCTGTGCGTAGAACCGGGCGGTCATCGCAACGTCGAGCACTTCTTCTTGCGCGTAGATGCGGGCCTTACCGGTCTCGGCCTGCGCGATATCCATGAGAGAGTCGGCATTGATGTGGACCAACTCAGCGAACGTGTTGAGAACCTTGGCGCGCTCGGCGACGGGTCGATCACCCCAGGCGCCCTGAGCGGCGCGGGCCCGCGAGACGGCAAGTTCGAGATCTTCCGCGGTCCCGACCGGGATGGTCGCCATTTCCGCGCCGCTGTACGACTCCAGGATTGGACGGGTCGGACGCGATGCCGCGTCGTCGATGGCGACCAAAGCGCCGAGACGCTTGAAGTAGGACGGTGAAGGCTTCGGCATGGGGTTCTCCTAAAGGGTTGAGCGGAGGAAGAAGATCTAGGCAGAAGGCGCGACGAGGACGATGCCGTCGTCGTCGGAGTAGGCGAGATCGCCGGGATTGAAGGTGACGCCGCCGAGTTCGATCGGCACGTCGCGCTCGCCCGCACCGGTCTTGGTGGACTTGCGGGGGTTGGTGCCGAAGGCTTTGACGCCGATCGCCATTTCGCCGATCATCTTGGAGTCGCGGATGGCACCGTTGGCGATAATGCCGACCCAGCCGTTGGAGCGTCCGAGTTCGGCGATGATGTCGCCGACAAGCGCGGTGTGCACCGAGCCGCCGCCGTCAATCACCAGCACTCCACCGGGATTCGATTCGGAGAGAATCGACTTCAGCAGCGCATTGTCTTCGAAGCAGCGGACGGTCGTGACGGTACCGACAAATTCGCGATTGCCGCCGTACTGGGTGAACTGGGCATCGCAACTGCGAACATCGGAACCGATCTCATCGACGAGGTCGGCAGTGGGCGTGAAGTTCGGCGTACTCATGAGTATCAATTCTAGGCGAGTCGCAAGTTATCCGTAACCGTCGGTTACGACAGGTAGCATTCCATCGGCGCCAGCGGAACAGCGGAAGGCGGTGATTGTGCCCAAAATCAGTGCAGCCTCAGTGGTCGAACATCGCGAGGCCGTGCTCGCCGCCCTGGTCAACGGCACCAAGGCCATCCTCCTCAGCGACGGCGACCGGAAACTGACTGCGGCTTCCGTCGCTGCCGAAGCAGGAATCGCCCGCAACAGCATTTATCGATACGTGTCCTCCGTCGACGATCTAGTCGATATGGTCGTCGCTCGTGGATTCACCGAGTGGGCACAGCGCGTGGCCGCCGATGTTGAGGCCGCGCCCGATGCCCGCGCGGCGGTCGTGGCGTATGTGCGGAGCAATCTGGAACTAGCCGCCAGTGGCGAGCACACCCTGCAGAGTTCTCTGAGCGTAGCGAAAATCTCCGAGTCGGCCCGGGACCGCATTGTGGAACTGCATCAGCAGATCTCGGCCGTCTTGCACGATGCCGTCGGCCAACTCGATTCCCGCCAACCCGAGTTGATCGTGTCGGCGATTGAATCGTTGGTCGGCGCGAGTCTCAATAAAGTGGGGCCCGACCAGTCATCCGACCAGGTCATCGAGTTTATGTGCCGTGCGACCGAGGCTATCGTCGACGCGGGCTAAACAATTTTGAGACACCCCGTCGCCGTCCTGTACCGTTCTTCGCGACAGGGTGTCTCAAAGATGGGTGTGGAAATTGTTCATCGCAATGCGCGAACTGCGAGCCGCCTGGGGGCGGTTCGCGATGATAGGCCTGGTGGTTGCGCTAGTCGCCGCTCTGGTCGGCATGGTCTCCGGCTTCACCATTGGCCTCGGCAACGACACGGTGTCCGCCCTGCGGGCAATGAACGCCAAGTCGGTGGCCTTCGCCGACGGCGCGACCGACTTCAATCGCAGCACCATTGCCGAATCGGACGTGCAGGCGTGGGCCGCGCTGCCCGACGTCGACTCCACCCCCATCGGCATCTCGCTGACACACGGTGAGGCGAACCGGAACACCGCGCTCGATATGGCCGTCATCGGGATCGATCCGAACAGCCCGCTCAATCCCGGCAACAAGACCGGCGAGAAACTCACGACCGGCCCGAATGAGGTCATCGTTTCCGCAAAGCTGCTCGACGACGGCGTCGCCATCGGTGACCAGATCACCGTCGACAACACCGACATCGTGCTGCGTGTGGTTGGGACCGTCGACACGATCTCGTACGGCCACGTGCCTGCCGCGTACACCTCGCTCGACACTTGGCGAACCATTCGTTACGGCACCACCGACTTGAACGACCGCCAGCGCGGCACGGCCGCCGCCATCGTCGTTCTGGGTGGCGATGCGCCCGCACAGCTCGGCAATACGACACTCAGTTCCGAAGAGGCCATGCTTGAGGCCGCGCCCGGGTACTCGGGCGAGCGGCTGACAATGAACTCCATCCTGGCGTTCCTCTATGTGATTGCTCCGCTGATTGTCGCCGCGTTTTTCGCGGTCTGGGTGCTGCAGCGACAGGGCGTGTACGCCTTGCAGCGGGCCCTCGGGGTCTCGCGGTGGTCGTTGATCGGCACCACCCTCGCCCAGGCGGCGATCGTGGTGGGCCTGGCGACCATCCTCGGATCGGCCGTCGCGTACGGCCTCGGCCTGCTGTTTGGCGATGCCGTCCCGTTTGACCTTCCGTTCTCGTCCCTCGCAACGACGACCTTCGCGGTGATCGCGGCCTCGCTGGTCGGTTCTGCCGTCACCCTCCGCTGGGTCGTGACCGCCGATCCTTTGACCATGCTGGGAGCTTCCCGATGAGCCTCGACCTTCGCAATATCAACGTCGAATACCGTTCCGGCGAGGAACGCCTAGTAATCCTCGACAAGTTCAACGAGTCATTTGAGCCGAGTGTCGTCACGACGATTGTCGGTCCGTCCGGGTCGGGTAAGTCGACCTTGTTGGGCGTGTGCGGCGTGTTGCGTCAGCCGACCGAGGGCACCGTGATGCTCGACGGCACCGACGTGACCTCGCAGTCCGTCCGCGAGCGTGACCGATTGCGCCGCACCCAGATTGGTTACGTCTTCCAGTCGGGCAACTTGCTTCCCGGCCTGACTGTTCTGGACCAGGTGCTCGCGATGGCGACCATTGCTGGCGAGCGTCCGTCGAAGGCGCGTGCGCGTGCGGTGGAACTGCTCGACGAGGTCGGCCTGTCCGGGCATCTCAAGGCCCGACCGGAGAGTTTGTCCGGCGGTCAGCGGCAGCGAGTGGCGATTGCCCGCGCCATCGTCCACCGACCACGGCTCCTCTTGGTCGACGAGCCGACGGCCGCCGTCGACCGCAGTCAGGCTGGCCAGATCACCGAGCTCATCAAGCGGGTCACCGCCGAATCGGGTTGCATTACGGTGATCGCCACCCATGACCCCGAGGTGATGGACGCAGCCGATCGCGTCATCGCGCTGGCGGCGGTGTAGGGAGGCAGTTCCCCAACCGCCGTGCTGCTACCGCCGTGCTGCTACTGCCTGCGGGACCGGAAACCGCGGAGACGCAGACTGTTCGCGACGACGAAGACCGACGAGAACGCCATCGCGAGGCCAGCCATCATGGGGTTCAGCAGCGCCGCTGCCGCCAGCGGAAGGGCTGCCACGTTGTAGGCGAAAGCCCAGAACAGATTCCCCTTGATGGTGCCAAGCGTTTTGCGTGCCAGCGCAATCGCATCAACGACGGCCCACAGATCGCCGCTGACGACCGTCAGGTCGCCCGCCTCGATCGCGACGTCGGTACCGGTTCCCATGGCGATACCTAGATCGGCCGAGGCCAGCGCTGCCGCATCGTTGACGCCGTCTCCGACCATCGCGACCACGCGACCTTCGGCATGCAGGCGGGCGATGGCGTCGACCTTGCCGTCCGGGGTCACATCGGCGATGACTTCGTCGATGCCTACCTGGGCGGCGACATGTGCGGCAGCACCGGCATTGTCGCCGGTCAGCAGCACTGGCCGCAGCCCCATGCGCTTGAGCTCGGCGATGGCAGCAGCCGACGTCGGTTTCACCGTGTCGGCCACGACAATCACGCCTGCGATGCTGTCGAGGTAGGTCACGACAACGGGTGTCGCGCCGCGCGCTGATGCCTCAGCGACCACTTGGCCCATCCGATCGTCGAGCGGGACCGGCACATCGCGCGGCCCCGTAACGGTGACGCGCAAGCCGTCGATGACGGCGGTTACGCCGGCACCGGCCAGGTTGCGGAAGTCCGCAGTGTTGGGGAGGTCTAGTCCCCGGACAGTCGCGCGGTCGACGACGGCACGGCCGATCGGGTGCTCCGAGTTCTCTTCGACGGCCGCGGCCCGTGCCAGCATGTCGTCGGCATCCACACCGTCGGCGGCGATGACGTCGTGCACGGTCATCTCGCCGGTGGTGACGGTTCCGGTCTTATCGAGCGCCACCGTATCGACAGCGCGAGTGGACTCGAGAACTTCCGGGCCCTTCAGCAGGATGCCAAGTTGCGCGCCGCGACCTGTACCGACCATCAATGCGGTCGGCGTTGCCAAGCCGAGGGCGCACGGGCAGGCGATCACCAGCACCGAAACCGCAGCGGTCATGGCGAGGGTCAGTCCCCCGCCGACGCCGAGCCAGAAGCCGAGGACACCTGCGGCGATGGCGATGACGACCGGCACGAAGTAGGCGGAGATCCGGTCGGCGAGCCTCTGCACCTGCGCTTTTCCCGCCTGCGCATCGGCGACCATTTTGGCCATCTGCGCCAGCGCGGTATCGGCACCGACCGCGTTTGCCTCAACTTCAAGGCGACCGTGCGCGTTGACGGTTCCGCCGACCACCTTGTCATCGACGGACACCTCGACGGGCATGGACTCACCGGTCAGCATCGACTGGTCGACCGCCGATGCACCGGCGACCACAACACCGTCGGTCGCGATCTTTTCACCGGGCCGCACCACAAAGCGTTCCCCGACGGCGAGTTCACCAATCGGAATTGTAACCTCGCGTCCGGCACGCAGCACCGTCACGTCTTTAGCGCCGACTTCGGCGAGGGCGCGCAGAGCGTCGCCAGCGCGGAGCTTCGATCGCTTCTCGAAATAGCGGCCGGCCAGTAAGAAGGTGGTGACACCGGCGGCGGCCTCGAGGTAGATATTTGACGATCCGTCGCCCCGGGAGGCGATGAGGTCGAAGCCGTGGGTCATTCCGGGAACCCCGGCGTCGCCCCAGAACAGGGCGTAGATGGACCACCCGAACGCGGCAAGCGTACCCACCGACACCAAGGTGTCCATCGTGGTGGTTCCGTGGCGGGCGCTCGCGAACGCAGCGCGGTGGAAGGGCAACGCGCCCCACACCACGACCGGTGCGGCGAGCGTCAACGACAACCACTGCCAGTTCGTAAACTGCCAGGCGGGAACCATGGCGAGGACGATGACCGGCAGTGACAGGATGGCCGAGACGATCAGCCGCTGACGCAGCGAGGCGAGCTCGGTCTCGGCCCGTGTCGCCACCGGCTCACCGTCGGCGTCGGAGGTATCAGTGGTGACCGATGGCGGAACTACCTTCTGCGCGTCATAACCTGCGGACCGGACGGCCTCGATGAGGTCATCGGGTGTCAAGGCCTCGGCAAATTCGACGTGTGCCTGTTCGGTCGCGTAGTTCACGGTGGCGGTAACGCCGTCGAGCTTGTTGAGTTTGCGTTCAATGCGGTTGGCGCATGACGCGCAGGTCATTCCGATGAGTTCGAGGTCCACTTCGCGATCAGCGGCTGCTGCCCGAGTCATGGGTGAGTCCCTTCCTCTTGGTGGTCGACCATTTGGCTATGCGAGGGCTGCTGATCGTTGTCCCAAGGCCCGACGGCCTTGCCGACACCGAAGGCCGCCCCGAAAACGATCGCGAGCCCGGCGGCGAATGCGACGATCCGCGCGACCGGGCTCGACAGCTCGGTCACTGGATCTGGTAGCCGGCTTCGACGACGGCAGCGTCGACGACGGCCGGATCGAGCGGCGAGTCACTGGTGATGTCGACGCGACCACTGTCTACGTCGACATCGACCTGCTGGACGCCCGGAATTTCGGAAATCTCTTCGCGTACCGAGGCCGCACAGTGGCCGCAGGTCATGCCGGTGACAGTGACGGTGGTGGTTTCGCTCATGATTTCTTCTCCTCGATGTTGCTCAGTTACAGGTATGTACGTGGATGTTGGCTTACGCCGCGGGGTCGTGGGCCCGCTCTTTGCCTGCCTAGGACTTAACGAGGCGAGTGATGGCCTTCATGGCTTCCTCAACCTTGGCCGCGGCGGCTTCGTCGGATTCACGGGCGGCTTCGACCACACAGTGATCCATGTGGGCGTGCAGGAGTCCGAGCCCGACCGATTCCAAGGCCTTGGTCATTGCCGAGACCTGCGTCAAGATGTCGATGCAGTAGGCCTCTTCGTCGACCATGCGTTGCAGTCCACGCGCCTGACCTTCGATCAGCTTGAGCCGACGGACAAACTTTTCCTTTTCCGGAATGTACCCGTGATGTTCGTGCTCATCCTGATGCTTGGCGGCGTGCGTATCGGTGGCCATTTCCACTCCGTACTCCTGCATTCGGATACCCCCTGTAGGTATCACCAATTCAGTTGTACGCCTGAATTTGACACTTGTCTACCCCTAGGGGGTATCAGAAGCAGTGCTCCGCGTCAGCGCGGCTTCAGGGCATCGGCGAGGCGCCCGAGCGAGGCGGCAACATCGTGCAGCGCCAGCGAGACTTCGCGTCGCGCGCCATATTGCGGATCGGTTCGCATCTGAGCCGCGACTTCCTGAACCACCGCGGCAATCGACGCAATGTCAGCATCGCGAGGCAACGAGTGCCTTGCGGTCGGTACGCCCATGCGGACCGGATCCATGCCCGACGAGACCACCTCAACGAGGGGCGTCGTCAGCACCGTCGACGTGGCCTGACGGATCTGCAGCATTTCCGACCTCGCCTCCGGCTCGGCGGCCCGGGGAGGTTCGGGAATGCGATGGCGACTACGAGCGCCTGCCCCATCGATCTCGACGGGTTCCACGTCGATGATGGTTTCGGCCGGGTAGAACCGGTCGGGACCAGACACGACGGGCTCGGCTACGACGGGTTGAGCCACGTGATGTTCGGCGACATACGTACCGCGCGCCGTTGGCCAGGCAGGGGCGGGCTGGCGGAAGCTCTCCTCGGGAAACGCCAGAATGTCCGTGTGCGGGAGATCCTTCAGACTCGGCATACCCGCAAACAACTCGTCGAGCGCACTCGCGCTACGTGCGGCCGCCGCAGGTGCCGGTGCTATCGGCTCGGTGTATCCCGCACGACGCGCCCATTCCGGTGGCTGAGGTGCAGGCGCCCGGGGTGCGGGCGGTTGGGGTGCTGGCGGTTGGGGTGCTGGCGGTTGGGATACGGGCGGCTGGGGTCGAGCTGGAGCCTGACGCGGCAGCGGCTGACTCGGGGCAGGCGCGGGCGGGACCTGTGCAAGAGGTTCCGGAAAATCGCGACCAACCGGCGCCGCATAGCGGTGTTGGCCGCCGTGTCCGGCGAAAAAGAGGCATGGCGCACCGTCGAGGGCCCGCGACGGACACTCAAACTCGTCAGAGAGATTCTGCGAACCGCGGGCATAGTCACCCCACAGCAGCCACTTGCGGCGGCCGGAGTGCATTTGCTCGCCGTCGGACCCGTGCGGACCGACATGCCCCGCCGGGAGGTCACAACCCACCAGCCACTCGTGAGTGGGGGTCAATCGAAGGGCAACTCGCTCGTGCGGGGCCGCAACGATCGCCGACCAGCAGCCTGAACCGCGCATTGCACATCACTTTCTCGTGGAGTCCCCCGGGAGAACCTACAGATCAAAGCTTACGGAGCACCCCTGACAGTAGCTATTTGCGAAGCGAATCAGGCGCGAAATGTCCGGCCCGAATTACGTCTGCGTCAACCTCGACAAACGCCTGGTCGGCCAAAACAAACATATACGACTCTGCGACGGTGCTGGTTTCGGGAAAATCGGCGCGATAATGACAGCCACGGGACTCCTCGCGGATTCGCGCAGCCGCGATCACCGCGCGCGCGGTCAACGTCAGATTCGCGTCTTCGGCATCAGCCACCGAGTCGAGTTTCCGCAGGGGCGCCGCCTCAAGCAACTGTGCCAACCGATCCAAGCCTTCCGCGCTGCGATCGAGCGCCACGCTCGACGACATCGCGTCTTGCAGTGCCGTGCGGTCGTAGGCGGGGAGCTCGGCCGGCGAAGCGGCAGCCCACGTCGCCCCCTGATCCGTCGTCGATCCTGCTGCCGTCGAGTCTCCTGCGCCCAATTCCTCTGCGCCCAATTCCTCTGCTGTGCGAGCAACCGCGCGGCCCATCACCAGCCCCTCGAGCAGGCTGTTGGACGCGAGCCGGTTGGCACCGTGGAGCCCGGTGCGGGCAACTTCGCCCGCGGCGAGCAGGCCCGGAACGTTAGTCCGGCCGCCGCCATCGACCACCACTCCGCCGCACAGATAGTGCGCACCCGGAACCACCGGAAGCCGATTCCCCGTCAGATCCAATCCGGAAGCGCGTACACCGGCAGTCACCGTCGGGAATCGCTCTTCGAAGTTGTCGATAGCCGAGATGTCGAGCCACACGTGCGGTTGCCCGGTACGCGCCATCGCCGCCGTCACCGCGCGCGCCACCACGTCGCGGGGCGCGAGATCACCCATCGGGTGCACACCGGCGGTCACCGAATCGCCGTTCACATCGACGAGGACGCCCCCTTCGCCTCGCACCGCTTCGCTGACCAGCGTGCGCCGACCGCGTGCGCCGGGTACGTACAGCATCGTCGGGTGAAACTGCACAAACTCCAGGTCGGCAACGCGCGCTCCCGCCCGGAGCGCGAGCGCAATGCCGTCGCCGGTGGAACCGGACGGATTCGTAGTCGCCGAATACAGATGGCCGAGTCCGCCGGTGGCGATCAGGACCGCGCGGGCCCGGACGATGTGTCGGCCCGAGTCGTCGGCATATTCCAATCCCACGGCACGACCATCGTCGATCAGCACTTGCGTGGCGCACGCATGATGCAGCACCCGAACGGGTGCCTTCGCGACCGCCGTTGCGAGGGCCTGCTGAACCCGCGCACCGGTGGCATCCCCACCGGCATGGATTATTCGCCGAACGCTGTGACCGCCTTCGCGAGTCCGACGAAAGCGGCCGTCGGCGTCGAGATCGAATTGCGCACCCCAGTCGACGAGCTGAGTAACGGCGTCGAAACCATCGGCCAGAATTGGCTCCGACGACTCCGCATCGGTAAGCCCGGCACCCGCCGCCAGCGTGTCGGCCAGGTGCAGTGCCACCGAGTCTTCGGGGTTGTCCGGTTCGACGACGGCGATCCCTCCCTGCGCGTAGAAGGTCGCTGTCGACTGCTCGTGACCGGAGTTCTCCCAGGCTTTGCCTTTGGTGAGCACCGCAACGGACAGCCCACGGCGTGCGGCCACCAGCGCGGCCGTCAGCCCGGCGACACCTGCGCCGACAACCACCAGATCGGCCCGAAACTCTTCACTCATGTGCGCTCCCATACCGGTTATCGACCATTGATCGAAAACTGTCGACGAGTGTACGCCCGGTCACGTCGGAAGCGGTCGCCACCGCAGTTTGCACCCGACCGACGGCGATAATGTCCACTACACTCGAGGAACTGTGATAATCAATGAGACCGATCCGAGTGCGCCTGCGCGCAACCGGCTTCCCCGCGTGTCGGCGGTCACCGAGGTCACGCGATTTGCCACCACCGCAGGTCAGGCCGCTTTTGGCGTGGGACGCCTGGTCACGGGCTCGGTCACCGGCATCATCCGGGGACATCGACCGAGCACCCAGTCCGTCGCGCACGAAGTCCGCTGCACCTTCGAGCGCCTCGGCCCCGCATACGTGAAGTTGGGGCAACTTATCGCTTCGAGCCCCGGAGTCTTCGGTAACACGCTGTCTTCTGAGTTCGACACGCTGCTCGACCAAGTCGCGCCCGCCAACCCCGACGAGATTCGCCGCGTATTCATTGACGACTTTGGCTCCACCCCCGAAGAGGTGTTCGCAGACTTCGACATGGACCCGATCGCGTCGGCCTCAATCGCACAGGTCCACACGGCGACGTTGAAGACCGGCGAGGAAGTTGTCGTCAAAATTCAGCGCCCCGGAATTGCCGGTCGCCTCGCCCCCGACGTAGCGATCATGGAGCGCTTGGCTGGCCTGCTTGAGATTTCCGAATACGGGCGCATGCTCAGCGCCAAACACGTCGTCGAAGATTTTTCCGACGGCCTCGACTCCGAACTCGACTTCCGCAATGAAGCCGCCACCATGGTCGAGTGGTTTAACTGCCTGCAGCCCGGACCGTTTGGCGACCGCGTTCGGGTCCCAAAGGTGTACGACGAACTCACCACGTCTCGGGTCATGACGATGGAGCGTATTTACGCCACCCGCATCGACGACATCCGCGGGGTCCGCGCGGCAGGCCACGACGGCGAGGCACTGTGCCGCAACCTCCTGCTGTCGCTGCTCGACTCGGCATTCCACGGGGGCCTTTTCCACGGCGACCTCCACGCGGGAAATGTGTTGGTCGACGCCGACGGCAAGCTGGTGATGCTCGACTTCGGGATCGTCGGACGGTTCAATCCCCGCACCCGGCGCGTGCTGCGACAACTCGTTGTCGATCTGATTGTGAAACGGGACTTTGACGCCGCTGGCCGCGCAATATTCCTTCTCGGAGCCGTCCGCAATCCCGGCTCCACCGAGCAGGGCGGTGCCGATTTGCAGGCCCTCACGTCCCCGCTGTCGACCACCGAGATGGCCGACCTGTCTTACACAGACCTCGGCCGACAGCTCGCGGTGATCGCCAAAGCACACGACGCGCGGCTGCCTCGGGAGTTGGTGCTCGTCGGAAAACAACTGTTGTATGTAGAGAAGTACATGAAGCTGTTGGCCCCGCGGTGGAAAGCCATTTCCGATCGCGAGATCTACGGTTACATGGCTGGAATCATGAAGGAAGCGCAGCGCGACCGCCGAGCACGCTAACCCCCGCCACACTGAACAACCTTTAGGAGACGAGAAGGATATGAAACGTGCCGCGCTGGCGTTGTTGGCCTTCCTTTCAGTCGCGTGCATCGGCGCGGCCATCGCTATCCCCACCTACCTCGTGCCGAAGCTGAAGGTGGTGCCGCTCGATCTCGACATCACGTCGATCGCGACCACCGTTCCGCTGGACGGAGATGCGGGCAACCGGTTCCCGGCCACGATTTTCGACCGCTGCTCCATCACCAAGCCCAAAGCCGCGCAGTTCACAGCGCATCTGACGCAGCAGCGGCGTTCGGTGATCGTCGACCCGTCGGACGCGAATCAGGCCACCCTGCAGTCTGGCCAGACAGTGCAGATTGATCGGACTCGAGATGCTTCGGGCAAAGAACGCGATTTGACGATGGCGTCGAGCAACGATGACCGGACCTGCGACGATGCCCTCCTCACTGCGACCGTCGACCGCGTGTCCGTCGACCGCAAGTCGTCGGCCCCGAACGGTGTGGTCAGTTCCCTTCAGCTCGAGCCAGTTCCCGAAGGCGGCAATGTCGCCGATGCCTCGGTGCAGCTCGACGACCGCAAGGGCTTCCAGTACAAGTTCGGGTTTGACGTCCAGAAGCGCGATTACTACTACTACGACACCAACACGCGTCAGGACGCGACGGCGAAGTTCGTCGACGAGAAGGAGATCGACGGCGTCAAGACGTACCACTTCGTCGCCGAGGTTCCCGAAACCGACCTGTCGAACCTTCCCGACCCGCAGGGCGAGGCCTCACTCGGCACCATGCTCGATATGCCAGCCAAGTGGTGGGGCATTAGGGGCAAGGGCGTGAAGAGCAAAGACATCATCACGATGCACCGCTTCGCCAAGGCGACCCGCCACGTGTATGTGGAACCGGTGACCGGCACCATCCTGTACGGCATGGAGGATCAGGAACAGTACTTCCGGGCGCCGGACGACGACACCGCCCCGAAAGCCGTTCAGGACTTCCGGATGGATGCGCTGAAGGCGCGGTTCGAGTGGAGCAAAGAGACGGTCGCTCAGCAGGCCGACCGCGCCAAGGGCTACGTGAACCAGCTCCGCTGGGGCGGCACCATTGTCCCGATCATTCTCGGAGTTTTGGGTGCGCTGGGCCTGCTCACGTGGGCATTCCTGATGTGGCGCGGCCGACGCGACGATACCGGCCCGGACAATCCCGATGGTGGATCGGCGATCGACGATGGGCCGCAGCCGGACGGTCCCGAGGAACACTTTGGGACCCACGAGCAAGCGCCGGATCCGCAGACAACGATTCTGCCGACGCAGATCCCGCCGACGTCCGAAGCGAATGCTAACGCCGCCGCTCCGACCGAGATGTTTGCCCAACCGGGATATGAGCAGCCGGGATATGAGCAGCCGGGTTACGCGACGAGTCCGGCCGACATGACCGATACGGAGATCTTCCGTCGACCCACTGGCGACGACGGTTTCTCCCCGTATCCCATGGCCGACCCGACGCGTCCCATGCCCGACGTCAACCGCTACGCATCACCGCCGGAGGACGACGCTCCCGGCCGCCACGAGCGGTAACGTCACTCCGGGCAGGCGGGATCAGGCTCGTTTCTGCCGCGCGACAGCACGACCCGCGGCGCGACCGGAAAAGATGCAGCCGCCAAGGAACGTGCCTTCAAGGGCGTTGTAGCCGTGAACGCCTCCGCCACCGAAGCCAGCAACCTCACCGGCGGCGTACAGGCCGTCAAAGGCGGTGCCGTCCGGGTGCATCACCTGGGAGTCGAGGTTGGTTTCCAAGCCGCCCAATGTCTTTCGGGTCAGGATGTTGAGACGAACGGCAATCAGCGGGCCCTGAGCCGGGTCGAGCAGCTTGTGCGGCTTCGCGACGCGAACGATCTTGTCGCCGATAAAACTGCGCGCATTGTGGATCGCCATCATCTGGGCGTCCTTGGTGTACGAGTTGTCGATCTGGGAGTCACGAGCCGAAATGATGCGTTCCAGCGACTGCAGGTCGATATGTCCGCCGCGACCGATCTCATTCATTCCCTCGACCAGTTCGGCGAGATTGTCGCGGACCACAAAGTCGACGCCGTGCTCGGTGAACGCTGCCACCGGGCCCGGCATCCCCTTCGCGAGGCGACTCTTGGCCGCCGTGCGCAACGATTTCTCTGTGATGTCCGGGTTCTGCTCCGAGCCGGACAGGGCGAATTCCTTCTCGATGATCGACTTCGTCAACACGAACCACGAATAGTCGTAGCCGGTGTCGAGGATCGCTTTCATGCTGGCATTGGTATCGAATCCCGGAAAGTTGGGTGCGGGCAAACGGTTGCCGTCGGCGTCGAGCCACAGGGACGACGGTCCCGGGATGATGCGGATGGCGTGGTCGGACCAGATGGGATCCCAATTCTGGATGCCTTCGGTGTAGTGCCACATGCGGTCGCGGTTGACGATGTTGCCACCTGCGGCTTCGGTGATCGCCAGCATGCGGCCATCGACGTAGTCGGGGACGCCGGCGATCATGAATTTCGGGGCCGGACCAAGCCGGTCGACCGGCCAGTTTTCGCGAACCAGATCGTGGTTGTGGCCGATGCCGCCGGAGGTGACGATGACGGCCGGGGCGCGGAGTTCAAAATCGCCCGTTTCGACACGCGAACTGGGAACTCCGCGTTCGGTGGTTGACGGCTCGAGTTCACGGCCACGAACGCCGACGACCGCGCCGTCCTCAGTAATCAGTTCATCGACGCGGTGGCGAAAGGCGAACGTCACGAGTCCGCGTTTCTCGGCTTCGAGCACCGGTTCCGCGAAGACCCGGACTACCTCGGGGCCGGTGCCCCACGTCAGGTGAAAGCGCGGCACAGAATTACCGTGACCATCGGCAAAACCGCCCCCGCGTTCGGCCCACCCGACGACCGGGGTGAATCGGAGCCCCAAATCGTGGAGGTACTGACGCTTGATGGTGGACGCGAACTCGACGTACGCCCGCGCCCATTGACGCGGCCAATAGTCTTCATCTTCGCGGTCGAATCCGGCAGAACCCATCCAATCTTGGAGAGCCAGATCCGGGGAATCCTTGATTCCCATACGACGCTGCTCAGGGCTATCAACCAGGAACAATCCGCCCAGTGACCAGAAAGCCTGACCGCCAAGGTTGGCCCGGTTCTCCTGATCGACGACGATCACCTTGCGACCGGCTTGCGTCAGCTCGTATGTGGCTACCAGACCGGCTAGTCCGCCACCGACGACGATTGCGTCAGCCGCATTTTTACCGGCTCCATCTACTTGTGCGCTCACTAACCCCGACCTCTTCTAAAGATGCTGTTCGACTGTGACCGAGACTACCCCGGGGGTCGTTGTGCCCTTTGCTGGCGGAGTGCCCGAAATCTCTTAGTTGCATAGGGTAAGCAACTGGTTCTACTGTGGCCTTCTCTCATTTTGAAAGGAGTGCCCGTGATCAACGCCGATGAAGCCCGCCCGCTCGTCTCGGAAATGCTCGACATCGTCCGCGCGTTTCAAGCGGCCCGGCACCGCAATCAATCACGCGGCATCGTCAGCACCAAGTTCCGCGCCCTGAAATTGCTCCGGACCGGCGACCGTCGCACTACCGAACTCGCCGACCACCTAGCCATCTCACTGCCGGTCGCTTCGCGCACGGTTGCCGCTCTTGAAGAGGATGGCTTCGTCATCCGGCGACCCGATCCCACCGATGCGCGCGCCAGCCTGCTGTCGATCACCGATGCGGGACGCGAGCGTGCGGCCGCGCGCGACGACCAAATCACCCAACTTTTCGCCGACTCGATGAAGGACTGGGATCCGGAGCGAGCCGCGAAGGCAGCGGAGGTCTTGCGCGACCTCCACGAACACGTGATCTCCGTGATCGATGCTCTAGCCGAAACCACCGAACCCACCCCGATTGCACGAAGGGACCGCGCATGAGCACAACCGCTCCCGCTTCAGCGGCGCCGAAAACGTATTCCCATAGCGAAGTCCTTAGCGTGATGACCGGCCTGCTGGCCGCGCTCTTCACGGCAATGATCTCGACGACCATCGTGTCGACGGCACTGCCGACCATCATGGCGTCGTTGAACGGCACGCAGCGCCAATACACGTGGGTTATTACGGCCAGCTTGCTGGCCATGACCGTCAGCACCCCTATTTGGGGCAAGCTATCGGACCTCTTCAATAAGAAGGTCCTCACTCAGCTCGCGATCATCATGTTTGTCGCGGGATCGATCGCCGCGGGCTTCGCGCACGAAGTCTGGCTGATGATGGTTGCACGCGCCGTGCAGGGCCTCGCCATGGGTGGACTCATCGCCACGACGCAGTCGGTGATGGGTTCGATCGTCTCGCCCCGCGAGCGCGGCCGATACTCCGGCTACATGGGTGCCGTGATGGCCGTCGCCACCGTGTCCGGCCCGCTGCTTGGCGGCGTGATCACCGATAACTTGGGCTGGCGCTGGACCTTCTTTGTTTGCGTACCGCTGGCCATCGTCGCACTCGTGCTGCTGCAGTGGAAGCTCGACCTGCCGACCATTCGACGCGACAACGTACGCATTGACTACCTGGGTGCCGTACTGCTGTCGATCGCAGCCGCGTTGCCAATGCTGTGGGTCACCTTCGCAGGCAGCTCCTACGACTGGCTCTCGTGGCAGACCGTTGCATTCGCCGTGGCGTTCGCCATTGCCGCGTCGTTGACGGTGTTCGTCGAACTGCGGGTCCCGGAACCAATGCTGCCGTTGCGGGTATTGAACAACCGCACCACGATTCTGATGATCATCGCGAGCCTCGCCGTCGGCGTCGCAATGTTCGGTCCGGGTGTCTTCCTGACGCAGTATTTCCAGCTTGGCGGCGGCTACTCGCCGACCATCGCCGGACTGATGACGTTCCCGATGATCATTTCGCAGATGCTGAGCGCCACGATCGGCGGTCAGATCGTCAGCCGCACCGGCCGGTGGAAGCCGATCATGGTGTTCGGTGCCACCGCCCTGCTGGTCGGGCTCGGCGGACTCGGCACCATCAGCCATACAACGCCCTACTGGCAGGTGGCGATCTTTATGGCGATCGCTGGCATCGGCGTCGGCGCGCTGATCCAGAACATCGTGCTTGCCGTCCAGAACACTGTGGACGTCACCGAAATTGGCGCTACGTCGGCCGCCGTCTCGTTCTTCCGGTCACTCGGCGGCGCGGTTGGCGTTTCGGTTCTCGGTGCCGTGCTCACCAACTTGGTGTTCGGGAACTTGAAGGACGCGCTGCGTGCGATGAATATCCCCGACAGCGCGATGGGGTCTGGCGGAGACACCAACCTCGACATCACAAAGCTCCCCGCGGCCATCCAGGAGGCGTTCCACCACGCCTACTCCGATGCCTTCGGTCCGGTCTTCGCGATATCGGCCGCCGTTGCGATCATCACGTTTATCGCCGTGCTGCTGACCAAGGAAGTGCCACTGCGTCTGACGATCGCGAAGGAGACCGAGCCGGTCAAGATTGTGCAGGGCACCGCAGAAGATGCCGTCGAAATCCCCGTTGGCAACGCCACTCGGTAGCTGAACGCACGAAAAGCGCCCCGCGCGAACGGGATTCCTCCAATACTTGGGCCAACCCAAGTATTGGAGGAATCTTCGTGAATGCCGCGACCACGTCCCAACCCAGCCCTATCACTTGGCGCAGCTTGGTGAAGGGGGTGGGCGGTCTGCTGCGGGATGTGCCGGTGCTGGCCAAGCAGCAGCGGTCGATGTTGACGATCAACCCGAACCGGCGATGGAGCATCGGTAAGACGTTCGCTGAATCGGCCGCCAAACATCCCGACAGCCCATTCCTGCGGACCGGGCCCACCATCTATTCGTACGGTGAGTGCAATCGTCGGGCCAACCGGTGGGCTGCGGTACTCACTGAGCGGGGCGTGCAGCGCGGCGACGCGGTGGCGATCATGGCTCACAACAGTCCCGAATGCGTCATCGCGATGCTGGCGGTGGTGAAGCTCGGTGCCGTGGCCGCGATGATCAACTACAACCAGCCGGGCGACGCCCTCAACCACAGTTTCGCTGTTCTCGTCGAAGCCAACAAGAGCACTGCCCCACTGCAAGTGCTGCACGACCCCGAATGCGGTGAATTGCTGCCCGGCATCGACACCGCGATCGCTCCCATCGAGTTCGACAGTCTCGACTCAAAGGGTGCCGCCCTCGCGAAGTCGGATCCCCGCGCCGAAGCTAACCCGGCTGCCGCGTCGCAGATTCAGGCCAACGAGCCCGCCTATTATATCTTCACGTCGGGAACCACGGGCTGGCCCAAGGCCAGCGTCATGAGCCACGGTCGCTGGCAGGTCGCGATGAATGGGTTCTCGATTGGTCTGCGCTTGCGGCCCGACGACGTCATGTTCGTGACGCTGCCCTTCTATCACAACAATGCGCTCACCATCTGCGTGTCGACGGCCATCGCGGCCGGCTCATGCCTAGCTGTGAGCCCCAAGTTCTCGGCTTCCAAATTCTGGGACCAGGCGATCGAGAACGAGGCAACCGCGTTCTGCTACATCGGCGAACTCTGCCGATACCTGTTGGCACAACCCGCCAAGCCGACCGACCGCACCCACACCATCCGACTAGCCGCGGGCAACGGTCTTCGACCAGAGATCTGGGACGAATTTGTCGATCGCTTCGGGGTGGACCGGGTTGTCGAATTTTATGCCGCCAGCGAATCGAATATCGGTTTCGTCAACGTCCTCGACCAACGGCAGACCGTCGGATTTTGCCCACTCCCGTACGCGATCGTGGCCGCCGACGAAGACACCGGGCTCCCCATCCGCGACGCGCAGGGACGTGCCGTCAAAGTGCCCAGGGGTACCCCGGGTCTGCTGCTCGGCAAGATCACCCCGATGGCCCGCATCGACGGCTACACCGATCCCGCGGCGACGGAGAAGAAGATCCTGCGCGACGCCTTCAAAAAGGGCGACGCCTACTTCAACACCGGCGACATGGTGCTCGACCAGGGCTTCCGGCATATTGCCTTCGTCGACCGCCTCGGCGACACATTCCGGTGGAAAGGCGAGAATGTCGCGACCACCGAGGTGGAAGCCGCACTCAACGCCATCGACGGCATTGACGAATCCGTCGTCTACGGGGTCACGGTGCCCGGGGCGGACGGTCGTGCCGGAATGGCCGCCCTGGTGGTCCAGGAGGGCTTCGACCCGTCACTCCTAGCCGCTGAACTCCGCAGCCGCCTTCCCGAGTACGCCGTACCGCTATATCTGCGGGTAGTGCCCGAGTTGGCGCGCACATCTACCTTCAAGAACCAACGGGTGTCCCTCCGCAACGAGGGCTACGGCGACGTTGGCCCCGACCCGGTCTACGAGCTGACTCCCAACGGATATGTGAAGTTGGCGTAGCTCCAACTACAACGCAACCGAGATAGCGAGATAAGTCACATCATTGAATGACGGTTATCAATTCGTAACTTGACCGCTGGTTTGTCCCCCAGAAACAAGTAACGACCAGCGCCAAGACTGCTCGAACCCTTTGCGGAGGCGTCCCAAGTCCGTTAACGTGACCAGTCGTGCGGGGGCACACCTGGGCCTTAAGGCCCACGCGTCGTCGACCCGATCAAAGTGCGGCGCTGGCTTCACGATGCAGCGGACGCGTGCCGCGATGAACAGACCGAAGGATTTATATGCTCAAGAGCGTTGGCAAACGCCTGACGATCGTGGCCGCCTCGCTGGCGACCCTCGTCGGAACCGCAGTCGCAGTCGCACCTCAAGCCGAGGCAGCGCCCTCGTTCGAGAACGTGTACTCGCGTGCAATGCACAAGAACGTCAAGGTGCACATCGTTTCCGGTGGCGGCGCCAACAAGCCGACCCTGTACTTGCTTGACGGTCTGCGTGCCCCGAACAACACCAGCGGTTGGCTGCAGAACACCCGCGTTGCCCAGTTCATGGCCAACAAGGGTGTCAATGTGGCGATCCCGTTCGGTGGCGGCGGCAGCTTCTACACCGACTGGGAGCAGCGCGACCCGGCTCTGGGCCTCAACAAGTGGGAAACCTTCCTGACCAAGGAACTCCCCCGCTACATGAAGACCAGGCACGGCAGCGACAACCGTCGTAACGGCATCGCCGGTCTGTCGATGTCGGGTACCGCGGCGCTGAACCTCGCTTCGCGCCACCCCCGCTTCTACGACGCTGTCGCGTCTTACAGCGGCTACCCGACCGTCACCATGCCCGGCTTCACGCAGGGCATCCAGGCTTCGGTTGCGGAAATGGGCGGCAACCCCAACAACATGTGGGGCTTCTACCCGGCTGGCGATTGGTTCGCCAACGATCCCTTCCTTTCGGCTAACAACCTCGCCGGCAAGCGCGTCTACGTCTCGTCGGGCACCGGTGTCGGCAGCAAGTACGACTCGAGCCTGACCCCCGGCAGCGGCAACTTCAACCCCACGAAGTTCGCTCAGATGGTTCCGCTCGAGGTCGCCGCATCGACCAGCTCGAACCTGTACATCGGTCGCCTGGCCACCGTGCCCGGCGTTCGCCTGACCACCCACATCTCGCCCGACGGTGCGCACTGGTGGGACTACTGGCAGGAACGTTTCCAGGAGTCTTGGTACAAGACCTTCCGTCCCGCGTTCTTCTGATCTGCAGTTTCCGCTGATCTGAACTAACCGACAATGGCCGGCACCCGAGAGGGTTGTCGGCCATTGTTGCGTTCGGAGAGCTTTAGACCAGCGTTCCCACCGGGCGTCGAGTTCACTGAAGAGCCCGGTTCGGGGCACAAACCGGGGAGTTTCCGATCTCGGGCTAGGGTGGAATCATGCCAAATTCGCAGACCATCCTCACCCGCAAGACGTCGTCCGCCGTTTTTCTCGTGTTGACGATCAACGATGGCGGCGAAGAAACGGTCCGCGACGGGCTGTCTGATCTCGTCGGCCTGGTCTCGTCAGTGGGATCCCGAGTACCCGATGCTGCCCTCACCGCGATCGTCGGCGTCGGGTCCGCCGCCTGGGACCGACTGTTCTCGGGCCCGCGCCCCAAGTCGCTGCGGCCGTTCACCGAATTGACCGGCTCCGTGCACACCGCACCCGCCACTCCCGGCGATCTCCTGCTGCACGTGAAAGCCGACCGGATGGACCTGTGCTTCGAGATCGGCCAACGCTGGACCGAGCGTCTCGGAAGTGCCGTCACCACGGTCGAAGAGGTTCACGGCTTCCGCTACTTCGACATGCGCGACCTCATCGGCTTCGTCGACGGCACTGAGAACCCAGTCGGCGACGAGGCCATCGCCGCCATCACCGTCGGCGACGAGGACCCCGACTTTGCGGGTGGCAGCTACGTCGTCACGCAGCGCTACGTCACCGATTTCGGCGCCTGGAACGCCCTCAAGGTTGAGGACCAGGAAGACGCAATAGGCCGTACCAAGCTCGAGAACATCGAGATGGACGACGACACCAAGCCCGCCAACTCCCACATCGCCCTCAACGTCGTCACCGACGACGACGGCAACGAGATCGACGTGGTCCGCGACAACATGCCTTATGGCGACATCGCCGGTAGTGGCGACAAGGGTACTTTCTACATCGCCTACTCGAGTGCGCCCGACGTCAGCGAAAAGATGCTCCACAAAATGTTCATCGGCGAACCCGAAGGCAACTACGACCGTCTCCTGGACTTCACGACCGCCGTCAGCGGCGCCCAGTTCTTTGCCCCGACCGCCGACTTCTTGGAAGACCCCCCGGCCGCGCCAGCAGCCGCCTCCGACACGTTCAACTCGGTGCCCGACGGCTCGCTCGGCATCGGCGCACTCCGGTAATCCGGCACAATTTCACCAACACCCTCGAGTTAGGAATCACGATGAATAATCTGCACCGCGAACTCGCCCCCATCTCCAGCGCCGCCTGGGCCGAAATCGAGGAAGAAGCGTCGCGCTCGTTTAAGCGCAATATCGCTGGTCGTCGCCTGGTCGACGTGAAGGGCCCGCTCGGTCTCGACGTCGATTCGGTGACCCGCGGCCGTCGCACCAAGATTGATTCGCCTGCCGACGGCATCCAAGCATTTATCCGCCACACCCAGCCTCTCGTGGAACTGAAGGTGCCATTCACGGTGACCCGCGAGGCCATCGACAACGTCGACCGCGGTGCATCCGACTCCGACTGGGATCCGGTGGTCCGCGCCGCCGCAGAGTTGGCCTTGGCCGAGGACCGAGCGATCTTCGCTGGCTACCAGGCCGCCCAGATCACCGGTATCGCCGAAGAATCCGGGGTCGGTGCCGTTTCCCTGCCCGACGACGTCCGCGACTACCCGGAAGCCATCAGCCAGGCCATCAGCAAGCTTCGACTGTCGTCGGTCGACGGCCCGTACTCCCTGGCGCTTTCGGCCGAGCTGTACACCCAGGTCAACGAGACGTCCGACCACGGCAACCCGGTCCGCGATCACCTGCGCCGGATCCTCGTCGACGGTGACATCGTTTGGGCCCCGGCCATTACCGGCGGCTTCCTGCTCAGCACACGCGGCGGCGACTTCGAGCTAACCATCGGGCAAGACGTCTCCATCGGCTACGACTCGCACGACGCCGACACCGTGAACCTGTACTTCTTCGAGTCGTTCACGTACCTCACGTACAGCGCAGAGGCGGCCGTCGCACTGACCTAGGTAGGCAGGGTCGCCCTGACCTAAAAATCGAGAGGGCACAAGTGCCCGACCGCACGTAGGGTGGAATCCGTGCTGATACGCCTACTGCGGACTTATGTGCTCCGCTATCGCGGCCACGTCATCGCGGTGGTTTGCTTCCAGTTGGTTGCAACCATCGCGATGCTGTACTTGCCGACCCTGAACGCCGACATCATCGACTACGGCGTGGCCCGCGGCGACACCGGTTACATCCTGTCGACCGGCGGTTGGATGCTGCTGATCTCGTTCGCGCAAATCATCTGCTCGGTCGCCGCGATGTATTTCGGATCGCAGGCTGCGCTCGGTGGTGGCCGCGATATGCGGCACGACCTGTTGCACCGCGTGAACGGGTTCTCGACCCGCGAGGTTGGCCGCTTCGGGGCACCGTCGCTCATCACTCGCACCACCAACGACGTCCAGCAGGTTCAGTTGCTGGCCGTGATGGCGATGTCGATCGTGGTGACTGCGCCAATCATGGGCATCGGCGGCATCATCATGGGCATCAAGGTGGCCGCACCCATCTCGTGGGTGCTGGTGGTTGCCGTCCCGATCCTCGGGATCGTGATGGGCCTGATCATCGCGCGCATGGTTCCCGGTTTCCGCGCCATGCAGTCGCGCATCGACGACGTGAACCGGGTGATGCGCGAGCAGATTACCGGCATTCGCGTGGTCCGCGCCTTTGTTCGGGAACGGCACGAGGCCGAACGCTTCGAGGTCGCGAATACCTCGCTTGCCGATGCGACGCTCCGCGTTGGTCGCATGATGGCGCTGATGTTCCCGATGGTCATGTTGATTACCAACGTGACGCTGGTGGCTGTCCTGTGGTTCGGTTCGCACGCGGTCAGCGACGGCACCGTCGAAATTGGTGCCCTGACCGCGATGATCACCTACGTCATGCAGATCATGATGTCGGTGATGATGGCGTCGTTCCTGACGATGATGGCCCCGCGCGCCAGCATTTGCGCCGACCGCATCTGCGAGGTCCTCGATACCGAAACCTCCGTTACCGCCCCCGAAAATCCGCAGCCGATTGCCGGCGACCCAGCGGTTCTCGCACTCACCGACGTTGAGTTCGCGTATCCGGGTGCTGCCGAACCGGTGCTGTCGGACATCACGTTCACCACCGCGCCCGGCACCACAACCGCCATCGTCGGATCCACCGGTTCCGGTAAGACGACCCTGATCAACATGTTGCCCCGCATGCTCGACGTGACCGGCGGTGCCATCACGCTCGGCGGCACCGACTTGCGCGACGCCGACCCCGACGCGCTGCGGAAAAACTTCGGGCTCGTCCCGCAGCGCCCCTATCTGTTCTCCGGCACCGTCGAAAGCAACCTTCGCACCGGCAAGCCCAACGCCACCGAGGACGAAATGTGGGAGGCCCTAACGATTGCGCAGGCCGCCGACTTCGTTCGCGCCATGCCCGACGGCCTCCAAACTGAGATCGCGCAGGGCGGCACCACCGTTTCCGGTGGTCAGCGGCAGCGTTTGGCGATTGCCCGTGCGCTAATCCGGAGACCGTCGGTGTACCTGTTCGACGATTCGTTCTCAGCGCTCGATCTGCAAACCGATGCGCGCCTGCGTGAGGCACTGATCCCGGCGACCCGCGACGCGGCGGTCATCATCGTCGCGCAACGAATTTCCACCATCACTTCGGCCGACCAAATCATCGTCCTCGACCGCGGCACCATCACCGGCCTCGGAACGCACGAGGAGTTACTGAAGTCGTGTCCCACCTACGCTGAGATCGCCGAATCGCAGCTGGCGATCGGAGCCGGAGCATGACGCGCGGAGGCCCGCCGGGTGCAACACCAGCCTTGGAGAAGGCGAAGTCGTTCAAGCCGTCACTGAAGCGGCTGGTCGCGCAACTCGGTGACCACCGCGGCAAGATGATCGTCATTCTCGGCTCGATGATCGGGTCTGTCGCCCTGACCGCGTACGCACCGCGCGTCCTTGGCGACGCGACCGATGAACTGTTCTCCGGTGTCATTGGCTCGCGGCTCCCCGCCGGAATCAGTAAGGAGCAGGCCGTCGACGCATTGCGCGCCAAAGGCCAGGGCACCTTCGCCGACATGGTGTCGTCGATGGACCTCGTCCCCGGACAGGGCGTCGATTTTGGTGCCATCAGTCGAATCCTGCTCACCGTTCTCGCGCTGTACGTCGGGTCCGCAATCCTCGGCTGGCTCGGTGCGTACCTGCTGAACATTGTGGTTGTCAGCACTGTTACCAAGCTTCGTTCGCAGGTGGAGGCGAAAATCCACCGGCTGCCGCTGTCGTTCTACGATGCGTCGGCCCGTGGCGACCTCCTGAGCCGCGTCACCAACGACCTCGACAACCTGTCGCAGTCGTTGCAGCAGACCATCAGCCAATTGGTGAACTCGCTGATCATGGTGATCGCCATCCTGGCGATGATGCTGACGATTTCGCCGCTGCTGTCGTTGATCGCCCTCGCGACGATTCCGCTCGCCGGAGTTGCGACCGCACTGATCGCGAAACGCTCGAAGCCGCATTTCATCAATCAGTGGAAGACCACCGGCACGCTGAACGCGCAGATCGAAGAGGCGTTCACCGGGCATGAACTGGTGACGGCATTCGGTCGGCGCTCCGAGGTGGAGGGCGTTTTCGACGAACAGAACGAGAAGCTGTACACGTCGTCGTGGCGGGCCCAGTTCATCTCGGGCATCGTGATGCCGACGATCATGTTCCTCGGCAACCTGAACTATGTGGCCGTTGCCGTTGTCGGTGGTTTGCGCGTCGCTTCGGGCCAGTTGAGCTTGGGCGAAGTCCAGGCGTTCATCCAGTACTCGCGGCAATTCACCCAACCGCTGACCCAGATCGGGTCGATGTTCAACCTGATGCAGAGCGGTGTCGCCTCGGCCGAGCGCATCTTTGATGTACTCGACGAGGACGAGGAACGTCCCGACCCTGACCATCCGATGACACCTGCCGCCGACACTGGACACATCCGTTTCGACGACGTGTCGTTCCGCTACGTTGACGACCGTCCCCTGATTGAGCATCTGTCCCTCGAGGCCAACCCGGGCGACATGATTGCGATCGTGGGACCGACCGGTGCGGGCAAGACCACGCTGGTAAACCTGATCATGCGGTTCTATGAGCTCGATAGCGGTGCCATCTTTGTCGACGGCGTCGATGCTGCCGAGATGACCCGAGATGATCTGCGTGAACGCACCGGCATGGTGCTGCAAGATTCGTGGCTGTTCGGCGGCACGATTTACGAGAACATCGCCTACGGCGATCCGACGGCGAGCCGCGAGGATGTGCTTGCCGCAGCGCGCATCAGTCACGTCGACCACTTCGTTCGAACGCTACCGGACGGTTACGACACGATCATCGACGATGAGGGCGGCGGGGTGAGTGCTGGCGAGCGTCAGCTCATCACGATCGCGCGTGCATTCCTCGCCAAGCCGACCATCCTGATCCTCGACGAGGCCACGAGTTCGGTCGATACCCGCACCGAACTGCTGATCAGTAAGGCGATGGCGAATCTCAGCGCCGGTCGGACCAGCTTTGTTATTGCGCACCGCCTGTCGACCATTCGCAACGCCGATCTGATTGTCGTGATGGAAGACGGTCACATTGTGGAGCAGGGAACCCACGACAGCCTCCTGATGGAGAAGGGCGCCTACTTCCGCCTCTACAACGCCCAGTTCACCGCCCCCGCGGAGGACATCGACGCCCCGGTGTAGTGGCTGGGGCGATCGCGTTGAATTTGCTACCGCGAATGTGCCAAATTCAACGCGCTGCGGTCCCGTGAATGCACGTCAGCAGGCCAACTCCACCAGCTTGGCCGACGTGCGCAGGTTGCGGCCCGTGCCGGTAACCCCCAGCGCCTTGGCGATGCGGGCCGGCGTCAGCTTCGTGGTGCCTGCACCGTCGGGATAGTTGATGTGCAGGTTGTTGCCGATTATCTGTAACTGTTCACCGCCGCCAAAGTCGGTGGCGCAGAAAGCTTCTGCCGCCGCGGGGTCGGGGGTGCCGGCCAAGAAGTACAGGTGCCCGTGCGGGGCGTCGCCGAACGGGTAGTCGTTCAGGGCCTGTGCGATCTCCGCTGGAGTCCGGCTGATCGCCTCGCGGACATAACCGAATTCGTCGGTGAGCGCTTGTTCTAGTGCACGGTCGAAGGCGTCGGGATTGCCCGGCGGCGTGCACAGCAGGTTCCCGGACGCGATGTAGGTGCTGACATCGACGGCACCGAGTTCGGCTGCGATCTCGCGAAGCCGAGCCATCGGCAGCTTGGCACCGCCAACATTCACGGCGCGGATCAGGATGATGCGGGCAGCAGACAAGGTTCAAACTCCCTACCGGTAGCGTTGACCGTCATGAGTGACGCCGGAACCCCTTCGAAGATAGTGGAGATCTCAACCGACGGCGCCTGCCTGGGCAATCCCGGTCCCGGAGGTTGGGGTGCCGTGCTGCGCTACGGGGAAATCGAAAAGGAAATCTCTGGCAGCGAACCCAATTCCACCAACAACCGGATGGAGCTGACCGCCGCGATCGAGGCCCTGAAGCTCCTGACGCGACCATCGACCGTCGTGCTTTATACCGATTCCAGCTACGTGAAAAACGGCATCACCCAGTGGGTCGCCGGATGGCAGCGCAACGGCTGGAAGACCGCAAACAAGAAGCCGGTAAAGAACGCCGACCTGTGGCAAGAACTCGTTGCTGCCGAAGATCGACACACCGTGGAATGGCGGTGGGTCAAGGGTCACGCGGGCGACAAGTACAACGAGATCGCCGATACCCTCGCCACAACGGCTGCCAAGGAACTCCGCGACCGTTGAGGCCTGCGTAATATCCCGAGGGACGATATTCGTCGCCCGAATGGAGATGACACGTGGCAGAGCGCTGGCCGAAATGGGTTTACGGCGTGGGCGAAGAACCCGATGCCCGATTCTCGATGGCGAACGAGCGCACCCTGCTCGCCGCTTTGCGCACCGCCCTCGCTTTCATGGCTGCGGGCGTGGCCCTGCACATTGCCACCGAGTCCACGGGTGAGCGAATCTGGTCGTACATTGCGATGGGCGTGGTCCTGGTCGGTCTGCTAGCCGCGGGGGCGGCCTTCCCCCGCTGGGCGAAGTCCGAGCGGGCGCTCCGCACCAATCAACCGCTACCTCCCGCTTCACCGGCACTGTTGCTGGCGGTAGGCCTGGTGGTCGCAGGCATCGTGGTACTGGTCGGGGTAGCGCTCGTTGCCTGACACCAAGGACTTCCTGTTCGACGAGGGCGCGCAAAACGAGCGCACTCGTCTCGCCTGGACGCGGATGGCATTGGCTTTCATGGCTGGCTCAGCCCTACTCTTCCGGGCTGTTCCGACCGCTCCGAATCCGACACTCGCCGCCCTACCCGCAGCGATATGTCTAACGCTGGGAGCAATTCTCTTCTTCGCCAGCTTCCACCGCTACAACCGGAACCAACGCGCCCTCAAACACCACGAGCACCCCATGCCGGATGGTGTGATGGCCGGTATCGCCTGTGCGGTATCCGTCGGCGGTGGGATCATCGCGACCGTGCTCGTCGTGATCTCGTAGCAGTCGATTTACCCAGGTCAGCGAGTCTTCACCTCGATTCACGCAGCAGTGAGCATAATTGTCAGACCCCGAATCTAGTATCGAACGTACATTCGATTTAGTGATTCGAAGGGAACAATCTGATGACCACTCGCACCACCGCCGGCCGGCCAGCTTCAACGGTTACCGTTAGCGACGATCAGATCGTTATCCGCATCGCCCGCCCCACCCCGGCCGCGACCGGTGAGGGGTCGGCGGCCACCTCTGGGGTGGTGCGCGATAGCCGTGCGGATCGGTTAGCTTTTGCTGCGCGGGTGGATTCTTTTGCCGGGGTGGTGATGTGGCATCGCTACGCCGAGATCTACTCGCTGCTGCAAGAGCAGTGCGCCGTGGCCGAGGCGGACCCGGCTTCGGATGTGTTTGGTCGGGTTTACGATCCGCTGTGCAAGGTCGCGGCCTCGTACGCGGCGGCTGCCGGGGTGCGCCAGTGCACCGCTGAGCGGTTTGTGGAGCGCGCGGTGGCGTGTGCTG
>NZ_JBARYI010000021.1:0-59210 GCF_049647785.1 Gordonia sp. (in: high G+C Gram-positive bacteria)
GTCTGTGACGGAGCGAAGACCAACGAACTACGCGGATGTATGTATTTCCGGGCGCGACAACGAAAAGGCCCCCGAACCGTTAGCGGTTCGGGGGCCTTCGGCTAGGTCAGCGGAACTCGCTGCCGAAGCCGTAATCGTCGAGAGGAACGGCGGCACCGCTCGGGGCACCGAAGGTGCCGTCCGGGCTGTAGTAGGTGTCGTCGTAGGTCGGCAGAGCGTAAGCGGCTGCACGAGCCTCTTCCGTCGGCTGAACCTCGATGTTGCGGTAACGGTTGATGCCGGTACCGGCCGGGATCAACTTACCGATGATCACGTTCTCCTTGAGGCCGACGAGCTTGTCGCTACGGCTGTTGATAGCCGCATCGGTCAGCACGCGAGTGGTCTCCTGGAACGACGCGGCCGACAGCCACGAGTCGGTGGCCAGCGAAGCCTTCGTGATGCCCATGAGGACCGGACGGCCGGCAGCCGGCTCTCCACCCTCGGCAACCACGTTGCGGTTCGCGGCTTCGAACTCGGCGCGTTCGGTCAACGAACCCGGCAGGAACTCGGTCGCACCGGAATCGATGATCGTGACGCGACGCAGCATCTGCCGGACGATCGTTTCCACGTGCTTGTCGTGGATCGACACACCCTGGCTGCGGTACACCTCCTGGACCTCGTTGACGAGGTGGATCTGCACCTGACGCGGGCCCATGACGCGGAGCACCTCGTGCGGGTCGGCAGCGCCCTCAAGCAGCTGCTGACCAACCTCGACGTGATCACCGTCGGCGAGCAGACGCTCACTGCCGTCTTCGTGCTTGAAGACACGCAGACGCTGACGCTTCGAGAGCTTGTCGTAGACGACTTCCTCGCTCCCGTCATCCGGGATGATGGTGATCTTGTAGAAACGATCATCGTCTTCCATGCGGATGCGACCGGAAACCTCGGCGATCGGAGCCTTGCCCTTGGGGACACGGGCTTCGAACAGCTCGGTGACACGAGGCAGACCACCGGTGATGTCGTCACCGACGCCACCCTGGTGGAACGTACGCATCGTCAGCTGGGTACCGGGCTCACCAATCGACTGAGCGGCGATAATACCGACCGCTTCGCCGATGTCGACGAGCTTGCCGGTGGCCATCGAACGGCCGTAGCAAAGCGCGCAAACGCCGGTGCCCGTGCCACAGGTGAGGACCGAACGCACCTTGACCTCGGTGACGCCAGCGGCGAGGAGTGCCTCGATAGCCGGATCGCCCAAGTCATTGCCACGCTCAACGACGACGTTGCCGTCAGCGTCGACCGCGTCGGACGCCAAGGTCCGTGCGTAAGCCGACGTCTCCACGTGTGCATCGCGGATGATGGTGCCGTCGGCCTGCTTCTCGCCGAGCGTCACCAGGATGCCGCGCTCAGTGCCACAGTCGGTCTCGCGAACGATGACGTCCTGCGACACGTCCACCAGACGACGGGTCAGGTAACCCGAGTCAGCGGTACGCAGAGCCGTATCGGCCAGACCCTTACGGGCACCGTGCGTGTTAATGAAGTACTCGGCAACCGTCAAACCTTCACGGAACGACGACTTGATCGGGCGCGGGATGAACTCACCCTTCGGGTTTGTCACCAGGCCCTTCATGCCCGACAGGTTACGCACCTGCGTCATATTGCCGGTTGCACCCGACTTCGGGATCATCGTGATCGGGTTGTCGTCCGGGTAGTAATCCTCAAGCGCCTTACCGACTTCTTCGGTGGCCTGCTTCCAGATCTCAACTAGGGCGTCACGACGCTCGTCGGGGGTCAAGCCACCGCGCTGGAACTTGCGCTCCAGACCGTCGGCCCGCTCCTCGTAACGTTCCAGGATCTCGGCCTTGGCCGGGGGAACCAGAACGTCCGACATCGAGACGGTGACACCCGAACGGGTTGCCCAGTAGAAGCCGACATCCTTCAGCTTGTCGACAGTCTGAGCGACGACAATCATCGGGTAGCGCTCGGCGAGATCGTTAATGATCACGGCCTGACGCTTCTTCGGCATCTGCTCGTCGATGAACGGGTAGTCACGCGGGAGCAGCTCATTGAACAGCACGCGACCGAGGGTCGTGATGGTCTCCCACGCCTGTCCACGGGTCCAGCCGTCGGGGAACTGCTCGGCCTCAACATCGGCCGGCGGACGCTGCTCGGTCAGACGCACCTTGATGCGCGACTGAATCGACAGGGCGCCGCGGTCGACGGCCATGATCGCTTCAGACGGGGTCGAGTAGACGCCGCGTTCCACGTCGTCCTTGGTGGCCGGGGTGTATTCGCCGATCAACCCATCCTTCTGGGTCGTCAGGAAGTACAGACCGGTCACCATGTCCAGGCGGGGCATAGCGAGCGGGCGGCCCGAAGCCGGCGACAGGATGTTGTTGCTCGACAGCATCAGGATGCGAGCTTCAGCCTGTGCCTCCGACGACAGCGGCAGGTGAACTGCCATCTGGTCACCGTCGAAGTCGGCGTTGAAGGCTTCACAGACGAGCGGGTGCAGCTGAATTGCCTTGCCTTCAACCAGCTGGGGCTCGAACGCCTGAATACCGAGGCGGTGCAGGGTAGGTGCACGGTTCAGCAGAACCGGGTGCTCCGAGATGACCTCTTCGAGGACGTCCCACACGGCGGGGCGCTGACGCTCCACCATGCGCTTGGCCGACTTGATGTTCTGAGCCTGGTTGAGGTCAACCAGACGCTTCATCACGAACGGCTTGAACAGCTCGAGAGCCATCAGCTTCGGCAGACCGCACTGGTGCAGCTTGAGCTGCGGGCCGACGACGATGACCGAACGGCCCGAGTAGTCGACGCGCTTGCCGAGGAGGTTCTGGCGGAAACGACCCTGCTTGCCCTTGAGCAGATCGCTCAACGACTTCAGCGGGCGGTTACCCGGTCCAGTGACCGGACGTCCACGACGACCATTGTCGAAGAGGGCGTCGACCGACTCCTGCAGCATCCGCTTCTCGTTGTTGACGATGATCTCGGGAGCACCGAGGTCGATCAGTCGCTTGAGGCGGTTGTTGCGGTTGATGACACGACGGTAGAGGTCGTTCAGGTCGGAGGTCGCGAAGCGACCACCGTCGAGCTGAACCATCGGACGCAGCTCCGGCGGGATCACCGGCACGGCGTCGAGGACCATGGCCTGCGGCGAGTTGCCGGACTGCTGGAACGCCGCAACGACCTTGAGTCGCTTGAGCGCACGCAGCTTCTTCTGGCCCTTGCCGGTGCGGATGGTTTCGCGCAGCGATTCAGCTTCAGCTTCGATGTCGAAGGTCTCGAGCAGACGCTTGATGGCCTCGGCACCCATCGAGCCGGTGAAGTACTCGCCGAAGCGGTCTTCGAGCTCGCGGTAGAGGCGCTCGTCGATGATCAGGTCACCGAGCGACAGCTTGGTGAACTTGTCCCAGATCTCGTCGAGAGCTTCGACCTCACGGTTGGCGTGGTCACGCATGCGCTTGAGCTCACGCTCAGCGGCATCGCGCACCTTGCGCTTGGCGTCGGCCTTGGCACCTTCAGCTTCGAGCTCAGCCAGGTCGGCTTCGAGCTTCTGCTGGCGCTCGTTGAGCGCAGCTTCCATGTCGTCGAGGATCGCCTTGCGCTCCACACCGATCTCAGCTTCACGGGTCGACAGTTCCGCATGGCGGAGTTCGTCGTCGATCGCGGTGATCACGTAGGCGGCGAAGTAGATGATCTTTTCGAGATCCTTCGGAGCCAAGTCGAGCAGGTAGCCCAAGCGACTCGGAACACCCTTGAAGTACCAGATGTGCGTGACCGGGGCGGCCAGCTCAATGTGGCCCATCCGCTCACGGCGGACCTTGGCCTTGGTGACCTCAACGCCGCAACGCTCGCAGATGATGCCCTTGAAGCGGACGCGCTTGTACTTACCGCAGTAGCACTCCCAGTCGCGAGTAGGTCCGAAGATCTTCTCGCAGAACAGGCCGTCCTTCTCAGGCTTCAGCGTGCGGTAGTTGATGGTCTCCGGCTTCTTGACTTCACCGAACGACCAGTTGTGGATGTCGTCGGCCGTCGCCAGGCCGATCTTGAGTTCGTCGAAAAAGTTGACGTCGAGCACTAGTTGCCTTTCAGTGTCTCTTATTGTCAGCGGGCGGTGCGGAGTGTGAACTTCGCACCGGCCCTCCAGGTCGGTCGGTCAGGTCAGTTAGCGAGGTCGTCCACCGTGGCGGCCTCATTACGCGACAGGTTGATGCCAAGGTTGGCAGCAGCGCGCTCGAGGTCCTCGTCGTCGGTGTCGCTCATCTCGATTGCGGTGCCCTCACTCGAGAGGACCTCCACATTGAGGCAAAGCGACTGGAGCTCCTTCAGGAGCACCTTGAACGACTCGGGGATGCCGGGCTCGGGGATGTTCTCGCCCTTGACGATGGCCTCGTAAACCTTGACGCGGCCAACCACATCGTCCGACTTGATCGTGAGCAGTTCCTGCAGGGTGTAGGCGGCGCCGTACGCCTGCATTGCCCAGCACTCCATCTCACCGAAGCGCTGGCCACCGAACTGTGCCTTACCGCCGAGCGGCTGCTGCGTGATCATCGAGTACGGACCGGTGGAACGAGCGTGAATCTTGTCGTCCACCAAGTGATGCAGCTTGATGATGTACATGTAGCCGACGGAGACCGGGAACGGGAAGGGCTCGCCCGAACGACCGTCGAACAAGGTGGCCTTGCCGTCCGGTCCAACCATGACGTCGCCGTCGCGGTTCGGGAGGGTGGAGCCCAGCAGGCCCGCCAGTTCGTCATCCTTGGCACCGTCGAAGACCGGGGTGGCGGTGTTGGTGTTCGGCGGAGCCGAATGCATCGCCTCGGGCAGGCGCTTGGCCCACTCTTCTTCCAACTGCGCGGTGTCGATGTTCCAGCCGGCCTTCGAAACCCATCCGAGGTGGGTTTCGAGGATCTGGCCGATGTTCATACGACGCGGAACACCGTGGGTGTTCAGGATGATGTCGACCGGGGTGCCGTCAGGGAGGAACGGCATATCTTCCTGCGGAAGAATCTTGCCGATGACGCCCTTATTGCCGTGGCGGCCAGCGAGCTTGTCGCCGTCCTGGATCTTGCGCTTCTGTGCCACGTAGACGCGGACCAACTCGTTGACGCCGGGCGCCAAATCGTCGTCTTCGTCGCGGCTGAAGGTGCGGACGCCGATGACCTTGCCGGTCTCGCCGTGCGGAACCTTCAGCGACGTGTCGCGAACCTCGCGGGCCTTCTCACCGAAGATCGCGCGGAGCAGACGCTCTTCCGGAGTCAGCTCAGTCTCGCCCTTCGGCGTGACCTTACCGACCAGCACGTCGCCGTCGCGGACCTCAGCACCAATGCGGACAATGCCACGCTCATCGAGGTCCGCGAGAACCTCATCGGAGACGTTGGGGATGTCGCGAGTGATTTCCTCAGCACCGAGCTTGGTGTCACGCGCATCGATCTCGTGCTCTTCGATGTGGATCGAGGTGAGGGTGTCCTCTTCGACGAGGCGCTGCGACAGAATGATCGCGTCCTCGTAGTTGTGGCCCTCCCACGGCATGATCGCGACGAGCAAGTTCTTGCCCAGCGCCATTTCGCCCTGATCGGTGCACGGTCCGTCGGCCAGAACCTGGCCGGCCTCGACACGCTGACCTTCGTCAACGATCGGAACCTGGTTGGCGCAGGTGCCGTGGTTGCTGCGCTCGAACTTCCGCAGGCGGAAGCTGTCGCGGGTACCGTCGTCGGCCATGATCGTGATGAAGTCGGCCGAAACCTCTTCCACCACGCCAGTCTTGCCGGTGACGATGACATCGCCAGCGTCGACGGCGGCACGCAGTTCCATGCCGGTACCGACAAGCGGCGACTCGCTGCGAACCAGCGGCACTGCCTGACGCTGCATGTTGGCACCCATCAGTGCACGGTTAGCGTCGTCGTGCTCCAGGAACGGGATCATCGCGGTAGCGACCGACACCATCTGGCGCGGCGAAACGTCAAGGTACTCGACCGACTTGGCCGGAACGAACTCGACCTCGGCACCCTTGATACGAACGAGGACGCGCTCATCACTGATGCGACCGTCGGCGTCGTAGTTGGTGTTCGCCTGACCAATGAGGAAGCGGTCTTCCTCATCGGCGGTCATGTACTTGATCTCGTCGGTGAGCACACCGTCGACGACCTTGCGGTACGGCGTTTCGATGAAGCCGAACGGGTTGACCCGCGCATACACCGACAGCGAACCGATCAGGCCAATGTTCGGGCCTTCCGGAGTCTCAATCGGGCACATGCGACCGTAGTGCGACGGGTGAACGTCACGAACTTCCAGTCCGGCACGCTCACGTGAGAGGCCGCCGGGACCCAAAGCCGACAGACGACGCTTGTGCGTCAGACCCGACAGCGGGTTGTTCTGGTCCATGAACTGCGACAGCTGGCTGGTTCCGAAGAACTCCTTGATCGCAGCCACAACGGGCCGGATGTTGATCAGGGTCTGCGGGGTGATTGCCTCGGCGTCCTGGGTGGTCATGCGCTCACGCACAACACGCTCCATACGCGACAGGCCCACGCGAATCTGGTTCTGGATCAGCTCACCGACAGTACGCAGACGACGGTTGCCGAAGTGGTCGATGTCGTCGACCTCGACGGGCACCTCGACGCCGTTCGGGACGGTCATCATGGTCTGCTGGTGCGGGTCGGCCTCGTGCAGACGCACCAGGTATTCGACGGTCGCAATAATGTCTTCGGTGGTCAGCGTCGATTCGCCGACCATCGGGTTAGCCGTGAGACCAAGCTTCTTGTTGATCTTGTAGCGGCCGACGCGAGCGAGGTCGTAGCGCTTGTCCTTGAAGAACAGGTTCTCCAGGAGGCTTTCTGCCGACTCCTTCGTCGGGGGCTCGCCCGGACGCAGCTTGCGGTAAACCTCGAGGAGCGCTTCGTCCTGGTTGGTCGTCGAATCCTTTTCGAGGGTCGACATCATGATCTCGGAGAATCCGAAACGCTCGGAGATCTCTTCGGTCGTCATGCCGAGGGCCTTGAGCAGGATGGTGACCGGCTGGCGACGCTTGCGGTCGATACGCACACCAACGGTGTCGCGCTTGTCGACGTCGAACTCAAGCCAGGCACCGCGGCCCGGGATCACCTTGACCGAGTGGAGCGTCTTCTCCGTGGTCTTGTCGATGCTGGAGTCGAAGTACACACCGGGGCTACGAACCAGCTGGCTCACGACGACACGCTCGGTGCCGTTGATGACGAAGCTGCCCTTATCGGTCATGATCGGGAAGTCGCCCATGAAGACGGTCTGCGACTTGATCTCGCCGGTGTTGTTGTTGATGAACTCCGCGGTGACGAACAACGGTGCCGCGTAGGTCATGTCCTTGTCCTTGCACTCCTCAATGGAGGCCTTGACCTCGTCGAAGTGCGGGTCGGAGAAGGAAAGTGACATGGAAGACGAGAAGTCTTCAATGGGTGAGAGTTCGCGGAGGACTTCCTCAAGTCCGCCAACCGGGTTCTCCTCACCCCTTGCAATCGCCTTTGCGCGCCACTCGGGCGTACCCACGAGCCACTCAAAGGAGTCCAGCTGCAAATCAAGCAGACCTGGAACCTCTAGTGGCTCATCAATCTTGGCGAAGGAAGCGCGCTGCGGCGCGCCCGGGATTGAACCCGCTGTGGTTGAGGTGGACTGGCGGTCGAGTGCCAAGATGCGTCCTTCCAACACGAAGTTTCTCGGTGCGTTGGCCAATGTGGCCTGCGGCGGCTGTGCAACCTGCACAAATCACCACCCGAGGGCCCTCCCAAAAAGGGACGGCTGGAAGGATGAACGATCAGCGGACAGGAGGCAGCCAGCGCAACGTCCAACTGTATCAGAAATTAACGGGGATGTATACCACCCATTGAGTTAGCCTGTCTGCGGCTGCCTGCCCGTGACAATCGGCTGGACACAGATTGACTCGCCTAGGCCGCTACGTCAAGCCATACGCGCCGAAAAGTTCCGATAAAACCACCCGAACAGGCGAGTTTCGTCAGAAGTCGCCGACCTTGGCAATCCGCCAACGATCATCGATCAGTTTCATCGTCAACTGCACGTGCGGCGAAGCATTGCTCGCAATCAGGCCGTCTTGGGTCGTACTAACAAGCAACTGCGTGAGAACCACCGCGTCGTCGCCATTCAAGTACGACACCCCGATGGACTCCACCTGGCAATCCGAGCCGGACTTCGAGTCGACCGCAGCCTTGCGGTTGGTCGCCTCGTAGTCGCGGAACTGCTGAGCGGCTTCCCCGGTCAACGCGTCGCGAACCTTCGCATACGACTTGTCAATGGTGCGGTAGTCAAAGGCAAATGGCGTGCACGCCGCCTGGGTCGCCTCCGAAATCAACCGCGTGGTCGCCGATTGATCGACGAAGGCGACATTGTCGGTGACCGATGCCCCCGGATGGAAGGCGAAGACTGCGGCGATCGCGCCGATAACGGCCGCGATGGCACCCAGCAGGCCTGCCAACCGGTAAGTCGACGCGGTGTCGTGGGCTGCCGGGCCGGCTTCAATCTCGCTGTCCCGGACCTCTTGTTCGGCCTTGGCCGATTGCGCAGCCGCCGCCGCACGACGTTTGCGTTCGACTCCCGAAAGGGTCGAACCACTCGCCGTCGGTGCCGGCTTGTCTGCGCCACTTGCTTCTGGTTCGACAATTGCTGGTTCGGCCGCCGATACCGGATCGACGTCAGACTTAGAGACCGTTACTCGCGGGGCACCGCGACCGGCGACCTTCGGTGTCCGCTTTGAACCGCTGCTGCGTGGTTTACCGGTGGCCATCAGTTACCGCCCTCCGGTTGAGGCTGCTGTGAAACATCCGAACCCGCGTCGCTGTAGGCGACCGCCTGCAACGGGACCACTTTCTCTGCCTTCCGAATACCGTCCACTTCAACCATGGTCAGTAAGAAACCCATTTGGTTCGCCGCAGCCTGTTGGTTCGGCACGGTTGCCTTCACCTTCACGTACACGAGGACGGTGGCGCGATTCTCGTCGGCGTCGACCTCGGTCGCGGCGCTTCGCGAGACCTGCGATTCGATCTTGCCCGGCTTCGATCCGCTCGCCGCGACCTGTCGTTCCACATCGGCGACGACCTGCGCGTTAACTTGCTTCCAAGCATCACCGGTCAACGATGACTCGAGACGCTTCTTCCAGCCCTCGGGGTCGGACGGGTCAACGGTCGTGATGTTGATTGCCGCCTGCTCCGCCGCATCGACTGATTCGGTGCGGAGCGTTTCCCGTGCCGAGTCGGTGGTGTACGCGCGGATACCGGTGTACCCGAAGTAGCCAAGGCATACGACTGCCGCAACCAAAGCCGCAACCGCTGACGCTAACGCCAACGACGCCAGCGGAGACCTGGGCGAAGCGTCGTCAGGGTCCTCTTCGTCCCGGCCATCGTCCGCGGCATCCGTGTCGGCGTCGTCCGCATCCCCGTCATCCGTGTCATCGGCGTCTGCGTCATCGGCGTTTGGGGGATCCGCGGCCGACGCGTCGGCGGCCACCTCGGACGTGGCGTCCGCAACGGTCTCGTCGACGTTTGTCTCGTCCGGTGTGCTGTCGTCGTGTGTCATCGAGCGCAACTGTAGTCACGGCGGGGCTCGCGTCGCCAGTTGCCTGGCTGCGAGCTACCGCGCATGAACACCCATCAGCGCAGCGAGCTGCGTGGCAACGGGGTTGAGGTTGAGTTTGTCGGGATCCTTCTTTGGCTTGTTGTCCCACGGCTGCGGGATGTCCGGGTTCGCCAACGACGCGCGCTCAGCGCCGCGCACCGACGTCGGGTTGCCGACCGGCACGGTGCACTTGGCGTTGGTGTTGAACGGGAAATCGTCGTAGTTGACATCGAAGTTCGGATTCTTCTTCTTGATGTCCGCGATCATCTGCGCCGTTCCCTCGTAGCCGCGAGTACAGCTGACGGGGTTACCGGTCTCCAACACGATGCCAAAGTGGATTTGTCCATCGCCGGGAGCCGGACTGTGACTGCCCGCAGCGAGTGCCGAAAGCATCGCCACCGTGGCCGACGTCGCAAACGACGCAGGCGCCGCCGTATGCACCGTGACCCCGAGCTGATGGATCAGCTTGGTCGCATCCGCACCGTTGTCTTGAATGAACTTCGACAGGGCGGTCGCCGCGTTCGGAGCATTGTCGAGGATTCGTCGCAACGCCGGGTCGGAGCCGGCCAACTGCGCCGTCACCAAGTCCAGGTTGTGGCTCCACGCCAGGATGTCGTCGGACTGCTCGGCCTGGGTTGCCAGGACCGGATTCGAGTTGCGGATGAGTTCGGTGATAGGACCGATGTTCTCGACGCCGTCCTTCGACAGCTTGTCGAGTGAGGCCACCAGGCGGGTGAGGTCGTCGCCCTTGCCGTTGAAGGCCTTACCAAGCTCCTTCACCAACGAACTCAACTCGTCGACCGGAATGGTCTTTGTCAACGTGATGGTGTCGGCGATGACGTCCTGAAGTTTCGGCGGCGTAACCGCACCCTCGATGGTGTCACCGTTCGCCAGGTACGGACCAGCGCTCGATGACGGCTGCAGATCGATGAACTGCTCACCGATGGCCGACCGGTTCGCCAGCACGGCTTTCGCGGATGCCGGGACCTTGGGCGCATCGGAGTTCATCTGCAGGTTCACGTTGACACCGCCGGGAACCATCTCCATTTTGGAGACCAACCCGACTGGCACGCCCCGGTAGGTGACTTCGGCGTTGGTGAAGACACCGCTGGCGTCGGGCATGTGCAACGTGACGTTGTACGTCGAGATTCCCGCAAGTTTGTCTAGGCGGGCGTACTTGGCGCCAACGTAGACGATCGCAAGGAGACCGATCACCACGAAGGCAATCAACTGAATCTTGACAAGGCGGCTAGTCACTGACCTTCGCCTCCGATCATCTCAATGGTTCCGGCGAGGAAGTTCTGCTCCCCGGAAGGCAGCGTCGAGTACTGGTTCTTCTTGTTGGTCTTCTTCTTCGACGCCGGGTTCATCGGGTACGTGCCACCCGAAGGCGGCGTATTCGGTCCCGGTCGCGAGTTCGCGGCGGGCGGCAACAGCGAGATCGTTGGCCAGCCGTAGCGCGGTCCGTTGCCGTTGACGTACGGGTTATTCGGATCCACCTTGGGCGGACTCACCGATGGCGGCGTGTACTTCGGGGTGCCCTGACCGACACCGAGGGCCTCCAACTGGTTCAGCAGTCGCAGGTCGAGGGTCATGAACAGGTTTGTCGAGTCGCCCTTCACACCCGGAAGCAAGTCATCCGGGTAGGGGTGCGTCAGCATCAACGGTGCGGCAGTGACAACGTCCTGTGCCGACTTGGCCAGCTCCGACAGGATCGGCCGCAGTGCCTTCAGATCGTTGATGATCTGTTTGTGCGCCTTACCGAGGATGTCGGTACCGACCTCTCCCAGCGTGTCGAGCTTCGTCAGCAGGTCCACAAACTGCGGACGCTGCTGCTCAAGTACCTCAACGCCTGCGGGCAACTGCTTCAGGACCCGCTCGATCTGATCAGTCTGCTGGCTTGCGCGATCGGAGAGCTTTCCGACGCCGTCGATGGCGCGAACAATGTCGTCACGCTGCTTGTTGAGGCTGCCGATCAACGTCTCCGACTGCGTGAGCAGCGACCGGACCGCATTGGGTCGGTCGCCGAGCGCCTCGTTGAGAGACGTGATGATCGGCTCAAGCTGGTTGATGCCGCCGCCGTTCAACAGCATCGACAATGCCCCGAGCAGTTGCTCAATGTCGGTGACCGTCCGGGTCCGGTCGGAGTTGATTGGCGCCGACTCCGGCTGACGCGGGGTCGCCAGGGTCACGTCCTTCGGCTCCGACAGGGCCACAAACTTTTCACCCAGAAGGTTGGTCTGCTGCACCGAGGCCGACGCCTCGTCGGACAGGTTGACCTCGTTCTTCACCTTGATCGTGACCAAGGCATTCCAGGCACCCTCCGGTACCTCAACTTTGGTGACCTGACCGACGGGAATGCCGTCCATCTTCACCATCGACTGCGGAACCAGGTCGAGAATGTTGTCGAACTCCACCTTGTAGGTGCGCGGGTTGCTGCCAACGTCGACGCCACCGGGCAGCGGAACCGAGCTGATACCCGAGCAACCTGTCGTCACCGCGAGGACCGTGACGAGGGCGGCGCCCATACCGGCCGCGCGTGCGCGCACCGAGCGTTTCACCTTCATCGCTGTCCTCCGGGGAGTTTCGGATCCGGGTTACCCGGTACGGTGCCGGGTGCCGGGTACTTCTGTTCCTTGTTGCCGCTCATGATGCCGAATGGCAACACCGGCAGCATTGGCTCCAGGACACCCTTGGTGACCTGATTGGCGAGGCCCTCACAGCCGTTCACCAGCGGAGCCATCTTGCGACTGAAGTCGACAGCCATGGGATTACCCGGCAACAGTTTGCCCAGATCGAGCATGCGGCACTGGGCACCCAGGAGGTCTTGCAGGTCCGGGATGTTCAACCGCATGGCGAGTGTGCCCGACTCCGCGTCGTATGCGTTGATCAGGTTGTTGATCGTCACCGGCAAGACCGTCAGGATCTCGAGCAAATGATCCTTGTTATCCAGCAAGGCCTGTCCGGTCGGCTGCAAGTCGCGAATCGTATCGCCGATCTGGCTGCTGTTGTCGTTGATGAACCTCGCGACGTCCCCGAGGGCGTACGACAGCGTGTTGAGGGCGCTCCCCAGGTTCTCCCGCTCACCGGCGAGGAACGTGTTGAACGAGGCCATCTGCTTGTTGAACTGGCGGACCTGCGAATCGTTCTCCTTCAAGGCCCCGACAAAGACGTTGAGGTTCTTGATGGTGCTGACGAGGTTGTCGCTGCCATTGGCGAGCGTGCCGGCCGCCTTCGACAGGTTAGTGATCGCCTGACCGAGTTCAGCACCGTTGCCTTCCATGTTCTTGGAGAACACATCGACAAAATCGGTGACTGCGCCGTTCTGGTTGGCACCGTCCGGGCCGAGGGACTTCGACAGTTTCTGCAGGTTGGCGTAGATCGCGTCAATTTCGACGGGCACGCCGGTCTGCTTGCCAGACAATTCCACCTGGCTACCGGCCTCGGGGCCACCCGAGTAAGCCGGGGTCAACTGAACGTAGCGGTCGGCGACGATCGACGGGATGATCTGCACGGCCTTCACGTCGGTGGGCAACTTAACGCCCCGGTTGACGCGCATCTGCACATCAACCACGTCGCCGCGCGGCGTCACCTCGGTGACCTTGCCGACGTCAACACCGAGTATCCGGACATCGCTGCCCTTGTAGATGCCGACAGCACTGGAGAAGGTGGCCTTGACCTTGGTGGTACCGATGAGCGTTGAAGCCCACCAACCACCAGCCCCGATGAGGAGGAGCAGGATGGCACCGAGCGCGGTATAGACAATATTGCGCTTGGAGAACAGCCCGGAATTCTGGTCCTGAGAAGAAGGCGCTGCGTTAGTCATTAGCTGGCCCCCGTTCCACCGTTGTTGAGATTCTTAGTCATGTTCGGCGGGCGCGTCGTGTTCTGCTGCGGCAGCGCCGGCGGCAGCAGGTTCGTGACGGTCGATTCGAACCAGCGACCGTTGCCGAGGACGTTCGCGTACAGGCGGTAGAAGGGTGCCATGTACGTGATGGTCTGGCGAAGGTTCGAGTTCTGGCGAGTCAGCATGTCGGTGACACCCTTGAGCGAGTCGAGGGCCGGGCCGATCTGCGCTTCGTTATCGCGAACGATCCCGGTGAGCGCCTTACTGAGAGTCGTGGTGCTGGCCAGGAGCGCCGAGATGCTCTCCTGACGGGTATTGAGTTCCTTCAACAGGACACCTGCCCCAGCGATCAGCTTCGTGAACTCCTCATTGCGGTCAGCGAGGATCTTCGTCGAGTCCTTGGTTGCCGCCAGCAGCTTCTGGACTTCCTGATCGCGGCTGGCAATCGTGTTCGACAACCGAGAAATACCGGTCAGCGAGGAATTGATGTCCTCGGCGTTTGTTCCGGAGAACGCATTCGACAACGTGCGCAGCGATTTCGCCAGCTGGTTGGTATCGATGTTCTCGATCTGGTCCGCAGCATCACCAAAGGCCTCGATGACGTCGTACGGCGCCACCGTATCGGTGAGAGTCACATCGGGATCGGCCAGTTCACTGCCGCGCGGGTTCAGCGCCAGGTACTTCTGGCCCAGCACGGTCTTGATCTGGATCGACGCCTGCGTCTGATCACCGATCCACGTGTTGTTGGCACGGAAGGAGACGTCGACCTTGTCGCCGGCGAGATTCACGTCGGTGACCTCGCCGACCTTGACACCGGCGACGCGGACTTCGTTGCCCGGCTTGAGTCCCGCCGCTTCTGAGAACTGCGCGGTGTACTTGGCTCCGGCACCCACGAGCGGGAGGTCCTTCAGGTAGAAGGACGACACCGCAACCATGATCAGCATCAGCAAGCCCAGAGCACCAATGCTGACGGGACTGCGGCGACCGGCGAATCGGCGTGACTTCTTCGGTGTTGTCGGCACCGTCGGCTGTGTTTCTTCGCTCGTCATGCTCACGCCCCCGGCTTTCCGTCGCGCCAGCAACGCGTCGCGGCGCTGGTGTACAGGACGTGGTTGATGTTCGGTAGCGGAACCACCGGCTGAGTCAACAAGGTGGACTTGCCGTTACCGGCAACCACATCGATACCGCAGAGGTAGAACTGGAACCAAGAGCCGAAGGTCGCGGCGCGACCGATCTTCTCCAGCTTGACCGGCAAGTTCGTCAAAACCTGCTCGATGTCGCCGGTACGCGAGTTCAGCTGATCCGACAGCGACTTGATCCCGGCAATATCGCCCTGGATAGCCGGCCGCGTCTTGCTAAGAATCGAACCCGTCACGGTGGTCAGATTCGACACCGAGGTGATGGCCGACCCCACCGAGTCCCGCTGCGCGGCGAGACCGGTGATCAGCTTTTCCGTGTTCACCAGCAAGCTCGAGAACTGATCATCGTTCTTGTTCACCGTGTCGAGGACCTTCGTGAGGTTGGTGATCATGTCGCCAATCACCTTGTCCTTGTCGGCGAGCGCATTCGTCAACCCCGCGGTGTCGCTGATCAGGTCGCCGATGGTCGTGTCCATGTCGCCCTGGAAGACCTTGATCATGGTCTCGGCAAGCTTGTTCATGTCTTCCGGCGTGATCTGCTTGAAAAGCGGGCGGAAGCCGTTAAACAGTTCAGTCAAGTTCACTGCGTCGTGCGTGCTCTTATTGGTGGCCGTGTTCGTGAACGTGTAGCCCTTGTTCACGGTTTCGTTGGCAGGCCCGGGCCCCTTGTCGAGCGCCAAGTACCGCAGACCCGTCAGGTTGCGGTATCGGATAAACAACTGGGTGCTCTTGGGCAAGGTGCTGCGGTCGGCACTGAACGACACGAGCGCCTTGTTGCGGTCGGTGATCTCGACGCTCTCAACCTGACCGACGCGTACACCCGCGATGCGGACGTCGTCGCCGGGATTGAGCATCGCGGCATCGTTGAAGACACCCGAGAAGCTCGCCTTGCCGGAGTTGCCAGCGTTCGCGATCGTCAAGCCGAGCATGGCGGTGGCAAAGATGGTGACCAAGGCAAAAACAATCAGCTTTACCAGCGGTGGAACGATGCTTTTCACTTAATCGTCACCTCCGCTCCCTTCAGGGCTCCGCCACCGATGTAGGTGACCCACAGCGGCACGTTCTCCGGTAGTTCTCCGGCCGACGCGCCATAAATCAGACGTAATTGTTTCTGGTAATCGGTCTCGCCGATCGTTCCGCTCGGCGTAGCGCTGAACTGCGGCTGAGGCAGATCCGGCCAGGTTGTCGGGCCACCGTTGCGTGACGGCGGCTGGTACGAACCATCCGGAATACTGCCACCCGGGTACTGCGGGAACGGGCGACCATTCGACGCTGGCTCGTAGCAGCGTGCGGGCGGATCCTTCCACATCAGTCGCGGCTCATCCTGATTCGGCAGGTAACGGCCGCGCGGGTTCACGAACTGCAGGTTCACCCGGACACCCGGGTTCGGGGTGTCCACGCCGACGATCTTTTTCGAATCCGGAATCAGCGTCGCGAAGTTACGGAACGTGCAACCAAACACCGGTGACTGTCGTGCCAGTCCCTTGAGGAAGGGTTCCGAGTCGATGAACAAGTTGAGCATGTCCTTCTTGTTCGTCTTGAGGAACTTGCTGGTGTCGACGGCGGCCACACTCAACGTCGAGATCGTGGTTCGCAGGTCGCCTTGGCGTTCGACGATCGTGTTGCCGGTGACGCGCAGATTGTCGAGCGCATCAATGACATCGGGCAGTGCGTCCGCGTAGGTCTGCGAGAAGGTCGCCAAACCGCGGATCGTGCCCTGAAGGTCGTCCATGTTCGCGTTAACGCGAGTGAAAATCACGTTGAGCCGGTCGACGATCTTGCCGATTTCCTGCCCCTTGCCGCCGATGGCCTGCGAGATGGCGCTCAGCGTCACGTTCAAGTCCTCCGGCGGGATCGCCTTGATGACCGGGAGCAGCGCGTCGAACAGGTCCTCGACCTCAGCCGAGTTGCCCTTGGTGTCGGTGTTGATCTGGCTGCCGTTCGTGAGCGTGGGTCCGCTCGCGTTGGCTGGCACCTGGAGTGCAATGTAGCGCTCACCAAACAGGGTCTTCGGGAGGACCCGAGCCGTGGTCGACGTCGGCAGGTTCTTCAACTGGTCGGGCTTGATCCCCAGGTCGACCGTCACCTTGCCGCCGGTCTGCACGCTGACGTCCTTGACGGTGCCGACGACGACGCCGTTGGCCTTCACGTCAGCGTTCTTGACGAGCGAGTTACCTGCGCTATCTGTTGTCAGCTTCACGATCGCGTAATCGTCGAACGTGCCGCGGAACTTCAGCACCGAGGTTGCCAGCAACCCGAGCACCACAATGAAGAACAGCAGGCCCAGAAGTCTGCGTTTAAGCGTCTTCCCCACGTGCCTAACCTCCCACTCGGATCGACGTGGTTGTACCCCAGATCGCCAGGCCCAGGAAGAAGTCCATCACGGCGATCAGCACGAGGGCTGTTCGCACGGCGTGTCCCACGGCGACACCAACGCCGGCCGGGCCGCCACTGGCGTAGTAGCCGTAGTAGCAGTGGACCAGAATGATGACGAACGCGAAAATTAGCACCTTGCCGAACGACCACAGGACGTCGACGGGAGGCAAGAACAGGTTGAAGTAGTGGTCGTACGAACCGGTCGACTGTCCGTTGAACACGGTGTTAACCGTTCTCGACGCCAGATAGGCGGCCATCAGGCCGAGCACGTACAGCGGGATCACCGCGATGAAGCCCGCGATTACGCGCGAGGACACCAGGAACGGGATCGACGGCACCGCCATCACTTCGAGGGCGTCAATCTCTTCCGAGATGCGCATGGCACCGAGCTGGGCGGTAAAACCACAGCCGACGGTTGCCGACAACGCCAGGCCCGCCACCAACGGCGCAACCTCGCGGGTATTGACGTAGGCAGACAGGAAGCCGGTCAGGGCCTGCGAACCAATCTGGTCGAGCGCCGCATAGCCCTGCATGCCGACCACAACGCCGGTGAAGCCGGACATCAACACCATCACGCCGATGGTTCCGCCGATCACGGCGAGGCCACCGGAACCGAAGGCCACCTCGGCCAGCAGTCGCGTTACCTCACGCGTGTAGTGGACCAGCGTCTTCGGGATGGCCGCCAGAGCCCTCGCATAGAAGGACATCTGCTCGCCAGCACCGTCAAGCATCTTGAGCGGCTTGCCCAACTGCTTGCGAACCTCGTACCAGTAGTACTCGGGGCGACTCTTGGCAATCGTTACACCACGCGTCATTGCTAACCCACCTTCGGCGGAACGATCTGAAGGAACACGGCGGTAATGATCAGGTTGGCGAAGAACAGCAGCAGGAACGTAATCACGACGCTCTGGTTCACCGCATCACCGACACCCTTGGGTCCGCCTTTCGGGTTCAAGCCCTTGTAGGCGGCGATCACACCGGCAAGCACACCGAAGATTGCCGCCTTCAGCGTCGAAATATAGAGGTCCGGGAGTTGCGCAAGCGCACCGAACGACGCCAGGTACGCACCGGGCGTACCACCTTGAACCACGACATTGAAGAAGTAGCCACCGCCAATGCCGACGACGGCCACCAGGCCGTTGAGCAGGACGGCCACCAAAACCATTGCCAACACGCGTGGCACCACCAGTCGCTGGACCGGGTTGATGCCGAGCACCTCCATGGCGTCAATCTCTTCACGAATCGTTCGTGAACCAAGATCTGCCGCCACTGCCGAGCCCGCAGCTCCTGCGACCAGCAGCGACGTCACCAGTGGTGATCCCTGCTGAACAACGACCAGCACCGAAGCAGCACCCGTGTACGACTCAGCGCCGAGTTGCTTGATCAGTGAGCCGGTCTGCAGCGAGACGATGGCGCCGAACGGGATCGCAATGAGCGCGGTCGGCAGAATCGTCACGCTGGCAATAAACCAGGCCTGCTGAATGAATTCGCGCAGCTGAAAAGGCCGCACAAAGAGCTGGCGAGCGACATCGACGAACAACTGAACAATATTGCCGGTCTGGGCAAGTGCGCCCTCTCCAGCCTTGGTCAGCTTATCGACGCCACGCGAGGTGGCACTGGTCATGCCTTGGCACTCCCCTGTCCGTCTGACTCACGAACCGCGGTTTCGATCGCGGAGGTGTCGATGGGTTGCGTCTGCGCGTCGTCATATCCGGCCGCGGCGTCGACGACCTGTGTGTCCTTCTCCATGGCGGGAGTGGTCATCACCTGGGTGGCCGCATTAGCGGCCTGGGCGTCTGCTGCGGCCAGCGAGTTGTCGAGCGCACCCGCCTGACTGAAGTCGGTATTGGCGAGGGCAACGAGTGTGGCAACCGATTCCGGTGACGCTGCGGCGCGAGCATCTTCCTCGGCGATCGATGCACGGATTGCTTCCTGTGCGCTGACCGGGAGTGTCGGCATCATTTGCAGCACGTTGGCACGGTGGCGCAGGGCCGCCTTACGGACCGGCATATCGGGGTTCGGCTGAACCTGCGGAATGATCTCGGAGAAGTCTTCCTGCGTACCGCCGCCGGAAATGCCTGCAGCCTGGAGGGCAGCCTCGGCCGCGGCCACGGTTTCGTCCTTCTCCTCCGACATACCGATCGGTCCGAAGCGGTCACCGGAGAGGAACTGCTTGACGACCGGTTGCTCCGAGGTGAGCAGTTGCTCGCGCGGACCGAACATGACCAGTTCCTTGCGGAACAGCATGCCGATGTTGTCCGGGATGGTGCGGGCGATGTTGATGTTGTGCGTGACGATGAGGATCGTCGCATCGATCTCGGCGTTGATGTCGATCAACAGCTGCGAGATGTAGGCGGTGCGGACCGGGTCCAGACCGGAGTCCGGCTCGTCGCACAGGATGATTTCCGGGTCGAGGACCAATGCGCGGGCCAGGCCTGCGCGCTTACGCATACCGCCCGAGATCTCACCGGGGAGTTTGCCTTCGGCGCCAGCCAGACCGACCAGCTCCACCTTGTCCATCACGATGCGGCGGATCTCGTCTTCCTTCTTCTTCGTGTGCTCACGAAGCGGGAAGGCGATGTTGTCGTACAACGTCATCGAGCCGAAGAGCGCACCGTCCTGGAAGAGGACACCGAACAACTTACGGACTTCGTACAGTTCTTTGGCCGAAGACTGCGTGATGTCGGTGCCGTCGATGATGACTGAACCCTGTTCGGGATGCAGCAGACCGATCAACGTTTTCAGGAAGACCGACTTACCGGTACCTGACGGCCCCAGCAGCGCGTTGACCTCACCCGCGGGCAGGGTCAGCGAAACGTCCCGCCAGATGTTCTGCGAACCGAACGACTTGGTAAGCCCCTCGACCTTTACCTCAACACCCACAGTGTCCCTCCAGACCTTTCATGTGTACCGCGTACGAGATGCGAGGCAATTCCTTCGCCGCGCCCGTAGACGAGTTTTCGCCGCCACTTACCAGAGGCGGCTGTGGCTGCGGTCACTCTAACGCACAGGGAAGCGAAACTGCACTTCGGCCAAGGGCGAGAAAGCTGACACAAAACCGCCACTACCCATCGGTAACATCTTGCTGGGCTGAGAATACCCAAAGAATGGCCGTGGTCCAAAGCGAAATTCACCCACCATCGAGCCGTGGGTCACAGCTCGGATTTGCAGATATGAGCCAGAAGGCCCCCTCAGACTCATCGATCGCCAGGTCTCACAGACGCGCTGGCGCGCCATCTGAACGCCCGACACCAAAACAGGCCGGGAGGGTGCGCTACGCACGCATAGCGCTTTACGCACGAATTTGATCAACGTCAAACAGATGCACAAAAAGAGGCCCGCGGGTTTCCCCACGGACCTCTTTTGCACTCGCAGCTAAGCGGCGAGAAATGCTGTCAAGTTCAGATCACTTGAGCGAGATCTTGGCGCCAGCCTCTTCGAGCTTGGCCTTGGCAGCCTCAGCGTCTTCCTTGCTGACCTTCTCCAGGAGTGCCTTGGGAGCGCTCTCAACGAGGTCCTTGGCTTCCTTCAGGCCCAGACCAGCGACGACCTCACGGACGACCTTGATGACCTGGATCTTCTTGTCGCCAGCCGAGTCGAGCACGACGTCGAACTCATCCTGCTCTGCAGCAGCCTCAGCGGCAGCCGGAGCACCGGCAGCAGCGACGGCGACCGGAGCAGCAGCGGTGACCTCGAAGACCTCTTCGAACTTCTTCACGAAATCGCTGAGCTCCAGCAGGGTCAGTTCCTTGAACTGCTCGATGAGCTCGTCAGCGGTGAGCTTCGCCATGGTGGCGTCCTTCCGTTAAATCCCCGCTTGGCGGGGGCGCCTGCAGTGCAGGCTGGTATATGGGGTTGTCGTCGCCCGCCACAAAAGTGTCGACTGCAGCGGGATCCGAGGGTGGAGCAAAGGGGAACTACGCGGCTTCGCCGGCAGCTTCCTTCTTCTCCTGCAGAGCCGCGGCGAGACGCGCGACCTGCGATGCAGGCTGGTTGAACAGCCCTGCGGCCTTTGCCAAGTTGCCCTTCATGGCACCCGCCAGCTTTGCCAGCAGGACCTCACGGGTCTCCAGGTCGGCGATCTGTTCGATCTCAGCCACGGACAGCGCACGGCCGTCCATGAATCCGCCCTTGATGACCAGGTTCTTGTTGTCCTTGGCGAAAGTCTTGATCGCCTTGGCAGCCACGACCGGCTCGCCCTCAATGAAGGCAATAGCGGTCGGACCGGTGAACAGGTCATCGAGACCCTCGAGGCCCGCCTCAGTGGCGGCGCGCTTCGCGAGGGTGTTCTTGGCGACGGAGTAGGTAGCGCCTTCGCCGAGCGAGCGACGCAACTGCTGGAGCTGCGGCACCGTGAGTCCGCGGTACTCCGTGATCACAGCGGCAGTCGAACCCTTGAAGTTCTCGGTGATCTCTGCAACTGCAGAAACCTTGTCAGCCTTAGCCATACTTCGCCTCCTCTCGTGTCACATTCGTCGTGACCCGGTAAACCGAGCCACCTCTATCCAGAAGGCTCGATGGCCTGGAGTAATCGACGAAGACATCCTGCGAGAAAAGAAAAGCGCCCCGGCAGGAAGCACGGGGCGCACATGGCACGTACCGGAGTACGGCTAAAGTTTCACCACGTTCATCCTGCGCGGGCTGCCGACTCACATCGGGCCTTCGATCGGACTAATCCGATAACCAACGGTCTCTGGTTGAACTTGACGCAACGGGCCTGACTCCAACATCCCCTCGCGGAGACACCTTGCGCCATAACTCATTGCACCGACCAATAGGCTAACTGCCATGACGCGCGAATCCAAATCCCAGGTCGACCTCCTGCAGGCCCGCGCCGGGGCGGCCCAAGCGGCAATCGCCTCCCGCCACCTGCGGCGCATCGGTAAGTGGGTACCCGGAACACGCATCGGTCAGGTCGCGTGGCCGCCCGTCGGACGTCCCCTCTCGAAGGAACGGCTAACCGGCTCATGGAACTACTGGTGGCAGGCTCACCTGGTAGAACTGCTCGTCGACGGTGCCATCCACCGGGACGACCCACGTTGCGCGGCCGACGCCCTCGCACTGCTGCGCGGGATCCGGATTCGCAATATCGGCAAGTGGACCAACAACTATTACGACGACATGGCGTGGTTGGGGTTGGCCATTGAACGCGTCGAACGTCACCTCGGTCCATCACTGCTCAGCACCAGACGACGGGCCGTAAGGAAACTCTCCGACCGGATGTATCAGGCATGGTCGCCCGAACTCGGCGGCGGCATCCCCTGGCGAACGACCGACACGTTCTTCAACGCTCCCGCCAACGGTCCGGCCGCCATCCTATTGGCGCGCACAAGGCACGAGGGCCGCAGCGTTGCGATGACCGACTGGTTAAACCGCGAACTGTCGTTGCCGTCCGGGCTGATTGCCGACGGCCTGTGGATTCGACCAGGCGGCAACCGCGAACTGGATACGGCGGTCTTCACCTATTGCCAGGGCGTCGGGTTGGGGGCGGCGGTCGAAGCCCACCGCATCACCGGCGCGGACGTCTATCTGGAACAGATCGGCACGCTCCTGGACGCAATCGACAAGCACCTGATTATTGACGGCGTAATCAAGTCCGCTGGCGGCGGTGACGGCGGACTGTTTGCCGGGATCCTCGCCCGCTACCTCGCACTCGTAGCCACCGACCTCCGCGACGGTGTCGCCGACAGCCTGCGGGCCCGCGCCAGCCAAATCGTTCTCACGAGCGCCGAAGCCGCCTGGGACCACCGCGCAACGGACCCCGAGGGCCTCCCCGTCTTCGGCCACAACTGGCGACTCGACGCCGTCGTCCCCGACGGAACCGGCACCGCGGCACGAAAATTCGGTGGTGCCGTCGCGGCATCGAGCATCCCCGAACGCGATCTTTCGGTCCAGATTTCGGCCGGAATACTGCTCGAAGCAGCGGTTTCCGTAACAAACCGGTCAAGCGAGCACACCTATTCGGCAACCCTGGATTAACAATCTGGATGCTGATCGTTTTAGATTGGGAGGGAGCTTTGCGTGACTCACACCACATGAGTCATCGAATCGCCCGCGACCTCGCGCTTGTTAACGCAATTAGGGGGACCAGAGTATGACGCTTCAGTTTGACGTGAACGACGACAGTTTGAGCCGCGACCATCTCCACCGCGGGTCCATCTCTGCGCCACGCCAGCAGTCCACGCTGATCTCTGCGCCCAACTACCGCGATGCAGCGGGCGGTGTCCCCGGCCTCGAATGGCGGCGCGCCGTCGACGAAGCGCAGACCTACCCTCGTGTCCACATCGACCGCAGTGTCCGGCTCACCATGAGTGACGGCATCGCACTCCGCACCACCATCGTGCGGCCAGCGAACAGTTTCGGGGTTCCGGTCGCCACGCCGTTCCCCGTGATTCTCAACGTGAACCCTTACAACCGCGCGGTTCTCGACGGAATCGACCATGCCTTGCACGCCCCCGTCATCGGCAAGGCCGTCAAGACCCTCAGTTCCACCCTCACCACCGACGAAGGTCCGCTAGCCGGTGCCACCCGCATTACGCGCAGCCTTTCCAAGGGTCTGTGGGATGTGTTCGGCGTCAACCGGAACCTGGTGCGCTCCGGCTACGTCCAGGTCATCGTCGATGTCCGCGGCACCGGCACCTCCCACGGCAGGTGGGAAATTCTCGGCGCCCGCGAACAGCAGGACAGCGTCGAGATCATCGACTGGATTTCCAAGCAGGACTGGTACACCGGCGGCGTCGGGATGACCGGATGGTCGTACTCGGCCATCAACGCCCTGCAGGCTGCCAGCCATCGACCGGAAGCACTCAAGGCCGTATTCGCGGTTGAGGGCAGCGAGGACGTCGTCCGGGACATCTACATCACCGGCGGCATGCCCTCGGCATTCATTCCGTTCTGGCTGGCCTTGGTGAACGGCATGAAGTGGCTCCCGAACCCGGCCACCGCAGTCGCGGACCTGCTCCGCGGCGACGCCTACCGGTGGCTGTCGTCGCGCATCAAGTCCCCAGCCACCGAGATGCCTTCGCTCCTGTGGGGTTTCCTCACTGCCCGCGACGACCGGATCTTCGACGATCCCTACTTCGACGAACGTGACCCGAAGGTCGAGAACATCGAATGCCCGACGTTTACCGTCGGCGGCTGGCACGACCTGTTTGGCCGCAGCGCCACCCGCGTCTACTCCAAGCTTCAGATGGAACCGGGCCGCAAGCAGATGCTGATCGCCAACGGCTACCACATTGATCCCGGATGCGACCACGAACGTCCCTACTCGCCGCCGCGCCTCGACGTGTTGCAGCGCGCATGGTTCGACCGATGGCTCAAGGGCATCGAGAACGACGTCGACTCGTACGGACCGGTCACCCTCGAACAGCAGGGCGGCGGATGGTCGTGCGGACCGTCGTTCCCGCGCCGCGAGGTGGCGCCGCGCCGTCTGTTCCTCACCGAGGAGCCGACCGGCACCGCAATGCACACCCAGCACGACGGCAGTCTGCGTTCAACACCGGCCGTCCGCCGCCGCTCGCTGCGTATCGTCCCCAGCCTGAAGGGCTTCGTCTCCCGCGATCTTTCCCAGGTCACTGCCGGCCTGGCGATCGTCCTCGGTGAAAAGTTCTCCACCAACGCCCACTACCAGGAGACGAGCGGGTTGTCGTTCACGAGCGAGCCCGTGAAGCGGGCCACGCAGTTGTCCGGCGAGATGAATCTGCGTCTCAACGTATCGACGACGGCGCACGAGGGGATTTGGGCGGTTACCGTCAACGACGTCGCCCCCGACGGGACGTCGACGGTCCTTACCAACGGTGCCTTGACGGCGTCCAACCGCGCGCTGGATCCATCGCGGTCCACCTACACTGCGGACGGTGTCCTGCTCGACGCCTACCATTACCTCTCGCGTGATCGGCGCCTGCCGGTTCCCGCCGACGAACCGGTACGCATCGACATCGACATGGTGCCCACCGACGCCGTACTCAAGCCCGGCCACCGGCTGCGCGTCGACGTGTACGCGGCGAGCCTGCCGCGCTACCTGACGATTGTGCCGGACCTCATCAAGGCCCGCGGTCGTCGCCAACAACTGGTGCTGGACCCGGCGAAGCCGAGCTACCTGACGTTCCAGACCGACGGTGACCTCGGCACCTTGCCGGTCCCGCTCGTCACCGCGGCCAACAACATCGTCTAGAGAAGCCCGCTGTCGCCGAAGATGACGCGGTAGACGAGCGCCGATTCCGGACCGAGAACGGCATCGACCAAATCGATGAGCGTGGTGACGAACGACCGGCCGTGCGAAGGGTCGCCAACCGGGTCCAGGTGATGTGCCAGTTCGTGCACGACTACCAGCTCGCGCAACGCCCAGCGCCCGTCTGAGTTGTCGGGAACAGCGATGGTGCTGGTCAACCGCTCGTAGTGAGCGGCACGACTGCCGCGACGCGCTCGAACCACGACGGGCAACTTCGCCCGCTCAAAACCGTCACGAACTGACCGCAATGCGAGCACGCGGTCGACGTAGACACGCACTTCGTCGAGCGAACCGAACCGCACTTCGGCGGGCACCGTGATTTCGGCGCCGGCGATCTGCACTGTGTGCGCGCCGCCTGCGCGTTCAAACAGCCGGTACACCATCGCCTCCGCCGCATAAATGCGGCCACGTAGCTGGTCCTTGCTCACGACTCGAGCGCGCCCCGAGATCCACCCAGTTCCGGATTGGCACCGATGCGGGCCCGACGACCGGCACGATCGCCCGCTTCACGGGCCGCCGCCGAAAACCCTGCGGTCGCACGGTTTGGTCGCCAACTCCCCCGGGCCTTCGATTCCGCCTTGTAGAAGTCTTTGACCTCGAGTTCCTTGTTACGCATCGCGACGGCCGTCGACACTGGCCTGGCCGCGGCCACGTCGTCGATCCGGGCCTGCTCACGTTGCTCGTCGCGGGCCGCGCGGAGTCGTTCGCCGATCCGTCCGGCAAATGCCGACTGGAAGTTCAATCGCGCGGTGATCGGCGACAGTGCCTTCTCTTCGACAAAGCGACGTCGAACGTAGCCGTTGGTCTTGGTGACCATCTGCTGCGCAGTCTGTCCCTTGTAGGCACCGGACTTCAGGTAGGCGTCGCTGGCTGCCACCATCTGAATCACCAGCGAGGTGTATAGCGCCTCGCAGGTGTCAATGTCGCTCTCGAAGCCGTAGGCGATCACGAACGTGGAGTTGGAGGCGACATCGCACGTGATGTCGTTAGCGACGGCAATCTGCACAAACAGTTGGACGTACGTCTTGAGCCCGCGTTTGCCTGCCTGCCCGATGGCAATCTGCCGGGTGACTGGGACAGCGGTCCGCATGGCTTTGGGATCGTGTGCTCGGGCTAGTGCCAGATCGATCGATGCTGCTGTCGCCAACCGCTGGGCCGCCGCCATGAACGCCTCGGCCTCGTGCTCATTGTCGGTCCCCTCCGCCTGCCGAAGCAGTCCGCCGATCCGGGTTAGGAGTTTGTCGTCGCGCATGCCTGCAACGGTAATACCTGGATCACCGCTGGCCGAGTCGGCCATCCACAGGCTCCCGCACACCGGCTTCGGCCCCCGCATCGCGTCGCATTTCTCGCCGCACGAAGCCGATAGCTCGCTGAATGTCCTGCGCGACGTCTTCAGCCCGGCCGAGCGACATCGCCGTTCCGCCCTTCGTGAGAATGAGCCGAGCGGCGACATCCACCTCGACGCAGTCGCCGAAGTAGGCGTACAGATGTTTCTGATCGATGCGGTCGGGTTCGATCGAGGGGACACGAATCTGCATGATCAGGCACCTCTCATTGCTGAGATCTCGAGACACGGAAAAGGCCGGGACGGATGTTGACGCATCCTTAGAAGCTGAAGAACCACGGACTCGACGAGCACACCAGCTTCGGGTAGCGCTGCGGGTCAAGCGTGTGCAGAGCAATTGACAAGGCGCGCGGCGAGTACGACATCGAGATGTGATCGGAAGTGTCCTGCTCGCAGCCGTTCTGCAACGTGATGTTCTTGACGTTTCGGTAACCGGGCAGGAACGTCAGGTCGTATGGGGTGGTCACCTCGTCGTAACGCGATCCGACGATCGTGTACTCGACGTCCGGGTAGACGCGCTTCTGCCCACTGTCATGGAAAGGTGCCCGATTGTTGACGTACTTGACCGTCGGAGAATCGATGGTCTGATCGATGCCCGCAGAACCAACCAGCAGGGTTACCGGGGCGAGGACGTCGAGGCCGACATTGTTAATCGATCGACCAAGCCACCCAATACCGTCCAGAGTGGTGCCGTTGTTGGTCGCACCGTAAGTGATGAGCTTGTCGACCTTGAGGTGGCCGTTGAACCGCTTCATCCAGTAGCGCGCAAGGAGTCCGCCCTGGGAATGCCCGATGAGATTGATCTTCTTGGCACCGGTCTTCGCCAGGACCTTCGTGATGTACGGGTCGATCTGTTCAGCGGAGCGGCCGACTTTGGCTACCCCATTGGTTCCGGGGAGGATGGTCCCCAGACCGCCGACGTCGAGCAGATCGGTGCGGCCATAGTTCGGGGTGAAGACGCAGTAGCCTGCCTTCTTCAGTACTGGTGCGAAGGCCGCCCAGTTGTCGTACGCGTTCTCCCAGGTTCCGTGCAGCAGCACGACCGGGTTCTGCCCGGCCTTGGGCTTGCAACTCCAGTCGTTCGCGCCGGGCGGCGCGACCCGGGGATTCACCTGACTGTAGGCGAATGCCGGCCAGAATCCGGTCTGCCGCGGCCCCACCCCCACCGTCGATGGGATGGGCGGAAGCTTCCTGGTGGGACCCGACCAGTCGGCATCGTGCTTGAAGCCGTTGACCGCGCGACGCCCGGCGGGCGAGCCAGCGTTGATGTAATCGGTCAACCGCTGCGCCGCAGCGGCATCTGCCGACTCAGCGCCCGGTACCGCCAATGCCGGGCCCGCCTGGGCCGCTGCACCGCACATCACGATGACCGAGACTAACGCGACGAGACTTCCTCGCAAAGTCGACCTCATGCTCAAGCTCTCCTTCAATCCAGCAACAACTACTGGCCAGTAACCTACGGAATAGTAAGAGAGGTTAGCGACAGAATTAGGATCGCGTCAAGCATTTGAGTGCATAAGTGTTCACCGGTTTAGACAATCTGATGTTCCACATTTCAGCAGGTTAATGTGTCATCATCGACGGGTCTGCACAATCAGTGAACGGTTAATCACTCACTTTCTTGATCGAGATTGGGCTCCGCTGCGGCGATATCGGTGGAAGTCATCGGCGCAGAGGCTGGCAAAGGGGACACAACGATCGTGTGCTGGCGCTAGATCGTGCCCGGGTAGCTGCCCGCGGGTCAAGAACGACGAAAGGCGCCACCCTTGCGGGTGGCGCCTTTCGTTTCAAGCTGTGAAGGGGAATTACTCCGCTTCGGTGAAGTTCCGCGAGACGGAAGGATCAACCTGGATGCCCGGACCGGTGTTGGTCGAGACGGTGATCTTCTTCAGGTAGCGACCCTTGGCTGCGGTCGGCTTCGCACGCATGATCTCGTCGTACGCAGCGCCGTAGTTCTCAGCCAGCTGCGCGACGTCGAACGATGCCTTGCCGATCACGAAGTGCAGGTTTGCGGCCTTGTCGACACGGAAGCTGATCTTGCCGCCCTTGATGTCGTTGATGGCCTTGGCGACGTCGTTGGTGACGGTGCCGGTCTTCGGGTTCGGCATCAGGCCGCGCGGTCCGAGGACACGTGCGATACGGCCAACCTTGGCCATCTGATCCGGCGTCGCAATTGCGGCGTCGAAGTCCAGCCAACCACCCTGGATCTTCTCAATCAGATCCTCGGCACCGACCTCGTCAGCGCCAGCAGCGGCAGCTTCGGTGGCCTTGTCGCCAGCGGCGAACACGATGACGCGGGCAGTCTTACCGGTGCCGTTCGGCAGGTTGACGGTGCCGCGGACCATCTGGTCAGCCTTGCGGGGGTCGACGCCCAACCGCACAGCAACCTCAACGGTCGCGTCAGTGTTCTTCGACGACGTCTCTTTCGCGAGTGCCACAGCCTCCAGCGGGCTGTACAGGTTGTCGCGATCGATCTTTTCAGCGGCGGCCCGGTAGGCCTTGCTCTTCTTGCTCATGCTCTGTTCCTTCTCTCCCGCATGCACGGGGAGTTAGTGGTTAGTGGGCCGAGCGCGGCCCTCCCACGGGGTCAAACTGATCGGGAAAGATCAGCCTTCGACGGTGATGCCCATCGAGCGCGCGGTACCGGCGATGATTTTCGCGGCGGCGTCGATGTCGTTGGCGTTGAGGTCTTCGGTCTTGGTCTTGGCGATTTCGCGCACCTGATCCATGGTGACCTTGCCGACCTTGTTGGTGTGCGGCTCGCCCGAACCCTTCTGCAAGTTCGCAGCCTTCAGCAGCAGCTTGGCTGCTGGCGGGGTCTTGAGCTTGAAGTCGAACGAACGGTCTTCGTAAACGAAGATCTCGACCGGGATGACGTTTCCACGCTGGGATTCCGTCGCGGCGTTGTACGCCTTGCAGAACTCCATGATGTTCACGCCGTGCTGACCGAGCGCCGGACCCACGGGCGGGGCCGGGTTGGCCTGGCCTGCCTGAATCTGGAGCTTGATGATTCCGGAGATCTTCTTCTTCTTAGGAGGCATCCTAAAATCCTTTTTCCTACAAATCCGCGCACGCTGGATACGCGGAAGTCTCTTCGATGGCGCGGCGCGCGGCCGCGGCCAATGGTGTGGGCAACTCTGTGTTAGAGCTTCTCCACCTGGTTAAACCCGAGCTCGACCGGGGTTTCGCGGCCGAAGATCGAGACGAGCACCTTCACCTTGCGCTGCTCTGTGTTGACCTCGCTGATCGACGCCGGGAGCGTAGCGAACGGGCCGTCCATGACGGTGACCGATTCGCCGATCTCGAAATCGACCTCGACGAGGTTTCCGGCAGCAGCTGCGGCAGCCTCAACACTTTCGCCCGCGGCGGCGGCAGCCTTGGCGGCCTCGGCCTTGCGGACTTCTGCGCGCGGCATCAGGAACTGAACGACTTCCTTGATGGTCAGCGGCGACGGACGCGAGGTCGTCATGCCGATGAAGCCGGTAACACCCGGGGTGTTGCGGACGGCGCTCCACGATTCGTCGTTGAGTTCCATGCGCACCAGGATGTAGCCCGGCAGAACCTTGCGGTTGACCTTCTTCTGCTGGCCATTCTTGATTTCGGTGACTTCTTCGATCGGAACTTCGACCTGGAAGATGTAGTCGCCGACATCCAAGTTCTGGACACGGGTTTCGAGGTTGGTCTTGACCTTGTTCTCGTAGCCCGCGTACGAGTGCACGACGTACCATTCGCCAGGGAGGCGACGCAGTTCGGCCCGCAGCTTTGCGACCGGATCGACGACTTCGGGCGCAGCTTCGTCAGCTACGGTCTCCGCGATATCCGCCTGCGTGGCCTCGGGGGTCTCGTCACCGATCTCCGGCGATTCGATCTCATTCTCCGGGGTGCTCACTGCCCCACGCTCCTTCATTGGTCACTTCGGGCTGCAAGCCCGAGGTAGTTGCCTTATCAGCCGAACACCAGCAGGGTCAGCTTTGCAAACCCGATGTCCAGTCCCGCGATCAACGCCGTAATCAAAACGACGAACACCAGCACTGCGATGGAGTAGTTGACCAGCTCACTGCGGGTCGGCCACACCACCTTGCGCATTTCTGAAACAACCTGCTTGAGGAAGATCCAGATCCGCACGAACGGGTTCCGGCTGGCACCGGTATCCGTCGCGGTGGACTCGGTCGTGCGCTCGGCGACCGCAGTCGTCGAACCGGCACCTGCATTCCGTCGGCCACGCGCCGAGCGCTTACCGCTCGGACGTAAATCCGAGGCATCGGACAAATCGACGTCGTCGACCGCCAGATCGTCGTTAACGTCTGAAGAAGCCTTGCGATCACGCCTGGCCATCTTCATCACCGATCCCTTCGTCTGCTAGTGCCCTCGTGGGCAGGGGCGACAGGACTCGAACCTGCAACCTGCGGTTTTGGAGACCGCTGCTCTACCAATTGAGCCACGCCCCTTTGCGAGTGCCCGTCGGCTCTCGCTGGTGGTCTAACCCTAACAAGACCAACGCGCCACCCTCAGGCAGCGCGCAAGTCTAGAAGCATCAGACTCAAACGAGTGTAGAGCAAAGCTGCCACTCACCCCAACTCGCCCTGATCTTCGGCGACCGCCGTGGCTAGTTGAACTGAACCATTGCCTGTGCACGACCAAAGATTTTACGCCCGTCCTGCTTGCCGACGAGTGCAATCACACCGCGACGGGTCACCGGGTCGAGGGACTTGATCTTGCCACTGAACTCAACCTCCGCAGTCCCGACCGCCGGCACGTACACCGGCGACGTGAAGCGAACGTTGTACTCGTGAATAGCGGCGGGATCGCCGACGAAGGCACCGAGAACGCTGGCTCCCAGCCCCATGGTCTGCATGCCGTGAGCCACGACGCTATCGAGCCCAACAGTCGCGGCCACTTCGGGTGAGAAGTGAATCGGGTTGGGATCGCTGGCGACGCCGGCGTAATTCGTCAAGTTGCCCAGGGTGAGGGTTTTGGTCACGACGGGCAGTTCCTGGCCAACTTCGAGGGTGTCGAAGTTGATCGCACCGTAAGCCTTGGGCTCAGTTGACGGGTCGGGGTCGTTGTAACGGTCAAACGGGCCGTGCACAGTCTGGCCGATGACCGGCTCCGAATCGACCTGCATCATGACCGCGTTGAGCTTGGCGACGAGTTCTTCGTCAACCTCAACGGAGGCGCGCGCCACGATCGAGGTGAAGGTGGTCATCACCGGTTCGTCGTACTGGTTCCAGATCACGTTCTTGGTCACCAGGAGGTCAGCGCCCATCGACTGGCGGAACGATTCCAGCGAGACATCGCACACCAGGCGGTCGCCGACCTTAATCGGTTGGTGGTAGATGATTCGCTGATCTGTCTGCATGATCTGCCACATGTCGTAGCCGGTGATGATGTCGTCGAACAGTCGACGCTGGGCGATCAAGCCCAACACCGCGACGAAGGTCGGCGGCGCGATCATGGTTGCGTGCCCATGTTCGGCGGCGGCCGTCTCGTCCCAGAAGATCGGGTGGTCGTCCTGCACTGCTCGCGCGTACTTGCGGATTTCCTGGCGGCCGACCTCGTAGTAGTCGTCGACCGTGTAGGTGTAGCCAACGAGCGACTTGGTGTGCTCGCCCACCTCTTCGGGGGACATCTTGCCCGGCTCGAGATCCGCGATCAGTTCGTCGAGCTCAACACCTTCAATTGAATCGGCAACAGCCGTCATCTCTAAACCTCTCCGGCGGCACACCGTGCCGCATCCACCACAGTCAACGAACCCTTCGTTCAACTGACAATGGCTCGTCCAAGATTGAACACCCTTTAGGGGTGTCAAAGGAAAATAAGCGAGGCACCTCACACTTGTGAGGCGCCCCGCTTAGTAAAGTTATTTATGGTCGCAAGGCGACCTGCGCGCTAGCGCGACTCCTTGTGAGCCTGGTGCGTTCCGCAGTTCGGGCAGAACTTCTTCAGCTCGAGACGGTCGGGGTCGTTACGACGATTCTTCTTGGTGATGTAGTTGCGGTGCTTGCACACCTCGCATGCCAAGGTGATCTTCGGCCGTACATCCGTTGAGGAAGCCACTTTGTTGCCTACTTTCGCGTCTTGCAGTTCTTCGGTCCCACGCTTTAAGGTCCGTAGTCCCACCAGCGTAAGCGGTTTGTGTAGCGGTGGGGGGACTCGATCCCCCGACCTCACGATTATGAGTCGTGCGCTCTAACCAGCTGAGCTACACCGCCCTGATCAACCGGCACCATTTAGTGACCGGCTAAGCGAGCCCCCTGACGGAATCGAACCGTCGACCTTTTCCTTACCATGGAAACGCTCTACCGACTGAGCTAAGGGGGCGAACATCTGACCTCAGAATTGTCCCAGCGGGGGATTCATCTGTGATCGTTGAGCCTCAACGAGGTTACACACAGGCATCGGGAATAACCAAAACAACTGGTTAACCCACTTGCGCAGCGTGTAGCTCGCAGTGGCAGATGAAGGATTCGAACCTTCGTAGCTTGCGCGACGGATTTACAATCCGCTCCCTTTGGCCGCTCGGGCAATCTGCCGATTCGCTACGTTCGACAGTCACACAGACGCGGTCTGAGTGCTGGCGAAAGCAACGGGAATCAGAATACAACGACCTCCCCCGGTACATGCAAACCGGCTGCTCAGCGCACTGATAGTGTGGGGCTATGGCTGATTCTTCGTTTGACGTCGTAAGCAAGGTCGACCGCCAGGAGGTCGACAACGCCCTCAATCAAGCGGGCAAGGAACTTTCGCAGCGGTACGACTTCCGCGGCACCAACACCGGCATCGACTGGTCCGGCGAGGAGAAGATCGTCATCACCTCCGACTCCGAGGAGCGCGCCGTGGCCGCCCTCGAGGTCTTCAAGGAGAAGCTGATCCGCCGCGACATTTCCCTCAAGGCGTTCGACGCTGGCGAGCCGGTCGGCTCCGGCAAGGTTTACAAGATTTCCGGCGACATCGTTCAGGGCATCGACTCCGAACACGCCAAGAAGATTTCGAAGAAGATCCGCGACGAGGGCCCCAAGGGCGTCAAGGCACAGATTCAGGGCGACGAACTCCGCGTCTCGTCGAAGAAGCGCGACGACCTCCAGGCCATCATCGCCCTCCTCAAGGGCGAAGACTTCGGCATCGCCCTCCAGTTCGTCAACTACCGCTAGCTCACCCCGCCCCTCCCCGCGCCGTTTCCCGGCCCTCTACCCGGGCCTCTCCCCAGCGGCATGTTCCGCTTTTCTGTCACGATTCGACCAAACCGTCACCGATCACCTCGATCGGCGACGGTTTGGCTTATTTCTGGGCTGCGAATGTGACAGAAAAGCGCAGATCCGCCGGGACGACGAACCCAAATGTCAAAGATCCTTGACATCTTGTGACAAGTGGACTTGACTTCAATCATGTCCGACGACACCCCGGTGAAGGCCGCACGCACCCGTGCGGGAATGCGACAGGCCGACCTTGCCACCGCCGTGGGGGTCAGTCGGCAGACGATCGTCTCCCTGGAACGCGGCGACTACTCGCCGTCGGTCTACCTGGCGATCCGAATTGCTCGTTCGTTGGCAAGCACAGTCGAAGAACTCTTTCCACTACCGGAGGAAGACCGATGACCGCACGCCCTGCTGGATCCACCACAACCCTGCCAGGCCTACTACTCGGCAAGTCCAGCGACGCCTGGGGCGACGAACGCGAACGCTCGGTGATGCTTGAGGCCTACGCCTACGTGTTCGTGCTCGCGACCATCGTGTTGTGGACAGCGGCCGCCGTCATCGCCTGGTTTGTCCCCTGGTGGGTCACGCTGGTGCTATTCCTCGCGCTGATCATCCCGTCGATGGAGTGGCAACGGTATTGCAAGGCTCGCGACGTTGACGCCAACCTCCTCGCCTACGGCGGCTCGTCATGGCTTCGAGCCACCCTCATCGGCGTCTATTTTGGCGTGTGCGCCATCTCAATGACCGTGGCGGTCCTGACCGAAATCGGTCGCGGCAACTCCGTCACTGGCGGCCTCATCGGCGGCGTCCTCGGCATGATTGGGGCGGTCACTGGCGCGCGTTGGGCGGCCAGACGTAAAGCTCAACGGCTCCTCAACGACGACGACGCGCAGTAACGCCGATCAGTTCCGCTGGCCGCCGTTGCGGGCCATTTCCTGTAGCCGCGCAATGCGCTCCGCGGTCGGCGGGTGCGTCGAGAACAGCTTCGACATCTTCTCGCCCGCACGGAAAGGGCTCTCGATCATCATGTGCGACTGATTCGCCAACTCCGGCGTCGGCGGCAGCGGCGCGGCCGCAATCCCGCCGGAGATTTTCGACAACGCCGACGCCAGGGCCAACGGATCGCCGGTGAGTTCGGCACCGGATGCGTCCGCTTGGAACTCGCGCGCCCGCGATACCGACATCTGGATCACCATGGCCGCGACCGGGCCGAGGATCGCAATCAGAATCATCGCCAGCGGGTTGGGACCGTTGCCGCGGTTACCTCCAAAGGCACCCATCCACATGGCCATATTGGCCAAAGCGCTGATCACCGCGGCCATGGCACCGGCGACCGAGCTAATCAGGATATCTCGGTTGTACACATGCGACAGCTCATGGCCGAGAACCGCACGGAGCTCCCGTTCGTCGAGCAGGTCCATGATCCCCGTCGTACAGCAGACGGCCGCATTCTTCGGGTTGCGTCCGGTCGCGAACGCATTCGGCGACTCGGTGGGGCTGATGTACAGGGCAGGCATTGGCTGTCGTGCTTGCGTCGCGAGGTCGCGGACAATTCCGTACAACGCTGGCGCTTGCACTTCGGTCACCGGTTGGGCATGCATGGCACGCAACGACAGCTTGGCGCTGTTGAAGTAGGCGTAGGCATTTGTTCCGATGGCGAGCAACACCGAAAACACTAGGATCGTCGGATTCCTGAAGAGCGCTCCAATGCCGACGATGATCGCCGACATCAAGCCCATCAGTGCCGCGGTCTTGAGCCCATTGAAGTTCAAGAGGACCTCACTGTCTAGGGAAACAGGTTCACTACGACAAACGCGCCGATGCGCCGGGAAGTTCCAGCAAACCAACAACAACCCACGTAGCTGTTGCGGATATTACGTGAACTAGGTCCGATTCCGGCGCAGACGTAACCGAACTTAGCCCACGCGGTCGACGGTGTAGCGAACCAGCGCGCCGAAGGCATCGTTTGCCGGGCCTGCGGGCAAGCGTGCCAGGAGTTCGTCGGCCTCGGCAGCCATCTGTTCTAGACGAACTTGCGCTTGCTTCATGCCCTCGGAGTTCACCAGCAGATGCAGCGCTTCGTCGACCTCGGCATCATCGACCAGGGCGCGTGCCGCGCCGGTCTCGGCGTCGACGAGTAGTTCCCGGAGACGATCCTCGGTTGCGCCTTGGCCGGCCAAAGCGAACAGCACCGGTAGCGTGTGAACGCCCTCGCGCAGGTCCGTTCCCGGAGTCTTTCCCGATTCGCCCGTCACCGACGCAATGTCGATGAGGTCGTCGGACACCTGGAAGGCCGTGCCAACGACGTCGCCTAGCCGAGCCAGCGTCTCGACGGTCTTTTCGTCTGCCCCGGCGGTGAAGGCACCAAAGCGGCCAGCCGTCGCGATCAACGAGCCCGTCTTTTCCCACACGACCTTCAGATAGTGCTCGACGGGATCGGCACCGGCGGTCACACCGACGGTTTCCCGCATCTGCCCGGTGATGAGTTCGGCGAACGTATCGGCGATGATCCGCACCGCTTCCGGGCCCAACGTCGAAACCAGGCGCGAGGCGCGGGCAAACAGGAAGTCGCCAGCGAGGATCGCGATCGAGTTCGACCATCGGGCGTTGGCCGAGGGTGCGCCGCGACGCAACGGGGCTTCGTCCATCACGTCATCGTGATAGAGCGTCGCCAGGTGGGTCATTTCCAGGACCGTCGCGGAGGTAATGACCTCCTCGGAGCCCGGCTGCGGACCAAAGTGCGACGACAAGATCGCGAACATCGGCCGGAATCGCTTACCGCCCGCTTTCGCGAGGTGCGTTGCGGCTTCGACCAGAATGTCGTCGCCAGACGACAGCTCACTGATCAGCAGATCCTCGACCCGCTGCAGCGACTCCTGCACCTGATCGGCGAACTCGCCGGTCCCGAGATCCAGTCCGGCAAAAGTGGACTTCACGTGTTTGGCCCAATCCCATCGGTGATCCGAACGGCGTGGATTCGTCGTTCGGCGACACCAGAAGCGTAACTGCTACCCACGACAGACATACTTGTCGGGTGACCAGCGCAACGCCCGGCGAGGCCATTGACGATTCCGCAGACCTCCTCGTGGTGGGTGCCGGACCAGCAGGTTCGGCAGCCGCCGCGCAGGCCGCAGCGCGTGGTGTCGACGTCCTATTGATCGACGCCGCACACTTCCCGCGCGACAAGACCTGCGGCGACGGCCTCACCCCGCGCGCAGTCGCGGGCCTGCACAAACTCGGGATGAGCAGCCTGCTCGACGACCGTCCCCGCATCCGCGGACTGGAACTCAACGGCTGGGGTGTCCGACAGCGCGTCGACTGGCCGGGGGCGGATCATTTCGGGCATTACGGCAGTGCCATCGCCCGCACGGAACTCGACGACGCAATCCGACAGTTCGCGGTCGGACAGGGTGCCCGAATGCTGTCGGGCGCCAAAGCGATCGGCGCGCAACTGGTTGGTGGCCGGATCGAGTCGGTGACCCTCGTGCACAACAGTCAGCGCAAGCAGATCAAAGCTAAACATGTGATCGTCGCAGACGGGGTGCGGTCGGCATTGGGCAAGTCTTTGGGACGGACGTGGCATCGCGATACCGCCTACGCGGTCGCGGCCCGCTCGTACGTCGATTCGGATTTGGCCGATTCGGCATGGATGGGCTCGCACCTGGAGCTGCGCGACCCGCAGGGCGCATTGTTGCCCGGCTATGGCTGGGTGTTCCCGCTGGGTAACGGCACTGTGAATGTCGGCGTTGGCGCACTGGCCACCGCCAAACGCCCGGCGTCGATGGCGCTGCGGTCAATCGTGGAGCATTACGCCGCGATGGTGTCCGACGATTGGCAGCTCACCTCGCCGCCTCGCGCGATTGCGTCGGCAATGCTGCCGATGGGCGGCGCGGTCAGCGGAATCGCCGGTGCCAACTGGATGCTGATCGGCGACGCCGCAGCCTGTGTGAACCCCCTTAACGGCGAGGGCATCGACTATGCGTTGGAGACCGCGACGATGGCTGTCGACATGCTGACCGCCCAGAATGATTTCACCGGCGCCTGGCCAGCCATGTTGCGCGCCGAGTATGGCACCGCGTTCGCCGCAGCACGTCGGGCCGCGGGACTGCTGACCATGCCGCAAACGGTGCCGATCTTGGGTCGCCCCGGCATTCGTTCGGCGAAACTGATGTCGACGGTGGTGCGCGTGATGGGCAACCTGCTGACGGCCGACGACGCCGACCTGATTGCCCGCGCCTGGCGCAGTGCCGGGCGGGTGACGTCGGGGCTCGAGAACCGTCCCCCGTTTACCTAGGCTTTTGTTGCCTAGGCTTTCTTGATGCCCTTGTGGATCGCGACGATGCCGCCGGTCTGGTTTTCCCAGGCGACGTCCTCGAAGCCGGCGTTGGCGATGAGCTTGGCGAGACCTGCCTGATCGGGCCATGCCCGGATCGACTCGGCGAGGTACACGTATGCGGCCGGATTGCTGGAGACGGCGGTCGATACCGACGGGAGCGCCTTCATCAGGTACTCCATGTAGACCTTGCGGAACGCCTTCATGGTGGGCGTCGAGAACTCGCAAATCACGAGGCGACCGCCCGGCTTGAGGACGCGACCGAGCTCCGAGAGCGCCAGCGGCACATCGTTGACGTTGCGCAGACCGAACGAGATGGTCGCGGCGTCGAACGAATTGTCCGCGAACGGGAGGTGCTGGGCGTCGGCGGCGACCTTCGGGACGTCGCGCTTGGCGCCGGCGCGCAGCATGCCGAGCGAGAAATCGGCGGCAATGCAGGTGGCCCCCGACGATGCGAGTTCGACCGTCGAGACGGCAGTTCCCGCAGCGAGGTCGAGGACAATGTCGCGCGGCTTCAAGTCCAGCGTGCGGCGCGTGGCCCGACGCCAGCGGCGGTCCTGCCCAAACGACAGCACCGTGTTAGTGATGTCGTAGCGGCGAGCGACACCGTCGAACATCTCGGCAACCTCGGACGGCTCCTTGTCGAGGCTCGCGCGGGTACCTGCGCCCCCGTCGTGGATCTGGCCGTCGTGGATCTGGCCGTCAGTGCTGTCAGTCATGGTCTCCAGCCTAAACGCGACGGCTGCGACGACCGGTCTCGGCCACCCCAACCATAAGCAGAATCACCAGCACCCACCCGGCGGCGATGACCGAGAGCGCAGGTAGTAGCGCCAGGCTCGCATCACGTCCGACGGGACGCGCCAAGTTATCGGGGTCGGTCATGTCGTAGTCGACGAGAATCCGCTGCCCGGTCGATAGCTGCGTCGGGTACAGGAGTCCAAGTTTGGGGTTGCGGAGGACCCCGTCCGGCGTCACGAAGTTGACAGCCGCGTGCAGCCGGTCGGCGGAGATGACGTCGGCGACGGCCGTTGCTTTGTTCGCGTCGATCTTCGCATCATTGCGGTAAGCGCCGACGATGATCACCGTGCCAATCAGGGTCACGATGACACCGAGCGCGGCCAGCGCGATCTGAACGCGCCGCTGCACGATACGAGTCATGGTTGCCCAGGGTAGTCGGAAGCCTCGGGAAGTCGTGCAGCGATGCGCGCATGCAATTGCCGCAGGCCGTCGCGGCTGGTCCGGACTTCCACCACTTCGATGCCGCCCGCAGGTGCGGGCTCAGCGAGGACGCCGGGAAGTTCGTCGATCCTCGCGACGCGGTAACCGATATTGAAACCGGCACACATGGCGGCGAGGTCGGTGCGGTGCGGTGTCCCGAAAATGCGGTCGTACACGCCGAGGTAGGCATCCCGCGCAAATCGGGGATCCCCCTGTTCGAGGAGCGCGAAAATGCCTCCGCCGTCGTCGTTCGCGACGACGATCCGCAGGTCGGCGGGGCGCGGTTCGTCGGGTCCGATGATGAGTCCGGTGGCGTCGTGGATAAACGTGAGGTCGCCCATGAGTGCGACGGTACGACTGCCGCTGGCGAGGGCAGCACCGATTGCGGTGGCGTTGGTGCCGTCGATGCCTGCGACGCCCCGGTTCGACATCACCTTGACGGCCGGGTCGACTCGTCCGGCGAGTGCGACGTCGCGGATCGGGTTCGACGCCCCCAAGACCAGGGACTCTCCGGGGCGCATTGCGGCGGCCACGGCACGCGCCACGTGCAGTCCGGTGACCTCGGCGGTGGCGTCGAGTTCGGCGGCGACGGCGGCGTCGACTGCCCCGCCGAGCTCCGCCGTGTGCCCGAGCCAGTCGGGTGTCGGATCGTTGGTTGCGATGGCGCGAGTGCCGGTGGCGCAGACATTGCCGGACACATCGGGCCAGCGCGGCCCAGTGGTGAGCGCATACACATCGACGGCCGGATCGGCGAGCAGCCTCGACACGGAACGGTGCAGGGTGGGGCGCCCGCAGATGATCGCCTGCTGCGGTTTGAGCTTTCCCAGCGCCAGCGGATGCAGCGGATTCTCCGGATGGGGGGCGGTCGGTTCGGCGACCGTCGGTAGCGCCGCGAGTTCGGGGTGTACGCCCGCACCATGCCCGGAGACGACGACGGTGTCGCGTGACAGGTCGATCTCGAGCGGGATATCGAGTTTGCCGACCGGCGACATGGTCCACGGTGCATCCCCGGGTCGACCGGCGAACCGGCCACCGTCGGCGACTGCGAGGTCGGTACCGGGGTCGTCGTCGACGTCGGGAATGAGGGGTTCGCGCAGCGGGATGTCGAATTGGACGGGTCCGGGGTTGCCGGTGCGGGCACCGCGAGCCGAGGCGAGGACGCGTCCGACCGCCGACCGCCATTGCGAGTTGGTGTCGAGGACTTCTTCGGCGAGTCCGAGGCTGATGGCTGCCCGGACCTGCGTGCCGAACATGCCGAACTGTTCGATGGTCTGGTTGGCACCGGAACCCAGGAGTTCGTAGGGCCGGTTGGCGCTGATCACGACCAGCGGCACGCGCGCGTAGTTCGCCTCGAAGACGGCGGGGCCCATGTTCGCGACGGCGGTACCCGAGGTCATGACGATCGGCACCGGGTGTCGGGAGGCGACGGCGAGACCGAGGGCGAGGTACCCGGCCGACCGTTCGTCGATGCGCACATGCAGTCGCAACCGCCCCTGGGCATCGGCGGCGTGCAGGGCGAAGGCGAGCGGCGCATTGCGCGATCCGGGGCACAGGACGGCTTCGGTGACGCCGCCGCGGATCAGTTCGTCGACGATCACGCGAGCCTGCAGGGTGGACGGATTCATGTCCTAGAGCCTAGGTGTCGACCGCACTAGGCTGGACACATGGGCATTTACTCCGAGCACGTCCTCCCCCGAATCATCACCAAAACGTGCGGGATGCCGGGCATGAACAAACTCCGGCGACAGGCGTGCGCACCGCTCACGGGCGAAGTGGTGGAGATCGGATTTGGCTCGGGATTCAACGTCGGCCAGTACCCGGCGGCGGTGACGCGTGTGTCGGCGGTGGAACCGAGCGATGGAGGCTGGCGGCTTGGCACCAAGCGGGTCGCGACATCGAATATTCCGATCGAACGGGCCGGGCTGGACGGGCAGCGTCTCCCCTTCGACGACAACTCGTTCGATTCAGCGCTGTCGACGTTCACCATGTGCACCATCCCCGACCTTCCCGCGGCCCTCGCTGAGCTGCGACGAGTCGTCAAACCCGGTGGGGTCTTGGCTTTTCTGGAGCACGGTCGGGCACCGGAGGCGGGGGTTCGACGCTGGCAGCGTCGGCTTGAGCCAGTGCAGAAAAAGCTGGGTGGCGGCTGCCACTTGACTCGTGACATTCCCGAGATGATTGGCGAATCCGGCTGGGAGGTAGTCGATCTCGATTCGTTCTATGCCGAAGCCGCACCCAAGCCGTTCGCCGCTTTTTCACTCGGCTGGGCCCGCAACTGACGTGCCTTCCCGCGCGCGGTCGGTCGATTCTGTGGACTACTTCACAGTAGGGTCAATCCCATGAGTCGCGAATTCGACATCGTCGTTTATGGAGCCACCGGTTTTGTTGGCGAACTGACCGCTCAGCACTTGGCCGACCGGGCGCCAGCGGGCACCAAGATCGCGCTGGCTGGCAGGTCTGAAACGAAGCTGGCGGCGGTCCGACGACGACTCGGCCCGGCGGCGCGCGAATGGCCGCTGATCGTTGCTGACTCGGAGTCCCCGTCGTCGCTCGACGCGATGTGCGAACGCACGCAGGTCGTGTGCACCACGGTGGGTCCGTACCTGCGGTATGGCGAAAACTTGGTGATTGCGGCGGCTACCGCAGGGACCGACTATGTGGATCTGACGGGCGAGGTCCCTTTCGTTCGGTATTCAATCGATAAGGCCGATGAGATTGCGACCGCGACGGGCGCGCGCATTGTGCACTCGTGCGGTTTCGACTCGATCCCCTCGGATTTGGGCGCCTACCTGCTCCACCGCACCATCGCCGAGGACGGCGCGGGCGAGATGACCGACACCACCATGGTTGTCACGTCGTTGCGCGGCGGCGTGTCCGGCGGAACCGTCGATTCGATGCGGGTGATTGCCGAACTCGCTAAGGACACCGAGATGCGGCACCTGATTATGAATCCGCAGGCGCTGTCGGGCGACGCTGGCGAAACGCCGCGCGCCGGCATCAATTCTGAGCCAAGCGACATGAGTCCGGTTGATGCGAAAAAGGTCGATCCCAGCTTGCGCGGCACCCTCGCCCCGTTCTTCATGGCGTCGTACAACACGCGCGTGGTTCGGCGGTCGAACTTTTTGCTCGACGGTGCCTACGGCGACGGCTTCCGCTACCAGGAGACGATGTCGGTCGGCGGTGTTCGCGGCGTGTCGGCGGCGCTCGCCGGTGTGGTGACGGTCGGCATTGGCGGCTTCTTGGGCGCGATGAGCTTTGCCCCGACTCGCAAGGTGATGGACATGGTGCTGCCGAAGCCCGGCACCGGTCCGAGTGAAAAGTCCCGCGAGACAGGCAATTTCGCGACCCAAACGTTCACGACCACCACGTCGGGCCGCCGTTACCGCTCGCAGATGCGCGCGCACGGCGACCCCGGCTACAAGGCGACCGCCGTGATGCTGGGCCAGAGCGCCCTGGCGTTGGCGCTCGACCGCGACCGTCTCCCCGACCGCAAGGGCGTCTTAACCCCCGCCGTCGCCATGGGCGACGCCCTCATCGACCGCTTGCAGACCGCAGGCTTCGTCGTCGAAGCCCACGAACTGAAGTAACCCCGCCACACAGGCACACCCGCTGGAGCTAGGCTTGGCCCGGCTTGAGTGCGATGAAGAGGGCGTCGACTTCGGCGCAAAGGCGGTCGCCGTCGTGGATGGTGCCTACGACGTAGTACTTGCGTCCTTCGAAGCGGTCCACCCAGACGCGCAAGTCGAGGGGTTTGTCGAGCGGTGTCAGCGACCGATACTGCACGGTCAGATATGCCGTGCGTGCGACGCCGCGCAACTTAAGCGCCGCCGCCATGCCACCGAGATCGTCGAACGCAACCGCCACGTGGCCACCGTGCGCGACGCCGTTGCCGCCCAGGTGGAACCGACGGAAAGTGACCGCGGCATGTACCCCGTCGGGGCCACCGTCAATGATCTCGTACGGCGGCAGCGTGATGTTGCCGCGCGACGGCAAATCGATCCGGGTACCCGACGGCGTGGTCCATTCATCGACGGCAACCGCGTCAAGCTTTTCGTTGAGACCCCGAAGGTTCGCGATCACCTCGTCAGCCAATTCGGGCGACGGCGCGGCGTAGCGCACTTTATCCATCAGGGTGCGAACCTGCTCGATCATCTCCCCGTAATGGGGGCCACCGATCTCGGTGGTCACTTCAAAATCGGCTCGGAAGCCGCCCTCGTGCCGTGAACGTTCATCGGCCGGGACATTCCAGTCTTGCTCGGGCGCACCCTTCATCGTCTCACCGTATCTTCTAGCGCCGACATGCTCTGCAGTCGGCGTCCGCTCACCGATCCTGGAGTTCCAGAAGCCGGTCAATTTTCGACTCGATTGTCGCCAGCCGGTTGTCCGACGCCTTTCCCGTTCCTATCACGAGGTCGACGATTTGCCGTCCTACACCGGCCGTGTGCACGGTGCGACCGGCATACATTTGTCCGCGTGCGCTGTGCTCTAGGGTTCCGAAGATCATGTCTCGGACCAGCGCGGTCGGCAGTGCCGGGTCCATCTCGCCCGCGGCTTTCATCTCATCGATGACAGCCGCATACAGCCGCGTGTACTGCCTGTTCGACTCAATAACGACCGTCGCAAGTTCGGTCCCGGGGAACGCTTGCGCGGTGTGGATGAAGACCTGAACGAGCGGCCACTCACGTGTCATAACTTCGCACCAGTCGTGGACCAAGCGGCGCAGCCGCTCAGTGGGAGTCGCCTCGGATTCGGCGACGACGGTGGCCCCCCGCTGCTGTATCGCGTCATAGAAGTCGACGGTGACAGCAGTCAGTAACCCCAGCTTGCTGGCGTAATGCACAAACACGGTGCCTTCGGAGACCCCGGCGCGGCGGGCAATCTCGGCGGTCGTCGCCGCCTGGAACCCGGAGTCGGCAAAGCAGGCGGCGGCCGCAGCGCGCACGGCGCTGCGGGTCCGCTCACTCTTGCCCCCAACCGGTTTCATCGTCTTAGCGGTGAGTGAAGGTCGGTTCGCGCTTCTCGGTGAAGGCCGCCATACCTTCGGCTTGGTCTTCGGTGGCGAACAACGAGTAGAAGAGGCTGCGTTCGGCGCGGACGCCTTCGGTCAGACTCGACTCGTAGGCGCGGTTAACTGCTTCCTTGCCGTACGACGACGCGATGAACGACTTGCTCGCGATGGTTGCCGCGACCTCGCGGGCCGTCGCGACGACGTCTTCCTTCGGGACAACGCGCGAGACGAGGCCGAGACGCTCAGCTTCGTCGACCTTCATCTGGCGGCCGGTAAGGATCAGGTCCATAGCCTTGGCCTTGCCGATGGCGCGGGTAAGGCGCTGCGAGCCGCCAATACCGGGGATCACGCCTAGATTGATTTCGGGCTGACCGAAGCGAGCGGTGTCGCCTGCGATGATGATGTCGCAGAGCATGGCGAGCTCGCAGCCGCCGCCGAGGGCGTAGCCGGACACGGCTGCGATGATCGGGGTCCGAGCGCGGGACAATTCGTCCCACGCGGCGAAGAACTGCTCTCCGGTGACGTCGGCGAAGCTCTTAGACTGCATTTCCTTGATGTCGGCACCTGCGGCGAAGGCCTTTTCACTGCCGGCGATCACGATGGCGCCGATGCCTGCGTCGGCGTCGAATCCGCGAACTGCATCAACGACCTCACCCATAAGTTCCGTGTTGAGGGCGTTGAGGGCCTTGGGGCGGTTCAGGGTGATGACCGCGACGCGGCCGTCGGTCTCGGTGAGGATGGTGTTGTAGTCGGTCATGGGGTCTCCAATGCGGTTGGTCGGGGAGGTCTTACGGGTTGGTGATGACGAGTTCCAGGCCGTCGGCGAGCGGAGCAAAGAAGCCATCGACGTCGCTGGTGTTCACGGCGTCGAGGGTGGCCGGTTCCCAGGTGGGGTTGCGGTCCTTGTCGATGACCTGCGCACGGATTCCCTCGGCCATGTCGTGGTTGCGGATGCACCGTAGCGAGACGCGGTACTCGCGGTGCAAAGTCTCGTCGAGGGTGTCGAGAGGCTCGCGCAGGGCGCGCAGTGTGACCGAGAGCGTGGTCGGACTCTTGCCAGCCATCGCGGCGGCGGCCTTGGTTGCGGCTTCGTTTCCAACAGCCTCGCACCGGGCGATGATCTCGGCGACGGTGTCGGCGGCGAAGGCCTCGCGGAGCCAGTCTCGCTGGGCGTACAGCTCAGACTCGGGTGGCGTTTGCGCGTAGGTGGCTAACGCTTCGTCGAGCGAGGTGTCGGCAATCGCGGCGACGAACGCTTCCAGGTCAGCACCCAGAACATAGTGGTCGGCGAGGCCGAGCGCGATGGCATCGGCACCGTTGATCGACGCGGAAGTGAGGCCGAGGTAGATGCCAAAGTTGTCGACGATGTGCGCCAGCAGGTGGGTTCCGCCGACGTCGGGGACGAAGCCGATGCCGGTCTCAGGCATGGCGAGACGTGTGCGGTCGGTGACGATGCGTGTGTTGGCATGCGCGGAGACGCCAACACCGCCGCCCATCACAATGCCGTCCATCAATGCCACGTAGGGCTTCGAGTACTTCGCGATCTCGGAGTTCAGTTGGTACTCCTCTCGCCAGAACACGGCAGACGGGCAGGCTGCGGCTTCCACGTCGCCTACACCGGCCTCGAGCAGTGCGGTGGCATCGCGGTGGATGGACACGATGTCGCCACCGGCACACAGGCCGCGCTCACCAGCTCCCGACAACACGACGGCCTTGATGGCTTCGTCGTCGCGCCAGGCGCGCAGGGCGTCGGCCATGATGGCCACCATTTCGTCGTTCAACGCGTTGATCGCCTTCGGGCGGTTGAGCAGCAAGTGCCCAACCCCTCCGCGCTGCGTCACCAGAACCGGCTGTTCCATTCGTCTATGCGCTTTCATCCGTGCGGCAGTCGCTCCCATTTATGAAGCAACACTCAATTTTCGAACCTAACACTTGACCCGGCATGACAGGAACTATGCCCGCTGAAGATGCTAAGAAATTGAGCATCACTTGACCACTGTTGACTGTCTCTCCCCCGCGCTGGCGACGGCATCGGCAACGCGACGCCGGGTAGCAACTAAGGTCAGGTGGCATGACACCGCAACAATCGCCATTTGACCCGACCCAATGGAAGGGCGTCGCAGGCTTCGACAACCTCACCGACATCACCTATCACCGGCACGTCGGCGAGGGCCGAGCCAATGGCATCGTCCGCATTGCATTCGACCGCCCCGACGTCCGCAATGCCTTCCGCCCGCACACGGTCGACGAGTTGTACCGCACACTCGATCACGCACGTCGCTCCCCCGACGTCGGGACCATTCTGCTGACCGGCAACGGCCCGTCCACCAAGGATGGCGGTTGGGCCTTCTGCAGTGGCGGCGACCAGCGCATCCGCGGCCGCAGCGGCTACCAGTACGCCACCAGCCACGACAGTGACGTCGCCGCGGCGACCGTCGACGGCGTCGACGAAGGCCGAGTCAAGGCCGAGGGCGGCCGCCTGCACATCCTCGAAGTGCAGCGCCTGATCCGCACCATGCCGAAGGTAGTTATTGCCGTCGTCAACGGCTGGGCAGCAGGTGGCGGGCATTCGCTGCATTCCGTCGCCGACCTGACGTTGGCATCCCGGGAGCATGCGCGCTTCAAGCAGACCGACGCCGACGTGGGCAGCTTCGACGCCGGCTACGGCAGCGCCTACCTGGCCAAGCAGGTCGGGCAGAAGTTTGCCCGCGAAATCTTCTTCCTCGGTGAGGCCTACGACGCCGAAACCATGCACAAGATGGGCGCGGTGAACCGCGTTGTCGACCATGCCGAGCTCGAGAACACGGCCATCGAATGGGCGCGCGCCATCAACTCAAAGTCGCCGACCGCGCAGCGCATGTTGAAGTTTGCCTTCAACCTGGTCGACGATGGCCTGATGGGCCAACAGGTGTTCGCCGGCGAGGCGACGCGCCTGGCGTACATGACCGACGAGGCCGTCGAAGGTCGCGACGCTTTCCTCGAAAAGCGTGACCCAAATTGGGACGCGTACCCGTACTACTACTAGGCATCCCACAAAACACGACGCCGATGGGTTGAAATCGACACATGTCAGACGTTCGCGATAAATCTGACAACGCCGAAATCGTTCAGCCGCCGACACGCCGCGAATGGATTGGGCTCGCAGTCCTCTCCATCGGCCTCGGACTGATCGTCCTCGACGGCACGATCGTCGGTGTGGCACTGCCGGTAATCATCGCCGACCTGAAGCTCGACCTCACCGACGCCCAGTGGGTGAACAGTCTCTACGCCGTGGTGCTGGCTGCGCTGCTGCTATCGACGGGACGACTGTCGGACCGGTGGGGCCGGAAGAAAATGTTCCTGTTTGGCCTCACGATCTTCGTCGGCGGCAGCCTGCTTGCCGCCGAGGCCGGGTCTGCGGGCATGTTGATCGGGGCCCGCGCCGTGCAGGCCGTTGGTGCTGCGTTCATCATGCCGTCGACGTTGTCGACGGTGAACACGGTGTTCCGCGGCAAGTATCGAGCCGCCGCATTCGGCGTCTGGGGTGCAGTGATTTCCGGGGCCGCGGCGATCGGCCCGCTGGCCGGTGGTGCCCTGACGCAATGGGCTTCGTGGCATTGGATCTTCTTGGTGAACTTGCCGCTGGGCATCTTGGTTGCCGTAGCGGCGATCTTCACCGTGCCCGAGTCGAAGGGCCGCAGCGACCGTCCCGGTGCCGACGTCGACGGCGCGCTGCTGAGCATCATCGCCTTTGGAGCCCTTGTTTTCGCGGTCATCGAAGGACCTGACCTGGGCTGGTGGAAACCGATCAATGAGTTCCGCGCCTTTGGTTTGACGTGGTCCACCAATGCTGCGATTTCGATTGTTCCGGTCGCATTCGCTATCGCGGCGGCAGCACTTGGCCTGTTCCTGATCTGGGAGAACCACCGCCGCAAGAATGGCCGGTCGGCGCTGCTCGATCTTCGACTGTTCCGTCTTCCCACGTTCTCGTGGGGCAACCTCACGGCTACGACCGTGGCGGTCGGCGAATTTGCGCTCCTGTTCGCGCTGCCGCTGTACCTCATCAACGCTCTAGGTTTCGACGTGATGGAGGCCGGTCTGGTGCTGGCGGCGATGGCTGTCGGCGCGTTCGTCTCCGGTGCCTTGGCTCGACATCTCGCCGCCCGGTTCGGTGCCGCCACGACCGTCCTCATCGGCCTCGGCTTAGAACTGATCGGCGTGCTAGTTCTGGTCCTGGTAATCCACGGGACCACCTCCGGCTGGATCATTGCGCTCCCGCTGATCGCGTACGGTCTGGGCCTCGGGCTCGCGTCCGCCCAGCTCACAAGTACTGTGCTGCGTGACGTTCCGGTCGACGATTCGGGTCAGGGGTCGGCCACGCAGAGCACTGTCCGCCAGGTCGGTTCGGCGTTGGGCACCGCCTTCTCAGGTGCGGCGCTGTCCATCGCCCTCGCGATCACCCTGCCCTCGTCGTTGACCAGCGCGGGAATCTCCGGGCCGGAGGCAGACCACCTCGCCGACGCCACCCGAGAGTCGGCGGGCACGACCATCTCGATGCTGCGTGTGGAAGGCACCCATAGTCCGGTGGGCGAGCAGACCAACGATGCCGTCCACGCGCTGGCTGACGGATTCGCCGACGCCACCCGCTGGTCGATGCTCGTCGGTGCGCTGTTCCTGGCACTCGGCTTTATCGCCGCGACTCGACTGCGTCGTGCCAGTGCCACCACGAAAGCTAGTCGACGGCGTCCGACACCGTCGTTCACTCACGAATAGAGGACCTTCATGCGCTTGCGCGACAATCCCATCATTCAGGTCAGCCGGAATCTGCCGTGCACCCCGGAGCAGGCGTGGGCGCTCGTCACCGACATCGCGCTCCCCACACAGGTCGACGGCGAATTGCAGCGCGCCGAATGGATCGACGGCGCCGACGGTGTGGCCCCCGGGGCCCGTTTCCGTGGCTTCAACGCCAGCGACGCGATGGGCGAATGGACGACGCTGTCGGAGGTCGTCGACTTCGAGGACGGTCGTCGTTGGGTGTGGTCCGTCGGCCCCGACTCCGCTGACACCGCCGGTGCCTCGTGGGCAACGTGGGGATTCGAGGTCGACCCCACGCGCGACGGCTGCGTCGTCCGACAGTTTGCACGCGCCGGCGACGGCGACTCCCCCTTCGCGGCGGTCGTAGCTGCTACCCCAGAGAAGGAAGGCCGCATCATCGACTACCGCCTCAACGTGTGGCGTCAAGGCATGGAAGCCAACCTCGACGCCGTCGAAGCTGCGCTCGCACCGTGACTAGGCCGAACCCAAAGTTGTGACCGAGCATTTTCGGCAACTCTCGACCATGAACCTGAATCGGATTCGCATTTTCGGCATTCTTGGGTAACGGATGGAGTGTCGCTGCTGCCCTAATAGTTTCCGTATCTGCCAGATACAGGCAGCTACGGAAGCTATTAACGTTCGACGAGCCTCGACGGCGCGCGACCTAGCCGATGAGTTCCTTCATCACGGCCATGTCGTCGACGCGCTGCTTGTGGGTGCTCGCGACGGCGGAGCCGAGGATGACGCTGGCGCCGCTACCGCGGAAGCGGTCGACCTGCTCGGCAACCTTGGCGCGCGGGCCAATGAAGCTCATGGCTTCAATCAGTTCCTGCGGGACGGCCGCGGCTGCCTCGTCCTTGCGGCCTTCCAGGTATAGGTCCTGGATCAGCTTGGCCTCTTCGACGTAGCCGTACCGCTGCACGAGGGCGTTGTAGAAGTTCTTGCCGCGCGCACCCATGCCGCCCACGTAGAGAGCCGTGTGGTGGCGGACCGCGGCCTGGGCGTTCGCGATCTGGTCGGCGTCCTCGGTAATCAACACCACGGCCTGCACGACGATCTTCAGATCCGGCAACGACGGATCGCGCTTAGCCTTGCCCTCGGCCAACGACTCACCAAACGCCGCGTCGACGTGATCGGGATGGAAAAGGAAGGGCTGCAGTTCCTCAAACATTTCGGCAGCGAGCGACACGTTCTTCGGGCCAATAGCGGCAAGGAGCATCGGGATGTTGTCGCGCACCGGATGGTTGATGATCTTCAGTGCCTTACCGAGGCCACTGCCACCGTCTTCCTTGGTGAGCGGCAACTGGTAGTGCTTGCCGCGATGCTCGAGGCGTTCACGACGCCACACCTTGCGGCAAATCTCGGCGTTCTCGCGGGCCCGGCCCAGCGGGTAGTCGTACTTGACGCCATGAAAGCCCTCAATCACCTGCGGTCCCGAAGCCCCGATACCCAAAACCGTACGACCGCCGCTCACATAATCGAGGCCGGCCGCCGTCATCGCGAGGTTGGTTGGCGTCCGCGAGTACATCGGCAGAATGCCGGTCTGCAATTCCATGGTGTCGGTGCGGGCCGCAATGTAGCCAAGCTGGCTGACGGCGTCGAAGGTGTAGGCCTCGGCAACCGCGATACGACCAACGCCGACCCCCTCGTAGTCACGGAGGTTATCAATGGTCTCGCGGAAATCTCCCGCGTAATTGATCGGCATTCCCAGCGTCATCTGCGTCATGGGCCGATTCTGGCACATCGTCTCAATCCCCATCCGACGACGCGCAACACCCGCGGATGCCCGGCACCGGTTCACCTGCCGGACACCTGCGTTCCACCTGGACTTCCCAATCACCTAACAACACCCGGTGACCCGTTACCCACCAGCAGATGAACTTTGAGTTAACGAGGTAGCTGAATGTAGATATCCGCAGGTCAGAGGACTAATGACTACGTCACACCGTCTTGACTCGGACCAGGCTGGAACCGTCATAGTGGTGGTCATGACCGCAGAGATGCTCATCCTCGTGCTGTTGATAGTCACGGCCCTCGGCTTTGACTTCACCAACGGGTTTCACGACACCGGCAACGCTATGGCCACGTCCATCGCCACGGGCGCCCTCAAGCCCAAGGTTGCCGTTGGTCTGTCGGCAATACTGAACTTGGTCGGCGCGTTCCTTTCCGTTGAGGTTGCGGCAACCATCACCAAGGACGTGCTGAAGATTCAGCAAACATCCGGTGACGACAAAGGCGACCTCGTCGCCGGGCTCGACGCCAACAAGGCGTTGATCATTATTTTCGCCGGCCTTATCGGTGCCATCCTGTGGAATCTCTTCACCTGGCTGTTCGGTCTGCCGTCGAGTTCGTCGCACGCCCTGTTCGGTGGCCTGATCGGTTCCGGCCTCGCGGCCATCGGCTCGTCGGGCATCAACTGGCACGGCATTCTGGCAAAGATTGTGGTCCCCGCACTGTTTGCCCCGGTCATCGCTTGCATCGTCGCCGCCCTCGGCACGCTCCTGATCTACGCGATCACCCACGGCATCTCCGACCGCAAGAAGGAGAAGGGCTTCCGGAACGGCCAGATCGCTTCCGCGTCGCTCGTCTCCCTCGCTCACGGCACCGGTGACGCACAGAAGACGATGGGTGTTATCGCCCTCGCCCTGATCGCGACCGGTCACCTCGATGCCAGCAGCGTGGCCCACGGCCTCCCGTTCTGGGTTGTCCTCTCCTGTGCCGGAGCGATTGCCCTCGGCACGTGGCTTGGCGGCTGGCGCATCATCCGCACCCTCGGCAAGGGCCTCGTCGAAATTAAGGCCCCGCAGGGGATGGCTGCCGAAGCTTCATCCGCGGCCATCATCCTGACTTCGTCGGTGTCGGGCATGGCACTGTCGACCACGCACGTCGCCACCGGCTCGATCCTTGGTTCGGGCCTAGGAAAGAAGGGCGCCGAAGTCCGCTGGGGCGTGGCAGGCCGGATGGCCGTTGCCTGGTTGACGACACTCCCCGCCGCCGCCCTTGTCGGCGCACTCTGCTTCTGGCTCGCCAACGCTGTCGGCGGCGCTACGGGCGCCATCGTGATCTTCCTGGTCCTCGTCTCCATGTCCGCGTACATCTACTTCCGCGCCCAGCGCCAGAAGGTCGACGCCGACAATGTCAACGCCGAATGGGACGACTCCACCAACTCGCCAGTGCCAGCCGCGGGTGACCCCGCAGGCCAGGCCTAATCGTCGAACCAGAGAAAGGCACTACTTCCTCATGGACATCGTCACTTCCATCACCCGGGTCCTAGCCATCGGACTCCTGTTCGGTGCCGGCCTGCCCGCACTGTTCGCGGTTGGCATGCGACTAGAAGCCATCGGCCACGGAGACACCGGTAAGGAGCCGAGCGCGGGTCCCCGCATTCTCGGCTACGTGCTCTTCGCCATCGCTGGGCTCGTGATCGCGATCGCCATCCTGTGGATCACGCGGCAAACGCTCTACTACTACTTTGACCTGAAGATTTTCCCCGACTTCGCCTACAAGAAGTGACGGCCCCTCAAAAGCTTGCCAACGGTCTGAAAGGCACTGGTTAACACCATGGCACCATCGCTGTTCGACAACGTCATCAAGTGGGTTCGCGCGGGATACCCCGAGGGTGTCCCGGCATCGGATTACCCACCGCTCCTGGCTCTGCTGACTCCGGTCCTGTCTGAAACTGAAATCACCGACATTGTGCTGACGCTCGCCCTCGAGCACGGTGCCGACACTCCGGCCTCCCCGGAACGAATCCGCGACGCTATCCATGCGGTCACCGAAACTGCACCGTCCGAAGATGAGACCCGCCAGGTGGCCGCTCGACTGGCCGCCGCCGGTTGGCCGCTGACCGACCACGTCATCGTCGCCGAATAACGCCGCTGATCCCGGTATGTCTGCGCGCGTCCTTCGGCCGCTAGTTTTGCCCGCAAATCCCGCCGTGCTCGATGCCCGGCGGGATCTGTTGGCTCTGCTCAACGGCGAGGCCGCCTACTTGCCACTCCCCGCTGATTCGCCTGCCGAAGTGCAACGACTGTCACAGGCATTGGCTGTCGACGAACCCATCCGGGACGACGCAGTCCTCGTCGTATCGACATCGGGCACCACGGGTACTCCCAAGGGCGCGATGCACACGGCGGGCTCATTGCGGGCCTCCGCCGACGCCACCGCCGAACAGCTCGGCGGCCCCGGCAGTTGGCTGCTGGCCCTCCCCCCGCACCACATTGCGGGGATGCAGGTGATGCTCCGGTCGTTGGCCGCGGGCCACGACCCGGTCGTCTTAGACCTCACCGAGGGATTTAACCCGGTCACCTTCGCTGAGGAACTTCGGTCCATGCGCGGCGAACGTCGCTACACCTCGCTGGTCCCGGGACAACTGTGGAAAGCGCTCAGCTACCAACCGGCCGTCGAGGCACTTCGAGATGTTGATGGCATCCTCGTCGGCGGTGCCGCCACCGGCCCCGACCTGCTAGCCGCCGCATTCGACGCGCGCCTACCGATCGTCCGCACCTACGGCATGAGCGAGACCGCTGGCGGCTGCGTCTACGACGGCTCCCCCCTCCGCGGCGTCCAGATCAAAGTCAGCGACCCCGACGACGCCGGCATCGGCCGGGTCGCTCTTGGCGGGCCGACCCTGGCCCTCGGCTACCGCAACCTCCCCAACCATCCGGCATTCGCCGAACCCGGCTGGTTCCAGACCGATGACCTTGGCCGATTTACCAGCGCCGACAGCGGCGATCTTCTCGAAATCGTCGGCCGGGCCGATGAAGCGATTTCCACGGGCGGTCTCACCGTAATCCCACAGATCGTTGAATCGGTGCTGCAAGCGTTCGGCGAAATCGCCGAGTGCGCCGTGTTTGGACTGCCAGATGATCGACTCGGCGAGAAGATCGTCGCCGCAGTCGTGCTGACACCAGGTTCAGACCTGGACGTGGCCGCGGTTCGTGAACTGGTGACGAAACGGCTCGACCGCTACGCGGTACCGCGCAAAATCTTCTACGTCGATGCACTCCCACTGCGCGGGCCCGGCAAGGTCGATCGCCGGGCACTCGTCGAGCAGTTCTCGTAACGCACCGACTTATGCGGCGGGAAGGAGCGCGTCACTGTCGGACGGAACGTTAGCGCCGACATCCGCAATGGCCGGTGTCTCCGCCGCATCATCACCGATGGCCGGGGCTGGCACCCCCTCAACAGTCGGCAACTCGGGCGCCTCACTGGGCGCGACCGTGTCGGGCACCGCGGGCGCACTCGGCTCTGCCAGGTCCGGTCCATCTTCGCTGTTGGGCAGCACGATCGGTGCCACCGCTGGCTGCGGATTCACCACCCCCGGCAGCGCCGGGTCGACGGCCGTCGGGTCGGCAACCGGCACCGTCGGGTCAGGGGTCAGCGGCACCTCGTGAAGTTTCACCGTCGCATCGGTATTCACCGCCGTAATCTCCTGGGTTGGGAAGAACCATTCCGCCAAGGCATCCCAACGCTCAAGTCGCGCCAGCGACACCGGGATACCCAGCCAGCCGTAAACCATCTCCCGGAACAGCGCGATCGGGTGGAAGGTGTCGTAAATCTCGTAGGTGCTGTTGCCCTCGTAACTCTTGAAGGTTTTGATGTGCTTGAGGTTCTCGATGTGCGCGTACGTGTATGGGCCGGTACCCGTATGGATCACCGAGTAGCCGAGCAGATTCACGACCAGCGACGTCACCGGCCGGTACCAGGTCCATTGGGCGTGAGCGATAGTGTCGCCCTGCACGATGACGTGAATCACGGTGGTGTCGCCGGTCTTGCCCGGGTCGCGAGCACCGTCGTTCTGGACGCCGAGCAGGCCCAACAGCAGACCGGAGAAGGGCACATTCTTGAGCGCCCCCTTTACTCCCCAGGGGCTACGCGGATCGGAGATGATCAGGACCGTGGTGTTAGGGCCCAGCGAACCGGCTTCCTCTGCGGCATTACCCAACGCGTCGGCGCCTTGCGAGTAGCCGGTGTAGACGATGACCTCGCCCGAATCTTTGAGCGTTTTCATCACTTCCACGGTGTGTGCCACTGCCACCGACTTCGATTCGTCGTACGTGGGTGCCCACAGCGGTAGCCACGCACCAGACTTACCTGAGATCGCTGGCCAGAATGATTCCGGGTAGCGGATGATCAGCGATTCGCGGTCGCCGATGAGGTCGTTGATGCGCGGGGAGCGATTGTCGGTGGTGCCTGGAACCACCACGACGAAGGCATCGTCCGAGTTGGGAACCCACATTCCGAGTTGATTGTGATCGGCGTGCAGGGTGTCCCCCGGAAACGCGATCGTGTCCTCGAAACCGGCAGGCATCGGACTCGCCGACACCAGCGCGCCTGGCACCACCAGCCCCAAACTGATTCCGAATGCAGCAATTGCCGACGCTACTTTATTGCGCTTCACAGTAATCTCCACGACTGAAGTCGTCCCCCGACGAGACGATGTCCACACATCGTCCCGCCTCGGCGGCAAAAGCATGCCTCGTTTGCCGTAAATGTCGATTATTCAGAAGCGCATAATTGGCAGCCGTGCCCGCAACGCAAGCAAAGGCAGCGCTCAACCCTGCAGTTAGGCAGCGGGCGTGAGGGATTCGTCGCTGGATGTGTCGCCGGCAGCATCGACACCCGCGATATCACCGACCGGTTCAACTGGCGCTTGAGCGTCCGAGGAATCCGAAACTGGGCCCTGCTGGCTCAAGTCTTCAGTGACCGGAGCATCGGGTGCCGCATGACTCGGGGCGGTAAATCCGGGCCCATAGTCGTTGGTAACCGGGTCGCCCTGTTCGTCGACCAATTGGTGCTTCGGCTCCGACGCCGAGCGCAATGTCGACTCACCGTCAGAGGCGTCGGTCGCCGGATCGCCAGCCTCGGGAACAGTTGGCGCGGATACCGGCGATCCCGAGGACAACGGCACCTCGTGAACCTTCACCTTCGGGTCGGCGTTCGATACCGAAACCTCCTGGGTTGGATAGAACAGTTCGGCACTCGCATCCCAACGCTCCAACTGCGTTTGTGACACCGGCAAGCCCAGCGCGTCGTAGATCATCGCGTTGAACAGCGCGATCGGGTGGTAGGTGTCGTAGATCTCGTAGGTGCTGTTGCCGTCGTCGCTCTGCAGAGTCTTGACGTGATTGAGATTCTCGGTGTGCGCGTACGTGTACGGGCCGGTCCCGGAATGGATCGTCAGGAACCCCAGCCCATTCACAGCCAACGACGACACAGGCCGGTACCAAATCCACTGGGTATTGGCGACGGGATCGCCCTGCACAATCACGTGGACTACCTTGGCGTCGCCCGCCTTTGCGGGGTCGCGAGCACCGTCGTTATCGATGCCGATGACCTTAAGCACCTGGTCCGCGAACGGCACCTTCTTGCCGAACGACTTTATCCCCCATGGGCTGCGTGGATCGGAGACTAGCACGATGGTCGAGTTGGGCCCCAACGTACCGGGCGGTGCCTGCTCAACAGCGTTACCCAAGGCGTCCGAACCCTGCGAATAGCCGGTGTAGACAATCACGTCGTCGGCGTCCTTCAACGCCTCCATCACCGCGAGGGTGTTGTTCGTGGCGACCGAACGTGACTTATCGTAGGTCGGCGCAAAGAACGGCAGTTTGCCAGACTTACCGGCGATCACCGGGAAGAACGATTCAGGGTAGTTGACGATCAGCGATTCGCGCTCCCCGACCAAGTCGTCAATGCGCGGCGACCGATCATCATCGGTGCCGGGTACCACCACGACAAAGGCATTGTCGGCGTTGGGAACCCAATCCCCGAGTTGGTCATGATCGGCAGTGAGTTGCTCGCCGAGCGTCCCGACCGATTGATCGAAGCCGGCGGGTAGCGGGTTCGCTGTCGCCAGCGCCCCCGGAACCACAAGTCCCGCACAAATTCCGCATGCTGCTACCGACGTCGCAATTCTTCCGCGTTTCAAGGCACGTCCCCCACTGAATGTCACTTAATGGCGAGACGTGTCCTCCGCATCGTCGCGCCGCAACAATAAAAACATGCCGCAATCTCCCAAAAACAGTCCTTCCTACAGTGACGTATGAACGGCTGTCACCTGTTCTCGTGACACCTACGGAGTCGTTCCCAGTGGGCCAACTCCGGGATGAGAGACTGATCCCGTGGCAACCGTGACTCAATGGATCGAAGGCGCTCGACCGCGCACCCTCCCCAACGCAATCGCTCCGGTGATCGCGGGCACGGGTGCCGCCGTGCACCTGAGCAGCATCGACGGGCACAACGACGTCGTCTGGTGGAAAGCCGCACTCGCGCTCGTCGTCGCACTGGCACTCATCGTTGGCGTGAATTACGCAAACGACTACTCCGACGGCATCCGCGGCACGGATGACGATCGAGTCGGCCCGCTGCGACTCGTCGGATCCGGGGTCGCTTCCCCCGGGTCGGTAAAGGCCGCGGCGTTCACCTGCCTGGGCGTCGGTGCCGTCGCCGGGTTGGTGTTGGCCATCGCGACAGCGTGGTGGCTGGTGCTGATTGGTGCGGTCTGTATCGCTGGCGCATGGTTCTACACCGGCGGCAAACGTCCCTACGGATACTTAGGCTTTGGCGAGATTGCCGTGTTCGTGTTCTTCGGTCTGGTCGCCGTCCTCGGCACTCAATTCGTCACCGTCGGCACCATTGACTGGATCGGTATCGGATGCGCCATCGCGGTGGGCTCGTTGTCGAGCGCGGTCCTCGTCGCGAACAACCTGCGTGACATCCCGACCGACACCGAGTCCGGCAAGGTCACCCTCGCCGTCCGTCTCGGTGACGCCCGCACGCGCACCCTGTTCCTGGTGTTATGCCTGGTGCCGGTGGTCGTGAGTATCGGCCTCGCCGTTGCCGTTCCAGCCGCTGCGGCCGGTCTGATCGTGATTGTCCCACTCATTAAGCCGATCAAGTTGGTCCTTGGCGGCGCCCAGGGCCGCAACCTCATCCCCGTCCTGGCCCTCACCGGCATGGCCATGCTGGCCTGGTCGGTCGCCACCGCGCTGGGACTGTCGTTCGGGTAGCGGCACAGATCCGCTGCGCGTCGACGTTGCGGGATCCTAAACAAGGAGGGCGACAACGCATGATTGCGTCGTCGCCCTCCCGTTTTGATTGTCGTATTAGTGCGCGGGCGCGTCCGGCATGGTGGCGAGGACGGCAGCGCGGAGGCTGTCGACGGTCGTCGCCGATTCGACGACAGCTACTCCGGCCGGGTCACCACCGTCGAGGATGGCCAGGAGTAAGCGCGAGACGCTGATGTCCTGGTCGTGATGCTCGCGGGCGGAGTGGAACGCGTCCCGGATGGCTTCGCGTGCCGGCCCGGACAGCCGACTGCCACGGCCCCGACCGCGAGGCCCACGACGGCCGCGGCCGCCGCCCGGACCAAACCCCGGGCCTTCGCCGCATCCGCGACCACCTGGCCGTCCACGACGGGGGCGATCACCCCAGCCTTCGGAGAGGTCCTCACCGAAGCGGTCACCGACTGCTTCGCGCAGTTTGTCGAGGTCAATGCCGATGGTGAGCAGGGCTTCTCGGTCTTCTTCGTAGCGGTCGGCGCGATCTTTCGGATCGCTTTCCGAGCGCCGTTCGCGCACGGCCTCTCGGGCTGCCGCCAAGGTGAGCCCCTCGTCGGCCAGCACCGCGAACAGCGGACTGCGAGCGTTGCCCAACATGCCAAGGAGGAGGTGGTCGGTGCCGATCTCGCGGCTGCCGAGTTCTTGTGCTTCTTGCCCCGCGAACATCATCAGGGCGCGTGCGTCTGAGTTGAAACGGTCAAACATTGTTGCCGTCCTTTCCTACCGCTTGCGCGGCTTCACGATTTGAATGCTTTTGATGCACCGCTTGACGGCTGATCTGCAGAACATCGGCAATCGCCTGCCAGCTCCAGTCCTGCGACCTTGCCGAAGTCACATGAATGTCCTCGAGCCGGTCGGCGAGAGTTCGCAGAGCCCGAACCACGGCCAGTCCCGCTGCGGGGTCATCGCTAATCGCTGCCCGCATCATGGAATCGTCGCCGTTCGGTCGTTCATCACTGTGCATGATGTCAATATATGTTGACGCTCAACCTCTGTCAACAATTATTGACAATTGTTCGCTGCGCACGGCCCCCGGCCCGTTCTCGCATGATGCGTCGATTCCCGCACTATGTCGGACAT